>CAYZTR010000001.1:0-27301 GCA_964481575.1 uncultured Eubacteriales bacterium
GAGCACCTGACTGTTAATCAGGGTGTCACTGGTTCGAGTCCAGTTGGGGGAGCCAAAGCCCCGAGAACGATACGTTCTCGGGGCTTACTTTTTACCTATGACCTCTTCACTCTTACCTCAAGAATGTTCTTGGGGCTTTGGGAAGTAACAAGTAAGAAGTAAGAGGTAATTCATTTTTTGCAAGGTGTTGCCTTGCTCTTTTTGTTTTATAATGTTATCATATTTTCAAAAAAGGTTACAATGTTATGGCGGATCGTCCGTTGATTGTAAAATAAAAAGGGTTTGCTTTACAGATAATCAAGGTTTGCAATTATGTAAAACTGACTAAGAAAGAAAACGCACTTACAAACCAACTTGTCCGTAGTAGTACAGGCCTAGGCGCAAAGATCCGAGAAGCATTTTACGGTCACGGCACTGCTGATTTTATTGCCAAATTGCAAATTGCGCTTAAAGAGTGTTCCGAAAGCGAATATTGGTTGGAACTTTTGATTGAAAGCGGTTATTACGATAGCAAAGATATTTTAGAACAATGCCCTTTATGTCAGAAATGCCGCATCGAACAGATTTCCTGATTCCCATTTCGAGAAAACCAGGATTTTATTTGTGATTGCGCCCCATATAAGGGTAAGGGGATGACGCGGTGCAATCCCCTCTGCAGAGTGAAATTTACCTGGCAGACCTTTTTATGCGGATGCCTCTGTGTTGTCTGGTGGCATTTTACATACTACCGGATTCCGGCGAAAAAGGGAACCCCAGGCGGCCTTTGAAAAGGCTCGCCCGGGGTGCTTTTGCAAGGATTAGTACGTGAAAACAACGCTGCTGGCGAGGATCACACTGAGAACGCTGATGAGAATGCTCAGAACGATGCCAACGATGAAGCCGATTAAAGCGCCCTTTCCACAGCTCTTTGCCCTCTTGGGCTTGTTGCCTTTCCAAACCAAATACAGGATCAAGCCGATCAGGGGAAAGAAGAAGCCCAGGATCGCAAAGCCTACGCTGGATGCGTCATCCGGATCCGTTGCGGGAGTGTTGCTGACGGCAGTGCCGCAATGGACGCAAACAACCGCATTGTCGTCAATGGACTGCCCACAGTTCCTACAAAATGCCATTTTCATATTCTCCTAAAATCAAAATTCACCAGCATTTGGTGTAAATTTATCATATCATAAGCAAAGCGTTCTGTCAATCGCTTTTCCTATGATTCATTGATGGTTGTGGATAAAAGTGGGAAGAGGGGGCATTTTACGTTCTGCAAACCCATAAATTTCGAATTTGGCCTTGGATACGGTCATAGTCCCACAATTCTTCAGAGCGGAGCTTACTGTTTGGGTCGTTAATCCGAATTTTGCCGTTGACATATTCTGTCATGACGATAAAGTGGCCTGTTGTAGTAAAATCGCCTGGCCCCATCACGCAAATGATGGGATTCCCAACCTTTAAGTTGTTGACGATCCTATTTTCATCCAGGGGAATTTCGGTTATATCTAAACCAAGTTGTTCACCACCCTTGGAAATCAGCTTCCAGTCGCTGCCGTTCCCCGGCACGCTGTATCCGTTTTTTTCGGCAAAATCGGCAACATACCTGGGGGTATAATCCGTATTATGGAGAAGATAGATGGAAACCATGGAAAGGCAGGTTGGGCCGCAGCCGGATAACCCCATCAGTTCACCTGCATAGGTACTGTATCCCCATCGTTGGTCCCATTGCATCAGCAGCGGTACGCTGCTGGTGTTTTTATATTCCTTTAAATCAATTGTGGGTTTTAAATCCTTTTTGATGGGATAATATAGAACAAACTCTTTTGTTTCCGGGTTTTTCTCTAACAGTTCTATCAGATTTTCAGGCCAGTCACTTACCTGCAAATGATGCTCATTGGCAAATTCTGCCACAAGAGCGTTCCCATCCAATGTATTGCTTTGCACAGGACTTGCGGAATCCATGGGATTGCCGGTGGCCCGGTTTTGAAATTCGACTACGGAAACGATTAGTACCAGTATTATCAAAATAAGGAGCAGAACACATCCGAATTTGCGGCCTGCATTTTTTGCTCTTTTCATAAAAAACACTCCTATCTGTGATTGGATAGGAGTATTATAACGCAAGGTTTTTTATTTTGTTTTAAGGCTATCTTTCAATATTCTTACGATTTTCTTACATTGGCAGCGTGACTTTGAATTCTGTAATCCCTTGCTCGGAGATTACGGAAATGGTGCCGTTGTGCAATTCTACGATTTGCTTTGCAATGGCAAGACCCAGGCCAGTTCCGCCTGTAGCAGATCCACGCGCCGTGTCTAACCGGTAAAACTTGTCAAATAGATGGTTCAGCTTTTCCGGCGGAATCACATCACCTGTATTTTGGATGCTGACGATGATATTGCCGCCCTGTTTATAGGCGGCGCAAATGAGATCTGTCCCTTCGTAGCTGTAATTTGCAGCATTTCGGAATAGGTTGTCAAACACGCGCGCCAGCTTGTCCGCATCGGCGCAGATGGTTAGTTCCAATTCGATTCTCTGAATGACATTGATCTTCTTTTCCTCAAATATTGGGAAAAACTCATTCAGGATTTGAATCAAAAGGATGGTTAAATTCACGGTGGTTTTCTGGGTGGGTATGGCCTGCAGATTTAACCGGGTGATATCAAAGAATTCATTGATCAGATGCTCCAAGCGATATGCCTTGTCTAATGCAATGCCGATGTATTTTTTCCTTTGCTCCATTGGCAGATCCTGAATTTCTTCCAATAAGCTCAAATACCCGATGACAGAGGTCAACGGCGTTTTTAAATCATGGGCCAAATACACCACAAGGTCATTTTTCTGCTGCTCTGCTAGCTGCCGTGCCTGCTCATTCTTCGCCAGTGCAAACTTGAAATCCTGCAGCCTTTGGCTGAAGCCGCGCAATTCTTCAGGGCAGTCTTCTCCGAAAATCTTGGGGCTTTCTTCGCAAATGGCATTGCTTGCAATGTTTAATAGTTTATTCAGCTTGAACACATAGATCACAGATATAATTACCAGACCCAGGATATACACCAGAAGTGCTGTGGAGATCTGATTGGTGTTGATCCGATTGAAAATGGCATAAGGCAAATGACTGTATAACCAATCAACTATCATTCCATTGAATACCGTATCCATCACCACGAGAAAAAGAACATACAGCACCGTATAAATGATGATTTGTGTGACATAATGTTTCATTGCACTACTTTTCAACTTTATAACCTACTCCCCAAACGGTTTTAATGATTTTAGGATTCCTAGGCGGCTCCTTCAGCTTTTCGCGGATCCTTCGGATATGCACCATAACGGTGTTGTTGCTGTCTAAATATGCCTCTTTCCAAACGGTTCTAAAGATGGTTTCGGAGGAAACAACTTGCCCGGCGTTTTCGCACAACAGCCACAGAATCTTAAATTCTGTTGGCGTTAAATTTACCGGTTCTTCAAACAGGGTTACGGTGTGCGCCTGCTTGTTGATGAATATGCCATTTTTCTCATAGCAATCCGGCGGTGAAGGTTGGGTGGCGTCATATTTATTATAGCGGCGTAACTGAGCCTTCACACGCGCCAGCAGTTCCAGGGGATTAAAGGGCTTGGTGATATAATCATCTGCACCGATGGTAAGGCCTGTGATTTTGTCCATATCTTCGACCCGGGCTGTCAGCATAATAATCGGATAGGTATACCGCTCCCGTATTTTTTCGCAGAGTTCAAACCCGTCGATTCCCGGCATCATCACATCCAGTATTGCCAGGTCGATTGTGTGATTCCGCTGAATTTCCGGAAGCGCCTCCAGCGAATCATAATATTTGATGGTCTGATAGCCTTCGTTTTTTAACACGACTTCCACTAAATCTGCGATTTCCTTTTCATCGTCAACAATCAGAATACACATGATAACTCCTCCTGCAAAAACGGACATGGCGCAGGACATTTTGATCCGTTGGTATAATGGTGTTTTACACAATTATGATACGATAAATGCGAAGCGTTATGGTATCCTTGCACATTTTTGCGGTTGCCGTGTAAACGGCGAGCAAAAGTGCTTAAAATGCCATGCGCAGCGAATGGAATTATGCGCCATCTCCGCCGGTCCCCCGGCGTGGGGGCGATTTGTGGGTATAATAACTGCATTTATGCAGTTATTATACCATATGGAGCCGCCTGTGAACTATTAAGATTTTCTTACAAACGGGATGATTGTAGAATTTTCCGATTTGCGTAGGTTGATGCAGGGGGCAGGAACTTGCCTTTTTTCTTCCCTCATGGTATCATTTCATCAGAAAAGGAGGCTGTTTTATGATTGATCTGCATTTGCATCTGGACGGTTCGCTGGATGCAGAAGAAATTTTATATTTAGCGTCTCTTTCCAACCTTCCTCTTCCCGCTACGGATGCAAGGGGGCTGACAGAGATGCTCTCCGTGACAGGGGAGTGCAAAAGCCTGGGGGAATACCTGGAAAAATTCCAATTGCCGTTGGCAGTTTTGCAAACAGAGGAGGCCATAGAGCACGCGGTTTACAGCCTGATTGGCAAATTGTCAAAGCAAGGCTTATGTTATGCGGAGATCCGTTTTGCACCCCAGCTGCATTTGCAAAATGGACTGACACAGATCCAGGTGGTGGCAGCTGCCGTTGGGGGCTTGCAAAAGGGGAATACAGCCTTCCGTTTTGCCTCCCAATTGATTTTGTGCTGCATGCGGGGGGATGGCAATTTTGCGGAAAATATGGAGACGGTGAAGGTGGCGGCGGACTATTTTCAAAAAGGCGTTTGCGCCATTGACTTGGCCGGAAATGAAGCAGTGTATGCCACCGGTAACTTCCAACCGGTTTTTGCCTATGCCAAGGAAAGGAACGTTCCCTTTGTGATCCATGCCGGGGAGGCCGCCGGCCCTGAAAGCGTGCGGGCCGCTGTGGAGTTCGGCGCCGTTCGCATCGGGCATGGGATCCGTGCGGTGGAGGATAGGGAGCTTCTTGCATTGCTTCGGGAAAAGCATATTCCATTGGAGCTTTGCTATACCAGCAATCTGCAGACAAAGGCGGTACAAACACCAGCGGAGTATCCCTTGATGAATTTCTTAGAAGATGGTATTGCTGTAACGCTCAATACAGATAATATGGTGGTTTCCAATACCTCCTTAAAACAGGAGTATCAACGGATCAAAGACTTATATGCATTGAACAATATACAACTGAGATGTATTGCGTTCCATGCGGTTCGGGGTGCGCTGGTTTCCGAAACAGAAAAGCTTCAATTGCAAGAGATTGTTGAGAACACTTTTGATGCGTGGATGGGTCAAGGGTAAAACCAAAGCGGCGGCATCCCGGGAAACGGCCAATCATGAAAGGCGATTATAAAAAATAAATCTCAGCCGCTTTTGGCTTCCAATGAAAATTTCATCTGTGATATGCGCTTGGTACGCTGCTTTCATGGGTGTAGGTACCGCAAGGAACACTACGAAAAGCGATCAACTGCGGCGCGGCCTTTTCGGCTATTACTGCCTTTTACAACTGGACATTGTTCACGGATGGAACCAGTTCCATCAGCATCTGATTTCGTGCATGTGGTTCCATTTGTTCCAATCACGCATAAAATTACCCATGGATTAAGAAAATTTGAGCTGCAATATTGTTTTTGCAGAATGGTTGCTTTGTTGCAAAGCGCGGCCTTTTATACTATACTTTCTCAACATCAAGGAATTGATAGAAGGAGTGCAATCATGAAACTGGTTTTGCTTACAGCAATTGGGGTTGGCGGCGCAACAGTTTTCGGTTCGCTGATCGGGTTCCTATTCAAAAAATTATCCCATAAATTTTCAGATATTGTTTTATCATTTGCCGCAGGTGTTATGCTGGCGGCCGCGGTGCTGGGTTTGATTTTACCCTCGCTGGAGTACGGCGGTCAATACGGTATTTTGATTACTGTGGTCGGCGTTTTCGTCGGTGCGGTATGCCTCAATTTTATTGATAAAGTGGTACCGCATCTGCATCGGTTGATAGGAAATGATGAAGAAACACATCACAATGCGGATTTAAGCAAGGTACTGCTGTTTGTTACTGCCATAGCCATACACAATCTGCCGGAAGGTATTGCTGCAGGTGTAGGGTTTGGATCAGGCGATTCTGCCCAGGCGTTGATGATTGCCGGGGGTATCGCACTGCAGAATATTCCAGAAGGTATGGTTATTATCGGGCCTATGCTGGCGGCGGGCGTCACCCCGCGAAAAACTTTCATATGTGCCATGCTTACCGGTGTAATCGAAGTCATCGGAACACTGTTGGGATATTTGGCAGTCACCGTCGCTTCAGTGATTCTGCCGTTTGCGCTTGCTTTCGCTGGCGGCACTATGCTATATGTAATCAGCGATGAAATGATACCGGAGACCCATGCACACGGACATCAAAGAGGTGCTACCTATGCACTTTTGGTGGGCTTTTGTGTGATGTTGATCAGCGATGTATTATTAGGATGAGATTGATGAAGAAAGTTTAGTGCAAGGGTTCAGAATTTGGGGATTGCGCTTGTTTCCCTGGTTTTCCTGAAAAATGATAAAAAGGGATTTCCTATGATCCCGGTGCATATAAGATGAAAAGAAGACACCTACAATATCTGTGGTGTCTGCTTTTTGGTGAAGAAAAAAGGCGCATTGGTACAAATATGACCAAGAGCCTTTTCCTTTTATTGTATGAAATTTTCAGAATCTTTCGTATGGTTTCCTATAGTTTATTCCGATCCATCCGGAAGGTTACGGCAGGGTTATGCCTGCATCATTTGCAGAATCTCCTGTTTTTCACAAAAGCCAATGGTAGTTTTCATCAGATTGCCATTTCGGAAAAACGCCAGGGTTGGAACACCCATGACACCATACTTTTGGGCCAATTGGGGCTGCTTGTCAATGTCCACCTGACAGACTTTAATATTTTGTTCCTCGGCAGCAATCTCTTCCACCACCGGCGCCAGCCGCTGGCAGGGGCCGCACCAATCTGCAAAGAAATCCACCAGCACCGGACGATCAGACTGCAAAACCTCTTGTTCAAAATTATCTGTGGTTATTTTGTTGATTGCCATGTTTTATCACTCCCAATAGTATTCTTGCCGGGGCGACGGGGTTTTATGCGAAGGAATGGGGCATACTACAGGAGCATTGCAAAAAGAACAGGGGGCTTTTTAATGGAAGATCTTGTGATCATCGGCGGCGGACCGGCGGGTATGACGGCGGCGTTATATGCGTTACGGGGCGGTGTTCAGGCGGTGTTGCTGGAGCCAGGCGGCTGCGGCGGGCAGCTGACCGAAACCGCGCAGGTAGAGAATTATCCCGGTGTTACAGCCAGCGGCCCGGTACTGGTGAAGCAAATGAAACAGCAAATTGTTTCACTGGGGGCGCGGATTATCAGCGAGCGAGCCATGGAATTGCGGGTGCAGGGGCCCGGGTATCAGGTGGTGACCAATGCGCAGACTCTGGAGGCCAGAACTGTAATTCTTGCCAACGGCGCAAAACGGCGTAAGCTGGGTTGCCCGGGGGAAGAAGAATTTCGGGGCAGAGGGGTTTCCTACTGCGCCGTTTGTGATGGCGGCTTTTTCCGGGACAAGCCGGTAGCCGTTATCGGCGGCGGTAATACCGCATTGGAGGATGCGCTGTATCTGGCAGAACTGTGTCCCAAGGTCTATTTAATTCACCGGCGGGACAACTTCCGGGGATGGCAGCCTCTGGCAGAACAGGTACGGCAGCGGGAAAACATCGAAATTCTTTGGAACACGGCGGTCGACGCAGTGTTTGGGGAGTCGGTGGTGGAAGGGCTTTGTCTCCAGGCGGGAGAGCGGGCTTATGTTCTGCAGGTGGAGGGGGTATTCGTTGCCATAGGTGTGGCGCCGGACAATGCCGCCTTTGCCGGGCTGCTGCCGCTGAATGCAGAGGGATATGTCCTGGCGGAGGAAAACTGCCAGACCGGGGTGCCGGGGTTATTTGCCGCCGGAGACACCCGGGCCAAACCCCTGCGCCAGATCGTCACCGCCACGGCTGACGGCGCAGTGGCGGCTTCCGGGGCGCTGAACTATTTGCGGGAGCAGGGATAAATCAAATTCTATATGGTTTTGGTATAAATCGGGAAAATTCGCACATAGTAAAAACAGACTTCTGAAAGGAGAGGTTTTTCTATGATGTTGAGTACCAAAGAAACCGAATTGCTGAAGGATTTGAAAGGGCAGGAGCAGCTTTGCATTGGCAAATATGAAAAATATGCGCAGGATGCCAAGAGTAAGGAGCTGTCCGCCCTGTTTCAAACTATGGCAGACACCGAGCGGGAGCACCTGCAGACCATTACCCAGATGATGAGCGGTAAGGTGGATCCGGTGCCTTCTTCCATTCACAACGGCAACAACTGTAACTGCGGCAGTGTCAGCTATCCCGATGAAGAAAGCCGAAAGCAGGATGCCTTCCTGTGCCAGGACATGCTGGCCATGGAGAAGCATGCTTCAGCTCTGTACGACACCTGTGTTTTTGAGTTCAAAACCCCTGAGGCCCGAAAGATGCTGAATCACATTCAGGCCGAAGAGCAGCAGCACGGGGAACAGCTGTATACCTTTATGTCCAACAACCAGATGTACGGTTAAGACCACGCATGATGAAAGCCGTCTTATTGCAGGGAATATCGCTGCAATAGGGCGGCTTTTTCGCAACTGGTTCTTGCATGAGGAAAGTGTTTGTGCTATAATTTGTTCTGCATTAGAAACGTTTCCGGCCGCCGGGGTACGGAGACTGTCCGGGATCCGCTTCCGCCAGGCGCTGGTGGGAAGCGGTTTGTCCCGGTTTTTTATTGGAGGAATCATCATGTCTGGGTCTGTGGGAAAAACCTTTGCAAAGTATGTCAGCTTTCATGTGCTGGGGATGTTGGGGTTTTCCTGTTATATTCTGGCGGATACCTTTTTTATTTCCATGGGGCTGGGGGCGGATGGGCTTACAGCTTTGAATCTTTCTATTCCGCCATACAGTTTGCTCATCGGTATTGCCCTGATGATTGCCATGGGCGGCGCCACCGAATACGCCATTCGCAAAGCCAGGGGCGAGCAGCAGGAAGCTGGCCGCATCTTTGCCCATGCTTTGGGGATGGCGGCAGTGGCAGGAATTCTATTTCTGCTGGCCGGGATCTTGGGGGCCGATTGGATTGCCCGGGCCATGGGCAGCAATCCGGCCACTTATGTGATGACCAAGGTCTATCTACGTACCTTTTTGTGCTTTGCTCCGGCCTTTTTTATAAATTATGTGCTGGTGAATTTTGTTCGCAATGACGGAGCGCCCCGCCGAGCCATGATCGCGCAACTGGTCAGCAGTTTGTCCAATGTGGTGCTGGATTATGTGTTTATTCTGCTTTTTCGGTGGGGAATGTTCGGCGCGGCCTTTGCCACCGGGTTGTCTCCGTTGATCAGTATGGCCATTTTGGCCGGGCATTTCTGCCGGGTAAATAACAGTCTGCGGCCGGTGCGCGGCAGGTTGACACTGGGGCGCGTAGGTGGAATTCTTTTTCTGGGGGTGCCCTCTTTCATTACCGAAATGGCTTCCGGTTTGGTGATCTTTGTGCTGAATTGGATTGTGCTTGGATTGGCTGGAAATGCCGGGGTGGCGGCTTATGGGGTGGTTGCTAATATTGCATTGGTGGCTACCACCTTATTCAATGGTGTGGCGCATGGAATTCAGCCCATGGTCAGCGAATTCCATGCCAAAGGACAGTTGGCAGCCATCCGGTGGACGCTGGGACTGGCCGTGGGCACGGTGCTGACCCTGGCTGTGGTGCTGTACGGCTCCATTTTCTTGTGGCATGCCGGCATGGTGGCTGCCTTCAACAGTGAAAATAATGCAGCTTTGGCGGAAATGGCCCAGCGGGGGTTGCTGCTGTATTTCCCCGGGTACTTTTTCGCCGGACTTAATGTACTGGCGGTTTCCTTCCTGACCTCCCGGGAACATCCTGCGCCGGCCTTTTGTATTTCCATCCTGCGGGGCTGTGTGATTCTGATCCCCCTGGCGTTTCTGCTGGCGGCCCTGTGGCAGATGGATGGGGTGTGGCTGACCTTCCCGGCTGCGGAACTCTTAACGCTGTTGGTGACAGCGTCAATTCTGATTGGTTCCAAAAAATGGAAAAAATAACTATATATTGTGGTGTAATTTTCACAAAAGCACTAGATATTCCTAAAAAGAATAAAATTTCCTCTTGACAAGAAGCCGGAACTATGGTATTTTATTGTCAGTCGTTATATGACTGACGGAAGTGGAAGTAACCACATGGAGTATAACGAAAGCATATGCCGACCGTCTGGGCGAAATCAGCCTGGATTGTCGGCTTTTTTCATCATAAAGCTGTGGAAGTTCTTGCCAGTGGAACGAACTGTCCCGGCACAGCATGCAGGAGGTATTTGAAATGGAAGCATGGAGAAATTTTAAAGAAGGCGCCTGGCAGACCGAGATCAATGTCAGAAACTTCATTCAAAACAACTACACCCCCTATGAAGGGGATGACGCTTTTTTGGAGGGCCCCACCCCGGCCACCAAGGCTTTGTGGGAGCAGGTACTGGAGCTGTCTCGGCAGGAGCGGGAGAACGGCGGCGTCCTGGATATGGACACAGCGGTGATTTCCACCATTACTTCCCACGGCCCCGGTTATCTGGACAAGGAGAAGGAAAAGATTGTGGGATTCCAAACCGATAAGCCCTTTAAGCGGTCCCTGCAGCCCTATGGCGGTATCCGCATGGCCATCAAGGCCTGTGAGGAAAACGGCTACCACGTGGATCCGGAAGTGGTGGAGTATTTCACCACCCATCGCAAGACCCACAACGCCGGCGTCTTTGACGTATATACCCCGGAAATGCGGGCTTGCCGCTCCAACCATATTATTACCGGCCTGCCGGATGCCTACGGCCGGGGCCGCATCATCGGCGATTACCGCCGTGTGGCCCTCTATGGCGTGGATCGTTTGATTGAGGATAAGCAGGAGCAGAAGAACACCTCCCGGACTATCATGAATTCCTTTGTTATCCGGGAGCGGGAGGAACTGTCAGAGCAGATCCGGGCCTTGGAAATGCTGAAAAAGCTGGCCGAAATTTACGGTATAGATATTTCCAAGCCTGCTTCTAACCTGCAGGAGGCCACCCAGGCGCTGTATTTTGCCTACCTGGCGGCCACCAAGGAACAGAATGGCGCCGCCATGAGTCTGGGCCGGACCTCCACCTTCCTGGACATTTATGCCCAGCGGGATCTGGCCGAGGGAAGATGCACCGAGGCGGAGATTCAGGAGATCGTGGATCACTTTATCATGAAGCTGCGGCTTATCAAGTTTGCCCGGACGCCGGATTACAACCAGCTGTTTGCCGGCGACCCCACCTGGGTCACCGAGTCCATCGGGGGCGTTGGCATTGACGGCCGGCCCATGGTAACCAAGATGTCCTTCCGCTATCTTCATACTCTGGACAACATCGGCGCGGCACCCGAGCCCAACCTGACCATTCTCTGGTCGGTGTTTCTGCCGGAGAATTTCAAGAACTATTGCGCCAAAATGTCCATTGCACACTCGGCTATTCAGTATGAAAACGATGACCTGATGCGGGTGACGCACGGGGACGATTACGGCATTGCCTGCTGTGTTTCCTCCATGCGCATCGGTAAGGAAATGCAGTTCTTCGGGGCCCGGGCCAACCTGGCCAAGTGCCTGCTTTACGCCATCAACGGTGGTGTGGATGAGATTTCCGGCAAGCAGGTGGGGCCAAAATACCGGCCCATTACCAACGAATATCTGGATTTTGACGACGTCATGGAGAAATATAAGGCCATGATGAAGTGGTTGGCCGGGGTGTATGTCAATGCCCTGAACATCATCCACTATATGCACGATAAGTATTCTTATGAGCGGCTGCAAATGGCGCTTCACGATCAGAAGGTGACCCGCTGGTTTGCCACCGGTATTGCCGGACTTTCGGTGGTGGCAGACTCCCTGTCAGCTATTAAGTATGCCAAAGTGAAGGTTATCCGCAACGAAGCCGGACTGGCGGTGGATTTCCAGACCGAGGGCGAATTCCCCAAATACGGCAACGATGATGACCGGGTAGACAGTCTGGCCAAGGAGGTGCTCCATATCTTTATGGGGGACATCAAGGGGAACCACACCTATCGGGGCGGCATTCCCACCACTTCCATCCTGACCATTACCTCCAATGTGATGTATGGCAAAAACACCGGTTCTACCCCGGATGGCCGGAAGGCCGGGGAGCCTTTTGCACCCGGCGCCAATCCCATGCACGGACGGGATTCCCACGGGGCGGTGGCATCTCTGGCCTCGGTTGCCAAGCTGCCCTTTGCCGACGCCCAGGACGGCATTTCCAACACCTTCTCCATTGTGCCGGACGCTTTGGGGAAGGATGATGTCAGCGCCCGGAAAAACCTGGTGGCTATGCTGGACGGCTATGTCAAGAAAGGCGGTCATCATCTGAATGTCAATGTATTCCGGCGGGAGACCCTGCTGGATGCTCAGAAGCATCCGGAAAAGTATCCGCAGCTGACCATTCGGGTTTCCGGTTATGCGGTGAATTTCATCAAGCTGACCAAAGAGCAGCAGGATGAGGTCATCTCCCGAACCTTCCATGACAGTTTCTGATATGACTGGGTACATTCATTCAGTAGAGAGTTTCGGTACGGTGGACGGTCCCGGCGTCCGGTATGTGGTGTTTTTTGCCGGATGCCCCATGCGGTGCCGGTATTGCCACAATCCGGATACCTGGAAGCTGGAGGCCGGGCAGCCGGAAACGGTGGACAGTCTGCTGGCGGGAATGCTGCGAAATCGGGCATTTTATGAAAGCGGCGGTCTAACCGCCACCGGCGGGGAACCTTTGTTGCAGCTGCCCTTTTTGACGGCTTTGTTTTCTGCCGCCAAAGCCCAGGGCATTTCTACCTGCCTGGATACCTCCGGCGTCCTGTTTCGGCCGGAGCAGGCGACAGAGTATGCGGCTCTGCTGGCAGTGACCGATCTGGTGTTGCTGGACATCAAGCACATGGATGCTGCCGCCCATCTGGAATTGACCGGCCAGCCCCAAAAGCCGGTGTTGGAATTTCTGGATTTTCTCCGGACGCAGGGGACGCCGGTTTGGATTCGCCATGTTATCGTTCCCGGTATTACAGATGCGCCGGCGGAGTGGGAAGCCCTTGGAAATCTGCTCCGGGATTATCCCAATGTGGAACAGGTGGAACCCCTGCCTTACCACACCATGGGGACGGTAAAATACAAAGCATTGGGTTTGCCTTATTCCCTGGAGGGGGTTCCGCCCTTGGAGAAATCCGTGGCGGAGGAAGCCCGGCGGGTAATTGAAGGTCAAATAAATGCATGAAAATAGCCGATCGTAAGCACCTGCATTGTGGTTTGCTTAGGATCGGCATTTTTATACACATGATAGGGTTGAAGTGCAGGAAATGATTGCGGAAAAACACCCTTCATAAAAACAAGACGAATTGTCTATAATACAGTTAGATAAAAGCTGGTTTGTGACAGGAGGGATGCGGTGTGGCGCGGATTTTGGTATTGACAACCGGCGGCACCATCGGGAGTCAGGTGTCCCAGGGCTGCATTGTACCGGAGACCCGGTCCGGTGACCGCTTGCTGGAGCAGTATCGGGCAGCCTATCCGTCGGACACAGAGTTTCTTTGCCGGGAACCCTTCCGAATGCTCAGTGAAAACGCATCTGGAGAGACCCTTCGGCAGCTGATTGCTGCTGTACAGGCGGGGCTGGCGGAAGGGATGGATGGAATCATCCTGACCCACGGCACAGACACTTTGGTTTACAGCGGGGCGGCGTTGGCCTATGCTTTAGGAAATTGTACGCCGCCGGTGGTGCTGGTTTCCTCCAATTATGTGCTTTCCGATCCCAGAGCCAATGGGTTGATAAATTTTCACGGGGCGGTTCAGTGGATCCAAGCCGGTGACGGTCATGGCGTCTATGTTAGTTATCAAAATGCCGGAGAAACGGTTGCCATCCATCGGGGGAGCCGGTTGTTGCAGCAGGCTGCCTGTGATGATGCGGTACACAGTTTGCTGGGAAAGCAGGTAGCGGTGTGGAAAGGGGACAGTTTTTGGCAGGATCCGGTATTCCCAGAAGCACCGGATGCCATATTTCCTCTGGACCTGCCTGCTTTGGAGGAAACTGCGCCGGTACTGTGGCTGGCGGTACATCCCGGCATGGTTTATCCGGCGTTGCCGGATACCGTCCGGGCGGTTCTGCTGGAGGGGTATCACAGCGGTACTCTTTGTACTGGCGGCGCGCCTTTACAGATGTTTTGCAAGGAAGCGGCACGACGGGGGATCCCGGTCTTTCTGGTGGGGGTCACGGGGGAGATGGCATACGAAAGCACCCGGGCCTTTGTGAAACTCCAGATCCGCCCCTTGCCGCCTATGGCGCCGGCGGCTGCGTTTATGAAGCTGTGGATGTTGCTGGCGGCCGGGCGGGATCTTGAAGAAATGTGTCTGCCTTTGGGCGGCGATTTGCAGCTGTTTTAACAGCTTTCCACTTTGGCAGACGGCATGCTGGGATTCCCCGGATCGTGTAATCTGATTCGTAAATAAATGCGGAGCCCCCGCCGGTATTCCGGCGGGGGCTCCTTTTCAGCGGAAAAGAGGCACAGTTGGCTGATTTGTGAATCATCAGCAACATTCCTTGGAATTCTAGGAGCTTTTTAGCTTGGGATTCGTGAAAATGACCCAAACATAGCGAAATGTGTGGAATCTTTGGAAAAAGGGGTTGCACAAGCAGGGATGCAACGATTATAATAAATTTGCTTTCCGAAGCTCTGTGTGGATTCCCGGGGTGTTTTTGGGGGCTTCAGTCCAGAGATAGGCGCTTTGTGTTGGGCTGTAGCCGGGGAATTCGCTGCGTTCAGAAAATAGGATTCTAAAATGAAAGACCCAAAATAAAGGCTCATAGAAATTGCGAGGAAAGGTTGAAGAATGTGCGTAGTATTTTGAATGTTGTTTACAATGCAGAAATTGGGGAACTGGGTAAGGTGGATTTTTATTTGCCGGATTCGGACATTCCCTGTCCGCTGTTTATCTATTTTCACGGCGGTGGCTTGGAGGGTACCGGCCGGGCACTGGATACCCATGTGTTTGAACCTCTGACGGCAGCCGGGGTGGCCGTGGCTTCGGCCGACTACCGGGTCATGCCCCAGGTGCGGTTTCCCGCTTTTATTGAGGATGCGGCCTGCGCCGTGAATTTCGTACTGCGGCACGGGGCGGAATACGGCAATTTTACCCGGTATTATATTGGCGGGGCGTCCGCCGGGGCTTACTTGACCATGATGCTGTACTTTGATCACCGGTATCTGGAAAAATACGGTATCGATCCCGACCGGGACATTGCCGGGTATGATTTTGACGATGGTCAGCCCACCACCCATTATAATATCCTCAAGTACCGCGGCCAGGATAACCGTTTGGTGCGGGTTGACGAGGCCGCTCCTGTTTACTATGTGCAGGAGGATGTGGATCCGGACCAGAAGGCCAAGGTCATTCTTTTTGTTGCATCGGACGATATGCCTAACCGCCCGGAGCAGAATTATATGCTTCGCCGAGTGATGCTCATGTTTGGCTATGCTCCGGAGAAGGTGGAATTCCACTATATGGACGGGTTTGGCCACTGCGGCTATATGGGTAACGCCGAACATATTGCCGCGCTGCTGCGTTTTTTTGGTTGTTGAAAGCGCAGAAATTTACAATTCATTCATAATACAGAATAGAAAACATGCTATTCTTAGTTTGCATAGCAAATTTGTAGAAATTAATATTATGATCGAAATTCTGTTCTGCAGGAGGATTTTTTGAAAATGAAGCAAAAGAAAAAGCCCATCCGCCCCAATTTGTTCCAGCGGGTGGTCATGGCGGTGGCCACGCCCGTTGCCCGGGTGTATGTGAAGTGGAAATACGGATTTTCGGTACAGCAACGGCTCAAGATGGATGAGCCGTTTATTGCCATGTCCAACCACACCACCGATAATGATATGATTTATCTGGCACTGGCAGTGAAAAATTATCTGTACTTTGTTTGCAGCGAGCATCTGTTCCGGAACGGGTTGGCTTCCAAGCTGCTGGTGCTGGCCTTTAATCCGATTCCGCTGTTCAAGGGCTCGGTGGCCAGTACTACCACCCGGGAGATTCTGACTCGTCTGCGGGATGGCAATAACATCGGCATTTTCCCCGAGGGGAGTCGCTCTTTTAACGGGAAGACCAATCCCATCGCCGCTTCCACCGGCAAGCTGGTGAAGCATGCCAAATGCGCCTTGGTGACCTTTAAGCTTCAGGGAGGTTACTTTGTGGCGCCCCGCTGGACCAAACAGTGGCGGCGCGGCCCCATCTGGGGTGCGGTGGTGCAGGTCTATTCCAGCGCCCAGCTGGCGGAGATGTCGGTGGAGCAGATTAACCAGATTATCCACGATGATTTGTGGGAGGATGCCTACCAGACCCAAAAGCAGAACCCCCGGAAATATGTGGGGGACCGGCGGGCCAAGGGAATAGAGAATTTTCTGTATATTTGCCCCAACTGCGGCGGTTTTGAAACCATCCGCAGCGAAAAGAATGACTTTTTTTGTACCCAATGCCGCATGACCGGCCATTATGATGAATACGGGTTGTTGTCGGGAGAGAAGCTGCCCTTTACCACCGTACCCGATTGGGAAGACTGGCAGAATGTACAGTTTGACCGGCTTTATGATCAGGCCAAAGAGGGTCCTCTCTTTACCAACCATCAGGTGACTCTCTACGAAATCGGTCTGGAGCATACCAGAACCCCCATCCTTACTGACACGCTGACCGGTGATAAGGAGGGCCTGTACATAGGTGGATATTCCTTTCTGTTTATCAAGATGGAAGGAACGGAGTATATTAATTTGGGGAATACCTTCCTCTTTTCTTATGAAGGGAAGTTTTACGATTTGACTGCCGATTATCTTTGCGGCGTCAAATATCGGAAGCTGTATTTCAAGCGGTTGGAGCGGGAAGCCGCGTTGACCGGCAAAGCCTTTGATATTGCCAAATAACCGGGAGAAAATGTCCGGTGCAAAAAAAGGAGTAAAGGGCCTATGAAGCAAGCAATTACCCTGGGTGTGGTGTGCCTGACCCGGAATACCTTTGATTATGAGACGGCGGCGAAGCTGTATGCCAACATTTTGGCGGATCTGCGGCAGCTGCCGCAGGTGCAGTTGGTGGCGGAGGAGACCCCCATTATGGAGGTTCCGGAAGCCCTGGCGGCAGGCCATCGATTGGCTGCGGCTCAGGTGGACGCTATGGTGGTGATCTCCGGCACCTTTCATTTGGGGCATCTGGTGCTGGAACTGAAAAAGCTGTGTGACAAGCCCCTGTTGCTCTGGGGATTGCCGGAGCTCCCCTACAACGGCGGCAAAATCCGGTTGAACTCCGTTTGCGGCGTGAATCTCAACGCCTCCAACCTCTATAAAAGCGGCATCCGGGATTACACCTATACGGTGGGGGATCGGATGGATGAAAACTGGGTGGATGCCATCCGGATGCGAAAATCGCTACAGGAAGCGCATATTGGCATCATCGGTTACCGGGCCCACGGTTTTTTCAATGTGGGAGTGGACGAGCTGGCTCTGTATGGCAAGTTCGGCGTTCTCATCGATCATTACGAATTGCAGGATCTTTGGGATCTGGAGCCGGAGTCAGGCTATCTGACCCATTATGCTGAAAAGATGGGTACACAGTTTGACTGCGGAGCCCTGAACGAAGCTCAGAAGGAGAAAGTGGTGGCGCTGGCGGCCAAGCTGCGTACTTTTGCGGAGAAATACGCCCTGACGGCCATTGCCCTGCGCTGTTGGCCGGAATGGGCTTCCGGCTTCGGCATTGCTCCCTGTGCTTCCATGTCCCTGGTGCAAAGCGACGGGATTCTTCTGTCCTGCGAAGGGGACATTGACTGTGCTGTCACCATGATCTGTCATCGGGCGGCTGGGGCCGACACCCCCTTTATGGCCGATCTGTCCCAGGTTAATGTGGAGGACAACTCCGCCCTTATGTGGCATGACGGTGTGGCTCCGTGCAATCTGTCCGCCGGGGACAGCACCATGGATACCTACCATTGCGGCGGCCGGGGCGTTACTGCCGGATTCGTTTTAAAAACCGGAGAGATCAACATGGCCCGGCTGGACAGTGTAGGCGGAACCTACCGGTTGTTCCAGCAGCGGGGGGAGGCCATCCCCATGGAGAAGCTGTTGGCCGGCACCTATGCCAAGGTGCGGTTTGATCTTCCCATGCAGACCATTCTGGATCAGGTGATCTATCACGGCATTGCCCATCATGTCTCCATGGTATACGGAGATTATACCCAGGCCTTCCGGATTTTTGCCCGGTTGGCTGACATCGAGGTGCTGTGATGGGAAAAGAAACGGAAACAGAGCTACAGCTCGCTTCGCTGCCGGAGGGTGGACTCCGGCTGCAATTTAAGGGGCACACGGTGGTGGAGCATGGGGAAAGCACGCCCTTTGCTACCGCCATTCGTATGCAAAAGACCTATCGGGCCAGATTCGGCTCGGTGAAGATTCGGGAGAAAGTGGAACGGCAAGTACCGTTGACCCGGGTGGAAATCTTGGAACAGGGGCCTGACCGTGCGGTGCTGACTGTTTCGGCAGACGGTGTCACGCTGACTTTAACTGCAATGGTGGAGCAGGGCGCCCTGCGAGTGACACTGTCGGCTACCGAAGGATATGCTTACCGGTTTCGGTTCCCTTCCACGCCGGAGGAGGCCATCTTTGGCGGCGGGGAGCAGTACCGAAAGCTGAACCTGAAGGGGGAACGTGTGGTCAATTTCGTCTCCGAGCATATTAAGTACCGCTTTGTGGTGGAGAAGGCTATTTTGCCCCGGTGTCTCTACCGGGAAAAGCCCCTGCGTCATATTGGCACCTATGCCCCCATGCCCACCTATGTATCCAGTCGGCTGTACGCCATCCGGTTTGACGTTTCCTGTGACGGAAAGGCTGTTTTTCAAAAGCCCATGGAGTCTACTTATGTGTTCAATCAATGCCCCCGGAGTTTTTTGTATGTGGCGGAGGACAGCTTCCGGGAGATCAACCGGCGGCTGAATGCCGATTTGCCGGTTCGGGAGCAGCTGCCGGACTGGTGCTATGACGGGTTTATTCTGGGGGTGCAAAGCGGCATCGAAACGGTGACAGAAAAGGCCTTCCGGATGCTGGATCAGGGCGCTAAAGTCTGCGGCGTCTGGTGCCAGGATTGGTCGGGGGAGAAGATCACCAAGGTGGGCAAGCAGGTCTATTGGAACTGGAGCGCTGATAACCGGCTGTATCCCAATCTGGCGGAAGGAATCACGCGGCTCAAGGAGCGGGGGGTTCACTTTTTGGGGTACATCAACCCCTACCTGCTGAAGGACGCCGAAATATACAACTACTGCAAGGAAAAGGGTTGGCTCATCACCCATTCGGACGGCAGTGTTTACCATATCATGACCACCACCTTCCAGGCCGGGATGATGGACCTGACCAACCCGGATATGGTGGATTATCTGAAGCATACCCTGATTCAGAAAAACATGCTGGATCTGGGGATGGATGGCTATATGGCCGATTTTGGGGAGTATCTTCCGGTGGATTGCGTGCTTCATGATGGGAATCCCGCCCTGTTACATAATGAATGGCCGGTGCTTTGGGCCAAAATCAACCGGGAGGCTGTGGAGGAATACGGCAATCCCGATGTGATGTTCTTTACCCGGTCGGCCTATTCCGGTGCCCAGAGCCACACCTATATTATGTGGAACGGCGACCAGCATACGGATTTTACCAAGGATTACGGTTTGCCCTGTGTCATGCCGGCTACCTTCAATCTGGGCTTTTCGGGTTTGCCGGTGGTGCATAGCGACGTGGGCGGATTCTTTACCTTGGGGCGGCTGCACCGGGATGCGGAAGTCTTTGTCCGGTGGGAGGAAATGTGCGCTTTTTCCCCGATGATGCGCAGCCATGAGACCATCCGCCCCTGGATCAATGCCCAGTATGACAGCCCCGGTGTGGCGCCTTACACGGTCAAGCTCAGCCGGATTCATGCCAAATTGAAGCCGTATTTACAACATTGTATGGAGGAGGCCCGGGAGGGTATCCCGGTGATGCGGCCGGACTTTTATCATTGCAATGATTATTCCAGGCATTCTGAGGATTATGCTTATTTCCTGGGAGAGGATCTGTTTGTGGCTCCGGTGATTCAGCGGGGCGCAACCGCCCGGCAGCTGACTCTGCCGGAGGGGAACTGGATCCATCTCTTTTCGGGGCAGCCCTATACCGGCGGTCCCTGCACAGTGGCGGCGCCCTTAGGAGAGCCGGCGGTATTTTACCGGGAAGATTCTTCCTTTGCCCCGGTGTTTGAAGCGTTGATAAAGGAGTGATCCCATGACCAATCGACAATTGTTGTTTACTGCCATCACCTTCCTGGCCTTTACCCTTCTGGTGGCAGTGGTGTCCTCTCTGATTGTCCGGAAAAGTGACGATCAGAAAACCTCCCGGGGTTATTTTCTGGCGGGTAATGGCCTGGGCGGCTTTTTCATTGCCGGTTCTATGCTGCTGACTAACCTGTCGGCGGAAAATCTGGTGGGCCTTTCGGGCCAGTCCTATACCCAGAACATGTCCGGCATGGCCTGGGAAGCCACCGCTGTCATTGCCACGGTGGTAATGGCCTTTGTATTTCTGCCCATGTACTTGCGGCGGGGGTATACCACCTTGCCCGAGTTTATGGAGGATCGTTATGGTGTGGCAGTTCGCCGCATGGTATCCATCCTGTTTATGGTAGGTTATCTGCTCATCGGGATTCCTGTCTGCCTGTATGCCGGCGCCATCGGCTTTAATCAGATTTTTGATCTGAACACCCTGCTGGGGGTGGATACCCACGTTGGAATTACCGTGCTCATCATTGCCATTGGTGTGGTAGGGGCTCTATACGCGGTGCTGGGCGGTTTGCGCGCTGTGGCGGTGTCTGATTCCATCAACGGAATTTTGTTGGTGCTGGGTGCGGCCCTGGTGGTGGTGTTCGGTTTTATTGCTGTGGGACAGGCTTCCGGTAACGGTGGCTTCGTCGGCGGTATTTCCTACGTACTGGATCACAATTATGACCAGCTGAATGCCATTGGCAGCAAGACCGACAGCGTTCCCTTTGCTTGTATCTTCACCGGGATGCTGCTAGCCAATTTGTTTTACTGGGGTACCAATCAGGTGTTGATTCAGCGCTGCCTGGGCGCCAAAAATCTCAAAGAGGGGCAAAAGGGTGTGTTGCTGTCCGGCTTTTTGAAGATGATGGTTCCCCTGTTCCTGGTGCTGCCCGGCGTCATTGCTGCTGCCTATCTGTCTCTGGGGGGCATTACGGTGGACAGTTCGGATTACGCCTATCCTACGCTGGTAGCCTATGCGCTGCCCTGGCCCTTGAAGGGATTGTTCTGTGCTGCTTTGTTCGGTTCGGTGATCTCTACTTACAACTCCTTCCTGAACGCTGCTTCGACCATCTTTATGGTGGATATTTTCAAGCCTGTTTTTCGCCCTAATCTCAGCGAGGAAAAGACGGTGAAATACGCCAAAGCCGTGGGTTGGCTCTTCGCTGCTTTTGCCATCTGCTTTACCCCCTTCCTGCGGTTTGCCACCGGGCTGTATGACTTCGGGCGCTCTTTCACCGGCTTCTACAATATTCCCATTATCACCCTGGTGCTGGTGGGGATGTTCTGGAAGCGAGGCTCCACTCTGGGCGCTTGCTGCGCCACTGTGTGGCATCTGATTTTTTACTCGGGGTTCAAGTTCTGGTTCCAGTATGTGCCGGGCCTGAAATGGATCTCCGGGATCAATTACATGCACATTTATGCCATTTCCTTTTTGGTAATGTTGGGGATGATTGCCGTCTGCGGCCGGATTGCCCCCAATCACCGGGTGTTTGACCGGGGCCTGCAAAAGGATCCCGGTTACGATATGCGTCCCTGGAAACATAAAAACGCTGTGGCCATCTGGCTGCTGTCTTTCCTGGTGTATGAATACTTCCTGTTCAGCAAGGCCGGTCTGGCCGCCGCCTCTAAAAATATTCCCCTGATTGCCGCCGTGACCGGTGCCCTGGCGGTGGAAACGGTGGTGCTGCTGCTCTTGGAAGGAATGCGCCGGAATAAGCGGATGACTGCTGTCGAATAAATAGGAGATGATGGAGATGGAGAAAAGTTATATTGCCAGAACCAGCGGTATCGGCACCAGAGAAAAATGGGGCTATGCCATGGGAGATGTGGGTTCCCTGCTGGTATTCGGTCTGGTGCAAAGCGTGCTGCAGAAATACTATACCGATGTGCTGGCCATTCCGGTAGCGTTGGTTATGGTGCTGTTTATCATTGCACGGGTCTGGGATGCCGTCAATGATCCCCTGTGGGGCCGAATTGTGGATGCTCAGCCGGTAGGGGCGGATGGTCGCTACCGTCGGTGGCTGAAGCGTCTGACGGTTCCCCTATCCCTTTCGGCGATTTTGATGTTTGTCCGGATTCCAGGGTTGTCCCCCACCGGTTCTTTTATCTATGCCTGCGTCACTTATATCCTGTTCGGGATGCTGTATACCGGCCTGAATATTCCCTATGGCTCTATGGCTTCGGTGATTACCACCGACGATGCGGAACGTTCCAGCCTGTCTATCTATCGCTCCATCGGTTCTACATTGGGAGCCCTGCCGGCCATGGTGCTCATCAGCGCCTGCTATGTGAAGGTGGACGGCGTTTCGGTGATGTCCTACCCTAAGATCTTTGTGGGCGTGGTATTGATTTCGGCTCTGTCGGTGGCGGCTTGCCTGCTGTGCTATCGCTGGACGGTGGAGCGTGTGCCTTCGCCTCCCAAAGTTAAGCAGGAACGGGGTGCTACGCTGCGGGTTCTGAAAGCACTGCTGAAAAGCCGCCCCTTTGTAACTTTATCCCTGGCCTGTATGCTGTTTCTGGCGGCGCAGATGTTCAGCCAGAGCTACTATTCCTACCTGTTTGCCAACTACTTTAATGCCCCGGGGCTGACCATGCTTCCCACGGTTTGCCAGTATCTGCCGGTACTTGCCATTATGGGCTTCATTGGTAAGTGGAACCGGCGGTTCGGCCGGAAGGAGCTTTGCGCTTTGGGTATGTTGGCGGCGGGTGTGTTGAATCTGGTGCTGTATTTCCTTCATACCACCAACCCCTGGGTGTTCCTGCTGGTTTGCTTCCTTAGTGGCATTGGTAACGCCTTTATTTTTCTGCAGGTTTGGGCGCTGGCCACAGAGGCCATCGACTACAATGCGGTGCAATTCGGCATCCGGGATGATGCCACCAGCTATTCGGTCTTTACCTTTATGCGTAAGCTGGGGCAGACGGTGGCGGCCATTCTGGTCAATGCCGCGCTGCTGAAAATTGGCTACTCCGCTGACAATCTGACGGAATCGGCGCTCAGCGGTATGTATAGTTCCTCGGTGCTGATCCCAGCGGTATTGTATCTGCTGATCTTCCTGTTGCTCTGGTTTGGGTATCCTCTGGGGAAGCGGGAACTGGCCAGATTGCAGGCCCAAAAGGAAGAAAAACTGAAGTCCTATTTTGAAGATTGAGTCAATAGAACACCAAGCCGTCTCCTGATGGGAGGCGGCTTGTTTTTTTTACAAAGTTTTACAGAGACGGGGTGTAAAATTTGATATTCAACCAGTATGCTGGACACAATAGACGTATCACAATGTAGAAGGGGAGACGCGGCATGCCGTCCACTTATGCACACTATCGGTTCGGGCAGGAGGTTTTCTCGCAACTGTCTGCCTCCTTGCAGCAGGTGATCCTGCAGGAAAAGGCCTTGTTTGATTTGGGCCTTCATGGGCCGGATCTGTTGTTTTATTATCATCCCTTGCGTCCCAATCCCACCAACCAGGTAGGGTATGAGCTGCACAGCCAGCCCGGTCTGGCCTTTTTTCGGCAGGCCGGACTGGTGCTGCGGAAGTCCCGGTATCAGGTGGCTTCCCTGGTTTACCTTTATGGGGTCATATGCCATTTTGTCCTGGATCGGGCCTGCCATGCTTATGTGGATGAAAAGATTGTATCCAGCGGGTGCAGTCATACAGAAATTGAAGTGGAATTTGATCGGAGCCTGCTGGTGCGGGACGGATTTGATCCGGTAACCAAATGCCTCACAGAGCATATCCATCCCACCCCCAGGGCGGCTCGCATCGTCAGCCGGTTTTATGCCGGAGTTTCCCCGGAGAAGGCATTCCATGCCATACGAGCCATGCAGTTTTACAATGCGTTGCTGGTGGCCCCCGGCAAGCGAAAACGCCGTGCCATTTACCGTTTGCTCCGGCTCACCGGCAACGAAAAGGAAATGCAGGGCTTGGTGGTGAATCTCAAACCCGATCCCCGGTGCGCGGACAGTAACCGCATCCTGCTGGAGCTGTACCGGCAGGCTGTGCCGGCAGCAGCGGCCCTCATGGAAGCATTCTTGGAGACGGTGCAGGGAAAACATCCTTGGGATCCCCTTTACCGTTACACCTTCGGCGGCAAGGATACCGGCAACGGTTCCGGGGAAGGGAGCACAGTATGAAAGAGCGGCTGATGCCCCAGGAGCGCCATTGGATCTTATATGACGTGGGCAACTCGGCCTTTGTCCTGTTGTCCACCACCATTTTGCCCATTTATTTTCACGCATTGGCAAGCGGCGGCGGGCTTTCGGAGACCGCTTACCTGGCTTATTGGGGGTATGCCGCTTCAATCGGCACCCTGTTGACCGCCTTTAGCGGCCCCATCCTGGGGGCTGTTTCGGATGCCGGCGGTCGAAAAAAGCCGCTGTTCCTCCTGTCGGTGGTGCTGGGGTCAGTTATTTGTTTTGCCATAGGTTTGGCGCAACAGTGGTTGCTGTTTTTGTTCCTGTTTGTGTTGGCCAGGGTGTGCTATTCGGTAAGTTTGATCTTTTATGATTCCATGCTGCCGGATATTACTTCCCCGGATCGGGTGGATCGTTTGTCCGCCCAGGGATTTGCCTGGGGCTATATCGGCAGCTGTATTCCCTTTGTCCTGTGCTTAGGCTTGGTATTAGGAGCAGATAGCCTGGGGTTGTCCTTGCCAGTGGCTATGATGCTTTCTTTCTGGATCGTGGCCCTTTGGTGGCTGGGTTGTACGCTGCCGTTGCTGCGTTCTTACCGACAGCGATATTTTGTCCATGTGCCGGCGGAATCCGCCTCCGGTAGTCTCGCCCGGTTGGGGCATACCCTGTTGGAGATTGCCAGGAACCGGCGGGTGCTTTTGTTTCTGCTGGCCTTCTTCTTTTACATTGACGGCGTCTATACCATTATCGAAATGGCTACCGCTTATGGCACAGCCTTGGGGCTGGACAGTACCGGCCTGTTGTTGGCGCTGCTGGTAACGCAGTTTGTCGCTTTCCCCTGCAGCCTGCTCATTGGCCGGTTGGCCGCACGCTATGGGCCGGAGCGGCTGCTCCCCCTTTGCATTCTTGCCTATTTTGGCATTGCCGTTTATGCGGTCTTTCTTCGGAATCAGCCCCAGTTTTGGGGAATGGCGGTGGCCGTGGGGATGTTCCAAGGCGGCATCCAAGCCCTTTCCCGTTCCTATTTTGCAAAAATTATTCCGCCGGAAAAATCGGGGGAGTATTTCGGCCTGATGGATATTTGCGGGAAAGGCGCCTCCATTTTGGGAACCTCGGTGGTTAGCCTGATCTCCCAACTGACTGGCAGTGTGCAGCTGGGCGTCGGCACCATGGCCCTCTTTTTTTTGCTGGGTTTGGCTTTTTTTCTCCGGGCTGTCCGCTGCCCGAATCCGGCACCCGCAACGCCATCTTGAAATTGCAATACCTATGTCCGCCCCCTGCTTCACTTCGGGGGTGGGCATTTTATTTTGCGGCAGCGCAGCAATGCTCCGCGCTATTTGAAAAGAAGAAAGCCGGAAAGGTGATTGCATATACACCCCGGCGTTTTTCGGGCCGATGATTGGTAAATCGCTTTTTCGATTGACAAATATTTGAAATTTTGATATGATATAGTAAAGTATATAAATAAAATGGTGTGATTGCATTATTTTTGTTTATATATTTGCACAGAGATGCGTGTGATTGATTTTGAAAAGGGGTGGTTGGTTATGAAAAAAGAGTTGTTGGTTATGAAAAAAGAGTTGTTGGTTATGAAAAAGGTTCTTTGCGGTTGGCTAGCGTTGGCGCTGGTGCTGCTTTCCGCCTGCGGTGGGGGAGACGAAACACCAGCAGAGGAAACAAACGGCGGAATTGTTTCCCCCGGTACGGTGTCCACAGAACAGGATACGGCGGAGGACCTGACAGAGGATGTGCCGGCGCAGATCGACGAGCCAGCAGATTCGGCTGAAGAGGAAGTACAGGAAATTGTGGTGATAGAAGGGGAGGAAGAAGCCCCAGCGGAGGAGAACGCCGCGCCGCAGGCCCCGGAACCGGCGGTTTCCTATTGGGTGGTTCCTGCGGATATCCCTGCCCAGGAGACCGAAATCACAACGCCGCAGGTTCCGCTGCCCGCTGAAAATCCGAAGATTGGAGAGGATTTGGCGCCTTTAACCAGGGAAAGAGCCGCTCTGGTTCAAGAGGATTATGCAGCGTGGTATGCGCAGTATTATGTGGACTACTATCAGCAGGTTTACCACCGGGCGTTATCCCCCCAGGAGCAGCACAATTTGCAGGAGGATCTGTCCAATGTGCAAGTGCATTTTTACTATGGAACCTATGATGGGCACGAGGTGGTTTTAATGTCCCCCTATACCTTCCTGGATTCACCTGCATCTATGATGACTGTGCAGCAAACCATTGCCGGCCAGCAGTTCGTCTTTCCGACCTTATACCATCTCTGGGTACACAATGGTGCGGAGTTTGTGGAATTATCTGTGGCCTATGCGGACGCACTCTTAACGGAGGAGGAAGTAGAAATTCTGCATTGGGTGCATGAAAATCATAAATATCATACCTATATGTGGTAATTATCAGAAAAAATACTGAAATCGAAGGGAGAGGTAATCCTGAAAAAACAGTTTTTAGCAATCTTTGTTAGTGTGGTACTATTATGCCAATTTATTCCTATAGCTTTGGCGGTTCAAAGCGTGTGTCCTACTATTGTAGAGACTTCCATTCCGTGCAATGCTTCCATGCAGGATGGATAGTATTTTTGTTTATATATTTGCGCAGAGATGCGTGTGATTGATTTTGAAAAGGGGTTGTTGTTGGGAATGAAAAAGTTTCTTTGTGGATGGTTGATTTTGGTGCTGGTGTGGGCGATGGTGCTGCCGGTGGCTGCCGCCA
>CAYZTR010000001.1:27401-184556 GCA_964481575.1 uncultured Eubacteriales bacterium
GGAATTATATCTGAATGATAACCAGATTAAAAAAATTGAGCATCTGGATGGGCTGCCTCGCTTAACAAAATTGTATTTAAACAATAATCAGATCAAACAGGTAGAGGGCATTTTTCACATGGCGGAAAATGCATTGGTTTCTATCCAGCAGAACCAGATTTCCGATCTGGAGTGGCTGCAAACGGAAGCGGCCTTAAACGCAACAATTGTGGGTTATATATTATCCAATAACCAAATCAATTCTCTTGTTCCGCTGGAACGTTTTTATCCGGAAACAAGAGTGGCAGTCATGGAATTGTCCGATCAAAATATCGAACTTCCTACTATTTTAGATCCAGCTGACAGCGATACATTGCGTCTGGATTGTTCCATTCTCTCTTTGCACGGGCAGATATTGAAACCAGATAAGGAATTTGAGGCACAAACATTTAGTGATACCGTATTGCACCGGCCATATCTTGTATTTGAATTACCGGATGATGCTTGCGGAACGGTATCCTATACATGCAGTGCAGGTGCACCTCTTCCTTATTATGGATATATTTACAGTGCAAGGGTAACCCAACGGTACCTGCGGGGGTTTTCCAGGTACGATTGGAATGAAGACAGCATGGCGACGGTTACCGATGTGGTGCTGTGCCGGAAAGCTATTTTGAATGGAGAAGGAACTACGGAACATGATCTTAATGGTGACAGCACCTTGTCAGTAACGGATGTAGTATTATTGAGGAAGTTTATTCTAAATCCACCAGTTTAAACAATGGAAGGGGAAATAAGAATGAAAGGGTTAAAAAACTGTATAGCAGTTTTATTATGTGTTCTTGTTTTTACAACAAATATGTTGTTTTCAGTTCCTGCATTATCTTATGATGTGAATACATCGCTTGATTTAAATTGCGCTTCAAGTTTATTATTAGAAGATGATATAGAAATATCAGAAGATCCATTGTTGTACGGACGTAATAACTATGAAATCCCAGATTCTTTTGATATTAGTACATCAGAACAATATAGTAAGTATTTGCCCCCGGTGGGGAACCAACTTCCGGTTGGTTCATGTAGTTCTTTTGCCTCGACTTATTACCATTTTACCTATGAAATAGCAAAATTAAAAGATTGGTCTGCTTCAGAAACATTACATCAATTTTCGCCGATGTGGGCATATCGAAATATCAATTCAGGAAATGATGATGGTGGACATTATGTGGATAATTACAGAGTTTTAAAATTTTGTGGAGCACTAACAGAGGCGGTGATGCCAACGCCTAATGAATTTACAGATGAATATAAAACCTGGTGTACAGATAAAGATTTGATGAAGCAGGCGTTACAATATAGGGTTACTCAATATTTTTCACATAGTTTTTTATCAGATACTGATGATGTGAATTCAGACGGAACAGAAGAAGATCCCAATCATAGATTTAATGGTTGTCAAGATCAGGATTTATATGCACTTAAATTGAGATTATCCGAAGGTTATATTGTACCTGTGTCAGCGAGTGGTTTTAACTATGATTTTTTACCTGGAGAGAAGAATAATGAATCAATTGGAAAGGTTGCCATAGCCAATTATTATAAAAAAGGCTCGACAGCCCCAAAAGGGCATGATTTTGTAATTGTTGGTTATGATGATTCAATATATTGTGATTTAAATCAAAATGGTCAACAGGAGGAGAATGAGTGGGGTGCTTTTAAAATCATGAACTCCTGGGGTGACAAATGGTGCGATGAAGGTTTTGCTTGGGTAATGTACGATGCCCTAAATAATCAAGTAGAACAAGATCCGCAGGGAAATATGTATAACCTTTATAAAAACGATTTTGGATATGATAGATGCTCTGCGTTTGATAGTACATATTATACTATTGAAGTTACAGATGAGCCGCCTGTAGTATATGCAGAAATAACCATACCTCCAGTAAATGATAATAGTATTGGTGTTGTCTGTTCAACGCGCCGCAAGGGGGAGGAATACTTTTTTAATCGAACTAGTTTTATCTTTTCTAACAAAACAGAAACTCCTGTAGAGCGTGTTTTATTGCTGGATATTACCAACTTTTCTGAAACTCCAGAATCTTCTAGTATTCCTAACAAATATAGTGATATGGAGTGGAAGATTACTGTTACAGGGAATCATACAGATACTGGATATGCTAAAATCATATATTATGAACCTTTTGGGAGCCAGTCGTCCGATGCAGTCATTGCGCAAGGAACTTTATTGGCTTCATTGTCCACCTCTATCTCATCATCGTACTTAGGATTTAGTATTACTGAAAAAGAAGGGATGAATAATCCTTTCTTTATTGACTATGAAGACATGTGCATTATATTAAAAGAAACTTCTTTAACTACAAAGGATATTCAAAATGGATTATTAGGAGGGAAATATCGGGTCTTTTCTAGCGAGTATGAAATAGATATCAATAAAGAAATAGGAACAGGTTGTACTGTGAAGTGCACTTGCCAAGACGATGTGATTGCTGAATTTACAGTTATAAGATACGGAGATGTTAATGGCGATGCGATGGTAAACTTTCAGGATTATTTTCGCCTCTGTGATTCTGTATACGGTGAACGTCCACTTGCTTGGCCATACAGTACGGCAGGTGTTTGCCGCAGGTTAACCGATTTGAATGCCGAAGGAACTTTTCCAAATGAAGAAGATATTGTTGCATTGAAAGAATACTTGGATGTACACAATGCTAATGAAAATCAGGCGGCTGGAACCTATAGCTTGCGGTATATAAGTGATTATTATTTAGCTGTGGATGCCACGAATTTTGAACTATCAGATAATACGAAAGTTCAACTTGCAGTTGCGACAGGAAATAGCAATCAGCAATGGGTGTTTCAACAGCAGTCAGATGGATATTATCGAATCTCACCTCTATACAATCCCCAGATGAGCTTGACAGTAAATGAGAAAGGGGATGTTGTAGTCAGCAAGGAGTTAGGAACTGCCAATCAACGGTGGAGTGTGCGTAAAGACAGTGAAAGAACCATCATTCTTTCACCGCAGTATCATTCTGATCAATTCTTAAGTCCTATTCCCAGTGGAATTGGGGGCCAGATAAAAATCGGTGATGGTATTTACCCTTGGGTGATGGTTTCAGGGGACTTTCCTCCAGAACAGTCCTTTCATTTGCCGGACGGCGCCTATCGGATTCAGAATGAGAAAAGTGGGTTATATCTGAATGGTGCAATAGCGGCGCAGAGCAACAGTACCCTGCGCCAGGAAGCGGAGCTGGAAGATAATCAACAGGTTTGGCTGTTTTCCAAGCAGGAGGACGGCTATTACACCATTGCATCGGGGCAAAATCCAAATTTGGCGGTAACGGCCACCGGAGCAAATTCAGAGGTTTGTCAACTGCAATATTGCACCGGAGAGGATACACAGCTTTGGCGCATTGTCACCGATGATGGCGGGACAACCTACCGTTTCATTTCCAAGGCCTACCCAGGGCATGCCATTGCGGTTTATGCAGCGTCCACTGCTGCCGGAGGGGCGACGGTTCTGTTTGGCGACACCAGAACGACTAACGCCAAATGGCAGATTACCCCAACCACCTTACAGACTCTGCCAAACGGTGTATATTCCTTCTCCAATGTGAAAAGCGGGCTGCTGCTGGATGGGGAAAATTATTACACGGCAGACAATACCAAGGTGGAGCAATGGGAGGACAACGGCGGAGAAAACCAACGCTGGGTGGTTACCTATCGCGGGGGCGGATACTACACCATTCAAGCAGCATATACGGCGGATTTTTACTTGAAGGCCATCAACGAAAATCAGGTTAAGCTGGTTTCAGGCTACTCGGAGGAAGTCCTGTGGGCCATAGTGAAAAATACCGACGGCAGCTATCGGCTGGCTTCCAAGGTGTATCCCAGCAAAACAGCGGTGGTGGAAGGTGCATTGACCTCCAACGGCGCATCGGTGATTCTGTTCACCGACAATGGCACACCCAACGGATTCTGGAACCTGCAGTTGGAACGGTAGCAATCGGTTGCCGGTGCGAGGGGCATTCAGATTGCAGGCGGCAGTTATCTTGTGATTCCAGATGACTTTTTGGAGTTACATACCAGCAGTACGCCATTCCTAATAAAATGGGACATCAGCGGAAGAAGGAATATGCCGGCCGGAAAGGTCATCGGCTGGAAGAACGGCCGGCTGGCTCGGGTGGATGCCAATGCCGAATGTGCCGGGATCTGGACCTTGGTTCCGGTGCCATAAAAACAATCATAGGCAATAAAACCGCCGTCCCTCCAGGCAATGGAAGAACGGCGGCTATCTATTGCGTTTTTATATCTTTAAAATGCAGGCGTTTTTGCCGGGAACCACCAGCGTGTTTGCCAAGGGCGGGCTGCCCATGAGCAGGGTGGCCTGGTTCCATTCCGGCGCAATGGGAAGGGGAATGGGTGCCTCTCCGGCATTGACGCAGATGAGGATGTCCTCCTTTTCATCCTTCCGGCGGAAGGCCACCAGGCTGTCCTGGGCCAGCACCGGCAGGAAATCGCCGGTCTGAAAGGCGGAGGAGGTGCGCCGGATGTGCGCCAGGCGGCGGTAATGCTCGGTCAGTCCGAGGTTCTCCTGCCCCCAGGGGAAGCAGCCCCGGTTAAAGGGATCCCCGTAACCGGACATGCCGGCCTCATCTCCGTAATAGATGCAGGGGACGCCGGGCAGGGTGAATTGCAGCACGGCAGCTATTTTCAGCAACCGGATGCCTTTTGCCCGCTCCATGTCCGAAAGAACTTGCTGGGCCTGCCAGGCCCGGTCGTGGGTGGACTGGGGTTCCCCGCCCAGCACCGTCAGCACCCGGGGGGTATCGTGAGTGCCGACATGGTTCATGAGGCAGTGGAGGGCCTCCGGCGGGTAGTTTTCCACCAGGTCGGAAACATGTTCCAGGAAGACTTCTGCCTTCCCGGTGCCGACAAAGCCCAGAATAGCGTCGGCAAAGGGGTAATTCATTACCGAATCCAGCTGACGGCCCCGGAGGAACCGCCGCCGGGCGCCGTAGGATATTTTGGTGGTAGCATCCTCCCAGACTTCCCCCAGCAGCAGGGCGTCGGGATTCTCAGCCTTGATGGCTGCCCGGACGGCATCCAGAAACACATCCGGCAGTTCGTCGGCCACATCCAGCCGCCAGCCGTCAATACCGCAGCGGAGCCAATATCGCAGTACGCCGTTTTCCCCGCAGATAAACTCCAGATAGTCCGGGGTTTCCTCTACAACTTCCGGCAGGGTGTCGATGCCCCACCAGCTATGGTATTTCTCCGGCCACTGTTCAAATTTATACCAGGGTGTGTAGGGAGAGTTGGGATCCCGGTAGGCGCCGCCTTCCCCATACCGGCCGGTTCTGTTGAAATAGACACTGTCGTCTCCGGTGTGGGAAAAGACGCCGTCCAGAATGATTTTGATGCCGTGGGATTTGGCCTGGACGCAAAGGGTTCGCAGATCTTCTTCGGTCCCCAGGGTGGGGTCAATGCGGAAATAATCGGCGGTATTGTACCGGTGATTGGAATGTGCCTCAAAGATGGGATTCAGGTACAGGCAGGTGACACCCAGTTCGGCCAAATAGGGGAGCTTTTGGGTGATTCCTTTCAAATTGCCGCCAAAATAGTCGTTGGACAGAAAGTGGCCATTTTGCCGGCTTTCGGCATCCCAGCGCCAGGCCGGCGTGCCGCCCCAGTCCTCCCGGTACCACCGGTCGGCGTAGGGCTTGCCGATATTCCCGGCCCGGGCAAAGCGGTCAGGGAATATCTGGTACATAACGCCCCCTTTGAACCAGTCCGGGGTGGTAAAATCGGCGGTATAGACGGTGAGCTGCCAGGCTTCCCCCTCCGGAGAGAGCTGGCCCTGGCCGCCGGAGAAACGGGTGATTTCATAGAAGCCGGTACCGCCGTTGTAGGCAAAGGTGTAAAAATACAGCCCTTCGGTTGGAGTGAAGGTCACGGTGAAACAGTGATATCCCTCCCGGTCCTCTGTGCGGGAGAGCTCCAGACGTTGGGCGTCCCGGACATCGTCCCGGCGAAGCAGCAGCCAGGCTTGTTCGCATCGGGCATCCGGGTGCAGCAGCAGCCGAAGGGTTACTGGCTGCCCTTCTTTGACAGCCCCCAGGGGGCTTTTGTAGCGGATATCGCGGGAGCAAAAGGGAAGTAACGACATGATTTCACCTGGCTGTCAGCTTAATATTTGGGGGTCCGGCGGGCGGCTTTTTTCTCTGCCCGCCGGGCTTTTAACTTCTCATATCCCACCCATTTGGAGGTATAGGTGCCATTGCGGATGGCTTCCTTGACCCGGTAATGCCGGAACACCAACAGGGGAATACCGGGAAGCAGTAGGGTGAGAATCACAAAAGGCAGAAAATACAGGTTATAGAGCCCCAATGCCAGCAAGGTCTGCCAGTTCAGCAGGACAATGGCTAAGAGCAGGCTCACCGCCGCCGCCAAATTCAACCACAGGGAGATCCAGTGCAGGTTCGTTTGCCAGCGGGTTTCGGTGCCGAACAGGCCGGCGACCAGCATGTGAAACAAAAAGGGCAGATACAGCACCGAGAAGGCGGCCAACTCGGTCAGGGCGTTGGAATAGGAGGCCACCTGCGCTCCGGAGTACAGGGTGTAGCCGGCCAGATCCGTGCCCAGGTCGGTACGGCCAAAGGCACCGCAGATCCATCCGGTATATCCCAATACGGCTACCGCCCCAACCACAATCACAACACCGGCGCCGATTAGGTAGGGAAGGGGCCGGGGCCGTTTGCGTATCATATGGAGAATGACCGTCAGGACGCAAAGAGGAATGGCCAGCATCAGATAACCGTAGCCGATACGCAGGATGTTACTTTCCTTGGCCAGCATGTAGTTCGTATAAGCATCGGAGACCATGCTTTCAAACACCACGAAAAAGGCGGTAGCCATGATCCCCAGCAGCAGGGCGGCGTAAACCATGCGAAACAGCTGCTGCCGTTGGGCTTTTCCAGCCGGCAGGGTCAATGCCACCAGCAGATACAGCACCAGGGTCAGCAGACATCCAATGGATAGAATCTGCATAAGAACATTCCTTTCATCTCGAAATTTGCAATGTATGCTGCTATTATAATCCTTTTTTCAAAAAAAGTAAAGAATTCCTGGACGGATGGCCGGAATATCCAGGAAAATTCATAATTTATTCTTTTCTTTTTTCAAATCTATGTTATAATATAACTTATATAACTCTAACTATGTGCCGGCTTTGGTACGAATCTACGTAAAGGATGATTTCATGAGCAGCAACGGCTTTTTGAGTAAACTGTTTGGCAATTACAGTGCCAAGGAAATTAAGCGAATCCTACCCTTACAGCAAAAGGTGCTGGATCTGGAAGAGACCTACCGCGCCTTATCGGATGAGGAACTTCGGGGGAAAACCCAGGAGTTTAAGGAGCGGCTTCAGATGCTGGAGACACTGGACGATCTGCTGCCAGAGGCGTTTGCCGCCTGCCGGGAAGCAGCTGACCGTGTTCTGGGTATGCGCCATTTCCCGGTGCAGATCCTGGGCGGTATTATCCTGCACCAGGGCCGCATTGCCGAAATGAAAACCGGTGAAGGAAAAACACTGGTGGCTACTTTGCCCGCCTATCTGAATGCCCTGTCGGGCAAGGGCGTGCATATTGTCACAGTCAACGATTATCTGGCCAAGCGGGACTCGGAATGGATGGGAAAGGTCTACCGGTTTCTGGGGCTGGAAGTGGGCCTGATTATTCACGGCATGACCAATGAGGAGAAGCAGGCCGCCTACAATGCCGACATCACCTATTGCACCAACAATGAATTGGGCTTTGATTACCTGCGGGACAATATGGTGATTTACAAGAGCAACAAAGTGCAGCGGGGGCATAATTTTGCCATCGTGGACGAGGTGGACTCCATTCTGATTGACGAGGCTCGGACGCCCCTGATTATTTCCGGCCAGGGCAAGGCCTCCACCGATTTGTACACCAAGGCCAACCGGTTTGCCCTGGGTCTGAAAAAGATTGTGGTGCGGGAGCTGAATTCCAAAGAGGATAACGACGAGCTGTACCAGGACCAGGGCGACTATATTGTGGATGAAAAAGCCCGGGCCGTCACCCTGACCCCCGAAGGCATCAAAAAGGCAGAGGCTTATTTCGGGGTGGACAATCTGAACGATGCCGAAAACATCACGCTGTTCCATCATATTCAGCAGGCCATCCGGGCTCACGGTATCATGAAGCGGGATGCCGACTATGTGGTGAAAGACGGCGAGGTCATCATTGTGGATGAATTCACCGGGCGCCTCATGTACGGCCGCCGGTATAACGAGGGGCTGCATCAGGCCATTGAGGCCAAGGAAGGGGTCAAGGTTGCCCATGAGTCCAAGACCCTGGCGACCATTACCTTCCAGAATTTCTTCCGGCTGTATGACAAGCTGTCCGGCATGACCGGTACGGCTATGACCGAAACCCAGGAATTTGAGCAGATCTATCGGCTGGATGTGGTGGAGATCCCCACCAATAAACCTCTGGCCCGTGTGGATCGGACCGACGTGATTTACAAAACCGAAAAAGCCAAGTTCAATGCTGTCATTGACAGGATTGTGGAATGCCACGAGGCCGGCCAGCCGGTGCTGGTTGGCACCGTGACCATTGAGAAATCTGAGGTGCTAAGCGGTTTGTTGAAGCGCCGTGGAATCCAGCATAACGTGCTGAATGCAAAGTATCACGAAAAGGAAGCCGAAATCATTGCCCAGGCCGGGCAACTGGGAGCTGTGACCATTGCCACCAACATGGCTGGGCGCGGTACGGATATTATGTTGGGAGGCAACGCTGAGTATTTGGCACGGGCTGAAATGCGGCACCTGGGCTATTCGGATATGCTGATTAATGAGGCCACCGGTTACGGCGAAACGCAGGACGCGGATATCATCGCGGCCCGGGAGAAATACGGCCAGCTGCTGGTGAAATTTAAGCAGCAGATTGCCCCGGAAGCCGAAAAGGTACGGGCGGCCGGCGGTTTGTGCATTCTGGGTACCGAGCGTCATGAATCCCGCCGGATTGACAACCAGCTGCGAGGTCGTGCCGGCCGGCAGGGGGATCCCGGCGAGACCCGGTTCTATATCTCCCTGGAAGATGATCTAATGCGGCTGTTTGGCGGCCAGCGGATCTACAATATGATGGACACCTTAAAGGTGGATGAGAATCTGCCTTTGGAGAACAAGGTACTGGCAAAATCCATTGAAAGCGCCCAGCAGAAGAAGGAAGGCATGAATTTCGCCCAGCGGAAGAACGTGCTGGATTTTGACGATGTCATGAATAAGCAGCGGGAGCTGATCTACCAGCAACGGAACAAGGTGCTGGATGATGATAACATGAAGGATTCCATCCTGAAGATGGTGGAGGAAACGGTAGATGCCAATGTGCTTCGTTTCCTGGCCGATCCGGATATCCACGATGACTGGAATCTGGAGGGGCTGCGGGATTACTTCTTGGGGTGGCTTACCACCGAGGAAGACTTCCGGTTTACTCCCCAGGAGTTGGGCGCCGCCGACCGGGAAGAGATTGCTCGGGATCTGAAAGCCCGTGCCCGGGAAAAATACGATGCCCGGGAGGCTGAATTTACCGAGCCGGTTATGCGGGAGCTGGAGCGGGTGGTTCTGCTTCGCAGCGTGGATTCCCACTGGATGGATCATATCGACGCGATGGACGCCTTGCGCCAGGGCATCCATCTGCGGGCCTATGGTCAGCATGACCCGGTGGTGGCCTACCGGAACGAGGGCTATGACATGTTCAATGCCATGACCGAGGATATCCGTGAGGAAACAAGCCGCATGATTCTGACGGTGCAGATCCGCAAACAGGAAGATGTGAAACGGGAAAAGGTGGCCCAGGAGACTGGTTCCTCCGGTACCGACGGTAGTGTCAATACCACCACCGTCCGTGGCAAGGGAAAGGTCAGTAAAAATGCGCCTTGTCCCTGCGGTAGCGGCAAAAAATATAAGCGCTGCTGCGGAAAAGGTCTCTTTGATGACGAATAATCGGAAAAATCCACAAAAAAGCTGGACTTTTCCGATATGATCAGTTATAATTTTAAGGTACAACCTTTGGGCAGCATTTTGCCTGGCCCGAAATGAAAGGACTGCAAACAAATGAAATCCATGAAAACACTGATTTCGCTATTACTGGCTGTAGTATTGATTGGCACTATGGCCGTTGCATTGACTGCCTGCCATCCTCAGAATGAGACGGCCATTACTGTGACTGATCCGGCCACCGGTGAATCCGTTACCATCACTTCTGCCCTGTATATGTGTGCTTTGATTCAGGCTGATGAGGAAGGCCGGAGCAAGGTGGACGAAGCCAAGACCGCCGCTGCGGAAGAGGCTGCTGCGGAAGAAGAAACCGATTCGGACGATACCTCCTCTGTAGTTGCCGCTTCTTCCGATACCAGTTCCACCAATTATTATAAGGAAACCATTACTGACGAGGACGGTACTGCTGTGGATTTTTCTGACTGGGTCAAGAACCGGGCCAAGGAGATCTGTGTGGAGTATGCCACCTATCAGCTGTTGTTCCAGCAAGCTGGTTTGAGTCTGGAGGAAAGCCAGGAAACCATTGATATGTATGTGGATTACTATTGGGACAGCTATGGGTATTCCACCCTGTACGGCGCCAACGGCGTAGGGGAGGATACGTTCCGCCAGTATTTTGCTTACAGCTATATGCAGCAGGATTATTTTACGTATCTGTATGATACCGAGGATCTGGATACTTATGTGTCCGAAGCGGATGCCAATGCCTGTGCTGTGGAGAATTTCCAGCTGCTGGATACGCTGCAGATGAGCTATACTTATACGGATGCCGACGGCACCTCCGTCAGCTACAGTGATGAGGAAATTGCTCTGATTCAGGCTGACGCGCAAAGCTATGTGGATGGGCTGAATAACGGTACCATGTCCTTTGACGATGTGTACTTGGCCTACAACGGCACCGAACCCACCGCTTCGGATGGCAGTACGCCTAGCTATGCCTCTGTATACGCTTCCGAGACGGCTGCTGAAGCCAGCAGCTATTACTCCACCAGCTATTATGAGACCGGTAAGAATTTGACCGTGGGCCAGGCAACTCTGGTACATGATGAGGACAACGGTTATTCTGTGGTGCTGTTTAAGGAGCAGGAGATTGCCGACAACAGCGAGGTGCTGACCTCCCTGCGTAATGCTGCTCTGTATATTCTCAAGGAGGCGGACTTCGAAGACCTGGTCGCTGCTGCCTCGGAGGGATATACCGTAAATGTAAATAGCTTTGCTGTGGATCGGTTCAAGCCCAAAAAGATCGACTATCTGGAGTCGGCTTCCTGATAAGCACCTGATGTACTGGAACAAAAATGCGACTGCTTCTCCGGAGAAAAGCAGTCGCATTTTCTAAACATGGGAAGGTTATTGGGGATCCCCGGCATTCTCCGAAGCGGATTCTTCTGCTTCGGCTGTGTCCGCGGTATCGGTATCATCCTCTGCTTCGTCGACGTCTTCTACGTCAGCAGGTGTATCCGCTGGCACAGGCTGCTGTTCCGGTACGGATTCTTCCTTGGTGACCGGTGCGGGGGATTCAGCGTGTTCTGCCGCCTGATCGGCTTCATAATTTTCCTCCGGATCGGGAACGCATTCAAAGCATGCGGTCTCATCGGTCTCCTGCTTTTTCTTGTACAGCCATAAGCCAGCTGCTGCAGCGCCGGCTGCCAGCAATACACCTACCAAACCCTTTTTCATCCGTATCTCCTTCTTTCTTTAAAATCACCGACATACGTCGGTGCTTGTTTGGTTTCTACTTAAACTATAAATCAAACCGGCCGCGTTGTCAATGATAATTGCGGGACTTTGACTTTTAATTTACAATTTGTTATAATATTAAATCAAGATCGTAATCATATCATAGGACGCAACAGGAGGAAATGCCATGTCTTACGGAAATTATCTGGGCGGTTTTTCTGCCCTTCCGATGCTGACGCCGGCTGAGCAGGAAAAAAAGGCGCTGAAGCGGGCAGGAAATGCTATCGGCCTGACCTTTGTGCTGATGGAGGTGGGAATTAACTTCCTCATTTTAGTATGCAGCATTTGCCTGCAGCTTTCTCCGGCTGCCTGGGTACTGACGGATCCGCTTTGCGATTGGGTGGTACAGGTGATTTTTACCACCTTGTGTTTTACGTTCCCCTTCGCGATTTGCGCCAGGATGCAGCGATTCCGGCTGGGAGATCTGCTGCCCCTTCGTCCGGTAAGGAAAGAACTGCTGTTACCCTTCATCATGCTGGGATTGGGGTGTTTCGCAGTGGGGAACTATGCTACGGATGCCTTGTATCAGATCTTCAGTATGATTGGTTTGGTACCCAACATTCAGACCTTAGTGGATTTGACCGGTGTTGGTGGCTTTTTTATAGAGATGATCGCAATTGCCATTTTGCCTGCGCTGTGTGAAGAATTTGCGCTGCGGGGTGTCGTGCTGGGGACTACCCGCCGATTCGGAGATGGCTTTGCCATTTTCCTTTCGGCTGCTATTTTCGGTTTGATGCATGGGAATTTGGTGCAGATTCCTTTTGCCTTCATTGGCGGTCTGGTACTGGGCTATGTAGTGGTAGCTACCGGTTCCATGTGGCCAGCCATTCTAATTCATCTGGCCAATAATTTCATGTCTTTTCTAGCGGATTGGGTTATCCAGATGGCTTCAACGCTGTCGAATGTAATCATGTTCTTCTATTATCTGATTTTCTGTGTGTTGGGATTGATTGGCTTCGTTCTGCTGCTGAAGCGTTGTCCCGAGAGCTTTCATTTGCCCCCCTCCCAAACCGTACTGCGCTTTTCCAAAAAGCTCAGCGCTTTTGTGGCTACGCCCGGCATGATTCTCTTTATTATTATGATGGGGCTGAAAGTTCTTATGGTGCAGTTTGCGTAACGGGTGCCTGCCGGTTCTAAAGCTGTCTCACGTTTTGTGGGACAGCTTCTTTTTTTGTATATTCTCCCACCTGCCGCATATAATAATTACAAAAAATTACAAATTGTAACTTTTTCGCGAGACTTGCAACCGGAAACATCCGGCATCGGCCCAGAAAATGGGTGAATTTTTGGGTTGCCAAATCGGAAATTGGCTCATGGGTATCTCCTGAAAAAGGGGAAGGATGGGCCGCAATCCTTTGGTGAAAAACCGGTGAATCTGTGCAAATTGGGATGGGAAGGGGTAGAAATGTGAATTAAACTCACACGATTTGGTGAAGTTGCACAATCGAAACCGACGAAAAACACGCCAAAACCCCCGAAAGATGGAAAAATTACAATTTTGTAACCTTTGTTACGGCTTTGTAATCGACTTAAGTTTGTGAAATTTGTACAGGAAAATGATTTTTTGGCGAGTTGACCGGTTCGGCCGATTGGGTTATAATCGGACTTGTGAGCAAAAGCCTATAGTTTCCCGCGACAGAAATGTGCCACTGGCATTGGGTTCCCGGAACTGTTTCCGGCCCCTGAAAGACGCATGCTTGCGGTGGGATACTTGGGATTTGCGGATTGTATTTGGATGGGCGGAACATGTTTTTCCGTATGTCTGGTGCCCGAGGTCGTCTTCGGACGATCGAAATCACGGAGAAAGATTAAAGGAGTATTTATGGTGCGAATCGGAAAACGAACCTTTGGGGATCATCAAAAGGTGTTACAGTCCCGGCATTTTGCTTCCCTGCTGTTGGGTCTGGCCACGATGATTGCTCTGTTGGTTGTGATTGCAGCGGCTCGCAATTTTTCCATTGTGGAAGATGGCACAGTGTTAACGGTGGTAACTACCGGCAGCGCTGATGTGGAGACCGTTTGCAACATGGCTGGCATTACCCTATGCGAAAATGACGAGGTCACTGTGAAGAATCTGAACGCGCGTTATGCGCAAATCCATGTAAAGCGTGCCTTTGACGTGACAGTAACCTGTGGCGAAGAAACCATGGTCGCCAGTGTGACCGGCGGCACGGTGGCGGATGTTTTCCGCAATTTGAATATTGCGGTGGATGACAATGATATTCTCAGCGCGGAACTGAGCGATTCGGTTTCCGCCGGCATGTATATTGACCTGATTTCTGTGGATTACGAGACGATAACGCTGGAGGAAACCATTGCCGCCGGTGTAGATACCCGGTATACCAACGATCTGCCGTCCGGCGAAGTTCAGGTAACTGCCGGCAGTGACGGCGTTAAGCGGATTACCTGCTCTCAAAAGAGCGAAAACGGTGTGGTGACGGAATGTCTGGTGCTGTCTGAGGAAATCATCAGCGCGCCGGTGAATGCAGTGAATCTGGTGGGCACCGGCATCCAGACGCAGGCTGCGGTGCCTGCTTCGGCTGTTGTGGCTGAAGTTTCGGCTTCCAGCGGCTATGGCGCGGTGAATGCAGTATCCCCTCTGCAGCCGGGATTCGCCATTGAGTTGGATGAAAATAATCGCCCGGTGCAGTATAAACAGAAGCTGACCGGCAAAGCTACGGCTTATTGCACGAAGGGAACCACCGCCACCGGCAAGCGTGCCCAGGTGGGATATGTAGCGGTGGATCCGAAAGAAATTCCTTACGGCAGCCAGCTTTATATCATTACCAGCGATGGCAGCATTATTTATGGCTATGCTGTGGCTGAAGATACCGGGGGATTTACCAAAAACAGCAGCACTTTGATTGATTTGTTTTACAACACCCGGGGTGAATGTATCAGTTTTGGCCGCCGGAATGTGGAAGTATATATTTTAAATTGATGGGCCTCCGGGCCGCCACCGTCTCACTTCCGTGAGACGGTGTTTTTTGTCTTAAAAAGTGATTGTAAAGTCGGTTTTTCTCATGTTTTCTGCCTTTTTTCACACTTGTTTTTCCTGATGGGAATGCGCTATCATAAAAAACGACAAGGGGCGGAGCGGACGCCCAGGTGCTTTTGGATATCAAGTTGCAAAAGGAGGATCTTTATGAAACGTGGGGAAATAATGCAGGGCGCCGCTTGGTTGCTTTGCCTTCTGCTGGTGGCGATGAGTCTGCCAATGGGGCTGGTTGCGGCGGAAACGCCCCGCGCCGGCAGCAGCAATTATGTTTCCAATCAGGGCGCACTGGAACAGGAACAGTTTATTACGCTGCCCCTGGGTGCTGTTACGCCTGCCGGCTGGCTGGAGGATCAGCTGTTGCTGCAGCGGAACGGCATTACCGAAGCCATGGAGGATTACGACAACTACGGTTCCAACAGCGGTTGGTTGGGTGGAACCGGCGAAAGCTGGGAGAAGGGACCCTATTATGTGCGCGGTCTGGTTGCCCTGGCTTACACGCTGCAGGATGCAGAGCTGATTCAGCGGGCACAGAAATGGATCGACTGGTCTCTGAAATCTCAGCGGGCGGACGGTTTTTTTCGGCCCTGCCAACGACACAGATTGGTGGCCACGGATGCCTATGCTGATGGCCATTCGGGATTATTATGAGGCGATGGAATATCTGGGGTCCCCGGACGAGCGGGTGCTGCCTTTCCTGGAAAACTATTTCCGGTATCAGCTGAATACCTTGCCTACTAATCCGCTGCAAAGCTGGGCCATTGCCCGGGGCGGCGACAATGTTGAGGTGGTTCTGTGGTTGTATAACCGTCTGTATGACAGCAGTGCGCCCCAGGATTCTCAGTGGCTTCTGGAGTTGGCTGAGCTGCTGTTAAGCCAGACCACCGACTGGACGGAGGTGTTTACCAACACCACCGTGCGGGAACATGTGGTCAATACCTCCCAGGCGTTGAAAACACCTGCTTTGGCGTATCTCTTGTCGGGGGATGCAGCGGACAAGAACGCCATTGCTGCCGGGTTGCTGAATATCAGCATTGACCATGGCCGTGTAGATGGGTTGCCCAATGCGGATGAAGGCGCCGCAGATAACAAGCCTACCCGTGGAACGGAACTTTGCGGCATTGTAGAGAGTATGCTGTCTACCGAGATTGCCATTGATATTTTGGGGGATGTGTCTCTGGCAGACCGGTTGGAAACTCTGGCTTATAATTCTCTCCCGGCTGCTTATGCACCGGATTATTTGGGCAACGCCTATTTCGTTTCCCAGAACCAGGTGCTGGCTACGGCTGGCAATCATGAGTTTTCCACCGACCATGGGGATGATTTGACCTTTGGCGCTCCCAGCGGCTATGAATGCTGTTTCCCCAACAACCATATGGGTTGGCCCAAGTATGTTCAAAACATGTGGAAAGCCACCGGAGACAACGGCTTGGCTGTTATTGCTTACGGCCCCAATCAGGTGACTGCTCAGGTGGCCGATGGAAAAACCGCCGTGTTTACCCAGGACACCAACTATCCCTTTGACGAAGCCATTGTACTGAACTATGCCGGTGAGACAGCGGTGTTCCCCTTGAAGCTGCGGGTGCCCACCTGGTGCAGCGCGCCGGAAATCTCAGTCAATGGCGTGCTTCAGACGGGGGTTGTCAGCGGAGAATACTTTACAGTGGAACGTGCCTGGACAGCCGGAGATACTGTGGAGATCCGGTTCCCCATGGAGATTGAAACTTCCGCCTGGCTGGGTGGTGCTGTGGCGGTACAGCGCGGCCCCTTGTTCTACTCCCTGAAAATTGACGGAGAATGGGTGGAAAACACCGATCCGGAACTGCGGCAAATGAACGTGGCGCCCCAGGGCGGTTTGTTGGCACGGGAAGTGTATCCCACCAGCCGCTGGAACTATGCGCTGGTGTTGGATGGATCTGATCCGGCTTCTTCCTTCCAGGTGGAACAGCGGCAGGTGACCCAGCAGCCCTATGATACCGATACTGCACCGGTCGTGCTCCATGCCAAGGGGCAGATCGTGCCGGAGTGGCAGTTGGATGGCAATCTGGTGGGGCAGGTGCCTGCCGGGGAAATTGCCTATGATGAAAGTCTGGTGGAGGACATTGAGCTGGTACCTTTTGCTTGTACCAAGCTGCGGATTACACAATTCCCCCGGGTAACGGTAGGGGAGAGCAGTCCCTTGACCTATGCTGCCAGGCAATGGACCCAGGATGGGATCGCTGTGCAGGAGAGCGCCAATGTGGCGGTGCCGCAGGCGCAGGAGTATAACCTGACGGTAACGTATGCCGGCAGCGGTAGTCTGCACTTTGTCCTGAACAGTAAGGAACAGGGGCCGGTTTCCTTTGACGGCAGCGGTACCCTGGAAATCCGGGGACTGCAATCCATGATCTCCGACAGCTATTTCCAATTCAATGAGGATCATATCAATAATATCCGTTTCACCGGAAATGATGGGGTGGAGATTTTTTCGGTGACGGTGACACCCGTTTCCGCCCTGGAGACAGTGGAGATTTCCGGCATTGCCACCGGAGATGGCAGTTTTACGGTCAACAGCAATCTGGATCGGGAATCTGCCCAGTATGTGATTCGGTACAGCACCGAAAGCGGCAAGTATACCAGAACTGCTTCCGGGTTCCATAGCACATCTGCTACAGTCACCGGTCTGGACAGCGGCACTTACTATCTTGTGGTGGAAGCAATTCTGGATGGTAAGACGGTAACCTCAGCGGAGCAGACCGTAACGGTAACTGCCAGCGATCCTTCCGGCAGTGAGACGGTTGTGGCACCGGAGGCTCCCATTACAGATGATTTTTCCGATGCCGCTACCAGTGAGACGCTGTGGGAAAAGATCGGTACCACCTCAAAAATCAACATTACCAACGGCGCCCTTGCGGTAGGCGAGGATCCCGATGTGAAGGCCATTCTACAGGGTGGCAGTGACTGGAACGACTATGTGGTAGAGGCGAAAATTCGTCTGACGCAGAATAAGGAGTATAACAATGCCGGTATTATTTTCCGGGTACAGGATGCGGGTTCCGGCCCCGATACCTATAAAGGCTATTATTTTGGTATCACCCGGTCTCAAGCCATGATCGGTTACGGTAACAATGGGTGGTTTTCCCTGAAGGATATTAACTGCGGCCTGTCCTATGGGCAGGAATACACCCTGAAGGTCATTGTGGCCGGCAGTCGTATGGCTTTCTATCTTGATGGCCAGCTGATCTATTGCATGAATGATACCCGGTTTTCTGCCGGAACGGCAGGGGTGCGTTCCTATGAGCAGTCCTTCACGGCGGATGATTTCACCGTCCGGGCGTTGACGGCGCAGGACAGCAAAGATCTGTCGGATGCTTTCGGCAGTGCGGGGTTTGCCTTTTCTACTCGACGGTACAGCGGTTTGGTGCAACTGCGGTATGAGAATCTGTCCACTGCCGCCAGCTATAAAGTGCTTTATGGCACGCAGCCCGGGGTGTATACCAATGAAGTGTATGATCATTATTACAACAGCTTTACCGGCGGCAATGCAGGTACCACCGCCATCACTCTCCCGGCAGATACCGAGACCTATTATGTGAAGATGGTGGCCTTGAACGGCAGCAGTCAGGTGGGCCAGTCGGTGGAGCTGACGGTGGAACCCTTTGCGCTGGCTGCGCCCGAAGGGCTACAGGGAGTTACTGCCACGGGTGCGGTATCTGCAGATGGAAAGATCACAGGGGTGACTTCCGCTATGGAATACCGGCCGGCTGATGCAACGGATTATTCGCCCTGCCCGGCAGGGGAGCTGATCGGTCTGGCCCCGGGTGTTTATTACATTCGTATGGCTGCCACTAATGTTTCCCGGGCTTCACAGGATGTGGCCGTTACAGTAGAAGCCCCTGCATTTCGATTGGGCGATATGAACATGGATGGCCAACTGTCGGTGACCGATGTGGTGCTGCTGCGAAAAGCCATTTTGAACGGCACGAAGTGGGCGGATGCGCCCATGGGGGATCTGAATGCAGACAATAGCCTGTCGGTAACCGATGTGGTGCTGCTGCGGAAAACCATTTTAAATCAATAGGGATCTTGCCGCATGGAAGATGAAAACCCGATGGCTGGTGCATTTCGCACCGGCCATCGGGTTTTATCAGCAGAATACGCTATATTTCATTTCGGCCTTCCAGCGCTCGGGTTAGGGTAACGGCGTCGGAATACTCCAGAGAACCGCCCACCGGCATGCCGTAAGCCAGACGGGTTACTTTGATCCCCTTGGGGTGGCACAGCCGGGAAATGTAGGTGGCGGTGGCTTCCCCTTCCACGGAAGGATCGGTGGCCATGATGATCTCTTTTACCTGGCCGCTGTCCAGCCGTGTCATCAGCTCTTTCATCTTAATGCTTTCGGGGCCGATGCCGTTTAAGGGGGAAATTACCCCATGCAGCACATGATACACCCCGCGGAATTCCCGGGTGCGCTCAATGGCAAACACATCCTGGGGATATCCTACCACGCAGATCAGAGAACGATCCCGGGTAGCATCATTGCAGATGCTGCAAAGCTCTTCTTCTGTCAGGCACTGGCAACATTTGCAGGGGTGAATTTTGGTTTTGGCTTCCAGCACGGCATTGGTAAGCTGGTCGGTTTGGTCTTGGCTCAGGGACATAACGTAATACGCCATTTTTTGGGCCGATTTAAAGCCCACACTGGGAAATTTCTGAAACTGTTCAATCAGACGGTTTAGGGCGGGAATTTGATAGCTCATCAGAAGATCCCCGGAATGTTCATGCTGCCGGTGATGGCGCCCATTTCCTGCTCGGCGGTATCATCTACCTGCTGCATGGCGTCATTGATGGCAACGGCGATCATATCTTCCAGCATTTCCACATCCTCCGGATCTACGGCGTCCGGGTTAATATGGATGGATTGGATCCGATGCTTGCCGGTGACGGTCACCGTCACCATGTCGCCGCCGGCTGTGGCGGTGTACTCCCGCTCCTCTAACTGTGCGCTGAGAGCGGACATATCCTCCTGCATCTTCTGCGCTTGCTTCAGCATGGAGTTCATATTGCCGGGGCCGCCGCCGACTCCTTTGGGTAATCTTGCTTTCATAAGGCATTCTCCTTTATTTCATGGGATTGGATGATATGGTTTTAGGGATTTGGCCATTAGTCTATGGTTAATTGCAGACTGCTGGCTTTCTCCAGGAATGCGTCCAGGGGGTCGCCGGGGCCGGCCGTGTCCCGATCCAGTACAATTTTCAGGGATTGGCCGGTGGCTTCCAGCACTGCCCGCTGCAACAGTTCCCGATAAGTGGGGGTTTCTGCCTGGTACAGCTCCCGGAACTGGGTGCTGTCGGTTTTCAGATGGAGGACACCGCTGTCCAGGCTGGCCTCCACATCGCAGGTAATGCTCCAGAACAGTTTGTCCTTTTGGGAGAGGATCTCCAGCACCTCGCCCCAAGGAGTAAATTCCTGGCCGGCCACAGCGTTCGGCACGGCTTTCTGTGCAGGGGGAGCAGGGGGAGCAGGGGGCGGAACCGGCGCCGGGCAGGGTGCAACAGCTTCCGGCAGCGCGGGAGACTCCCAAGGCGGCGCATCAGGCAGCGGCGGGGCGTCCTCCGGCCAGGGAGGCGTGTCGCTGTCGGCTGGGGAGATGGGGGATGTGGTGCCCGCAGCCGAAGGCGCCGGGGGCTCCGGCGGCAGTGGGTTGGCAGGGGCCGGTGCTGGCTCCGCAGGGATCGGTGCGGCCGGAACTGTTCCTGTCGCCGCCGCAGATATGGGGGAGGGCTGCACCGATTGGCTGGAGAAACCACCGGTTTTTACGGCGGATTCCAGGGCGCCGAGCCGGGATAGAATGGCACTTTTCTCCGAACTGAGGGTTGGGTTACATAGCTTAACGATGGCCATTTCCAGCAGAGTCCGGCGATTGCCGCGGCCCATTTTGTTCAGGGTGCTTTCCAGCAGCTCCAGGGCGTAAATAATGGTATCCAGCCGCCAGTTTTCCGCCTGGATGTGCAGGAATTCCAGCTCCTGAGAAGAGCAAACCACCAGGCCGGTGGTGGATTTCAGCGTTTTGATCAGCATCAGATCCCGCAGGTGGGAGATCAGCTCTTCGCAAAGGCGAAGCATATCAACGGAGGTGGCGTGAAGCTGGGAGATTAGTTCCAGGGCAGCGGCCACCTGATTTTTCTGCAGGTTATCCACCAGCTGGAATAAATAGTCCCGGCTGGCCATGCCACAGATTTTGGCTACCACCTCTTCGGTGATCTGGCCGTCGCATCCGGCACAAAGATCCAGGATGGACAGGGCATCCCGCATGCCGCCGTCAGCCAAAGAAGCAATCAGATCCGCAGCCGAATCGGTTACGGATAGACCCTCCAGTTTGCAGACATGTTTGACCCGTTTGGCCAGTAGTTCGGGGGTGATCCGGTGAAAATCAAAACGCTGACACCGGGACAGAATGGTGGCAGGCAGCTTATGCACTTCGGTGGTGGCTAAGATAAAGATTACATGGGCCGGCGGTTCTTCCAGCGTTTTCAGCAGGGCGTTGAAGGCGCCGGGAGACAGCATGTGAACCTCATCAATGATATAGACCCGGTATTTTGCTGTGGAGGGGGCGTAAATCGCCTTTTCCCGCAGTTCCCGAATATCATCTACACTATTATTGGAGGCAGCGTCGATCTCCAGTACATCCATCAGGGTGCCATCATCAATGCCCCGGCAGATTTCGCACTGGTTACAGGGTTCCCCCTCCTGAAAATGGCCGCAGCAAGCCGCCTTGGCCAACAGCTTGGCGCAGGTGGTTTTCCCCGTCCCACGGGAGCCGGTGAACAGGTAGGCATGGAAGATGCGACCGGATTTCAGCTGATTCAGCAGGGTTTGCGTCACGTGCTCCTGCCCGTACACATCCGAGAAAGTTTGAGGGCGATATTTTCGATAGAGTGCCTGATACATGAAGAGCCTCCCTCCGCTGCACGTTGGCCGGCAGCATGCGCCGACTTTAAAAAAATACAGAGCCACCGTCCGGAGACGGAAGAAACATAACCTCGAGGGTGCAAGCGAACAGATGGACTGCAGCACACGGGAATTGCCGCTTAATGCTGCTCGGTTCCCCGCCTGACATGATTCGCGGAATCCCATCGCACAGGATCCGCTCGTTTGCACGCTCGAAGCGATGTTTTAGCTCTGTAATCTGAATCTGTCAATCATTATAACCGATTTGCGCCCAGTTTACAACTATTATTTTCAGATTCTTGCAAAATTTCTTGGATAAAAAGGTTGTGTATCTGCGGCTTTTTTGGTAGAATAAAGATAAATTTTTCGCTAAAGTTTTCTGTGGCGCCAAGGTGGCTTGGATCTGTCCGACTGCCCGCCATGGTGACCTACCTGCGAAATGGATATGGAGCAGTCTTATGATCGGAATTGTGGATTACGGTGCCGGGAACCTGAAAAGCGTGGAAAATGCTTTGCAGCATTTGGGTGCGGCCTGGAAGCTGGTGCATACGCCAGCGGATATGGCGTCAGTTTCCGGCTTGATTTTGCCGGGGGTCGGCTCCTTTGGCGATGCCATGGAGCAGTTGGAGCGGCAGGGGCTTTGCCAGGCGCTGCGGGAATACACCGCCGTGGGGCGGCCTTTTTTGGGCATTTGTCTGGGGCTACAGCTGCTGTTTGAATATAGTGAGGAAAGCCCCGGTGTTCAGGGACTGGGCATTTTCCGAGGCGGATTTCACCGGATCCCGGCAGAGGGGTTAAAGGTACCTCAAATCGGGTGGAACAGTTTGGAGATCCGCCGGCCGGACAGCATCTTTGCCGCTGTCCCGGACGGAACCTTTGCCTATTTTGTCCATTCCTATTACCTGAACGCCACTGACCGGGAGGAAGTGGCGGCCACCTGCCGGTACGGGGTTTCCATTGACGCTGCTGTGGAGCGGGGTCGGGTATCAGCCTGCCAGTTCCATCCGGAAAAGAGCGGCGAAGCCGGCGGGAAGATCTTGGCGGCGTTTTTGGCTCGATGTGACGCTTATGCAAAGGAGGCGGGGCTATGTTAGCCAAACGAATCATTCCCTGTCTGGATATCAAGAACGGGCGGGTGGTCAAGGGCGTTAGCTTCGTTAACCTGGTGGACGCCGGCGATCCGGTAGCCTGTGCCAAAGCATATTACGAAAGCGGCGCCGATGAGCTGGTGCTGCTGGACATTACCGCTTCCTATGAGGCCCGGAAAACCATTTTGGATGTGGTCACCGGCGTGGCCGAATCCATTTTCATCCCCTTTACGGTAGGGGGCGGCATCAGTCAGGTGGCGGATTTTACTGCTCTGCTTCGGGCCGGTGCTGATAAGGTGTCGGTAAACTCGGCGGCGGTGAAAAATCCCGACCTGATCAACGGTGCGGCTTATAAATTTGGCAGTCAATGTGTCGTGCTGGCTATTGATGCCAAGCGAAAGGCAGATGGGTCTGGCTTTGAGGTATACATTAACGGCGGCCGGGTACCCACCGGTTTGGATGCTGTCCAATGGGCGGTGGAAGGTGTTCGCCGGGGCGCCGGTGAGATCCTGCTGACCTCCATGGACGAGGATGGCCAAAAGCAGGGCTACGACCTGGAACTGACCAAAGCGGTCAGCGATAGCGTGGGCGTGCCAGTTATTGCCAGTGGCGGCGCCGGTTGTATGCAGGATTTTGCCGATGCTTTTCAGGCGGGGCATGCCGATGCGGCGCTGGCGGCCTCCCTATTTCATTTTAAAGAGCTGGAAATCGGGACTCTGAAGCAATACCTGCGGGAGCAGGGCATTGCCGTCCGGATGGAGTAAAGGAGAAATTCATATGTCAAAATTTACACCCAATGCATACATTTCCATGAAGCATACCATTGCGGCGCCGCTGTTGGAATCGGTGGCGGTGATCTGGGAGGCTCTGCCCCAAATCGGCGCCTTTATTCTGGCACTGGGGGAGACTCTGCCGGAGGAGGGATTCCTGCGGCGAGGGGAGAATATCTGGATTGCCAAAGACGCCGATGTGTTTGATTCGGCCTATATTGCCGGCCCCTGCATCATCGACCATGGTGCTCAGATACGGCACTGTGCCTTTATCCGTGGGAACGCCATTGTAGGAAAAAACTGTGTTGTGGGCAATTCCACCGAGCTGAAAAATGTGATCCTTTCGGACAATGTTCAGGTGCCCCACTACAATTATGTGGGAGATTCCATTTTAGGATTCAAAGCCCATTTGGGCGCCGGGTCCATAACCTCCAATGTCAAGTCCGACAAGACGCTGGTGACGGTGCGGGATGCCGATGTTCGGGTGGAAACTGAGCTGAAAAAAATGGGCGCCATTGTGGGGGATCACGTGGAGGTTGGCTGCGGTTCGGTGCTGAATCCGGGCACGGTGATCGGTCGTTGCTCCACCATCTATCCCTTGTCTATGGTGCGGGGGGTTATTCCGGCCCACAGCATTTATAAACACCAGGGCGAAGTGGTAGCCAGGCGGGAGAATCTGTAACACCGGGAACCAAAAGCTGTGGCAAAATCTACGGCAAATCAAAAATAGTTTGCGTTTTGTTCAAAAATAGGATATAATAATATGATAAGATAGGATAGAAAGGGGGCAACTGCATGGAACGCTGGGATATTTTTACGGCAGACGGTCTGCCTACCGGCAAAACAGTAGTGCGGGGCAACGTGCGGTTGAGCCCCGGAGAGTATCATCTGGTGGTACATATCTGGGTTTTGGCGCCGGATGGCCGTTTGCTGATCCAGCGACGTTCGGATACCAAAGAGCTAATGGCAGGCGAATGGGCTGCCATCGGCGGTGCGGCTGTGGCCGGGGAGGATTCTCTGACGGCAGCCAAGCGGGAGCTACAGGAGGAAATGGGCATCAATGCAGATGAACAGCGGATGACCCTGATGCATCGGATTGTCCGGAAGAACTCCTTTGTCGATCTGTATCTGTGCCAGGCGGATGTTACTCTGGATATGTTGACGCTGCAGGAATCCGAAGTGGCGGAGGCCATGTGGGTGACACCGGATGAACTGGAGCAGATGATTGCCGATGGGAATTATCATAACTATGGCAGTGATTATTTTGAATTGGTGCTGGCCTTTGTGCGCCAGGTTATCCAAGGGGAGGAGGTGCCCCGATGAGTTATCAGGTAGAGGGGCAGGATTGCCCCATTTGCAAGAGCCATTTGTTTGAAGACGATGACGTGGTGGTCTGCCCTGTTTGCGGCGCTCCCCATCATCGGTCCTGTTACCAGAGTTTGGGGCATTGTGGTCTGGAAGCCCTGCATGGTACGCCCGAGCAATACCGTTCCCCTGTGGCGAAAGAGGCAGAGGAGGAAGCAGTAGACCGGCCCCATTGTGCCAACTGTGGGTTCCCCCTGTCCGGAACCGGACGGTACTGTCCCCGCTGCGGGCGCCCGGTGGAGGGCGATTCTGCCCGGAGCGGGTCGGCTCAGCCGCCCTATGCAGTGCAGTTTCGCGGTATTTCGGTGGACCCTTTAGGGGGCGTGCCGCCCCGGGAGGAGTTCGATGGGATTCCCGCTATAGAGGTAGCCAAGTTTGTCAATGTAAACACCCCCAGGTATTTGCCGGTGTTTCGCCGCCTGCAACAGGGAAAGAAGCTTAGCTGGAACTGGGCGGCCTTTTTGTTCCCGGAAGGGTGGCTGTTTTACCGAAAGTGTTATAAAGAAGGGTTTCTGTTTTTATTGCTTTCGGTGTTATCCTGGGCTTTGACGATGCCTTTTTTGGTGTTTGTCAGCGGGTTGCCGGTGCAGTCTAATGTCACTATGGAGCAGATGTATGCTCTGGTGGCATCCGCGGTGGAAGGGGGCCAGGTGACCTTGGGCATGATGGCTGCAACCTATGCAGGTTTGCTGCTAATGCTGGTTTATCGGATTTTGTGCGGCATTCTGGGCGACCGGATGTACAAAACCCATTGTCTTGAGAAAATCCATACCATGCGGGAGGAACTGGAGGATTATGAGGAGTTTTTGCCCCGTTACGGTAGCGTCAGTCTCGTCCTTTTAGTGGTATTCTTTTTTATCAGCCAGTATATTCCCAATTTGCTGCTGAGTTTTCTCTTATAAAGCTGATTTTAAGTATGTGATAAATCTATTTTGAAAGAAAGCGGTGTTTTTATGAAAGTGCGTAAAGCGGTAATCCCCGCTGCTGGGTTGGGGACTCGTGTACTCCCTGCGTCCAAGGCAGTTCCTAAGGAAATGCTGAATATTGTGGATAAGCCGGCGATTCAGTACATTGTGGAGGAAGCTGTTGCTGCCGGGATCACCGATATTTTGATTATTACTAACCGGGGCAAGAGCGTTATGGAGGACCATTTCGACCATGCCTTTGAGTTGGAGGCCAATTTGGCTGGAAAGGCCGGAAAAGAGGAAATTCTGGCTCAGGTGGAGGCCGTTTCCCATTTGGCTAACATTTTCTTCATCCGGCAGAAAGAGACCAAAGGATTGGGACATGCCATCCTTTGCGCCCAACAGTTTGTGGGGGACGAGCCTTTTGCCGTGCTTTACGGCGATGATGTGATCGTTGGGGAGGTTCCTGCCACAGCCGAACTGTGTGCTGCTTATGAAAAGTACGGAAAAGGGGTTGTTGGGATTCGGGAGGTTTCGGAGGAGGCTATCCAGAAGTACAGCTCGCTGGCGGTTTCTCCTCTGGAGGAGACGGTGTTTGCCGTATCGGATATGATTGAAAAGCCCAAGCCGGCGGAAATTCTGTCCCTTTATTCCATTCTGGGCCGCTGTGTGCTGCCACCGGAAATTTTTGGAATCCTGCAGAATACCCCTATGGGTGTGGGCGGTGAATTGCAGCTGACTGATGCCATGAAAATTCTGGCCCGCACAGTGGGGATGACTGGCGTGGCCTTCAGCGGTACCCGGTATGATATGGGCAATAAGCTGGGGATTTTGCAGGCCAATGTGGAGATCGGCCTGCAGCACCCTGAAATCGGGGATGCGTTCCGAGCCTATTTAAAGGAATTGGCTAAGACGCTGTAACCGGATTTGCCGCAGCTGGTTTCTTTTCCTTCCAAACAAAACGGGCCGCCGTTGGGAATGCTTCCCACGGCGGCCCATTTTGTTTGTTAAATTTCAGCGGGAATACTGGTTGAGCTGGTTCTCCAGGGCTTCGTACAGATGGCGGATGCAATCCGCACAGACGGCGTGACCGCCGTATTGCAGGATACCCATATTGCCGCAAAAGCAACAGGTACTGCGATGCTTTTTCAAAATCAGACGGTCTTGATCCAGAAACAGATCCAGTGTATCCTCGCCGTCTCGCAGAGACAGATGGTTTCGCATGGATTTGGGAAGGACTATACGCCCCTGTGCATCCATGTGCCGCAGCAAACCGGCGGCAGTATCGCCGCCTGCACTGATAAAAATCATTTGTTCCTCGGTGGTAATGCTGACTGCATCGGTGCCGGCCTGCAGATTCCATTTCTCCCGGATATCTTTGGGGATAGAGATGCGTCCGGCGCGATCCAGATGATAACTGTAAAAAATTTGCTGCATAAGGCACTTCCTTTCTCCTGCTTATTATAACGCGGGTTGACGTCATTGTCAATATTTGGTGAAAATGCTTACGGGTTGTCATTTTTTAACAGATAAAAGCCGCTGGTACCGAAGCAAGAGGATTATTTGTGATAAGCGCTGCCTTCGTTGATTTTGAAGGCGCGATAAATTTGCTCCAGCAGCATAATCCGGGCAAGCTGGTGGGGAAAGGTCATGCGTGACATGGAAAGCTGCCGCGTTCCGGCCTGCTTCACCCTGTCGGACAGGCCATAGGAACTGCCGATAATAAAAATCAAATGTCCCTGGCCGGACAGGGCGGCCCGATCCACCATCGCAGCCAATTCCTGGCTGGTGCAGCCCTTCCCCTCAATGCAAAGGGGGAAAACGGCGGCGCCGGCAGGAATTTTAGCCAGGATGCGTTTGCCTTCGGTTTCCAGGGCGGTCTGGATTTCCGCCTCCGAAGGGTGGTCAGGCAGCCTGACCGGATCCAGCTCGATGCATTGGAATTTGCATAGTCCCGACAGCCGCTTTTCGTATTCGGCGGCGGCACTGCGCAAATAGGATTCCTTGAGTTTCCCCATGGCCAGGAGGGTTACTTTTATCATAATGTCCATACCTTTCCGCCGCTGGGTGGCGCGGCCTGCAGCAGGAAATCCTGATTTTCTATGTAGCCGGCAGAGAGCAGGGTGGCCCGGGCGCTGGCCAGTGCCAAATCGGGGAAATTGTTTTCCCGGCTCAGGTGTCCTAACACGATGCGAGTGGTGCCCGATTCCACCAACTGCGGCAGAAATGCGGCGCAAGAGGCGTTGGAGAGATGCCCGTGATCTCCCAGTATGCGGCGTTTCAGTGGATAGGGATAGGGGCCGTTTTCCAGCATCATTACATCATGGTTGGATTCCAGCAGCACCAGATTACAGCCCAAAAGGGCTGTCTTTATTTCTTCAGTTAATTCTCCCATGTCGGTGGCGATGCCCATACGGACGCCATCCGGTGCGGTAACAGTGTAGCCGGAGGAGCCTTCTGCACAGTCGTGGGGGGTATTGAATCGATTGACTTGCAGCCCGGCGACCGAAATAGGTCCATCCCCCAGACAGCAGCAATCCAGATCTTTCAGTTTGCCGACTGCTTCCAGCGCGTCCATGGTGCCTTCAGAGGCGAAAACCGGCAAATGCAGCTTTTTGGCCACGGCATGCAGCCCGTTAACATGATCTATATGCTCATGGGTTACGAAGATGCCTTCAATGCCGGCGGGGTCAATTTGCTTTTCCTCCAACATGGCCAGCAGCGCCTTGGCGCTGACGCCTGCATCAATAAGAATGCCCCGGCCGGAACACCCCAGATAGGTGGCGTTGCCGGTGCTGCCGCTGAACAGGGCACAAAATTTCGACATGGTTTTCACTTCTCTTTCCGAAAAAACGGGCTGCCTCATACACATATGAGACAGCCCGAAATTGTTACAGCGCCTTTTTGCGAGCGAGAGGATTGTAATTATCCACCCGTTTGATCTCCGCTCCCAGGGCAGAGAGCTTTTCCACGATGTTTTCATAGCCCCGGTCAATATAGACCACATCGGATATGGTGGAAGTGCCATCCGCCATCAGGGCGGCGATGACCAGTGCGGCTCCGGCCCGCAGGTCGGTGGCTCGAACCGGCGCGGCATGCAACTGCGGCATCCCTTCAATAATGGCGACTTTACCATCTACGCTGATTTTGGCTCCCATCAGGGTCAATTGCTCCACATACCGGAACCGGTTGTCCCAGACACCTTCTGTGACGATGCTGATTCCATCTGCAACCGAGAGCAGCGTGGAAATCTGGGGCTGCATATCTGTGGGGAAGCCGGGGTGAGGCAGGGTCTTTACATTGCAACGCTGGGGCCGAACCGGGCCGATTACCCGGACGGCTTCGTCCTCCTCCTCCACAATGGTGCCGCATTCCCGCAGCTTGGCGGATATGGATTCCAGATGCTTCGGAATGACGTTTTTCACCAGCACATTTCCGCCAGTAGCGGCGGCTGCCACCATGTAGGTGCCCGCCTCAATCTGGTCGGGAATGATAGAGTAGGTTCCACCGTTGAGATGGGAGACGCCGCGGATCTTGATAACATCCGTCCCAGCACCCATAATATCTGCGCCCAGGGTGTTCAAAAAGTTTGCCAAATCCACAATGTGGGGTTCCCGAGCTGCATTTTCGATGACGGTCAAGCCTCGGGCTTTGACGGCGGCCAGCATGATATTGATGGTGGCTCCCACCGAAACCTGATCCAGGTAAATAGGACGGCCCACCAACTGCATTGCGCTGGCATCCACATAGCCATTGGTAATGGTGACCCTGGCACCCAGCGCCTGAAATCCTTTGATGTGCAGGTCAATAGGGCGCACCCCAAAATCACAGCCACCGGGTGGCGCCACCATAGCCTGATGGAAACGGCCAAGCAACGCTCCGATAAAGTAGCTGCTGGCCCGCATGCTGTGGGCCATGTCATTGGTCACCAGATGGGAATGGATCCCTCTGGGATCAATTTCAATGGTGCTTTTATCCAGACTTTTTACATTTGCGCCCAGATCATATAAAATACGAACAATATCTGCAACATCGGATATGTTGGGAACATTTTCAATACGGCAAACGCCGTCCGACAAAGCCACTGCCGGGAGAATGGCGACTGCGGCATTCTTTGCACCGCTGATCTCCACTTCGCCTTGGAGTTTCACGCCGCCGGTAATGACAAACTGATCCAATCTGTTACACTTCCAATCTCAAAAAAGAGTTGTAACAGCGCAAATGGCGGTTACAACAGTAGTATCTCTCAAATCCGAGCAGATAACCATTTCTGCAAATGGGAATGTTTTTCTATCTGCGAATCATATAACTAGTAACATTATACATACAAATGATATATTTGTCAAATGTTTCTTCCCTTGTTGCAAAAGATGGTGAAATTTCTGAATTTGCTGAAAAATGCGAAACACCACCAGCAAAAGCTGATGGTGTTTCAAGAGGGGTGTTTTGAGGAGGGTAAAAGTGTTCCATAGGGTGCGGCTCCCTATTCCTCCGGAACACGGGTTAATTATAGCATAAAGAATCTGAAAAAGGTGTGGTGATTTTGTGAATATTTTGTGAATTCTAAAAAAGAGGCTGCTTTTTTGGCATATTTTTTTCGGGTCAGCATAAAATCCACTATCCTCGGCAACACTATTGCTGAGGTGAGCGACATTGAAACGTAAATTTTATGATGAGGCTGTACAGCAGTCTCCCAAAAAACGCATTGGGTTTTACATGGTGCTATTGGTTTGCCTATTGGCTTTGGGAATTGGAGCTTGGAGCACTTTGTCTGGTGACCAGGAGGAGCCGGATTTGGCGCAGGTGTCCGATACGGAGGTTACCCTGCCGGCCACTCAGGCCGGTGAAGTGGTAGAGAATCAGCCCTGGGATACCCTGCCTCAGGTGACCACCTCTACCGCCGATTCTTCTTCCGAAACCCAGCAGGTTTGGGAAGCGGACGCGCCGGTGGAGGCCGTGGCAGAGTCGCCTGTAGCCGATTATTTCGTCATGCCGGTGACCGGCAACATTCTCAAATCTTTTAGTTTGACCGAGCTTTCTTATTCGGAGACATACGGCGATTACCGATTCCATCCCGGCATTGACATTGAGGCAGATGCCGGTACCCGGGTTAAGTCCGCCGGAGCCGGTGTGGTGAAAAAGGTATATGCAGACGCCGATCTGGGAGAAACGGTGGTCATTGACCACGGCAATGGAATTTTGGCCTATTACTGTGGCCTGAATGCAGTTCCCATGGTATCGGAGGGGGATACCGTGCTGGCCGGAACAGATCTGGGAGCAGTGGACACCATTCCCAGCGAATGTGCCGATGCCCCCCATCTGCATTTGGCTATGCAGCAGGATGGCCTGTGGGTCTCGCCCTTGAAGTTAATGAATATGGAAGCCCAATCAGAATAATTATGTGATGAATTCTTGTCCTCGAACCGTTGAAGGACACGAAAAAACCGGGAGTTTTCTACCGCAAGAAGGCAGGAATCACCGGTTTTTTTGTAATAGAAAAAGCAGGGCAGAAGCTCCCCGCTTCTTTGTTGGGCATTATTCCAAATCCTTCAACAATTTCAGAGAAATTGGCTGCGCTCCGTTGGAGCTTATTTGCATTATTCTGATATCGGCCAATTTTTTCGCTGGACAGGATGGCTTAAAAAAGGAAGATCGTCACATTCGACCCCTTTCGCCATTTTGCAGAAAATTCAAAAATCCCCCCTTTTCATTGGAGTCGGCTTGTGCTATACTATATAAGTATTATTATAGCTTGATTCAGGGAAAGGAAGTGGATGGAGTGACCGCGGCTACGGGATTTTACGGTGTTTATCTGGCAACAATGCGCTGGGTGCTGCCTGTGCTGGCTGTTTTATTTTGTATTTATTGGTTCAAAACTCTGCGGGCACGTCGGGTCAAAACCACCGTCTACGCCACCCTGGTGGGGGAGGACGGCACCCGTTATCCCATTGCCTTTCGGGAAACTTCCATCGGGCGCAAGAAAACCTGCGATATTGTGTTGGACGTGCCTACGGTGTCTCGGCGGCAGGCTGTACTTTGTCTGGAAGATAACGGCGGTTTTGTCCTGAAGGATATTGGCGAAACCGGTGAAATTAAGGTGGATGGCGCCAAACTGCGGGGAGAGGGTATCGTCCGTATCGGGGAGGAAATCTCCTTTGGCGGCTACCGCACCAAGTTGGTGAACCCAGTGCAGGGGGATTTGCTGTCTCTGTTGCCTCGTCGGGGTCCCCGGAAGCGGGTGGAGGCCCCTGGCTTTGGTTTGGTCCTTTTGCTCTTGACCCTGTTTCAGCTATTGATTTGCGGGGAGCTTTGTCTCCGGTATGCCGGGCCGGACTTTTCCCTCTGGGTACCGGGCGCTTTTTTGGTACTTCTGGCAGGAGAATGGCTTTGCTATGCTGTAACGGCTGCCCGAGGAGGCAGCATGGTGGTGGAAACCATGGCGTTTTTTCTGACTACCTTGGGGTTTGCAGTATGCGCTGTGGTGTCTACCTCCAGTTTGTTGAAGGAATTGCTGGCCTCTGTGCTGGGGTTTTGCTTTTTCCTGGCATTGTCCCTGCTGTTATCCAGAGTGGATCTGGCTATGAAACTGCGCTATCCGGTGGGCATTGGCGCGGTGGCTTTGCTGATTTTGAATCTGGTGCTGGCTACGGTGAAATTCGGCGCAAAGAACTGGATTAAGATTGGGCCAATTACGGTGCAGCCTTCGGAATTTGTCAAGGTGGCCTTTATTCTGGCCGGTGCAGCCACCCTGCAGGTGCTCTTGACCCGAAAAAACTTCATTGCCTTTCTTATTCTGTCCGGCAGCTGCTTTGGCTGCTTTGCCCTGATGCGGGATTTCGGTTCGGCTGCTATTTTCTTTGTGACCATGATTGTTATGCTCTATATGCAGACGGGGAATTTGTCCTTGATTGGCGGTATTCTGGCAGCGGCTTTTGTGGCGGTGTTGGGAATTCTGAAATTTTACCCTTACATAACCCGGCGGTTTGCCGCCTGGGGCCATGTCTGGCAATATGCGGCTGATGCCGGTTTCCAGCAGACCCGAACCATGGTGGCCATCGGCAGCGGCGGCTTACTGGGGGTCGGCGGCGGTAATGGCTACCTGTATACCGTGGCGGCTGCCGACACGGATCTGGTGCTGGGAATGATTTGGGAAGAATGGGGCGGCGTAATAGCTCTGTGTGCGTTGTTCGTTTTTGTGTCCATGGCCATTTATGCGATCTGGATGTGCAAAGGTGTACAGTCCACCTATTATTCCATTGCCATTTGCGGCGTTATGAGTATGATGCTGTTTCAGGTGGCGCTGAATGTTTTTGGTTCCACGGATATTCTGCCTCTGACCGGTGTGACCATGCCCTTTGTCTCCAACGGTGGATCCAGCATTATGGGAAGTTGGGGAATGCTTGCTTTTCTGAAAGCGGCGGATCGGCAGATTTCCCATAAGCCGATTCCAAAGGCTGCTGCCGGGCCGGCGCGTCGCCGCCGAACCTCTGCTGCTTGGCATTGACGGCAGACTCCATTGTAAAAGCCTCGCAGAAGCCGCGGCCAGACGCTGCTTTTGTAAAAAAATCATACGAAAGGAGTGTATCCCATGCGACAGATTGCCAGACGGGCAGTGGCCCTGGTGGTTATGATTGCCCTGTTTCTGATCGGTGTTTGCTATCTGGGTGGGGAATTTGCAGTGAAGGGAGATCAGTGGGCTACCTATCCCACCAACCGGCATCTTTACACCAATGGAGAGCTGACCAAAGCCGGCACTGTGTATGATACTAACGGTACTGTGCTGGCCGAAACGGTGGATGGGGTACGTTCTTTCTCCTCCAATATAGATATTCGCCGGGCAACCTTCCATGCGGTGGGGGATTTGTCCGGGAAGGTGGCCACCGGGCTACACAACGCCTTTTTAAACCAGTTGACCGGGTATGATCCGGTGAACGGAACATACAATACCAGCGGGGAAGGCAATGATATTACCCTGACCTTGGATGCGGATCTTTGCGTGACGGCTTACAAGGCCCTAGGCTCGTATTCCGGGACCGTGGGTGTTTATAATTACAAAACCGGGGAATTGATCTGCATGGTGTCCACCCCCACAGCTGATCCGGAAAATCTGCCGGAGGAGGCTCCGGAAGGTCTCTATGTTAATCGGCTGCTGAACGGTAGCTATACCCCCGGCTCCACCTTCAAGGTGGTAACGGCGGTAGGCGCACTGACCAATTTCAAGGACGCCGAGACCCGCACCTTTTTGGAATGCCACAAGGGTGTGGACGTGGAGGGGGAATGGCTATCCTGCTTGGGAAACCATGGCGCCCTGAGTCTGGGAGATGCTCTGGTACATTCCTGCAATGTATATTTCGGTCAGCTGGCTGTGAGCCTGGGCCGGTCGTCCATGACCTCCACCGCCAACAAGCTGGGCTTCAACCGTACCTGGAAGCTGGATGGCATTACCTGCACCTCTAGCTGTTACCAGGTTTCGGAGGCCCGGAATATTGAGCTGGCCTGGTCAGGGATGGGGCAGTATACTGACACCGTTAACCCTTATCACTATCTGATTCTCATGGGAGCCATTGCCAATGACGGTCGGGCAGTGATGCCCTACCTGGTGAAAAAGGCCAACAATGCTTATGGGTTTCCCACCCGGTTGCATGTCCGGCGATATGCCCCCCGCATGATGTCCACTCAAGTGGCCCAAACCATGCAAACTATGATGCGCAACGATGTGCTGCAAAATTATGGGGATTCCAACTTTTCCGGCCTGGAGCTTTGCGGCAAGACGGGAACGGCGGAAATCGGCAAGAATGACTCCCCTCACTCCTGGTTTGTAGGGTTCAGCCAGCGGGAAGATAAGCCTTACGCCTTTGTGGTGGTGGCGGAAAATGCCGGCGCCGGGATCAAGGTGGCGGCCAGGATTGCCAATCAGGTGCTGCAAGCGGCGCCAACGGTGAGTTGATATGGAACAGTTATCGAATATTTCTACGATTCGGGCCTTGTTGGAGGAGGCCGGTTTCTCCTTCAAGAAATCCCTGGGGCAGAATTTTCTGATCAATCCGGCGGTATGTCCCCGTATGGCCAAGGCGGCCTGCGGGGACGGAAATGTGGGGGCGTTGGAGATTGGCCCCGGCATTGGCGTGCTGACGGTTGAACTGGCCCGCTGCGCCAGAAAAGTGGTGGCCATTGAGCTGGATGAACGGCTGCGGCCGGTGCTGGAAAAGACCCTGGCCGACTGTGATAATGCCAAGGTGTTTTTTGGGGACGCCATGCGGCTAGATCTGGCGGATCTCATAGCCCGGGAATTTTCTGGGATGGATGTGGTTATTTGTGCCAATCTGCCCTATTATATTACCTCCCCTCTGGTGATGCGGCTGTTGGAAAGCCGGCTGCCGGTGCGCTCCATTACCGTCATGGTGCAGAAGGAAGCGGCTGTGCGGCTCTGTGCGCCGGTGGGCAGTCGGGAGTCGGGGGCGGTGACGGCAGCGGTGGCTTATTATGCCCGGCCGGAGATTCTGTTTTCTGTTTCCGCCGGCTCCTTTTTGCCGGCACCCAAGGTGGATAGCGCAGTAATCCGGCTGGAGGTGCGCACCCAGCCGCCGGTGTCAGTGGCCAGTGAACAGAATTTTTTCCGGTTTATCAAGGCTGCCTTTGCTCAGCGGCGCAAGACGCTGGTGAATTCCGTGTCCTCCGCCGGCGGGGTGGAAAAGGCGGCGGTAGCCGCCGCTCTGGAGGTGCTGGGGCTGTCGCCCACGGTGCGGGCCGAAACCCTGACTTTGGAGCAGATGGCGGCCCTGTCTGATCTGGTTTACCCGGCTTAACAGTGAAATTGTAATTTTGGAAAGGGAGATGGCCTATGCCTTATAATAACCCCTTTGATCGGGAGCAGGTATCCCCTCGGCGCAGATTTCTGTCCAATTTGTCTTTTTGGGCCTCGGTGGTTTTTGTGCTGGCTTTTGTGGTTTGGATGTTTGTGCGGCTGCCTGCCACGGTTCGTACGGATTTTTCCCATTTGGAACAGCCCCTGTCCTTTCAGGAAACGGAAAATGAATTTGTTGCCTTGGAAGGCGTGCTGGGGACCTCCAGCCAGGGGTGGGGGCCAGACTTCACGGTCAACTATCCCATTACAGCTGCGCTGCTGTCTATGGACGAATCGGTGTGGCAGGAAAACACCCCTTATGTGCTGGAAGCCGGGCAGACCATGGCCGTGGCCCTGGCTTATCATGATACAGCAGATCAGTCCATTGTCAAGCTGGATGTGTTGTTACTTCCCTATGCCATGCAGCAGTGGGAGGACGGCACCAACGCCCTGACCCTTTCTGCACCTCACCGATACACGGTTACCTATGGCAGCGGCACGGGAGTAGTGGCGCTGGATCGGTTCCGCACCAGCGATTTCCGGCTGAATTTCTACACGCTGTCCTTTCACTTTGCAGCTGCTTCCGATGTGGAATATACGGTGGATTTTGCCGGTGTCATCAGCGATAAACAGGCCGAGACCTACGGCCTGTTCCAGGATATTACCGTCACACCGGCCGGGGGTACCGAGACCCTGGAGCGCAGGGAGGCAGAAAATGCCACCCGGCTGTCAGGCCGGATCTCCGGTGTTGGCACCGATTCGGTCAGTCTGGAGATTGCCTTTGGAGATGAGTGGTACGATAGCTTCCAGAGTATTTCTCTGTATGCGGCGGATCTGGATCAGGTGACCCTTGGAATCAACTAGCCGGGAGGACGGATATGGATATTCAGGTGGGAGATAAAATTGTGCTGAAAAAGCCCCATCCCTGTGGCAGCAATACCTTTTTGGTGCACCGGATCGGGATGGATTTCAAGATTGAATGCACCGGTTGCGGCCATCAGGTTATGGTACCCCGGGCAAAATGCGAAAAGCGTATCCGGCAGGTGATCCGGGAGAAGGATTAGAGAGGAGCTACTATGTTTGATCAATTGGAACAGGTGGTATTGCGGTATCAGGAGATCGGGGATCTGCTGATGGATCCGGCAGTCATTGCTGACCAGACGCGATACACCGAGCTCATGAAGGAATACAAGAGCCTGACTCCTTTGGTAGAGGCGTATCAGGCTTATAAAGCCGCAGAAGAGGCTCAGGAGGAAGCACGGGACCTGCTGGAATCCGGCGGCACGGATAAAGAGTTGGAAGCCCTGGCAAAAGAGCAACTGGCCGAAGCCCGGCAGGAAATGGAAGCTCGCACCGAGGAACTGAAACTCCTGTTATTGCCGGGGGATCCCAATGATGAGAAAAATGTGATTGTGGAGATCCGGGCCGGCGCCGGCGGAGAGGAAGCCGCCCTGTTTGCCGGGAGCCTTTACCGGATGTATACTATGTATGCAGAGGTCCGCCGGTGGAAGGTGGAGCCGGTCAGCGCCAATGAAACCGGATTGGGTGGCTTCCGGGAAGTCAGCTTTCTGGTGGAAGGGGCGGGGGCTTACTCCCGCCTGAAATATGAAAGCGGCGTTCACCGGGTGCAGCGGGTGCCGGAAACCGAAACCGGCGGCCGAATCCATACCTCTACCGTAACGGTGGCGGTGCTGCCGGAAGTGGAGGAGGTGGCGGTGGAGCTGAATCCTGCCGACCTGCAGATTGATACCTTCCGGTCTTCCGGCGCCGGCGGACAGCATATCAATAAAACCGATTCCGCCATCCGCATCACCCACTTGCCGACCGGGTTGGTGGTGGAGTGTCAGGATGAGCGAAGCCAATATAAAAATAAAGATAAGGCCATGAAGGTGTTACGTTCCCGGCTATATGATATAGAGCTGGCCAAGCAGAACGCCCAGATTGCCAGTGATCGAAAGGCGCAGGTGGGAACGGGTGACCGCTCCGAGCGGATTCGCACCTACAATTTTCCGCAGGGTCGGGTCACGGATCATCGCATCGGACTAACGCTGTATAAAATTGAGCAAATCCTGAACGGTGATCTGGATGAGATCATTGACGGACTGATTACCTTCTATCGGGCCGAGATGCTGCAGGCAGCCGGTGGCTGAAGCCGCCGTTCTGTTATTTAGAAATCCAGGTGATGATTTTGCCACATAAGCGGAGAAAGGGCCCATCTAAATGGGAGCAAAAATTGAAAAAGATTCCCCCGTTGCGGCTAGTGGCCATTGCCGGGGTGACTTTGGCGGTGCTGTGCGCCGTTACGGTATCCCTGGTGAATTTTATGACCCGAACATCCCGGGAATATCCGGCGGTATATCCGGAGGAGGTTCTGGGGGTTACAGTACATACTGCGCTATTGGAGGATGGGCTGGAGGCCAATACCGGAATTCACCGGGAGATGAACACCGTCCAATACATCGTCATTCACGAAACGGCCAACACTTCGGACGGTGCAGATGCCGCCTGCCACAATACCTACTTGCAGAGTGGAGAAAGTGGTTCTACCGGTTGGCATTACACCGTGGATGATCATGAGATCTATCACAACCTGCCGGATGATGTGGTGGGGTATCATGCCGGGGATGGCTTGACCGAAAACGGCGGTAATCTGTGTGGCATTGGGATTGAGCTATGTGTCAACGCCGACGGAGATTATGAGGCTACCCTGGACAATGCTGCCAAACTGACGGCTTGGCTGTTGCGGGCCTATTATATGAATGTAAAACAGGTGAAGCAGCACGCCGATTTTATGGATAAAAACTGTCCTATGCTGCTCCGGGATCAGGGCCGTTGGGAGGAATTCCTGGGATTGGTGGAGCAATACTATAAGTGTATTCCTTGAGACCGCTCTATCCGGAAATATCCAAGAAAGGCGGAGGGACTCCCTCCAAAGATGCTATGAAAACGCAATTGATTCCAATTGAATCTGCCGCAGACAGGGCAGGTATTTCCCAGGCGGCGGCTTTGCTGCAGGCGGGCGGACGGGTGGCCATCCCCACCGAGACGGTCTACGGTTTGGCTGCTAATGCCCTGGACGGGGAGGCGGTGAAAGGTATTTTTGCCGCCAAGGGCCGTCCGGCGGATAATCCGCTGATTGTGCATATTGCAGCCCTGTCCCAGTGGGATGAGCTGGTGACGGAAATTCCCGATGCAGCCCGGCGGTTGGCGCAGGCCTATTGGCCCGGGCCGCTGACCATCATTTTGCCCAAAAGTCCCCAAATTCCGGATGCCGTATCCGGAGGCCTGCCTACCGTGGCGGTGCGGATGCCTTCCCATCCGGTGGCTGCCGCCATCATTGAGGCTTGCGGTCTGCCTTTGGCAGCGCCTTCGGCCAATCGCAGCGGCCGTCCCAGTCCTACCGACTGGCAGCGCTGTCTGGAGGATCTGGATGGCCGGGTGGAAGGAATTGTCCAATCTTCACCCTGTCAGTTTGGGGTGGAGTCTACGGTGGTGACGCTGGCGGGAGTGCCCCCCCGATTGCTGCGTCCCGGCGCGGTGACACTGGAAATGTTGGAGCAGGTGCTTGGCCCAGTGGAGGTGGATGATTCTGTGCTCCACCAATTGCAGGAAGGCGCGCAGGCGTCCTCCCCCGGCATGAAGTATAAGCATTACGCCCCCAAGTGCCAGGTGATTCTGGTGGAGGGGACGGCGGAAGATTATGTTTCCTATGTAAATCAAAGGGCGAAGGGCGCCTTTGCCCTTTGTTTTGCCCAGGATGCACCCAAGCTAGTCTGCCCTACTGTAGTGTATGGCGGCGCGGGAGACGACCTTTCCCAGGCCCGGGCTTTGTTTGATGCCTTGCGCCGTCTGGATGAGGAGGGAGCTGTTTTGGCCTATGCCCATGCACCGGAGAAAACCGGTGTGGGTTTGGCTGTGTATAACCGACTTATTCGGGCCTGCGGATTTCAGGTGGTGCAAGTATGAAGCAGTTTGTTGTTGGATTGACTGGTCCCACCGGCAGCGGGAAATCTTCGGTGGCGGCTCTGTTTGCTGCCGCCGGATATACCGTGCTGGACTGTGACAAGATCGCCCGGCGAGTGACCCAACCGGGGCGGCCGGTACTGCCCAGGCTGGCAGCCCGATTTGGGGCAGATATTCTGGAGGACGGAGTGCTGAACCGGCGGCTGCTGGCGGCCCGGGCCTTTTGCGACCCGGCGGAAACCAAGGCGTTGAACGATTGTATTTTCCCGGATATTTGTGCGGAAATGGAAGCGGACATTGGCCGGGCAGGTTCTTTCGTTCTGTTGGATGCGCCTACCTTGTTTGAGGCTGGCGCGGAAACTATGTGCCATACTGTGGTGGGTGTGTTGGCCGACCCGGCGGTACGTCTGGCCCGGATTATGGCCCGGGACGGCATGGAGGAAGACGTCGCAAGGGTACGGATGTCTGCCGGAAAGCCGGATGATTATTATTTGACCCGTTGCCAGCATATCCTATATAATAACGGAGACCGGGCTGCTCTGGAGCGGGCGGTGCAGAACCTGCTGCGTGGGTTTCCCGGGGCCCAGTAATTTTAGTGGAACCGCCGAGATTTTTTTCGGCTGCCGGAAATGGGTGTATCATGTTTCGATTTTTGAGGAAAATACTAGCGGGTTTGTTGGTGCTGATTCTGGTGTTGGCCGCAGCGGCCTTTACGGCTGACAAGGTGATCCATGCCCTATACCCTTTGGAATATAGCGAATATGTGGAGACATATGCCGCTGAGTACGGGGTGGATCCTTACCTGGTCTATGCCGTCATCAAATGCGAAAGCGGCTATGATACCCAAGCAGTTTCCAGCGCTGACGCCAAGGGGTTGATGCAGTTGACTGACGATACCTTTCGCTGGGTCATGACCAAAACCGGGGAAACAGATTTGGAGGTTGACGATTTGTTTGACCCTCAGATTAACATCCGGTATGGAGTTAAGCTGCTATCCCTGCATTTGCAGGAGTTCGGCGGACAGGATACCGCCATGGCCGCCTATCATGCCGGCCGCACCACAGTGACCAACTGGTTGAAAAATCCCGCCTATTCTGCCAATGGAGATACCCTGGACGTAATTCCGTATCAGGAGACGGCCTCCTATGTGGAGCGGGTAGAACGAACCAAAGAAGTATATAAACACCTGTATAGAAAGGATTGATTCACATGGAAGAAAAAAGAAAAAGTGAACAGCTGAAGGAGCAGCTGTTTTACAAGAACCAAAACGGCTACCAGGTGGCCGATGATGCTACCGTGGCCGCGGCCGAGAACTTTTGTGTCGGGTATAAGGATTTTCTGAATCATGGCAAGACCGAGCGGGAGGCGGTGGTTACCGCCATCACTCTGGCCGAGGCTCGTGGCTTCCGGCCTTTTGATCCCAACGGAACTTACGCGCCCGGAGATAAAATTTATTATAATAACCGGGGAAAATCGGTGATTTTTGCAGTGATTGGCACCGAGCCGCTGGAGCGGGGAGTCAACATTGCCGCCGCACATATTGATTCTCCCCGCCTGGATTTGAAGCCCAACCCCCTGTATGAAAATCAGGAGCTGGCCTACTTCAAGACCCACTATTACGGCGGAATCAAGAAATATCAGTGGACAGCTCTGCCCATGGCTCTCCATGGCGTAGTGGTCAAGGCAGACGGTACCCAAATCAGCGTTTGCATTGGCGAGGAGGAGAACGAGCCCTGCTTCATGGTCACCGATCTGCTGCCCCATCTGGCCACTGAGCAGAGCAAACGCACCCTGTCTGATGGTATCCGGGGGGAGGAACTGAATCTTCTCATTGGTAGCCGCCCCTTTAAAGACGATCAGGGCAGTGATCTGACCAAGCTGCATATTTTGGAGCTGCTGTTTGAAAAGTACGGCATGACCGAGGGGGATTTCCTTTCTGCAGAGCTGACCTGTGTCCCCGCCATGAAGGCCCGGGATCTGGGGCTGGACGGCTCCATGATTGCCGCTTATGGCCATGACGATAAGGTCTGCGCCTATCCAGCGTTGATGGCTGTTCTGGATGTGGCGTATCCCACCCGGACGGCGGTTACTGTTCTGGCGGATAAGGAGGAGATCGGCTCCGAGGGGAATACCGGCATGCAGTCCAACTTCCTGCCTTATTTTATCAATGACCTTGCCAAGGCCCAAGGGACAGAGGGCTACCGGGTGCTGTCCCATTCCCGTTGCCTGTCGGCAGATGTGAATGCGGCCTATGACCCCACCTTTGCCGATGTCTATGAGCTGCGGAATTCCGCCTTCCTGAATCATGGGGCGGTGATTACCAAATACACCGGTTCCCGGGGTAAAGGTGGCACCAATGACGCCTCCGCCGAGTATGTTGGGGAGATTCGTGCTATGCTCAATAAGGCCGGCATCCTCTGGCAAATCGGCGAGCTGGGAAAGGTAGATGGCGGCGGCGGCGGAACCGTAGCCATGTATATCGCCAATCTGAACGTGGATACGGTGGATCTGGGCGTGCCGGTGCTATCCATGCACGCGCCTTACGAGATCGTATCTAAGTTGGATGTTTATATGACCTATTTGACCATTTTGGAGCTATATAAGTAAGGGAGGCATCGCCGGTGGGACTGCTGGAGGAACAACAACAGTATATTGCCGCCGGCCTGTCCCGTTTTCATACCCCCGGCCACAGCGGGAAAGCGGCGGCGCTGTCTACCCTGGGGTCGGTGTTGCCCTACGATGTCACTGAAGTGGGCCGGTTTGACAGCCTATATACCGCAGACGGCGTGCTGCGGGAGCTGGAGGAGCGGGCGGCCGGTATTTTCTGGGTGGGGCAGTCTTTTCTGTCTGCCGGAGGCTGCACCCTGGCCATCCAGACAATGCTGGCCTTGTATGTGCCGATGGGCGGCAAGGTGGCCATGGGGCGGAATGCCCACCGTTCGGCCCTGTCTACAGCGGCTTTGTTGGATCTGCATCCGGTCTGGCTCTATCCGGAACCGGGCGGGGTGGTGTCTCCAGCCGCTGTATCGGAAGCACTGGCAGCCCACCCGGATCTGGCGGCGGTTTACCTGACCTCCCCGAATTATTACGGTCAGCTCTGCGATATTGCCGCCATTGCAGGGATTTGTCATGCCGCAGGGGTTCCCCTGCTGGTAGACAATGCCCACGGATCCCACCTGGGCTTTTTGCCGGAGGATCTGCATCCGGTGCATCTGGGGGCCGACTGCGCGGCCGATTCGGTGCATAAGACCCTACCGGTGCTCACCGGCGGCGCCCTGCTTCAATGCCGGACGCCTCGCGATCCTGCACAGGTCAAGGCCGCTATGAATTTGTTTGGTTCTACCAGCCCATCCTATTTGATTCTTTCCAGTATAGAGCAGGCGCTGGACTGGCTGGAGCGGCAGGGAAGGGAAGCCTTTGCCCGGCTGGAGAGTCGGGTGGCCGCCCTGCGTGGGCTGGCGGCCGAGATGACCCTGTTAACCCCGCTGTCTGCCGGGTGCGATCCGGTGCGGCTGACCCTGTCTTCCCGGGGTACAGATGTTACCGGGGAACAGGTGGCCGCCCGATTTGCGGCAGCCGGCGCCATGGCCGAATTTGCGGACCGAACCCATACGGTCTTTATCCTGACCCCTTTTCACGAAGAAGGGGACTTTGCCACCCTGGAAAAGGGACTGGCGGCTTGTCGGGATTTGCGGGCCTGCCCTGCCGACTCGCTGTCATTGCCCCAGCCGGCCCCGCCAGTTTGTTCGGTGCGGCAGGCGGTATTTGCGCCTTCTCTGCGCCTGCCGGTGGAAGAGACACTGGGACGCATTGCTGCGGAGGTGGCCTGCCCCTGCCCGCCCGGTATACCGGTATTGATCCCCGGAGAGGAGATTGGCCCGGCTGCGCTGCGACTGCTGCAGGCGGGCGGTATTACTTCCCTGCAAGTGATGCGGTAAATTATCTGGTTGCGCTGCAACCCAGGAGGAATACATATGAAACTAATCTTTGCCATCGCTAATGCCGAGGACGGGGCCGCTGTCCAGTCCGCCCTGACCAGTGCGGGGCATATGGTCACCAAGCTGTCATCCACCGGCGGATTTCTGCGCCAGAAGAATCTGACTCTGATGATCGGCGTGGAGGACAGCGAGCTGGATGAGGTGCTGTCCCTCATCAGTCGGTATTGCAAGAAGCGGTCCCAGCATGTGCCGGCCAGTGACCTGTATGGAGACTATGCCGGGCCGGAAATGACCGTCACCGCCGGGGGTGCCACGGTGTTTGTCACCGATGTGGAGCGGTTTGAAAAGCTATGAGACTGTCGGAATTTGCGGGCAACGCCCATATTAAAGCCGTCCTGTCCGGCATGCTGTCCACCGGCCGATTGCCCCATGCCATTGTGCTGGAGGGGGAGCCGGGATTGGGAAAGCATACCTTGGCAGGGATGATCACCGCCGGCGCCCTGTGTACCGGAGAGACGCATCCCTGCGGCAGCTGCACCAACTGCCGCTTGGCCTTTGCCGGTACCCATCCGGATGTGACGGTGGTGGAGCCAGACAAGGGCAGCATTAAGGTGGACGCCATCCGCGATCTGCGGCAGGATGCCTATGTGAAGCCAAATCAGGCGCCTCGTCGGGTTTTTCTGCTGGATGGCGCGGATAAAATGAACGAGGCAGCCCAGAATGCCTTGCTGAAGGTGCTGGAGGAACCACCGGCTTACGCTCTGTTTTTGCTGCTGGCTGAATCGGCAGCGGCTTTGCTGCCAACGATCCGTTCCCGTAGTATTGTTTTTTCCCTGGCGCCTCTGGATTCCGCCACTGCAGTGCAGGTGGTTTCCGGACTGACGGCAAACCATTCCCAGGAGGAAGTGGAAGCCGCCGTTGCATCGGCATCGGGGAACGTGGGCTTTGCCCTGCGGCTGTTGGAAGCTGGCAACGCGGATTATGCCTATTTGGATCGGCTGCTGACGGCGGTGGAGTCGGGAACTGAGTTTGACCTGCTGACAGTGCTGAAGGAGTTGGACGGTAAAGGAGGTCGCCCTCATGTGGAGGCGATTCTGGCTCAGTTAATTACCCGGTTGCAGCGGCTGACAGCTGCAAAGGCCGGAAACCGCCCGTTGCCGGCCGGTACTCCCGGTCGAACTCTGACCCTGCGAAAATTGCTGCAGTTGGAGGCAGCGGCCGAAGAGGCCCGGCGGCAAAATGCTGCCAATGCCAATATGGCGTTGCTTTTAGCAAATTTATGTGCTTGCTTTCAGGGGAAAACAGATGTATAATAGGATTGCGGTCATGGATCGCTGTGCTTTTTTGAAGATCACTGCCGGATTTCGGCATGGAGGAACCTATGGCTACAGTAATTGGAGTGAAATTTAAAGAGTCCGGCCGGGTCTATTATTTTGACCCGCAGGATAAGGTCCCGCAGCTGGGGACTTATGTGGTGGTGGAGACCGCCCGGGGCGCCGAGTGCGGCATTGTAACCCAGGAGCGGCATCAGGTGGAGGATGCGCAAATCGTGAAGCCCTTGAAAAAGATGCTTCGTATCGCCACCGATGCCGATAAACGCAGGGCGGAGGAAAACCGGAAGAAGGAAGCTGAAGCTGCCAAAATTGCCGAAAAGAAGATTGCTGCCCACCATCTGGATATGAAGCTGGTGGATGTGGAATATGCCTTTGACCGGAATAAGATTCTGTTTTATTTTACGGCCGACGGCCGGGTGGATTTCCGGGAACTGGTCAAGGATTTGGCTGGTATTTTCCATACCCGCATTGAACTGCGGCAGATCGGCGTCCGGGACGAGGCCAAGATGTTGGGCGGCTTGGGTATTTGCGGCCAGCCCTTCTGCTGTTCCCGTTTTCTGGATGATTTCCAGCCGGTGTCCATCAAGATGGCCAAAGAGCAGGGGCTTTCCCTGAATCCCACCAAGATTTCCGGTTCCTGTGGCCGGCTGATGTGCTGTTTGAAATATGAGCAGGATGCCTATGAGTATCTCAACCGTATTACGCCCCGCACCAGTAGTGTCGTGGAGACGGCAGAGGGATCTGGGACGGTTGTGGACGCCAATCCTTTAACCGGCATGCTTAAGGTGCGTATCGGGGAGGGGGATGAAGGAGAGGTTAAGTCTTTCCGCCGCCAGGATGTGCAATTTACCCCTCGCAGCCGTGGAAAATCCGGCCAGAAATCCCAGCAAAATGCAGAAGTTCCACAAAAAAACAAGGAATAAGGGTTGCATTTTCCCTGAAGATTTGGTAGAATAAATGAAACCATGATAATGGAGGTGGCACAAATGGCATACAAAATTTCTGATGATTGCATCAGCTGTGGTGCTTGCGAGGCTACTTGCCCCGTTGGCGCTCCCAAGGAAGCTGACGGTAAGTACGAGATCGACGCTGACACCTGCATCAGCTGTGGCGCTTGCGCCGAGGGTTGCCCGGTTAGCGCAATTTCTGAGGACTAATTAAGTCGGTACATCAAGGGCGGAGTTGTCTTTTGGCCACTCCGCCTTTCTTTTTGTCATTGGCGAAACGGCGGTGTTTCACCAGAGGAGGCGGAAGGTTTGAAAGTGGAAGGAGCGCGGTTGGAGCCATTGGGCGGCGGCCTGCAGATTTATCAGACAGCGGCCTACCGGTTTGGTACCGACGCGGTGCTGCTGGCCCACTTTGCCCGGGCAGATCAGGTAGAGCGGGCGTTGGATTTGGGTACCGGATGCGGAATTATCCCGCTGCTGCTCTGTAAAGCGTCCCGCCCGGCCCGGATTGTGGGGCTGGAGATTCAGCAGGAGGCTTGCTATCTGGCGGAGAGATCGGTCCAGGTGTCCGGTGTGGCAGATCGGGTGGAGATCCGGCAGGGTGATCTGCGGCAGATCCGCACTCAGTTTTCTGCTGAATCCTTCCCGCTGGTGCTTTGCAATCCGCCTTATCGCTCGGTCGGCGGCGGGATTCAAAACCCTGATGCGGCCCGGGCCATAGCCCGGCATGAGATTACCTGTACCCTGGAGGATATAGCTGCCGCCGCCGCTTGGCTGCTGCCCACCGGTGGGCGGCTGTGTCTATGTCAACGGCCGGAGCGGCTATGCGACGCCATGATGTATCTGCGGGCTGCCGGATTGGAGCCCAAGCGGCTGCGGCTGGTTTGCCAACGGCTGGGGGCGGAACCCTGGTTGTTTTTGCTGGAAGCCAAGCGGGGCGCTAAGCCTGGCCTGCGGGTGCCTCCCACCTTGTATCTGGAGGCGGACGGTATGCCTTCCCCTGAACTGGAGGCCATTTACGGTGACTACCGGGAAAACGCCGGATCTGCCCGGCGGGGCGGAACTTTGCCCAAAAGCAGAACCAAATAGGAGGTACGGTATGGGGAAACTGTATATTGTGGGGACACCCATCGGAAATTTAGAGGACATGTCTCCCAGGGCGGTACGAATTCTGTCGGAAGTGGATTTTATCGCTGCCGAGGATACCCGGGTCACCCTGAAGCTGCTGAACTATTTTGAAATCCGAAAACCCCTGGTTAGCTATTTTGAACATAATCGCCGGGAACACGGCGCTTTCATCTTGCGTCGGCTACAGGAAGGGGAGACCTGTGCCATTGTTACCGATGCCGGCATGCCGGCCATTTCCGATCCCGGGGAGGATCTGGTGGCCCTGTGTCACCAGAACGGTATCCCAATGGAGTCGGTGCCCGGTCCCAGCGCTATGGTTACCGCCCTGGCCATTTCCGGAATGCCCACCGGTCGGTTTTGCTTTGAGGGGTTTCTTTCCACCGCCAAGCCCTCCCGTATGGCTCATTTGGAGTCTCTGAAAACCGAGACCCGTACTATGGTGTTTTATGAAGCACCCCATAAGCTATTGGCTACTCTGCGGGATATGTTGGAAACCTGGGGTGATCGCCCCCTGGCTATTGTCCGGGAGCTGACAAAGCTCCATGAGGAGGCCCGCCAGACCACCCTTTCGGAGGCGGTGACCTATTACAGTGAAACGCCTCCAAAGGGAGAATTTGTTCTGGTCATCGGGGGGTATATCCCGCCCGAGACACCGGCAGCTACTTTGGAGGACGCTGTTGCCTATGCCCGGGAGTTAAGGGAGCGTGGCCTGGCGGCCAGTGCCGCCGCCAAAAAAGCTGCCGCGGCCTTCAGCTTTAAAAAGGGCGATATTTATAAGGCACTGCTGTGAGAAAATGCATAAGAACCGTTTTGCTGCAATTGGCGAAACGGTTCTTTTGTGTTTCGTTGGATATTATGCTATATTGGATGGATTGGATTATCCGAGCAAAGGAGGTTGTCTGTTCGTTTGTTGCACGATTTCTCAACTTGCTATTTATTTGTTCGGTTTAAGATATAGTCCACAGATATATTATGAAAATCTGCTAATTTCATGAGAATTTCAGTAGGTGTATCGAAATCTCCTCCTTCATCATTGCTATATACCCTTTGACTACAAGAAAGTATTTCTCCCATTTCCCGTTGCGTCAGATCCTTATCTTCTCGAACATTTCTTATTCTTGGTTAATGCGTGCAATTTCCTCTTTGCTGACCATTGTATGAAGCATTATAGCTTAGCGGATAATCCAATATCATTTTAAGGAATGCTATTGTAAAGGTGAAAAATATGGATTCTGAAACTAGGGTTATAATGCCAATCAGCGGTATTACAATTGGGATTGTAGTATGAACCCCGATTTTGTGTTATTTGCAGGTTTGCAAGAAGTGATGGTTTTTTGTCTGTACACTTAAATGAAATCCTTATGGTGTGAATTGTTATCTCTTTTTTACCGCTACTATTCCGATTTTTTCATGCAAAAGTAGTTTGCTTTTTTAGTGGGCTGCTGCCACATCTTCCATGTGCCTCGGATTTTTTCTTTGCGTTTTGAAAGAGTATGCCAATTGCGCTGTTCCAAAACGAATTTTTTCTATAAAGGGGTTGACAAAGACATAGCAGCAGCATATAATAAACATATGAACAAATGCTCATATATTTAAAATTGGAGGTGATCTTATGGAAGAAAAGGAATTGCCCTCTTGCTGTAATGTGGTGCATCCGGAATTGGTGAAAGCAGTGCAGGAAAAGCTGCCGGAGGAAGAAACTCTGTATGATCTGGCAGAACTGTTTAAGGTTTTTGGGGATTCTACCCGGATCCAGATTTTGTCGGTACTGATGGAAAAGGAGCTGTGTGTTTGCGATCTGGCAGATTTGCTGGGAGTCAGTCAAAGCGCCGTATCCCATCAGCTGCGGATTTTGAAGCAAAGCCGGTTGGTGCGTTACCGCCGGGAGGGTAAGCAGGTAATCTATGCTCTGGCGGACGACCATGTGGTGTCGATTCTGCATCAGGGTTTGGAGCATATTACCGAGTGAGCCGGTTTGACTTCACATTGATTCAGGAAAGGATTGATCGTTATGAAAAAAGTGTTTGCATTAGAGGATTTGGATTGTGCCAACTGTGCTGCTAAAATGGAGGCGGCGATTGCTAATTTGGAGGGCGTAGATAGTGTTAGTGTCAGTTTTATGACCCAGAAGCTGACTCTGGAAGCAGCTGATGAAGTGTTTGATGCGGTGCTGAAGAAGGCACAGAAGTGCATCAAAAAAGTGGAGCCTGATTGCCGGATGTTGGTTAAGTGATATGACCAGGAAACAAAAGAAGCTGTTGGCCCGGATTTTAATCGGGGCTGTAATCTGGCTGGCGGGACGAATTTTTCTGCCGGAGGAGATGATCCTGTGGCAGGGCATAGTATTTGGTGTTTGTTACCTGCTGGTAGGGTATGACATTCTATGGAAGGCCATTCGGAACATAGCCCGGAGACAGATTTTTGATGAAAACTTTTTGATGGCAGTGGCGTCCTTAGGGGCGTTTGGCGCCGGAGAATTCCCTGAAGCGGCGGCGGTTATGCTGTTGGATCAGGTGGGAGAGCTGTTTGAATCTTATGCTGTTGGGAAAAGCCGCAAGTCGGTGACAGAGCTGATGGATTTGCGGCCAGATTATGCCAATGTACTGGTGGACGGGAACCTGACCCAGGTCGATCCCGATATCCTGGCCGTAGGGGACAGTATTCTGGTAAAGCCCGGGGAAAAGGTGCCGCTGGACGGTGTGATTACCCAAGGAAGCTCTACCCTGGATACGGCGGCCTTGACTGGGGAATCCATGCCCCGTGCCTGCGGCGTGGGGGATCCGGTGCTGTCGGGCATGGTAAATCTGTCCGGTGCCCTGACGGTGCAGGTGGAAAAAACCTACGGGGAATCCACCGCCGCCAAGATTCTGGATCTGGTGGAAAATGCCGCCTCCCGAAAAACCAAAACCGAGAATTTTATTACCAAATTTGCCCGGTATTATACCCCTATTGTCTGCGCCTGTGCATTGGCGTTGGCAGCGCTGCCGCCCTTGACCATGGGGTTATTGACCGGGACCTGGGACTTCTGGACCTGGGTGTACCGGGCCTTGATTTTCCTGGTGGTGTCCTGCCCCTGTGCCCTGGTAATCTCGGTGCCCCTGACCTTTTTCAGCGGCATTGGTGCTGCCTCCCGGGCGGGAGTGCTCTTAAAAGGCAGCAACTATTTTGAAGAACTTTCCCGGGTTTCGGTGGCGGTGTTTGATAAAACCGGTACTTTGACCAAGGGCAGCTTTTCTGTGACGGCCAAGGTGCCTGCACCGGATGCTACAGAGGAGGAGCTGCTGGAGGCTGCGGCCTATGCCGAAGCTTTTTCCAATCATCCCATTGCCCAGTCGGTCCGGAAGGCTTACGGCCTTCTGGAAGAGGAAAGGGTGACCAGTGGTCAGGAGGCTGCCGGACGGGGCGTTGGCGCGTTGCTGGACGGTGTACCTGTTTTGGCGGGCAACGCCCAGCTTATGACCGATGCCAAGCTGACCCCTGCTGCAGTGACCCATCCGGGGACGGTGGTGCATGTGGCGAAAGGCAACCGGTATCTGGGCTATCTTTGCATTGCCGATGAAATCAAACCGGATGCTGCAGCTGCCATTGCCGGGTTAAAAGCCCGAGGAGTAAAAACGGTAATGCTTACCGGAGATCATCCCGCAGCGGCCCAGGCGGTAGGGGATGCCGTGGGTGTGGAGGAGATTCACGCCGGTTTGCTTCCCGGTGATAAGGTGGAGCAGGTGGAGGCGCTGCTGGCCGAAACCGGCAAAGGCAGTTTGCTGTTTGTGGGGGATGGCATCAACGATGCTCCAGTGCTGAGCCGGGCTGATGTGGGTATCGCCATGGGTGGCGTCGGTTCCGACGCTGCCACCGAGGCGGCCGATGTGGTGATTATGCAGGATCAGCCCTCCAAGGTAGCCACCGCCATGGATATTGCCCGGCTGGCCACCCGCATTGCCCGACAGAATATTGTGCTTGCACTGGGGATCAAGTTGCTGGTGTTGGTGCTTTCTGCGGTAGGCCTTGGCACTATGTGGATGGCAATTTTCGCCGACGTTGGGGTCTGCGTTCTGGCCGTTCTCAATGCGCTGCGGGTTCTCCGCTTCCGGGAAAAGCCGATACAGTAGACCGCAACCGGAAGCTGCCGTTTTTTCGGCGCGTTGTGGAGGCTTTGTCAGGCAAAGCATTTGAAAGCCGATCATAAAAAGGGACTGTCTCACGGAATTTAAGCGAGACAGTCCCTTTCGCTTTTATCGCTGGATCTTAATCGTCGTCCTTTTCCTGTTCTGAGAGGGGCAGCTGGTCAAAAGGAATCAAACAATTGTGTGTTTTTGCCAAGTCATTGCGCTGCTGCGCATAGCAGTACCCTTCTGAACGCATATACGCATTCCATCTGCGATGCTCTAATCTGCGTATGGCCCATTTTTCCGCTTCGGTTCGCTGAGCAGCGGGCTTGTCCGCGCCGGGTATGCCGCATTTTTGCTTCATCTTATGATGGATGGCAGAAGCCATGGAGGATTTATAGTTGTATTCGTATTTCCAGAAATCCGCTTCCTGCCCCCATTTCAAATGACGCTGCAAAGCAGCCTGTTCTGCTTCTGAAGCCAAAATGACCTCTTCGGAATAGGCGGTTTTAATATCTCCGATGAACTCGATTTCATAGGGCTGCCCCTTAAAGTTGGTGATTCCCTGCAGTGCTTTCTTCTTGTCGGTATGATATATCACAGTCTGTATTTGCGGCTTCACACCTGCGCGCTCAAACCGGGTGCGCAGTTTGATGGCTGCTTGGATGTTCTTTTCATCCTCTCCCAGCGCCACAAACACGTAGGTTGGTGTCGGCAAAGCGAAAACTGCATCGTCAAAAGCTTTTGTCCGCGCATCCATGCCGGAATGGATGAAAATTTGATAATTGGCTTCTCCGTCCGGATGAAAATTGCCGTTGTGCGTATCGTCCATCAATTCCGGGCAAAGGGAAGAAAAGGCCGATTCGGCTGTTTCGGAAGCATCAAAGGCGTTAATTTCCACCTGGTATCCGTCCATCTGACAAAACCATACCAGCGCTTTCAGCATTTCGGTTCCATGGCGCCCCAGCCCCACGATTACGGCGGAAATATGTTTGCGCCCATCTTCTGCCGGTATCGCGTGTTCAAAGATCTGGTGTCCCCCATCATAAAGGGTACGGAAAATCAGGGATTGCACCTCGTTGATTCGCCGCACCTTCATTTGGATAGGGACGATACTGCCGGGATGCTCCGCCTCCTGGCGGACAGCATTGGCTAACAGGAGATCGGCTTCCACCTGGGTGGAAAAGACATATAAATGGGTGTGCGCCCGGTGCTGGTACTTTGCCAGCAGCGCGAAAGCCTGATTGACGTTTTCGGAGGGGTCTTCACCGATGGTAAAGAAGCGAATGGGGCAATTTTTGCTGTGAAAGGAAAAATTTACGGCAGCCATCTCTTTTTGAAAGCATATGGCGCCCAATTGCTGTGCATGTTTTGCCAAGTCACTGTGGGCTTCCTCACTTCTGGGCATATTTGCAAAAATGACAGCCCGGCCGGTGGCGTCCTTATCCATAAGACTTTCCGCCAAGGCCAGCGATTTTTCATTCAGGTCGGAAAAAATGAACACATCTTTCCGATAACTTGCAAGATATCTTCTGCGTGCAGATACATTTTTGAAAAAGGACAACACAAAGCCGAAGGTTAAAAGCGGCGCTGCTACAAACAAAATGGAAAACAAAAAAGAATAGGCATAAAAAATGCCGCCGGACAAACCTGCGATATTTTCCGTGATAAATCCGAAATCCACATTCACGAGAACCAGCTGTATCATGGTATAGACGGAGATGAACAACATCTCCAGGAAACCACAGTCGTTATATTTATAAGCGTTTATGCAGATCGGAATAAATAACAGCACCGAGGCCAATGCCATGCCGACAAACAATATTTTAGATGGATCGCAAAAGCGCCCCTTCCTTTTGGCTTTGCCCTTAGCCGCGGCAAACACAACGGCCAAAAACAGGCAAAGAACCGCACCTGTAAAATAAACTACCCAATGCATGGCTGGTCTCCCCGCGTCGGCGTTACAGAATGGATGGGTTGATGAACTCTTGCACCATCGGCGTTTTCACAAACAATGCAATGTCCAGGCCCAAGCTGATGGCAATCCATATTTTTACACTGATCGGAACGGATGCAGCGCCCAGCAAAATGTGGATGTGCAGGCGTTGGTAGGCCCGCATACTTTCGTAGGCATCTCCGCAGGGGACATCCGGCAGGAAAACGGGAATATTTAATTCCCTGGCCTGGCTGCATAACTGCTCCAGCTGCGGGCTTGCGGTGTTCAGGGTGCCTGAATGGTAGGGAATCAGCAGGATCGCACGGTATTTTGAAAGGTCATAGTCGTATTGCTCGGTAGGGGAAGCGTGGATGGTCAGCAGGCCGGGGTTGTCGCAAAAATGAACCCGGCCGCAGGGCGTGCCTGTAGCTGATGGTATATAATCGTCACATGTTTTGACCATGTTGTCCCGGTAGCGTGCGTAGGGAGAACCACCCAAGCTATATATTTTGTCGGAGAATTCTGGATGGCGCAGCATACGCGCGGCACAGTGAATATCCACGCAGCCGCTCGCATCGTTGGCATAGCAGGCGTACACACCGCGGCCCGCCTTGCCGCGGATAAATGCAACGGCCGCCTCAAAATTGATTTCGCCGTTGGAAAAATCGCTTCCCAAGGGGAAGTTGCTGGATACAAACATCACCGGTATGCATTCACAGCCGACGCAAAACGCAGCCGCAGCAGCTGAATATTGCAGGGTGTCGGTACCGTGGGCAACGATGATTCCGTCATAATCGCCCTTTACGCCGTCACAGATGCAATCCATCAGCAGACACAGTTCCCCAGCTGTCAGGTTTTCGCTAAGCACGGTGTAGGGGGTTGCAGTGACAAATTCCGCCGAATGGCCCCATTTGCTTTGATATCCGTTAATGAGACGGTAATCGGTGGCAGGATCGGTGGAAATCCATCCGTTGCTTTCCGTGCTGCCGATGGTACCGCCGGTAAAAATCACAAGAATCTTCATTTTCTCAGCCTTTCATCTTTACCTCAAAGGAGCAGCAGGTTTTAAATCTGTTTTGCAGCGGACATTCTACGCAGGTAAGTTCCGCGTCTACCGAACCCAGCAGGGTTTCAATGACGCCGGTGCAATATCCCCGTATAAAACCGCAGATGTGCCGCTTTTTGGATTTGTCAACAATGAAAGCCTCATTAATGCTCAGCTTTGCGGAAATGGTGCCGGACTCCTCATCGAATTCCCCGAAGGTGATATCAAATTTGCCCCAGCCCACGGCAGAGTCAAACTGGCACCATTTTTTCAGCTTATTTTCCATTTCCTCAATGGAAGCGCCTGTGTCCCACTTGCTGCTGAGGCGCTCCCCAAAGTTCCTGCCGCTGGTGTAGCCGCTGGTGTAGAAGATGTCCTCCGCCACCTGGGCATCAGACATTTCGGCCACCTTTTCATAGATGCCGCCCAAAAGGTTAATCAGTGTGTCCGTACGGAAGCTGACATTGCGCTGATTATCCTCCGGGTTAATCATGATGCCTCTTTCCCTGTTATAGGTGAATATGGTGTTGCTGTTCTTATTTTGATCTGCCGCTGTATTGGCTGGTTCCGGCAAAACCGGCGCGACAGGCTTTACTTCCTTGGGCCGCAGTTCGCTTAAACGCTCGTTGACAATATCCAGTACCTTTGGAAAATGCCCTTCCAGATTATCAGAGTAGGCAATGACCCGCTGGCGTCTGCCAATATAATAGCGCAGGTCATCATTCAACTCAAAATCATCAATAATGAGCGGAAGTATGGTTTTCTTTTTGTTGGACATAATGTCAATCTCGTTGAGCACCTGCTCAGAGGCATTGGAATTGGTAGAGGCCACCAGTATCGCCATGGTGCAGTCGTTGATGGCACCGGTAAGCGCCGATGCGTAAGGCCGCCCTGGCTCTATATCCCGCGGCGCAATGTAACAGGAAATATGGTTCTGTTCCAGAAATTCTACAAGTGCAAAGGCAATTGCGTCATCCATCGTGCTTTTGCTGATGAATACATCCTTCATGTGAAACGCCTCCATAGAATCCGCCCGTTTCCTTGCTTGGCAGATTATTATTATTATAATAGCACATTTTGTCGAAAAAGGCAATACTTGTCGTAATAGGAAAGAATGCACGATGATGGTGCTTCTAACAAGGTAATGTCCGGAGAATTTTTATATATTGCAGTTTGTTGAAGTGTTCCTCAGCAACAAGTCCTTTGTTTTTGCGTTTCAAGAAATTCTTGACAACAGCAGCATATTGTTGTATTATTGAATTAACACAAAAGGGGAGAGGATATGTTATGCTGACAGTGGAAGAGGTTTCCAAGCAATACGGCAAAGTGCTTGCCAATGACAATATCAGTTTTCAGGTGCGGGATGGGCAGATTGCCTTGCTCCTGGGGCCAAATGGTGCTGGAAAGTCCACCATCATTAAGTGCATTGCCGGGTTGCTGCGGTTTCGGGGACAAATTACCGTGAATGGGATGGAGAATAAAACCCTGGAAGCCAAGGCGGTGTTGGGGTATATTCCCGAGATGCCGGCGATTTACGATATGCTGACGGTAGGCGAGCATCTGGAGTTTATCCGCCGGGCCTATCAGATGGAAGAGGATGAGTCCTACGGTGACGCCCTGCTGGAGCGGTTCCAGCTGATGGATCAAAAGAACAAGCTGGGAAAGGAACTGTCTAAGGGGATGCAGCAAAAGCTGTCCATTTGCTGTGCCCTGGTGCATCGGCCTAAGGTTCTGATTTTTGACGAGCCAATGGTGGGGCTGGACCCTCATGCCATTAAAGAATTGAAGCAGGTGTTTCTGGAACTGAAGGAGGCCGGTTGCAGTGTCCTGATTTCTACTCACATGCTGGACAGTGTGGAGGATTACTGGGATGTGGCACATATTATGATGGGCGGCCGCTTTGCGGCCACTAAGCTGCGGGAGGGCGATGCCTCCGAAGAAAGTCTGGAGGAGTTGTTCTTCCGGATTACCGAGGAGGGGACGGCACAGTGAAAGGGTTGTTTTATCTGGTGACCCACCGGATGAAAAATTCGGTGATCGCCTTTTTCAAACATCCGGGCAAGCTGGTTTTGGTGCTACTGTTTGTGGCTCTGTTGGGAATGTCCCTTCTTTCGGGCAATGCGGCCGAGGGTATTTACGGAGACCGGGACATCCGGGAATTATTTGCCTTAGGATACGGTTTGTATACCGTATTTCTCTGCCTGACCGCCTACAACGGATTTTCCACCGGCTCCGCCATGTTCAGTATGCCGGATGTGAATCTGCTATTCGATACACCTATCCGTCCCAAACGGATTTTGTTGTATGGGTTGGTGCGTCAGCTGGGGCTGGCTCTGGTGATTTGCGTGTTTATGCTGTATTATTACGGCATGCTGCATCAGGCCTACCTGATTCCGTTCTGGTTTCTGGTGGTAATCGTCCTGCTGTTTGGCGGTGTGATTTTTGTGTCTCAACTGCTGGCTATGCTCATCTATGCCAGAACCAGCGCCAATGACCGACTGAAAAACCGGGTGCGGGCTGTGTTCTTCGGCGTGATCCTTTTGTTGGTAGTCTGCTGCTGCGGCTGGGTTTGGGTACATGGGCTTTCGCTGGAAAGCCTTCTGACCTTTTGCACCGGTGTAGGGAGATTCTTCCCAGTGTCCGGCTGGATGGCGGCGGCTATGCAGGGGATTTTCACAGGAGCGTGGCTGCCGGCAGTCTTGGGGATTACCGGAACGGTAGCCCTGGCAACGGTACTGATTCTGGTCATCAGTCGCACCGATTCGGATTATTATGAGGATGTGCTTCGGGCGGCGGAGGTGGCGCAAAGTGCCATTGCCGCGAAGAAGGAATTTATGGGCGCGGAGATGAACCGGAAAAACGTCAAGGTGGGGAAAACCGGTCTGGACGGCGGCAAGGGTGCATCAGCCATTTACTTTAAGCAAAAGCTGGAGAATCGACGGGGTCGGGTGTTGTTGGTGGATCTGCTTTCCCTGATTATGATTCTCATTACCCTGGGCGTTTCGGTGTTTTTGTATTACATGGAGGGAAGTCCGGCATCGGAATCCGCCGATGCTTCGGTTGTTGTGGAACAGGCGGCTGTATCAGAGACGCTGATTGACGATGCAGAAGCGGAAGCGGACGATATGGACGCTTCTACCTTGGCTATGATCGTGGCGCTGAGTACCTCGGTTTATACCCAGCTGTTTTCGGTTTCGGCCGGGCGTGCCAACCGGGAACTGACCAAGCCCTTTATTTACATGATCCCCGATACTCCGTTCCGGAAACTGCTGGCCTGCATGCGCAGCAGTCTGCGAAGTTTTTTGCTGGAGGGCATCCTCCTTTGGGTGCCGCTGCTGTTCCTGTGTAAGGTGCCGGTGGCAGGGGCTGTGGCTGGAATCTTGTCCCGGGTTTCTTTCGGATATCTGTTCCTTTCGGTAGATGTACTGATTCTCCGCTTTTTCAGCGGGTGGCCCAAGGCGTTTGCCACCGTTTTCTACCTGTTGGGCGCCATGCTGGCCACGGTGCCGGGCATTCTCCTGGCGGTGTTCCTGACGCTGGCTGCTGGGATGCTGTTCCCCATGCTGCCGGAGTTGGTAGTGGCTTTGGGAATTATGGTGCTGGCCAATGCAGGGCTGACGGCGTTGCTGACTTTTGCCAGCCGGAATATGTTGGCCTGTGCCGAGTTAAATTACCAGTAAAAACGGGGTTGCAACCGGAGGCAAATTCTGTTATGCTAATGAAAGAACCATATGGGTTGAATTGTAATAGAGTCAGGTGATTGGTATGTATGAAGAAATTACAGCCCAGGCCCGCACTGCTGTGTCGGAGCTGCTGGCGGCATCCGGCTTGCAGGCGGGAGATGTATTTGTGGTAGGCTGTTCCTCCAGCGAGGTGGGCGGCGCAAAGATTGGTACCGGCTCCAGTGTGGATTTGGCCAAGGCCATTTTTGACGGAATCTACCCGGTGCTGCAGGAGAAGGGGATTTTTCTGGCGGCGCAATGCTGCGAGCATCTGAACCGCGCCATGATCGTGGAGAAGGCGGCAGCCGAGAAAGCTGGGCTGCCCATTTGCAATGTGGTGCCGCAGCCCAAGGCCGGCGGCTCTTTTGCCACCACGGCCTACGGCGCCTTCCGGGAGCCAGTAGCCGTGGAAAATATTTTGGGGGACGCCGGGATGGACATCGGCGGTACCTTGATTGGCATGCACCTAAAACCGGTGGCGGTGCCGGTGCGGCTTTCCCTGAAGCAGATTGGGGAGGCCACCCTGATTTGCGCCAGAACCCGCCCCAAATTTATTGGCGGCCAGCGGGCCCATTACGATCCTGATTTGCTGTAAAACCTGGATACGAAAAGAACCAAACCCGGCTCTGTTCATCGAACAGAGCCGGGTTTGGCGTTAAAATGATCCGATTCCTATTTTCGGTGTGTTTTGAAAATGCCGGATTTGAGATTGTTTTTCGGATGCAATCCCTTGCGGATTCATGCAAGATCGGGAAGCGCCGGCAATGTGATATAACCGATCCCTTCCAAGAGCGCCTGATTGGTGTTAGGGGTTTTCCAATCCGGTTCGGCATTTCTGTCGCTGGGCAAGTACGACTTTTGCAGCACCGATTCCATGCCGCTCAAAACACCCTTCCGCAGGAGCACCACGTCGGTTACGCTGAGTATTTTATCCTGATTTACGTCGCTCCGGTAAAAAGCATCCTCCGGCACATTGCCGCCCTCCAGAATGTTTTTGCGCTGTAACACCACATCGGTCACCGTGCGGCCGCCGTCTCCATTCACATCCCCGCACAGCGCCAGCCATTTGGATTTCCCGTAATAATAGGAGATGACCCCGTATAGGGTGGAACCGTAAACCGTACCCTGGAGTTCCAGGTCACACGACCAATCGGTGCCCTTATAGTGAAAATCTGGCATGGGGTTATAGTAGGTTTTCAACTCCAGCGCTTCCTGATAGGCATCGTAAAGGGCTTGGGCTGCCGGGTAGGTTTCCCCGGTGATGTCCTCCAACTCCGGCAATTGTTCCAGACATTGGCGGTACAAGGTGGAAAATATACCTTGCGTTTTCATTTTTTCCGCCATTGCTGCCTTTTCTTCCGGTGTGGTTTCCCGGGTCAAGTCTTCTCCGGTATAGGTTTCTACCGGAACCGCAACCCGGTCCGGCAGCGGGTCAATGAGGAAGCGGGCATTGCTGCATTGAAAGACCGGAAACAGCGGGATAAAGGAGCTTGGAGTATTTTCAGGAGAATAGGGGGCGAGAAAGTCTGTATCATACCGTCCGGTGGGGTCAACCAAAAGCCAGTGTAAATAACCGGTGTTCCAGTTTACAACGCAAGCAATTTCTCCATAATACCAATACCCATCCTCAGGATTTAACAGAATGATATAATGAGATCCGTTGATTTGGTAATCCATATATTCTGTTGCCAAAACCGGTTGCAGGGACAAAGAATCAGGAATGCAGGAATAATCGTACCTACCATTTTCCAGCCCGGCAGACAGATCCTGTAGCAGGTAGCGAAAAGAAGTCAACTGATTGTTTTCCTTCCAGGAGGAGGGGCCTTGCGGATAAGGGTCTTCGTTATATCGGAACGCCTCGCCGCTGGGCTGCTGATATACGGTGCTGAAATAAAGCGGCGGCATAGCAGAAGCCGGCATAACCCAGCAGCCAAACAGAAACAGGGAAATGATGCCAATGCAAATCATTCTTTTCATGAGAGTTCCCCCTAAATTTATATTGGCTTATTACGATATTTTGTTCAAAACCACAATTTTATTATAATGAATATCCTTGGGTTTGTCAACGATTTTTCAACAATATATTCTAATAAAAGGTATATTTTTTATGTACCCTCTTCATTCTGGCATTGAAATGATATATATCGACAAGATAGCTGACGGAAGGAGACGCATTCGTGTATCCTGTGAAAAAGGATGAAACCAGAAACGATGTGCGGAAAATGCCTTTATTCGATGGGATCAAATGGGGGCGGTGGAATGCTGCTGTAATCCTGGATACGCATCAAACCGGACAGCCGGAAGGCCTGCCCGGTTTGATTTTTTTGCAAAAGAAGCAAAATCTTAAAAAAATAGTTACAATTCCTACTGTAGGTGTGCTATAATGATTACAATTATACTGGAGTATTATGGAGTTGGGCAATCGGAAGGAGTGGAGCGGAATGCGAATCAAATCTCTGGCGGTTCTGTTGCTGGCGTTGGCCATGCTGTTGACCGGTTCCGCCTGCTCCGGGATAGATACTGATACCGATTCGGTGCTCCATGCGCCCAAGCTTACCGGGGATATGTATAATATTCAGCAGGCTTTGGAACTGGGAACCAACCGGAAATATGATTTAAAATACCCCCGGACGGGGGATTATCTGACGGCGTTTGTCCTGCGGGATGTGGATCGGGACGGCCATGATGAGGTTTTCGCTTTCTATAGCTTTCAGGATGATACCGAAGGTAATATTAACATGAGTATGATTGACAGCACGGAAGATGGCTGGCGGATCACCGACACGGTGACTGTGCAGGCTTCCGGGGTGGAGTCAATCTCTTTTGCTGATCTGGACGGCAACGGCAGCCAGGAAGTACTGGTAGGGTGGAGCCTGTTCAGCACCATTCAACAGCAGCTTTCAGTATATGGCTGCGACGGCGGCAGCCTGGTGCAACGGTTGAGCCGTCCCTATACCACCTTTGTTACGGCGGATCTGATGGAGGTGGGATTCAGCCAGTTGCTGGTAGTGACGCTGGATTCTACCGAAAAGACTGCCGAGGCCAGGCTGTATCAGGTTCCGGAGGGCGGCGCCGAGGAGGAGGGCAACGTTTCGCTGGACGGCAACATCAGCGGCTATCTGACGCCGGTGGTGGGTAAGCTGGCCAGTCAGCGTCCGGCGGTATATCTGGACGCCAACAAGGGTACTTCTTCCATGATCACCGAGATTATTTACTATATGCCGCTGGATACCATAAGCACACCGGTGCTTTCCGATGAGAATTCGGATTTCAGTCTAATGCGCACCAGTCCGTTGGTTTCTCCTTTCCATGACAATTCTACCCGGGAGAATAATATTACTGCCCGCCAGGCTCCGTTGCCAATGCGTGATATGGATGGGGACGGCGTTATGGAAATGCCCACCATGCTGGAGCTGCCGGGGAACCAACAGACGAAGCTGTATTTATCCACCTGGCGGAATTATAATGAGGAAAAATTTACCGAGGTATGTACCGCCGTGATGAATGATACCTACGGATATTATCTGAAGTATCCGGCTGCCTGGCTGGGAGAGGATGGCATCCATGTGACGGTTTCGGTCAGTAAGGAGGATTCCCTCTACACCTTTTCGACCTGGGACAATGAGGCCAGGATTCGCACGGTGGATTTGCTGAAGCTACAGGTGTTTACCACAGAGGAGTGGGAAAACCGAAATATGTCCCTGTATGCGGATTATTTCTCGGTGGCTGTTTCCGGCGACCGGGTGTATGCCGCCTGGCTGACCCGGCAGGATACGCCGTATACTATTGATGAAACGACGCTGCGTGAGTGCTTTGTTCTGGAATAACAGTTCCAATCAGAAGGGGAGGAAGAAATTCTTATGAAAAAGATTTTGGTTGTGGAGGACGAAACGGCTATTCGCGAATTTGAAGTAATCAATTTGAACCGGGCGGGCTACACTACGGTGGAGGCGGCCAATGGGGAGGATGCCCTTCGGATCTTTTATGAGGAAGGGGATTTTGATATTGCTTTGCTGGATATCTCCATGCCGGGGATGGACGGTTTTGCTGTCTGCAAGGAGATTCGTAAGACTTCACCCACGGTGGGGATTATCATGTTGACGGCGAAGACCCAGGAAATGGATAAGGTTACCGGCTTGATGACCGGAGCGGATGATTATGTAACCAAGCCCTTCAGTCCCAGTGAACTCATGGCCCGGGTGGATTCTCTGTACCGCCGGGTGGAAATGCAGAATCGGATGGAGCTTCCCCAGGAGGAGGAAATCACCATGGGCGGTTTTACCTTGAATCTGCGGCGGCGGATTCTGATGAAAGGGGAAAAGCCCATTGAGCTGACCCAGGTGGAGTTTCAGATTATGGAGTATTTCTTTCGCCATCCGGACAGCGTTTTGAGCCGGACGGATATTCTCAACAAGGTTTGGGGAGACGCTTACTTTGGCGAGGAAAAAATTGTGGATGTGAATGTACGCCGGCTACGGATGAAAATTGAGGAAGAACCCTCCAAGCCCCGGCATTTGCTGACAGTCTGGGGCATGGGTTATAAGTGGACGGCGGCGGAGTAAGCTGCCAGGATTATTGCAGGAACAGGAGGCGAACACAACATGGCGGTAGAATCCGTGAAAGGCTTTATTTCCAGGCGCGGGGGGATTACCCGGCGCTGGTTGGTGAATGTCATGGCGGTATTTGCGGCCGTTCTGTTCTTTATTGAAGTGTTTGCTTCGGTGTTTTATTACAATTATTATTACTCCAGCGTGGGTACTACGGCGGCTTCCTATGCCCAATCCTTTAATGTGCTGTCCATGGCTGCGCCGGGGGATTTTGCCGCGAAAGCCCGCGAGTACTGTGAGAATTTTGAGTATAAGGAAAAAATGGAGATCCAGATTCTGGACAGCAGCGGCAAGGCTTTGGTTTCTACCACCGGGTTTCCGGTGTTGGAAGAAACCATGCCGGATTATTCCGCGGCAGTTAAGTCCAGCGCCGGGGTTGGTCGGTGGCACGGGATTTCCTCTTCCGGCCAGCATATCTTTGCCGGTACCTATCTGCTGACGGATACCGGCAGCGGTTCCAACGGTGCTGTGCGCTGGGTCATCGCTACCGATCGGATTAACCGGCATATTTTTTTCACCCTGCTGGCCTTTATTCTGGTGGGGCTGTTTGTTCTGGGGTTTTCGGTGATTTCCGGCCTGTATTTCGTCAATTCCATCGTGAAGCCCCTACAGTTGGTGACAAATACCACCCGAAAAATTGCCCTGGGGGATTTTAACTCCCGTATTGCGCTGGAGGATGAAAGTGAAATCGGCGAAATCTGCGATTCCATTAACTATATGGCCGGTGAGCTGGGACAGGCCGAGGCCATGAAGAATGATTTTATTTCCTCGGTATCCCATGAACTGCGCACTCCCCTGACGGCTATTCGCGGATGGGGGGAGACCTTGAAAATGGCGGCTAACCCGGAGGATGAACTGATTACCAAGGGCATTGATGTGATCCTGCACGAATCGGAGCGGCTTTCCGGTCTGGTGGAGGATTTGCTGGATTTCTCCCGGATGCAGTCTGGGCATTTGTCCATGAATCTGCGGGAGATCCAGCTGATTGACACCTTGGATGAGGCGGTATATATGTATCGGGAGCTGGCCCGTCAGCAGAATATTGACCTGTCCTTTGTGCGTCCCCGGGTGTCTCCGGTGGTTATGGGAGATCCAGATCGGTTGAAGCAGGTCTTTATTAACGTGGTGGACAACGCCATTAAATACAACAAGCCCGGTGGGCAGGTTCTCATTGAGACCATTATGGAGGAGGGCTGTGTCCGCATTACCGTTACGGATACTGGTGTGGGAATTCCTGCGGCGGATGTGGATCGGTGCAAGGAGAAATTTTATAAATCCAATAAGACGGTGCGGGGGTCCGGGATCGGGTTGGCCGTGGCCGATGAAATCATGAAACAGCACCAAGGACTGCTGTTCCTGGAAAGTACCGAAGGGGTGGGAACCACGGTGACCATCGTGCTGCCCACCATCGAGCCTGCCGGTCAGACTGCGGCTTCTGTAACCGAGCCGCCTGCGCCGGCGCAAGACCAATTGGCGGAGTTCCAAGAACTGCCGCCCAAGGAGGAACACTGAATGGCAGAAAAGAACTGCAAACCTTGTAAGAAGACCACCTGCGGCGGTCAGGCCCTAATTGAGGGCATTATGATGAAGGGGCCTGCCCGAACGGTGATTGCCGTACGGGAACCCAACCGGAATATCTGCGTGGAGGATCTGCCCGAAAAGCATCTGAAGGATAATCATAAATTTTTCGGTTTGCCACTGATCCGGGGCGCGGTGAATTTGATTGAATCCATGGTGGCTGGGTATAAAGCCCTGATGTTCTCGGCTGAGAAGTCGGGGATGACCGACCTGGAGGAGGAAGAGGACCGGAAGAAGGCTGCGGAAAAGCGGGAAAAGAAGGCTGACCGGCTGGCCGCAAAAACCGGGCGCGATCGGGTGGAGGTTCTGACGGAGCTGGAAGAAAAAGACCGGATCAAAGCCGAAAAAGGCGATGGCGTCCTCATGAGCCTGATTATGGGTATTGCCTCAGTGCTGGGGGTTTGCTTGGCGCTGTTCCTGTTCATGTGGCTGCCCATGACCCTGTTTAATTTGCTGAACGGCGCTGTCCCGGCGGATCTTTCCAACTGGCGGGGTGTCTTTGAAGGCATTGTGAAAATTATTATATTCATCTGCTATGTGATGCTTTGTGCCCAGATGAAGGACATCAAGCGGGTATTTCAGTATCATGGCGCTGAACATAAAACCATCTTCTGCTATGAAGCAGGGGAGGAGTTGACAGTGGAAAACGTCAAGAAGCAAAGCCGTTTTCATCCCCGCTGCGGTACCTCCTTCATGATTTTGATGCTGTTGGTGTCCATTTTGTTTTATTCCCTGCTGATCCTGGTGCTGCCCAGCGCCTTTACCACCGCCATCCAGTCGGTTGCGTTGTATAAGATCATCTGGGTGGTGTTTAAACTGTTGATGTTGCCGATTATTTGCGGTCTGGGTTATGAGCTGATTCGTATTTGCGGTAGGCACGATAATCTGCTAACCCGCATCATTGCTGCCCCCGGCTTGTGGGTACAGCGGATTACCACCAGTGAGCCGGAGGACGATATGTGTGAAGTTGCCATTACCGCCCTGTCCGCCGTGATTCCTGAAAACGGGACGGATGACGAGTGGAAATGACAGTTGCCGCCTGGCGGCAGACCCTGGAGCAACGGCTGGCAGCCGCCGGGGTGGAGGAAACCGCCTTGGAAGCGGATATGCTGTTGGCTCAAGTGCTGGGGTGTACAGTGGCTCAACTACGGCTGCGGCGACAGCAGGAACTGACGGATTTTCAGGCCCGGCGCCTGGAGCGTATGATCTGCCGTCGGGAGACCCGGGAGCCCCTACAGTATATTCTGGGACAGTGGGAATTTTTTGGCCTATCCTTTGCCGTTGGGCCGGGTGTTTTGATTCCCCGGCAGGATACGGAGGTGTTGGTGGAGGCTGCTTTGGAGTACCTGAAACAACATCCCCGGGCGGCTGTGCTGGATCTTTGCGCCGGCAGCGGCGCCATCGCCGTGGCTGTAGCCAAGCACGCCCCGGCTGTTAAGGTCACCGCCTTGGAAAAAAACGATCCGGCTTATTTTTATACTATCCAGAATATCGGACAGAACAAGGCGTATACTGTAGAAGCAGTGCGAGGAGATTTGTTCGACGGGCCGGGGGTGCATCGGTATGATCTGGTGCTCTCCAACCCGCCTTATATTCCAGCGGCAGAGGTGGAGACCCTTATGCCGGAGGTGCGCCGGGAGCCGGCAGCTGCCCTGGATGGCGGCCCGGACGGGCTGACCTTTTACCGGGCCATCTGTGATTTGTGGGTGCCGGCGGTGAATCCCGGCGGCGCTGTGATGGTGGAGGTGGGGATCGGACAGGCGCAGTCGGTGGCGGATTTGTTCCGGGATGCCGGTTTGCAGGATGTTTCCATTCGGGCCGATTACGGCGGTGTGGATCGGGTCGTATCCGGATTTCTTACGTCAGATACATAGGAAAGGATGTTTTGATTATGGCATTGGACAACAAAAAAGCAAAAGCATTGGATACCGCGTTGGCGGATATTGAGAAGCGGTTCGGCCGTGGAACGGTGATGGTGTTGGGGCAGAATGCCACCATGCAGGTAGACCATATTTCCACCGGTTCCCTGTCCCTGGATCACGCACTGGGGATTGGCGGCGTTCCCCGGGGCCGGATTGTGGAGATCTACGGGCCGGAATCTTCCGGTAAAACCACCGTGGCTCTGCAGGTGATAGCCCAAGCGCAGAAGAAAGGCGGTACGGCTGCCTTTATCGACGTGGAGCATGCTCTGGATCCGGTGTATGCCGCCAATCTGGGGGTGGATATTGACTCTTTGCTGGTATCCCAGCCGGATACCGGTGAGCAGGCGTTGGAGATTGCCGAGGCTCTGATGCGTTCCGGTGCCATTGACGTGCTGGTAGTAGACTCGGTGGCGGCCCTGGTTCCCAAGGCAGAAATTGAAGGGGAAATGGGGGATTCCCATGTGGGTGTCCATGCCCGGCTCATGTCCCAGGCTTTGCGGAAGTTGGCCGGCGCCATTTCGGCCTCTAATTGTGTAGCCATCTTTATTAACCAGCTGCGGGAAAAGATCGGCGTCATATACGGCAACCCCGAAACCACCACCGGCGGACGGGCCCTGAAATTCTATGCCAGCGTCCGAATGGAAATTCGCCGTACCGAGACCCTGAAGGTTAACGGGGAAATGATCGGCAACCATACCCGGGTCAAGGTGGTAAAGAATAAGGTAGCGCCCCCCTTCCGGGAGGCGGAGTTTGATATTATGTATGGTACCGGCATTTCCCATGAAGGGGAAATTGTGGATCTGGGATTGAAAACCGGTGTCATGACCCGGTCGGGAGCCTGGTTCTATTACGGTGAGATGCGGGTCGCCCAGGGACGGGATAACGCGAAGGTATTCCTGGCGGAAAATCCCGAATTGGCAGCAGAGATTGAGGCCAAGGTGATTGCTAAACTGAAGGAAATGAGTGCCATCCCCACGCCGGCTTCCCGGAAGGCGGCCAAGGATGCCGAACAGGCGGAGGCTCAGAAAGGGGCCGCCGACGCTGCACAGTCTGCCGCGGCTGCGGAAAAGCCCGCCAAAGCTGCCCCGAAGCCCAAGGCCAAAACGGATATTGACGTTTTGGTGGATGAGGATGAATGAGAATTTTGGAATTGTCCCGCCGCCGGAAGCAGCTTTGCGCCCTGCGGCTGGATGCGGATCCTGAAACCCTGGAGGTGGGGGATGCTGTTCGGCGGGAGCGGCGGTTTGATGACCGGGGATATCTGCTGCTGGATTTGCAAACCTGCCAGGAGGAAGGGCTCTGCGTAGGGAAAAGCCTGACGGAGGCCGGGCTGACCCGGCTTATTGCCCTGTCGGATTATAACCGAGCCAAAAGTAAGGCTCTGTGGCATTTGTCTTCTCGGAGCTTTGGCTGCCGGGAGCTGGCCCAAAAGTTGACGCCGGATTTCGGCGCCGAAACAGCCGGGTTGGTGGTGGAACGTCTGACCCAGCTGGGATTGCTGGATGATGAGGCTTACGCTGCCCAGCTGGCAGAAAAGTTTCTGGAGGGCAAGAAACTGGCCCCCCGGCAGGCTGTTTTTGAAATCACCCGTAAGGGGGTTGACCGGGATTTGGCCGAAGCGGCTGTTTATGGCCGGGAGCCTGACTCCAAAGCCCAGATTCTTTCCCTGCTGGAAACCAAGTACTGGACGGCCATAACCACCGAAAAGGGTGTTGCCCGGACGGTGGCGGCTCTGGCCCGAAAAGGATACAGCTACGGAGACATTCGTGCCGCTCTGAGTCAGGTGACGGATACCCTGTATTACGAAGAATAATTTTTTGGCCGGCGGGGCAATTCTCCGCCGGCATTGCCTTAGAGGATGGATGAGGTATGACGAAAAAAATAGGGATGATCTCTTTGGGCTGTCCCAAAAATCAGGTGGACGCCGAAGTCATGTTGCAAAAGCTGGCAGACGCCGGGTATGAGATTACGCCCCGGGAGGATCAGGCCGATGCCCTGATTGTCAACACCTGCGGCTTTATTGAGGAGGCCAAAACCGAGGCCATTGAAGCCATTTTGGAGGCTGCGACCTATAAGCAGCCGGGTAACGGTGTATTGCGGGCCCTGATTGTTACCGGCTGTCTGGCCGAACGTTACCGGGATGAGATCACCGCCCAGATTCCCGAGGTGGATGTGGTAGTAGGTATCGGCAAAAATGCGGATATTGTTTCTATTGTAGGGGATGCTCTGTCCCAAAAGCAGTTTTCTGCCTACGATCTGCCGGAGGCAGTTCCTCTAAACGGGGGCCGGATTTTGACAACGCCGGAATATACCGCCTATTTGAAAATTGCCGATGGCTGTGACAACTGTTGTACCTACTGCGCCATTCCCATGATCCGGGGCCGGTTCCGGAGCCGAAGCATGGAGGACATTTTGGAAGAGGCCCGAACCCTGGCTCGCCGGGGCGTGAAAGAGCTGATTGTGGTGGCCCAGGATACCACAGCTTATGGGCTGGATCTGTATGGGGAATACAGGCTGGCGGCGCTGCTCCGGGCCTTGTGCAAGATGGAGGGGATCCGCTGGATCCGTACGCTGTACACCTATCCGGAGCGGATTACCGACGATCTGTTGGATGCAGTGGCGTCTGAAGAAAAGCTGGTACCATATTTTGATATTCCCATCCAGCACTGCAATGGGGAGATCCTCCGGCGGATGAACCGTCAGGGGGATGCCGTGAGTTTGAAAGCCCTGATGGCCAAAATCCGCCAAAAGGTGCCGGGGGTCACCCTTCGTACCACCCTGATTACCGGGTTCCCTGGGGAAACTGAGACCCAGTTTGCTGAGTTGGCCGAGTTTGTGGGACAGGTGCGGTTTGACCGGTTGGGCTGCTTTGCCTATTCTGCCGAGGAAGGCACCATGGCTGCTGCGTTCCCGGATCAGATCGACCAGCAGGTGAAGCAGGACCGCATGGATCATATTATGAGTCAACAGCTGACGATTGCCACCGAATGTAACCAGGCCCGGATGGATACGGAGACGCTGGTGCTGGTGGAGGGATATGATAATTATATTCGCTGTTACTATGGCCGGAGTCAGGCGGAGGCCCCCGATATTGACGGCAAAATTTTCTTCATGGCTACCCATCCTCTGGAGATTGGTGCCTTTGTGCCGGTTCGCATTTTTGATACCATGGAATACGATCTGCTGGGAGAGTTGGTCGAGGAAGGGGGGGAGTCGGATGAATCTGCCCAATAAGCTGACTGTGGCCCGGATTATCATGGCCCCTCTGTTTCTGGTGGCTCTGCTGCTGGAATTTCCCGGGCATTTTTTTGTGGCTCTGGGCCTGTTCGCTCTGGCCAGTATCACCGACCTGCTGGACGGGAAGATTGCCCGGAAATACAACCTGATTACTGATTTCGGCAAATTCCTGGATCCCCTAGCGGATAAAATGCTGACCACCGCCGCTCTGGTGGGGTTCATTCAAATTGACGCGGTGCGGCCTTACGGTATGGTCTGGATTACCTATTTGGTGCTGTTGCGGGAGTTTTTGATGGCTTCCCTGCGGCTGACTGCCGTTAGCAATGGCAAAGTGATTGCCGCCAACCTTTGGGGGAAGGTGAAAACCGTCTGCCAGATGATCGGTATTTTGCTGACGATCCTTTGGCTGGGAATTGCAGATGTCTTCCAACAGTCGGCCTGGCTGTTGTGCAGTCTGAAGGCCCTGGCCATCGCTACCCTTTGGCTGTCAGCACTGTTTACTGTGATTTCCTGTGTGATTTATATCAAAGATAATTGGAAGTTTATGAACCCGAATCTATGAGCCCTAATTATTATGGGACATGATTCCAAAAGGCCGGGACGCCTTTCCGAAATAGGAATGGTGTCCTGTTTTTTCAATTGTGCGGGTAGGGCAGCGCCTGTTCCGTTTGGAAATGGGTTTGCCGTAGGGAAAAAAGTGTTTCCCTGCCAAAAGAATTCGGCGTTTCTATGAAAAAATCTATGATTTTAGGGGTTTACAAATCAGATTCCATGGCATATAATAAGATGAAAACCAGAAAAGCGAGAATTCGGGAGAAGTAGCCGGGTTTGGATTTCGTCAGAGAGAGGGCGCCGTTGGCTGAAAGCGCTTTTGGGAAACCGCCGGGGAAATGCACCTGATAGCTTGCGGGGGGAAGGAACGGGAATTGCAGTGTCGGTTCCCCAGTATCCCCGCACGGCCGGCGCCGTTACCGCCTGAAGCAGGTTTGGCCTGCTCTTTGAGTGAGAAATCGGAGTGGAACCGTGGCTTTTGCCGCCTCCGTTGTCCCGGCCAGGGACAACGGAGGCTTTTTTTGTGGGAAGGTTTTATTATATTTGCGGGGAATATTCCCGCCAAAGGAGTCAGATACCTGTGTTTGAACGATTGAAAGAGGATATTGCAACCGCCAGAGAGCGGGATCCTGCGGCCCGGTCGGCATTGGAGATCTTTTTACTATATCCCGGCTTGCGGGCGGTGCGTATGCATCGTCGGGCCAATTGGTTTTACCGGCACAATCAGAAGTTTATTGCCCGGTGGATTTCCCAGCGGGCCGTACGCAAGACCGGCATTGAAATTCACCCGGCCGCCAAAATCGGCAGGCGGTTGTTCATTGACCATGGTGCCGGCGTGGTTATTGGAGAGACGGCTGAAGTAGGGGACGATGTTCTGATTTATCAGGGGGTGACCTTGGGCGGTACCGGTAAGGATGTGGGAAAGCGTCATCCCACCATCGGCAATCACGTGATGATTTCCAGCGGTGCCAAAGTGCTGGGGCCCATCACCATCGGGGATCATACCCGGGTGGCGGCTGGCGCTGTGGTATTGGATGATGTCCCCCCTGATTGTACCGTGGTGGGGGTGCCCGCCCGGGTGGTGAAGCAAAATGGCATGCGGGTGCAGCCTCTGGATCAGACTCATGTGCCAGACCCTGTCAGTCAGGAACTTTGCCGTTTACGGCATGATATTAAAACATTGGAAGCCCGCCTTGCCGCTGCGGAAGGTCGGCCAAAGGAGGAAAAATAAAGATGAAGATTTACAATACCATGTCCCGCCAGAAGGAAGAACTGATCCCTATGACGCCCGGGGAGTTCAAGATTTATGCCTGCGGCCCCACCGTTTACAACTATATCCATATTGGAAACGCCCGGCCACTCTGCGTCTTTGACGTGTTTCGGCGGTATTTGGAATGGCGGGGGAATAAGGTGACCTTCGTTCAGAACTTTACTGACATTGACGATAAGCTCATAAAAAAAGCCAATGAGGAGGGGATCACCGTCCCCCAGGTGGCTGAACGGTACATAGCCGAGTTCTGGGTGGATGCGAAGGGGCTGAATGTCCGTCCGGCCACTGTCCACCCTCGGGCGACCGAAAATATTGACGCCATTTTGGAGATGATAGACGCTCTGGTGGAAAAGGGATATGCGTATCAGGCGGACAATGGAGACGTGTATTTCCGGGCCAAAAAGTTTGACGGTTACGGCAAGCTGTCCCACCAGCCGCTGGAGGATTTGGAAGCCGGCGCCCGCATTGCCGTGGGGGAGGTCAAAGAGGATCCCATGGACTTCTGCCTGTGGAAGGCGGCCAAGCCCGGCGAGCCTTTCTGGCCTTCAAAATATGGCAAAGGCCGTCCCGGTTGGCATATTGAATGCTCTGCCATGAATAAGCGGTATCTGGGGGATACCATCGACATTCACTGCGGTGGGGAGGATCTGAAGTTTCCCCACCATGAGAATGAAATTGCCCAGTCGGAGTGCGCCAACGGCTGCACCTTTGCCCGCTATTGGATGCACAACGGCTTTATCAATGTGGATAACCGGAAAATGTCCAAGTCCCTGGGGAATTTCTTCACGGTGCGGGAAGTGGCGGACAAGTATGGATATGAGCCTATTCGTTATATTATGATTGCGTCCCAGTATCGAAGCCCCATCAACTACAGCCTGGATATTCTGGAGCAGTCCAAAAGCGCCCTGGAGCGGCTGTATACCTGCCGGGAGAATCTGGTGTTTGCCATGGAGCATGCACCGGAGGGGGCGGGGGAATCTCTGTCGTACCTGGCAGTGCGGAAAGATGCATTCATTGCCGCCATGGAGGACGATCTGAACACCGCCGATGCTCTGGCGGCCCTGTTCCAGTTGGCTAAGGATATCAATACCACCGAAGGGGCAGACAAGACCCAACTGGCGCAGGCTCTGGCGCTCTTTGATGAGCTGTGTGATGTGCTGGGGATTCTCTATCAAAAGCAGTCCACGGATTTGGACGGACAGGTGGAGGCTCTGATCCAGCAGCGGACTGAAGCCCGGAAAGCCAAAGACTTTGCCACTGCCGATGCCATCCGGGATCAATTAAAGAAAATGGGCATTGCTTTGGAGGACACTGCCAACGGGGTCAAATGGTCCAGAATCTAAACTTTCCAGAATCAAACCTATGGAATATGGGCAGGAACAGCCGGCGTTGCGCCGAGCTCCTGCCCATATTTTTTCACAAAAAAGTCAATAGAATTCGACGTTTTTATCTAAAAAATTGACAAACTGTGGAAAATCGTTTAAAATAGGACGAGGAAGGATTACTCCGCCGCGGGCGGGAAATGATTGGGATAGGAGTAAAGTAAAGTGAGTAAGGAATTAGCACGTGTGGAAGGAAAACGGTTTTACAATTACAAGCGCCGCTGGGGCGATCGTTACGACGGCTGGCGGGTCCGGGGGCAAGACCCCTTTTTTACGGTGATTCCACATATTATGAACACTCGGTTGGATTCTCAGGTTTATTTTAAAACCAGCGTGGATATTGCCCCTATTGATGCTTTTATCCGCAACACCCGGGAGGCCACCGAAATGAAGGATTTGACCCGGTTGATGGTGATCATTGCGGCGTTGATCCGGGTGTATGCCAAATATCCGAAGCTGAATCGGTTTGTCCGCGGTAATCGAATTTATTCTCACAACAGTCTGCGGATTTCCATGGCGGTAAAAAAGAAAATGTCTCTGGACGGCACCGAAACGGTCATTAAGCCCAGCTTCACGCCGGATGCTACCGTTTATGAAGTTTGGGAGATTTTGCATCGGGAAATCCATGACAACAAGGGGGAGGATGACTCGTCCAACGGTCTGGATCGTCTGGTGAAGCTTCTAAATGCTGTGCCCGGTTGGGTGCTGAAAATCATCGTGGGAACGGTAAAGCTCCTGGATGACCACGGGCTGAATCCCAAAGCGATTGAGCAGTTTAGCCCCTTCCATACCTCCTGTTTTGTTACCGATATCGGCTCGGTGGGCATTGATTCCATTTATCATCATCTGTATAATTTCGGTACCTGTTCCGAATTTTTGGGCCTGGGCCGGAAGGTGAAAACTCCGGTAGTGGGGGACGATGGTCAGCTGCGCTATACGCATATGATTGATTTAAAAATTGTCATTGACGAGCGAATTACGGACGGCTTTTACTATGCCCGTTCCTTGCGATACCTGGAACAGCTGCTGAAGCATCCCGAAAAGCTGTTGCTGCCGCCGGAGGAGCTGCTAGAGGATTCTCTGGATTAAATGAGAACTCACCTGCTGGGCGTTGACATTTCTCCCCGGATTCGTTATAATTTGTGAGAGAAAAAAAGGGGGGAACTGTGTGGCACGTTACCTGATTGCCGATTTTATTGTAGATCTGGCCTTTCGTTATTCATACTCCAGGAATTTGTGCGCCCGGTATCTCTATACAGGAGATCGGCCTACAGATCTGACCGTCCGGATTCCAGAGGCCACCTGGGCGGCGGCCATTGCCGGGCAGCCGGAGGAAAATTTTCCTTTTGTGGAAAATATTGAACTGTATCGGGCCCTCAGTGATGCGCTGTTTGCCCGGCACAGTATCGTGTTTCACGCCTCGGTGTTAGCCATGGAAGGCAAGGCCTATGCCTTTACTGCTGTCAGCGGGACCGGAAAGTCCACCCATGCCCGTATGTGGCGGGAGGCCTTTGGGAACCGGGTTACCATGGTGAATGATGACAAGCCCATTTTTCGCATGACCGACAAGGGATTGCTGGCCTATGGCACCCCCTGGGACGGCAAGCATCATTTAAGCACCAACGCCGGATTTCCCCTGGCGGGAATCTGCATGCTGGAGCGTTCTTCCGATAACTGGATCCGCCGAGTTCGGCCCAGGGAGGCTCTGTTTTTCTTTTTGAATCAGACCGTTCGGCCTCGCGAAGAAGCCAAGATGGATATTTTACTGGATTTGCTGGAGGAAATGTTTCAGACGGTTCCCATTTATAAAATGGGGTGTAATATCAGTCTGGAAGCGGCCCATATGGCCTGTGCTGCCATGCAAGAAGGAGAGGTTACTGTATGAAAATTAAAGCTGGATATAAAATGCGTACCATTGACGGGGAGCATCTGGTGGTAGCCACCGGGGATGCTGCCGATCTGGGCGCCATGATTACCGTAAATGATACCGGAGCATTCCTTTGGAACCTGCTGACGGAGGACACCACCCGGGAAGCCCTGCTGGCAGCTTTGCTGGCGGAATATGAGGTGGATGAAGCCACCGCCGCCGTTGACCTGGATGCCTTTTTGGATGCTATCGCCCAAAAAGGAATATTGGATGCCTGAGGAGGAAGTGGGTTTATGAATATTTTGCATGATATTAGCCCCAAACGGATTTCTCCTCACGATTTTATCTGTGTGATTGAGATTTCCAAGGGCAGCAAAATGAAATACGAATTGGATAAAGAAACCGGAATGCTGAAGCTGGATCGGGTGCTGTATACCTCCACCCATTATCCGGCCAACTACGGGTTCATCCCCCGGACCCATGCCGATGACGGGGATCCTTTGGACGTGCTGTTGCTGTGCTCCGAGCCCATCCAGCCTATGACTCTGGTGCGGGCTTTCCCCATCGGCATGATTACCATGCTGGATTCCGGTAAACGGGATGAAAAAATTATCGCCATTCCCTTCGGCGATCCAACCTATCAGAACTATCACTCTATCCGGGAGCTGCCTGCCCATGTGTTTGATGAGATGAAGCATTTCTTCTCGGTGTACAAGACCCTAGAGGGCAAGGAAACCGTGGTGGACGAGGTGCAGGATGAAGCGGAGGCTGTGCAGGTCATCGAAGAGTGCATCGCCAGTTACCGGAACGAATTCTGTTAAATTACAACCAATAAGAAAAACCGTGCAGCTGACAAAAGTCGTTCTGCACGGTTTTTGTATTATATTCAGCGGCGTCATTCAGCCGCGTCGGCTAACAAACAGGCGCGGGTGGCTTCAATGCCGTCAATGCCGGCGGTCAGGGGATTGGCTTCGCCCTGGCAGTAGGCCCGGAAGGTATCGAAGATGTGCGGGGGCTGCTGCAGCGAGAGGGGCGCTTTGCCGTTTTGTCCGTCTTTCAGGAGAAAGACCTGATTGTCCCGTACCTCCAGAATGCCGCCGGTTCCCACGATTCGGAGCCGGTCGTCTCCATGGCTGCCGGCAGCAGCAGGACGCAGGTAGTCGATGTCTACCGTGGCCATGCCGCCGTGAGATAAGGTCAACAGCAGGGCTGCGGCGGATTCCAGTTCCCCGTGGGCCTGATTGCCGATTGTAGTGGCGCAGGCTGCTGCAGCGGTACAGGACGCACCGGTATTCCACAGAATCTGATCTACCGAGTGAATGCCTACCCAGGATATTGTGCTGCCGAAGGTGTCCTTATGCCGAAAGAAATCGGGACGGTTCCCCAGGATGTAGGATTTCTGTCCGTGCAGGAGAAGGGGCGTTCCGATTTCTCCGGCATCGTTTAGAAGTTTGGCGGTGTAGAACCAGGGCTCAAACCGGGCGGTAAACATGGCAAACAGCTTGGCCGGACTGTTCGCCAGGGCGGTTTCCACCTGCTCCAGTTGGGGCAGTGTGGTGGCCACCGGCTTTTCGGTATAAACGTGGATGCCCTGTGCCAGCGCGAAGGAAATGATTTCTGCATGACGGCTAAAGACGGTATCTACTGCCACGGCGTCCGGCCGCAGGGTCCGAAGCATTTCCTGCCAATCTGCAAAACAGGGCGGCGTTTGATCCTTGGAAGCAGCAAACCGCAGAAAATTCTCCGTGGATTCTTCCGGGCCGCTGACCGAAACACCTGCCAGCGTTGGAGATTCGGTACCATCAAAAATGCTGCCAATGTGGCCGCCGCAGTCTCCGATGACACAGAGTCTCATGCTTTGATACCTCCGAAGTGGTGCAGAGTCCGGGGATCATAGGCTACCGGTGGGACGGTACCGGCCAGCCCCGTTTCGGACAGGAGCTCCCCGGTTTCATAGCCCCGGGTGATGGCAGCGGACAACCCCCGCATGACAGTGACCGGATCCTCCCCCACCAGGAAGGTGGCTTCCCTGGGCAGATCGGTGATCCCTACCTGACTGAACAGACCGTTACAGACAGCCAGGTGGGGCAGGACGGTATGCAGTGTGCAGGGGATGGGAGCGCCGCTTTCAGCTGCCTGCAACAAGGATATCAGCTTTTCATTGAGCTGCTCAAACTCCTGAGGATTGCCGTAATCAATGGTTTCTCCGGCGTCCGTAAAGGCGTAGACATGGTTATCCTTCCGGGAGACATTAAACTCGATCCGGGCTTTTTCAAATTGATAGTGAAAGATGGTGGCTTCCTCTCCATCTCCGGAATGGGTGGCGCCAAACCAAAATTTTCCGCCCCCTGGGAAGTCTCCCCGCAGGGTGACGGTATCGAAGGAAGCAATGTCCTTGGTTCGGTAAACCTCGGCTTCTACCAGGGAGGGCATGGCCGCTGTATCCGCAGCGTCCCCCAGAACAAAGAAAATATTATGAAGATAATGGGCGGTGGCGTTGGTGACCACTGAATCCAGCAGGTAGCTGCCGTCCTTGGCGTACAGTTCCCCTTTCCAGCTGCCTTGATAATAGGACAGGGAGCGCTTCCAGCAGATCAGAGACTTCAGCAGCACCGGCTTGCCGAATTTGCCGGCCAGAATGTCAGCTTTTAACCGGCGCATGGGGACAGAAAAGCTCCATTGGAATCCGACCCCCAGGGTTTTGCCGCTGGCTTCCAGGGCTGTGGCAATGTCTGCTGCGTCATCCAGGGTGGGAACCAGAGGCTTTTCACACAGGACGTGAGTGCCATGGGCCAGGGCGGTGCAGACCATGGGTTTGTGACAGGGAATAGGAGTAGTGATAACCGCCAGGTCGGCGGTATTCGTCTGGTAAAATTCCTCCAGGGTATCGTAACAGGGGATACCCTGTTCCCGGAGCCAGGCGTAGGAAGGAGCTGTGGCGGCATAAGGATCTACTACCCCGACCAGCTGGCAGAGGGCTTCATATCGTTGGGGATACTGGCGCAGCAGCGAAGGGTAAACGTCTCCGTATCCGCCGATGCCCACCAAAAGGGTTTTCACTTTGGACATAACAATTACCTCCTGAGAGTTTGAAATAAGAAAGCACTTTATTTTAGCACATTTCTTCCCCTTTGAAAAGGGACTTTTTCCGGGATTTTCGGGAAGATCTATGAAAAGGGATTGACAAACGAGAAAAAAACGTGTAAAATTCATTTAACCAAAATGCAACATGAATTTAGAAATTCAGAAACCAATGAGCAAGAGTAGTAAGCGTCAGTCGGGCCGGACAGAGAGCTGCAGATGGTGGAATTGCAGCGGGTTTTTATGACGCCTAATGGACTTGTGAGGGCAAGCTGAACAGGGACATTCCCCTTAGTAGGTGCGCCGGTACCCGCCGTTATCGGGAGGAGCCGCACTGGGAAACCGGTGAATTTGGGTGGTACCGCAGGAAATGATTCTTGTCCCATACTTTGGGGCGGGAATTTTTTATTTTTTCATTTTAGAAAGAAGGAATTTTGTCATGAAGAAATGCAGCAAACTGTTGGCTCTGGCGCTTTGCCTGGTCCTGATGGTCGCGGCTTTTGGGGCCTGCGGCGGAACGGAAGAAGCCGGTTCCGGTGCGGTGGATCTGTCCACTGCCAAGATTGGCATCATCCAGTATATTAGCCATCCCTCGCTGGATAACTGCTATGACGGTATCATGCAGGGGCTAACCGAGGCTGGTGTCTCGGAGAGTCAGGTGACCCGGCAGGTGGGGTCTGATGCTTCCGCCGAGGCCGACTGCTCTACCTATGCCCAGAATATGGTGGCCCAGAACTATGACCTGATTTTTGCCATCGCTACTCCGGCTGCCACTGCTGCCGCCGCCGCTGTGGAAGGTACCAACGTTCCGGTAATCTTCTGCGCGGTATCTGATCCTGTGGCCCCTGGTCTGGTGGCCAGCATGGACGCCCCCGGCGGGAATGTAACCGGTACCTCTGACGTGCTGAATCTGGATGCCCAGGTGGATCTGATCCAGGCCATGCAGCCGGATGTGAAATCCATCGGCGTGCTTTACACCACCAGCGAGGCCAATTCCATCACCCAGCTGGGTAATCTGCAGGAAGTCTGCGACGCCCGGGGTATTCAGGTGGTTGCTACCGGTGTGCAGGGGGCCAGCGATGTGCCTGCCGCCGCTACTGCACTGGTGGGCCAGGTTGACTGTGTGAATAACTTCACCGACAATAACGTGGTGAACAATCTGTCGGTTCTGGTGGATGCGGCCAACGCGGCCGGAATCCCGGTTTATGGCTCCGAGGTGGAGCAGGTAAAGAACGGTTGTCTGGCTTCCATGTCCATTGACTATGTGGCGCTGGGCAAGGTAACCGGCGAGATGGGCGTTAAGGTGCTGAATGGGGAGTCCGCCGCCACCATGGCGGTGGAAACCATTTCCGAGGCCACCCCGGTGATCAATACCGACGTGACCGCTGCCCTGAACATTGCCATTCCGGATGCCTATTCGGAGGCCGAGACCGTTACCACCAACGCGGAATAACAGTTGTATATCCAGGGAGGGGCTTCTGCCCGGGAGCCCCTCCCTTCTTCGGCCACAGGAGGCCAGGAGGTATCTGGTTCACCTGATGCCTGCTGGCCATTTATGACCGGTATTGAGAGGTTTTGCTTATGTCGCTGTTTACGATTCTCAGCTCAGCAGAGGTTGCTCTGGCTCTGGGGCTGATTTATTCCATTATGGCTATGGGGTACTATATCTCCTATACGATTCTGGACTTTCCCGATTTGACGGTGGAGGGTTCGGTGGTCAGCGGGGCGGTGGCCTTTGGCCTGTTGACCCAGGCCGGTTGTAACAGCTGGCTGATTATGCTGATGACTTTTGTGGTGGGATGCGCTGCCGGATTCCTGACCGGCTTTTTGCATGTTGTGCTCAAAATCCGGGATCTTCTTTGCGGAATTCTGGTTTCCACCTTCCTGATCTCGGTGAATCTACTAATTACCGTGGTGGGGCAGGGGGGCAAATGGGACGGTTCCGGCGCCTTAACCACCATCCCGGTTAAAACCACCATTTTCAACACCAAGCCGGCTTCTTTTCTGCCCCAAAATATCAACAATATCAAAGTGCGGGAATTCATCGTCTGTCTGGCAGTGGCCCTGGTGGTGAAATTGCTGGTGGACTGGTTTTTGAAGACCAAATGCGGCCTGCTGCTTCGGGCCGCCGGGAACAACACCCAGTATGTGACCATGATGGCCAAAAATCCCGGCTATTCCAAGATTCTGGGTCTTGCCCTGGGGAACGGCATGGCCGCTGTGACCGGGGCGCTTCTGTGCCAGCAGCGTTCCTCTACCGATCAGTCTATGGGATTGGGTATGGTAGTCATCGGTATCGCTTCGGTGATTATCGGCCTGTCGGTATTCGGAAAAGTGCGTTGGATGAAGCCTACCACCAAAGTAATCCTGGGCGCCGTCATCTACCAGATGGCGCTGGGTATTGCCACCTTGGTGGGGGTTCCTTCCAGCTACAATAAGGCTCTGATGGCCATTCTCTTTACGGTGGCGCTGGTGGTCAGCGATACCCTGAGCAAGAAACGGAGGGCCGCCTGATGATCGAATTGAAGGGAATCACCAAGTTTTTTAACAAAGGCACAGTGGATGAAAATACGGTATTTGACAGGTTTGATTTCACGGTGCAGGATCATGATTTTATCTCGGTGGTGGGGTCAAACGGCTCTGGGAAAACCACCATGCTGAACCTGATCTGCGGTTCCTACGCGCCCGATGGGGGACAGGTGCTGTTTGATGGGGTGGACGTGACCCGCCAGCCGGAATATCGCCGGGCCGCGCATATCGGCCGGGTGTTTCAGGATCCCCGAATGGGCACCAGCGGGGAATTGACCATTCTGGAAAATATGGCTTTGGCCGACAACAAGGGTCGGTTTTATGGCTTGACCCCCGGCATTAATAAGCGGCGGATCACCGAGTACCAAACCCTGCTGGAACAGTGCAATATGGGGCTGGAAAATCGTCTGGGCACCCAGGTGGGTGCGCTTTCCGGTGGCCAGCGGCAGGCTCTGGCCCTGATTATTGCCACGATGTCTGACTTAAAGCTGCTGATTTTGGATGAGCACACCGCCGCCCTGGATCCCAAGGCGGCCGAAACCATCATGGAGCTGACCCAAAAGGTGGTTTCTGAGAAGAAGCTGACTACCCTGATGGTGACCCATAACCTCCGGTACGCCGTGGAATACGGCAATCGCATGGTGATGATGCATGAGGGCCGGGCAGTAATGGATCTGGATGCCGCCGCAAAAGAACAGGCTTCCATTGACGATATTCTCAACCGCTTTAACCAAATCAGCATCGAGCGGGGCAATTGAAAAAATGAGTTTGCATTGCAGCCTTTCCGGCCTAAACCGGGGAGGCTGTTTTTTGTCAGGAATGCCAACATGGGAAAGGGCGGTGATCACTGCGGCCACGGCAGACGGCCGCACCGTTTCCTGTGAGTTAGCCGGGTATTATACCGGTTGGATTCCGGTCCCTGTCGGTGCAAATCAGTTGGCTTCTGTTTGGTTATATGTCCAAGGATATAGTACGGATTCCTACAACAATGTTACGCTAGAATATGCGCCGGACAAAACCGTCCCGCTGGTGGTAAGCACGAGCTTTGATGTGACGGCGTATGTTCATAAGTCGGAGGATGATACATGGAAGTTACACTTTCCCGACGTGGGATTCTGGACGTTAGATCCGCCGGAGGACGGCAGCCCGGATGATTACGAGGTATGGATCGGTTATTATTCCACTTCCGATTTATCGGCGCTGAATGTTCAGTGGAGCTCCTGGGATCCCTCTGCAGCCCCCTGTGTGAGAAGCATACGTTCCACATAGGGGGCTTCTTTTACAAGGGGTATCGGAGCGGGAATGTTGGAGACTTTTGTAAGGAATTCAAGGTCTGTTTACAATTTCGCGACTCAATTTGCAAATTTATTTTATATGCTGAGAACCAGCAAATTGAAAGCGGAGGGATTTCCATGTATATTTTGCGAGGTGCCTTGCGGAACATTTCCCGTGCCAAAGGGCGCAACATCTTGATGGGGATTATTGCCCTGGTGATTGCCGTTTCTTCCTGTCTGGCCCTTTCCATTCGGGAGTCGGCGAAGAAAGAAAAGGAGGACTTGCTGTCCTCCAGCACCATTTCCGCCCAGATCACCATGGATCGGACAGCAGTTATGCAGAACGCTCAGGCCGCCGACGGCGAATTCAGCCGGGATACGGCTGCTTCTGCCTTGCAGGAAATGGATGCCATGACGCTGGAGGAATACGAAGCCTATGCTTCCGTGGACGGCGTGGCTTCCACCAATTATTCCGTAACCGTTTCACTCTCGGCAGGGGAGGAAGTGGATCCAGTGGACGTTACCGGTTCCTTTTCCAGAACGGAGGAAGATACCGGAACGCAGGAAGCGGCAGGCGGTTCCGGTGGATCCTTCAACGGTGAAGCCGCTGGCGGCCGGGGGAGCTTTCAGGGGAAAATGGGAACCCAGGGGGACTTTACCCTGATCGGCTACAGTGAAGCAGCTGCTATGACCAATTTTTTGGACGGGACGGCATCGGTTACCGAGGGATCTGCTATTGAGGCGGCCATTTTTTCCGGTACAACCGTAACTGCCGAGGATGGAACAGTGGCTTATGCCTGTATGATTCATCAGGAGCTAGCCACGCAAAACGAGCTGGCAGTTGGCGACGTATTCACCCTCTGTAACCCTAATGACGAGGCCGAAACAGTATCCTTTTTCATTGCCAGCATTTATACTGCCGACAGCACGCAGGATGCCGGCATCATGCAGTTTTCCACCGCCACCGACACGGCAAACCAGATTTATCTCAGTGCAGAGGCGCTGACGGAGATTTTGGAGAACTCGGCGGCCGGCGCCACTGTCACCACCGATGAGACCACCGGCCGAACCACCTCCACGGCCATGACCTCCCAACTGGCCTATCATTACATTTTTGCTACGGTGGAGGATTACGACATCTTTAGCGCAGCCATGGAGGAGGTTTTGCCCGATGGATACACCATTTCCTCTACCGATCTGGCGGCTTATGAAAACAGTTTGCTCCCCTTGGAGAACCTGTCTCAAATGGCAGATTGGTTCCTGGTGGTGGTCTTTGCCATCGGCGCGGTCATTTTGATTATTCTGCACATTTTCCATATCCGAGAGCGGAAATATGAAATCGGTGTGCTGGCAGCCATGGGCATGAAAAAGGGAAAGATCGCGCTGCAATTCTTTACGGAAATTCTGGTGGTGACCATGGCTGCTATGATTCTGGGGGCCGGAATTGGCGCCTGCACCAGTGTCCCGGTGACGAATGCCCTGCTGTCCTCCCAGATCAGTGCCAATACGGCCCAGGCCGAGACCCTACAGGCCAATTTCGGGGAAGATACCAAGATTGGTGCCGCTGGGAAGGACGCTAATATGGGCGGCTTTGGCGACGGCACCCTGCCTCAGAACGGCATAGGTGACGCAGGCGCTCTAGGCGGTAAGGGGGGCTTCATGGGGAATATGGTACAATCTGCTGCCAATTATGTGGACAGTGTTTCCTATGCCACCGACCTGACGGTGGTGCTGGAACTGCTGGGCGTGGGATTATTGCTGACTATTTTGTCCAGCTTGACCGCACTGATCTGCATCTTGCGGTATGAACCGCTGCAGATTCTCAGCAACCGGGATTGAGAAAGGAGAAACCAGTATGCATGTATTGGAATTAGAGCATTTGGATTATCGCTATGCCGGGGAACAGGTGCAGGTGTTGACCGATCTGAATTTCGCCTTTGACGCTGGCCAGACGTATGCCATCGTGGGGCGCTCCGGCGCAGGAAAAACCACCCTGCTTTCTCTGCTATCCGGACTGACCAAGCCCACCGGCGGACGGATTTTGTTCGGCGGACAGGATATTGCTGCGATGGATCAGTATTTGTACCGCTCCCGCTATGTGGGCGTTATCTTCCAGAGTTTCAACCTGTTGCCCCAGCTGACAGCCGCTGAGAACATTGTATTGTCCATGGATATTGCCGGCGTCAAGGAAAACCGCCGGGAGAAAATGCAGCGGGCGGTGGCTCTGTGCCAAAAAGTTGAGCTGGAGGCCGATGAGGCCGGTCGCCGGGTATTGAAGCTGTCCGGGGGACAGCAGCAACGGGTGGCCATTGCCCGGGCTTTGGCTTATGATCCCAAAATTATTCTGGCTGACGAACCCACCGGAAATCTGGATGGGGAAACCCAGGATGCCATTATGAAAATATTCCAAGGTCTGGCCAATGAAGGGAAATGTGTCATTATTGTGACACATGCCCCCGCTGTAGCGAGAGCTTGTGATGTGACCTATGAAATGCCGGGGCGGAAGGGGAAGTGACCCTTTCACCAGCCATAGCAGGTGTACAAACGAAAATCGCCGCCTCTCCGAGCAATCGAAGGGGCGGCGGCTTTTATCCGGAATATGTGCAGCGCTTATACGTCAGCCTTGCAGATGCGGGCGTCTTTCAGCAAACGGATGAACAGGCCGCCTTGGACGGTGCGGTTTTGGAATCCAATCTGCTTGGCGGTTTTGGTGTCGTACCAGTCGGTCATGGGAACCCGGGATTCGCTTTCGTGATAGGCCAGCCACAGGGTGTCTACCAGAGCATCGAACTCCTCCTCTTTGGAAGCCATGGTGGCCGTCCAAAGGAGCCAGTCGGACTTGGTGTAATCCGCGCGGTTATCCAGCACCAGGCCGTACTTATTGGTGTGATTGGCGATGTGACCGGAAATTTCGGCGTCAAAGGCGTCGGCGGGGAAGATGCCGGTTTCAAACAGCTGATCCCAAACGGCATTGTACTTCATGGAATAGGTGCCGGGCTGATCGAAGGCCAGGCGGTAAACCGTCTTGTCGTCGGCGGCGATCTCCAGCCATTTGGCGGCCATTTCTTTGGCAGCAGCCAGATACTTTTCACCCTCGTCGGCTTTGCCGTCCAGCTTATTGAGAATGCCGAAGGAGGCAATGCCCATGATGGCTTTCAGACCCAGGTTGCAGTTGTGGGCCAGGTGACCGGCAAAATCATCGGTGCACAGCTGGTTTTCGGGATCCAGGCCGTACTGCATCAGGTAATCCACCCAAATCTGCAGATCTTTCCAGTTTTCCTTGGCAAAGGAAATGTCCTTGGACGCCAAAGCGGCGGCGGTGACGGTAACCAGCATGTTGCCGCACTCCTCCACTGGCATCTGCCAGTAGGGGCAGGTATGATGGCTGTAGACCTGCCCATTGACCAGGGGGTACTGGCCGGCATCATGAGGGGCAAATTTGTAGAACCAATCGCCGGAATTGGTGTATTTGAAAATGGGACGGAGCATGCCGTTGACCAGCTCGGGATTATACAGCAGAAACAGGGGAATGGAGGGGTAGGTTACATCTACTGTGGCGGCGCAGCCGTTGGAGAAGTTTTCCTTGGAGATGAACAGCACCTTGCCTTCGGTATCCACGGCAATTTTATGCCCGGCAATAGCCTGCCGGTAAGCTAGGGACAGCAGCTCATAATACTTTTCATTTTTGCACTTGGCCTTCAGGTCGGCGGCCAAGGCAGCGCAGCGGGCCATGAGGGCGTCATAATCCTCATAGGCCTCTACAATGGCGGTCTCGATGGTTTTGCCGTCCTTATTCCAGTAGGAGGGGAGGTTCACCCCGAAATACTGGATGGACTTGATGTCATCATAGGCCAGGACGAACAAAGCGTGATCGCCGGTGACGGTCAGCTGCATTTCATGGGCAGGAATCCCATATTCATGAGTATGGGGGACGCATTCCATCACAGCATTGGCGGCGTTGGTGGCCAAATAGGCATAGCCCCAATCGATGCGGATATTATCGTCGCTGCGGTTTAGCACATATTGCTTGACGGCTCCCACCTTGGCGGCGGTGATGCCGGGCAGGGAAACCTCCGTAAACTCGGTGGGCCACTGATACTTGAAGTTTTGGCAGATGGCGTCATCCACCAGCAGGCGGATTTTCACCTCATGGGCCTTGCCATCGGCCGGGGCAGTCTCCACCTGAATATAGGAAACAGGACGGGAAGCAATGGCCAGATCATCCAGCAGCAGGGGGGTGGTAAAGGTGACGGTCAGGGTGATGGCGTCACAGGCAAAGGTGTAGACAGTGGAGCAGGCGGTAACGTCCAGGGAGGTCTGCTCCATGGGCTGGACGCCCTCCGGTTTGCCCAGGAAAGCATAGGGGGTTCCGTCCACAAAAACGGTGCCCTCCAGGGGCTGCTTTTCTCCTGTCCAGTGGCGGGTGTCGCTGTCGGTTAGGCGATCGGTATTGCTCCAGATGCTGAAATAGGGGTCCACTGTAACCAGCGGAACGGCGGGTGCTCTTAATTTCATAATTCCATCCTCCAAAACCGGAAATAGCTATTGCAATTTCCGAAAAATCTGTTATTATAAAAAATATCACAAACCTGCCGAGAATTCAAGGAAGAATATAACAGAATTTGTGAGGATTATCACCATGTTTGAAGAAATTGACGGCTTTTGGAACTATTATGATCCGGCGCGGTCGGCCAATGTGATCTGTGAAGGGATTTCCTATTGCGATAAGACCTACCGCATCGAGCGGAACCATTCGGAAATGATGTCCTTTGAGTATATCATCAAAGGAGAAGGTACCCTGAAGATCAACGGCCAAACCCTGCACCCCAGGGAAAATGATGTTTACATTCTCACCAAGCACAGCAATCATGTGTATTACAGCGATGCCGAAAATCCATGGACTAAGATCTGGCTGCAATTTGACGGTTCTCTGCTGGAAAATTTATTGGTGCAGCATATTCCGGAGGGGCTGTTCCTGGTGGAGAATTGTGACATCAGTGCGCAGATGTATGAGATTCGCAATCTTTGCCAGATCTATAAAAGCGACTACGATCGGCTGACCGACGAAGTGACGGTGGTGTTGCTGCGGATTATGATTCATCTGAAAAACCACCTGAACCGGAAGGTAGAGTTGCTGCCGGAACGGATTAAGCAGCGACTGGACTGCTCACTGGAGGAAAGCATGTCTCTGGATGAGATTTGCCAGGAGCTGAATTACACCAAAAACCATGTGATCAAGGTGTTTAAAGATTACTATGGCTTGACGCCCTATGCTTATTACCGGGATAAGAAGATCCAGGTAGCCAAGCGATATCTGGACAACACCAATCTGAGTATCGGAGAAATTGCAAGCCGGCTGCATTTTGCCGACAGTCGGTATTTTGCGGGCTGTTTTAAACAGGTAGCCGGAATTACCCCATCTGCTTATCGGCGGCGAAAATAAGAAGGAGTGTTTTGCGTGCTTTTTGAAATTTTAAAGGCAATTGTTCTGGGAATTGTGGAAGGGCTCACCGAGTGGCTTCCCATCAGTAGTACGGGACATATGATTTTGGTGGATGAATTCATCCATTTGCAGGTCAGCGACGGGTTCAAGGAGCTGTTCCTGGTGGTTATCCAGCTGGGGGCGATCCTGGCGGTGGTGACCCTGTATTTTCGCAAGCTGTGGCCTCTGACCCGGCAGAAGAACAGGATTTGTCTGAAAAAAGATACGCTGCAGCTTTGGGGGAAGGTGATTGTGGGGGTGATTCCCGCTGCGGTCATGGGGTTTCTCTTCGATGACCTACTGGAAACATACCTGTATAACTCCACTGTGGTGGCCTTGATGCTGATTCTCTATGGTGTGCTGTTCCTGGTAGTGGAGCGGTGGAACCGGAACCGAACATCTGCCGTTACCCAGATGGGGGATCTGTCCTACCGGACGGCGCTGCTTATCGGTTGTTTCCAGGTGCTTTCCCTGATCCCTGGCACCTCCCGGTCGGGCGCCACTATTCTGGGGGCGCTGCTGCTGGGTACCTCCCGATATGTGGCCGCAGAATTCAGCTTTTTCCTGGCCATTCCGGTGATGTTCGGCGCCAGTCTGCTGAAAATTGTCAAGTTTGGTTTTTCCTTTACCGGCAGCGAGCTGGTGTTGCTGCTGGTGGGAATGGTGGTGGCCTACGTGGTTTCCATTCTGGCTATCCGGGGCTTTGTAGGTTATCTGAAACGCAAGGATTTCAAGGTGTTCGGCATTTACCGGATTGTTTTGGGCATTCTGGTTCTGGCCTATTTCGCTCTGGTGCGTTAAGTGCCGTGAAGAATCTCCATTTCCTTACACATGGGGGGAGGGCGTTCCCTCCCCCATATTACGCTCCGAACAGGGGCGTTTTTTTTTGCAGATATCAGAAAATGGCAAGAGATTGTAGGTTTGTTTCCTTTACAGTGCAGAAGAAGTTTGGTAAAATATGTGAAACTGGCTGAATAATTTCTGCTGCTGTTATGCGCTGAATTTTACTCTTTCAGGAGGGATCCTCATGAAAAACGTGAAAAAATTAGAATTACCCAAGGAATTGGCGCAAAAGAACCTTGCTCTGTCCCGCCGAGCGGCTGCGGAGGGGATGCTGCTGCTGAAAAACGACGGCGCTTTGCCCTTGGCCAAAGGGGCAAGCGTTGCCCTGTTTGGAGAAGGCCAGATCCGGTTCAGTAAAGGCGGGCAGGGTTCCGGTGATGTGAAAAGCGCCTATGTCCGCACACCTTTGGAAGGGCTGCGGATTAAAGAGCAGGAGGGCAAGGTGATGCTGAATGCTTCCCTGGCCACCGCCTATGAGGCAGATCCCGGTTTGACGGTTACGCCGGCCATGGCCAAGAAGGCGGCACAGTGTTCAGAAACGGCCATTGTGGTGTTGACCCGGACCTCCGGAGAAGGGTGGGATCGCTCCGCCAATCCCGGCGGCTATTATTTCACCCGGGAAGAAAAGGAGATGTTGGCGGCGGTGACTGCGGCGGGCTTCTCCCATGTGGCTGTAGTGCTGAATATTCCTGCTGTCACCGATGTTTCTCCCCTGTTGGGGGAGGAAATCGGCGCCATCCTGTTGGCTTGGCAGCCAGGCATGGAAGGCGGCCTGGCCATTGCTGATGTGCTTTGCGGGGATGCGGATCCCTGCGGTAAGCTGCCGGATACCTTCCCCATGGATTACAACGATTTGCCTACCGCCCAGCATTTTAACGCCAAGCTGTACAGCACAGAATATACCGAGGATATTTTCCTGGGATATCGGTACTTTGAAACTTTTGACCCCACCTATCAGAAGGTGGCTTTTCCCTTTGGATTCGGCCTTTCCTATACCACCTTTGCCCTGGAAAACGTGACAGTGGAAACCGGCCCGGATGTGATTCAGGTGAATCTGCAGGTAACCAATACCGGCAGCCGTGCCGGTAAGGAAGTGGTGCAGGTGTATTACTCTGCGCCCCAGGGGCGGCTGGGGAAAGCCGGCCTGGAACTGGCTGCCTACGAAAAGACCCAATTGCTGCAGCCTGGGGAAACCCAGACGTTTTCGATTCCCTTTGCCACCGACTCCATGGCTTCCTATGACGATACCGGTCTGGTGCAGGCATCGGCCTGGTTGCTGGAAGCGGGGGAATATACCATTTATGTGGGCAATTCCATCCGGGATGCCAAGGCCAATGGCTGCCGTGGCGTGTACGATCTGGCGGTGAACACTGTGACTGAGCAGGTCAGCCGCCGCTGCCCGCCCACGCTGCTGCGGCAGCGCTTGACGGTGGACGGCAGCCTGGAGCCGTTGGAGCCGGATACCAGCCTATGGATTCCTTTGGCTGCCAAAGGGCAGACCTTGCTGGATAGCAAGGCTTTGTTCCGGAAGCATCACCATGCCAAGCTGGAGATCAGCCCCGATTGCACCAAGTGGGGTCTGCGTGCGCATCCTTCGGGGGAAGGCAACCGTTGGATTACCTTCCTGGTGGATGCGCCAGCAGCTGGGGTATATCAGCTGGCCTTGGGGATTGGCAACGGCGGTGAGGCTTTGAAAAATGCCTTGCGGGTTTATGTCAATGAAGAGGAAATTGGTGCGGTGAACCTGGAATTCCCGGCCACCGGTGACGACTGGAACATTCTTCGGACAGAAACCGTAGCTGTGCCGCTGCCTGCCGGGCCGTCTGCCCTGCGTCTGGAACTGGCTGCAGGCAATCGTTTCCGCGGGATTCTGTCTTATGCTACTTTGGAATATGGGCAGCCTGTGGGGCCGGATGTGGCGCCCCAGCCCGGCGCCGGGCGGGGGGAAACGCCTGTGGTGGACCAGGGACTGACCTATGCCGATTTGCAGGCGGATGAAACCCGAATTCCTGATTTTCTTAAACAGCTGACGGATTTGGAACTGGCGGAAATGGGGGTTGGCCATCCGGCTCATGTTCCGGTAGGAACCGGCACCATCGGCGGCCCTGCCAAATATGGGGTACCCTTGGCTGAAACGGCAGACGGCCCTGCGGGATTACGCCTGGGAACCTACACCACTGCTTGGCCTTCCGGCACTTGCCAGGCTGCTACCTTCAATCCGGATCTGGTGACCGAAATCGGCGCTGCTGTTGGTGCAGAGGCCAATGCACTGGGCATTCATGTCTGGTTGGCTCCCGGCATGGATATGCACCGAGATCCCCTGAACGGACGGAATTTTGAGTATTATTCTGAGGATCCTTTACTGACTGGAGAAATGGCTGCCGCCCTGACCCGAGGCGTTCAGTCCCAAGGTGTGGGGGTCACGGTGAAGCATTTTATCTGCAATGAGCGGGAAACCCAACGAGGGATGAATGACAGTCGGGTATCCGAGCGGGCCCTGCGGGAGCTGTATTTGAAACCCTTTGAGATTGCTGTGAAGCAGGCGCAGCCCTGGTGCCTTATGACCTCCTATAACATACTCAACGGCCGCCGTCCCACCGAAACCCGGGATTTGATTCAAGGGATTCTACGGGAGGAATGGGGCTTTGAGGGGCTGGTCATGACCGATTGGTGGAATTCTGCCACCCACTTTTTGGAGGTGGCGGCCGGTCACGACGTGCGTATGCCTAACGGAGACGAAGAACAGGTGGCCGCCGCCTTACGGGCCGGGCTGATTACCCGGGAGCAGTTGGAAGAAAATGCAACGCATGTGCTGCAGCTGTTGCTGAAAACCAAAGCACAGGTGTATCAGGAAGAAATTCCGGAACCGGTTGTGGTAACCGGTCCGGTGACCCGCATTGATGCCATTGACTGTGTGGCCCGCCACAAGGATGTAAGTCTGGAATCCTGCGAGGATGACTGCGGCGGGGTAGACTTTGGTAATAACGGAATGGGCAAATGGTATGATTACCAGCTGATTGTCCAGGAGCCGGGATTGTACCAGGTAACCTGGCGGTTTGCTTCCTGGGAGGGCCGGGGTGCGGTGCAACTGTTGGCCAACAGCCAGCCTATCGGCATCCTTCGCGTGAATCAAAATACCGGCAGCTGGCAAAAATGGGCCACTTCCGCTCCCATTGCCGTGGAACTACCGGCCGGGGAGATCACCCTTCATGCAGAATCTATTGAGGATGGGTATAACATCCGTTGGATAGAGCTGCGGAAACAATAACGGATATGGCCGGCCGGTTCCCTCCAAAGTCCGGCTGGCCAATTTGGTGGAAAGGAAGGCCAAACCAAGGCATGGCATGGTTTTCACTTGCCGGAACGTATTTTAAGCTTCTGATTCCAGCTTTTGCAACTCTATTTGCAAGGAAGTTTCCATAACAAGAGCTAATTTGCTGCACAAATATATGTTCTATTTTGCTTTTCTCACCAAGCTCCCCTTTCAGGGGAGCTTTTTTTATACAATTCTGACATTGCAAGCGCTGGTTTTTGCACAAAAATTACCTCTTTTCTCCCTGAAGTCATTTTCAGATTGACTTTGCTTTTTTGAATCTATATATTATATATAGAATAGCAAAAGAACGAAAAAAAGAAAACCATTGTCGAAGGAGGCTTTCTTAAAAAATAAAACTATCATAAAATTCTGTTTTTAAAGGAGGGATTTCCAAAACAAATCAACAACAATTTAAAATATTGATAAAAGGAGGCTTTTTTATGAAACAAACAAATCGCGTTTTGGCTCTGGTGCTGGTGCTTACCCTGATGCTCAGCATGCTGACTGTCCTGCCTACCAATGCAGCAGTCGTAACACAGCTTCAGAACTTTTATCAGTTTGAGGCGGAAAATTATGTGGATACCGATAACCTTGCTCTTCCGGAGAATGTAACAGTTGGTGCGGCAAATGCAAGTAATAATAATGGTGTTTCCGGACAATACATTCAATACAATGGGGGAAACTTAGGTACCGGTACCTTTATGGAGTTTACCCTGGATGGAATTTCTGCTGGGGATTATCAAGTGATCTGGGGGTTGCGCAGCCATTCTTCTACCGATTGTACGGTTCAGGTATTGGTAAACGATGTATCCTGCGGTGAAATTAACTGCAAACCCGGCAGCGAGAGTCTGGAGGGAACTGCCCCTTACACGGAGTCTTGTGCCGGCCCTGTAGATGTGGGCGTTGCCTCCTTTCAGGAGGGAACCAACAAGGTCAGGTTCCAAGTTGTACAGGCCGGTACTTCCAACCGGTTGAACGTAGACTATATTCGCCTGGAGGCTGTTGGCCGTGAGGATCAGGCCATTTATTGGGCTTATCGTAACCAAGTTTCTGCTGATGTCGCTGCTACACTTCAGTATTATGATTCTTCAGAGGGTTACTTCTCCCGTTACGATTTCACTGGAATTGGTCAGTCTGCTACCTATCAGATCAATGATGTGGCGGAGGCCGGTAAATACAATCTGACCATCCGGTATCGGACTCACGAAACTACCGGTTCTGCCAATGTCTATGTCAATGGGGTTCAGTTGGAGACTGCACTGGTGCCTGAAGGAAACGCCAACAGCTGTAATAATCTGGATTTGGGTACAGTGGACTTAAATGCTGGATCGAATACAATCAATTTCCAGAGCACTGGTGCCGGTAGTGGCGGAAAATACGGTATTAATATCTTCACCTTCACCATTACCAGAATCCCGGATGATAATGAAATTGTAAGTGTTGGTTCTGTTAACAGTAAAACCGTCAGTCTGCATGTTCCCTTGGCGGATATTGCTCTGCCCCAGACCTTGCAGGTGACGCTGGGGTCAGGTGCTACGGAAGATTTGCCGGTAACTTGGACGGGCTATGATGCGGAAACGGCGGGGGATCAGATCTTAACCGGAGTATTAGATCTGTCTGGTACCGATTACACCAATCCCGATGAATTTCAGGCTTCTGTGAAGGTTACGGTACATGATACTCGCGAAAGTGGTGGATATGTTTATTTGCCTTCTGAAGTGGTTCGGACCGAGGGAAACACTACCTATCTGGCAGGAGACACGACAAACTTGGGTGGCCAGGATGTGGATGGCTACTGCCACTGGTTTGTGAAGGAGTCAGTTGACGGCCTATATATCGGATCCATGAAAGTTTATGTTCCTTATTCCGGGTTTTACAAGGTATCTTATCAGTTCAAAACCTCCGGAACTGCATGTGCTAATCATTTGCAGTTGTATGCCCCTGACGGCAGTGCCTTAGGCTTGCCTATCAATAAGGATATCACAAGCTCTTCCGTTGCGTTTAACACGGCCAATGCAGAATTCACCCCTTGTAGTTATTATTTTGAGGCACCCGGCTTCTATACCTTTACCTGGTCGGCTAACGCAGTTTTTACGGTGTCTGCTTTGAGACTGACCACTACCTCTGAATTGGAAGTCAATGCAAAATCAGGAAGTGTAGTATCGAATGGGGAGAATTACGATATGACCTGGAATATTAGCCTGTTGGATAGCTACAATGATAAATATGAAACCTTTAATAAAAACTATAATATTGTGGATCACGGTGTGATCGTGACCGCGACCGCTGCGGATATGGAAACATATGGAGCTGGGCTTGTTCGTGACAGAATTACAGCTGAGGAAGCCTCCGGCAAGGCCTATAAGCGTTCTTTCGGCACCACTGCCTACAGCAACTACACTTATCGTCTGGAAGGGGTTGCAACTGATAAAACTCGTTATGCGATGTTCTATATCATCTACCAGACAGTGGATGGGAGCACCGAAATCTATACTTACTGGCGGCAGTCTGAGACATTGGGACAGAAGGCCACATTGTGAAGCAGGTAATGAAACAAAGAGGAGGAATGCAGTATGAAAAACTATGAAAATCCCATTATGGAGGTTATCAAATATTCCCTTTCGGATTTGCTTATGACCGATTCCGGCGCTGGTGGGGATGCACTTAACAACAAAATTACAAATGCTGTTAGCGAGTATAAAGATTCAGACAGTGAGACTGGTCTTGGATAAAATTTAATGTTGTTTCTACAGTCCGCCGGAGTATTCCGGCGGGCTGTAGTTTTGTCAATAGGCCAGTTTGGCAGGGTGATGTGGGCTGTTACGGTTGTATGGCGATAGAAGGCGGAGCCAGTGTTTTGTGGTGTGTATCGCGAAATATTGCAAATCAGAACATTATATTCAGAATTGCAATATAATGTCGATTCTAATAACAATTGTGTTTTGTATGGGGATAACTTATAATAATATTGCACAATTACCGCTGTGCTCGGAGGGACAGCGGACAAACAAAAGGAGGATTTTTCATGAAACAAACAAAGCGTATTCTGGCGGTTCTGTTGGCTGTGGCTCTGGTGTGCAGTCTGCTGTCGGTCATTCCTGCAACCGCTATTGATGCAGGGCAAAGTATCACTTATACCTATGGTACGAATGTGACCTACAAGGCCGCTTGGAATGATACCTGCCCGGACTACAATGCTTCCGGCCGCCCCGGTACCGGCAGATATGACGGAAATCAGGCCATTTCCGCGGACCCCGAAACTGCCTGGTATTCCTATGAATTTACCCTGGCGGATGGGGACGATGGTTATTTCGTTATGACCTTGAACAAGCTTCGCTGGCAAACCAGCGATAACGGTGGCCAGAAGGTCAAGATTACCATTGATAATACGGTGGTAGGTTATATGGTTGCTTCCGGTGACCGCTGGATGAGCGTCAACTCCGACAGTGGTACGCTGCAAACCGGCACGGTGACCGATACCGGTCTGGTCAGCGGCACGCAGGTACCTTTCTCCTTGGAGGCTGGTACCCATGAGATCAAATTTACCGCCTGTGGTAACGGAACGGAAAAGTGGCGGTATTATTGGGAAGGCTTTACCCTGACTGCTTATACCGACGGTGCTACGGTTTCCGCTCAGATTGCCGCACTCGGGGAGATCACCCTGGAAAAGGCCGATGCTGTGGCTGCTGCCCGGACGGCTTATAATTCCTTGTCTACCGATGAGCAGGCTAAGGTGGCGAATCTGGATGTGCTGGAAGCTGCGGAAATTACCCTGGAAATGCTGAACGGTGTTTACTGGGCTTATCGCTATGAAGATGCCGACAATTCGGACGTTGCCTTTATCCATCAGGCTTATGATGCTTCCGGAAACAATATGGGCGAAGGCATTTTCTCCCGGGCCAATCTGACTGCAGCCGACACCCGCGCTACCTATCAGATTCCGGTTGCCACAGCTGGCACCTTTAATCTGACCATCCGGTATCGGACCCACGAATCCACCGGCTCTGCCGATGTCTATGTCAATGGGGTTAAGCTGGAGACTGCACTGGTACCTGAAGGAAACGCCAACAGCTGTAATAATCTGGATCTGGGCACTGTAACCCTGCAGGCTGGGGACAATGAGATTCAGTTTATCTCTACCGAACATGGCGCCAACAGCAACGGTTATGGGGTTAATATCTTCACCTTCACCATTACGCCAGCCAGTGCCCCTGTGGTGGATCCTCTGACGGTGCTAGTTCCTGGCAACAGTGTGGATGCCAATGGCGATGTCTATGATATCACCTGGAATGTGAACCTGAAAGATAACTCGGAGGAAGGGGGGTTCGTTGCCTTCAACGACCAGTATCGTGTTTTGGAATGCGGCGTTATTGTTACGGCCACTGTGGCAGATATGGATACCTATGCGGATGGTTTGTTAGCCGGCGGTGAAAATGTGTCCGGAAAGGCTTACAAGGAAGTGTTTGTTTCCGGGGACAACGCCGTAGTTTACTCCAATTTCTCTTATCGTCGTACCGGTGCCAGCGCCGGCGTTACCCGCTGCACTAAGTTCTATCTGGTTGTGACGGATGGGGAAGAAACCCTCACCTTCACCAGCGATACCAACTCGGCTTTGGTTGCTGCGAATTAACCAGTTTCTTTTGCAATAAAGAGTAATGTGAAACGGCTGTCTCGCCATGGGCGGGGCAGCCGTTTTCTGTGTAGAGGATATGCCGCTTGGAACGCCGTTCCCGGTATTCCAAGCGGTTGTTGATCTTATGGATATGCTGGGAAACTATCCTTGGGAGTTTTTGTCGTTGAATGACTAAAATTTTCATTTCTGATACTTCGTTGGAAGCTGTGCGCCTTCTTTGGCGGCAGCATAATGGGGGCAGTTTCAACGTGTTGTTACACCTGCTTTAGGTACAGCAGTAAACTGTCAAAATCCCGGTGAAGATGCCAAGCGGGGATTCCGGCATGCATCAGGGCACTACCGGAGACAGGTCCCTGGAACCCGGGCAGGCCCTGAATGGTATACAAAGCATTTTCATCCAGCCCCTTTAAGGGAAGAATGGCCGTATCCCCGTAGCAGAGATAATCGGTCATGACCAAACTGCAAAGGGCTTCCCGCTGATCTGTGGACACCTGCATCCAGGCGGTGATACGGCTGTCATAAGGGCTTTGCAGCCGGTAGTAAGTGCCGGTTTGGAACAAAGACGCATGTTCCTTAAAGAAGGCGATCTGATTTCGCACATCCTCCTTTTCCTCCGATGTCATGCGGGTGATATCCAGCTCATAGCCGAAGGTACCACTCATGGCTACCACGCCCCGGGTTTTTAAAGGAACCGTTCGGTCGGTGCCATGGTTGGGGCAGACCGAAACATGGGCACCCATGGCCGCCGCCGGCCAGGCAAAAGAGGTGCCATACTGGATTTTCAGCCGGGCAATGGCGTCGGTATTGTCACTGCACCAGATCTGAGGACTGTAGTAGAGTATGCCCGCGTCAAACCTGCCGCCGCCGCTGGCACAGCCCTCAATTAACAGGTTGGGATAACAGGTGGTAATCCGGTCATACAGGCGGTACAGACCCAGAACATACCGGTGCCGCACCTCCCCCTGCCGTTCCGGCGGCAGCGCGGCTGACCAGACATCAGTAAGATGCCGATTAAAATCCCATTTTAGGTAGTCGGCATGATCCAGCCCCTGCCGCATTTGCTCAAAGATGTAGTCCACAATTTCCGGCCGGGAAAAGTCCAAAACCAGCTGCCACCGGGAACGCATAGGTTCCCGGCCCGGTATCCGCAGACACCAATCGGGATGCGCCCGGTAAAGGTCGCTGTCTTCACTGATCATTTCCGGTTCGTACCAGATGCCGAATTTTAAGCCCAGGCTGTGAATCTCTGCGGAAAGCTGGGCCAGAGACATCCCCAGCTTTTGTTCGTTGGGGGCCCAATCTCCCAGACCGGAACAGTCGTTGTTCCTCTTGCCAAACCAGCCATCGTCCATGACCAGCATTTCTATGCCCAAGGCAGCGGCATCTTTTGCGATGGCGATAATCTTCTCCCCGGTAAAGTCAAAATAGGTGCCTTCCCAGTTGTTGATGAGAATGGGTCGCTGCCTATTTTTCCAGGGGCTTTGACAAAGATATTGGAAATAGACCTGATGCTGCCGGTGGGACAGAGCGGCAGTGCCGTCAGGGGAAAAGGTAAAATAGGCCTCGGGGGTTTGGAAGCTTTCCCCGCTCTCCAGCTGCCAGCGGAAGCCTTCCGGATGGATGCCCATTAAAAAGCGGGTATGCTCTAGCTGATCCACCTCGGTTTCGGCCAGAAAACTGCCGCTGTAAACCAGCGTACAGCCCCAGCAGCAGCCGTGATCCTCTCCAGCGTCCCGGTCGGTTAGCTGCAAATAGGGGCTTTGCTGGGGACTGGAACTGCCCCGCAGGGAGTCCACCCGGATTTTTCCGTGGCGTACCGGCGTTCTTTCCAGGAACCGTTCCCCCATGTGCCGCCCCCAGAAGGACCAGAGGTCTAGGTTGCAGCGTGAAAAATCCAAGGATGCCGACAGGGCCTTTTCCAGATACACCGTGCCGCCGCTTCGGTTGAGAATTTTGGCGCTGCGGGCAATGGTATCGGTGTCGGCGAATACCGAGTAGGAGAGCAGCACCTCCATACCAGTACCCCTATCCGCCAGCCGGATTTCCAGAGTTTCCGGCGGGGAAATGGCTGGGTCGGTGGCCGGCCGCAGAGAGGGCAGGCCTTCCAGTTGGTCTTTGCCAGTGTAAACCCGGTGGGAAAGATACCGCAGGTCGCAGGCATCACTGCCGTCGGCATTCATAACCTGCAAACAGCAGGACCGAAAATCTCCGGTGCCGCAGGAGGGATATTCCTGCGGCAAATTGTCCAGGGAGAAATTTCGATTCGGGGATTCATGAGGACAGGGGGCCATAGCCTTGTCACCGTATTGTAGCAGATAAGTTAGGTTGGGCGCCCCGGTGGGACTGTCCACTCGGCGGCCGTAGTAGGTGTGCAGTAAGTACCCATACCGTCCGATTGCCATTTGATAGGTAGACAAGTTTGTTTGCAAGGTAAAAATTTGCTTGACTTCATCAATCAATACTGGCATGACAAATGCCTCCTTTGGACTGGAAGTTCTCCGCATAACGGGGGAAGAAGGGCCGCATGGTAGCTTCGCAGGGAAGCAGGATGCGGCCATTTTGCAAAGCGTTGCTTTTATCTTAGCACACTGCCGCCGGCTTTACAAGCTGCAGCGGTTGGTTTTTTTGTATTGTTTGCAGAAAAGATGGAAGGACTATCCATAGAGACAAGACTTTCTAATGAACTAGGCTGGTAAATCTATTGGATTGTGGAAAAAAATACTAATTATCCCTTTTCATCCAGGACCGATTGGTGTATAATAAATATGATTAGGCAAAAGAAAGTTGGTTTGACCATGCGTATTGTTGTAAAGGTAGGAACCTCCACTCTGGCGCACCATACGGGGCGGTTGAATATCCGTCGGATGGAAACCTTGTGTAAGGTGCTGTCGGATTTGAAAAATGCGGGGAACGAAATGATTCTGGTTTCCTCCGGTGCCATTGGTATGGGGGTAGGAAAGCTTTCCCTGCAGGAACGGCCGGAGGACATCCCCACCAAGCAGGCTGCTGCCGCTGTAGGTCAGTGTGAATTGATGTATACCTATGACAAGCTGTTTTCGGAGTATGGCCACACGGTTGCCCAGATTTTGATTACTGGCAGTGATGTAACCAACGATGACCGCTGCGCCCATTTTCAGAATACTTTGTTTCGGCTGCTGGAGCTGGGAGCACTGCCGGTACTCAATGAAAACGACTCGGTATCAGCTGACGAAATCGGCATTGGAGACAATGACACGCTGGCCGCCATGGTGGCCACGACGGTGCGGGCCGATGTGCTGATTTTGCTGACAGATATTGACGGGTTGTATACCGCGGATCCCCGGAAGGTTCCAGAGGCCACCCGGATCCCGGTGGTGCAGGAAATTACTCCGGAGATCCTGGCCCTGGCCGATGGGGCCGGTTCCAGCTTTGGAACCGGTGGTATGGCTACGAAACTTTATGCGGCTCAGCTGGCTACCCATGCCGGCATGGATATGGTGATTGCTAACGGGGAGCATCCCGATGTGCTATACGATATTTTGGAAGGCGTGCCGGTGGGCACCCGATTCTGTGCAAAAGCCGCCCGCTGATGAATTCGGCGCAGCCCCCCGTTAGAAGCCGGGTGCGCCACAGCAGACGGGTATCATTGGTTACTGGGAGGAATCCGTATGACTACATTGGAATTGTTGCAGTCCGCCAAACGCGCGGCTCCTGTTTTGTCAGTGGCTACCGAGACGCAGAAAAATGATGCGCTGGCGGCCATGGCTGACGCCTTGCTGGCGGAAGCTGACAAGATATTGGCGGCCAATGCCGCAGATCTGGAGGCGGCCAAAACTACCGTTTCCTCGGTGATGCTGGATCGGTTGGCTTTGAACATCAGCCGTTTGGAGGAAATGGCCCGAGGCATTCGTCAGGTGGCAGCGCTGCCGGATCCGGTGGGGTGTGTGCTGGAATCGGTAACCCGGCCGGACGGCCTGGATATCCAGAAGGTGGCGGTGCCTTTGGGAGTTGTGGCCATTATTTATGAAAGCCGCCCCAATGTGACCTCGGATGCTGCGGCTCTTTGCGTCAAATCCGGCAATGCCTGTGTTCTGCGTAGCGGAAAGGAAGCCTTCCGGTCGGCCAACGCCATTGTTTCGGCATTGCAGGCGGGACTTTGTACCGCTGGGCTGCCGGGACAGCTGGTGCAGCTGGTGCAGGATACCAGCCGGGACAGCGCCGCCGTTTTGATGGAAGCGGTGGGGCTGGTGGATCTGCTGATTCCCCGGGGCGGTCCGGGGCTTATTTCCACCTGTGTAGAGCGGGCCAAGGTGCCCTGCATTCAGACTGGGACGGGCATCTGTCACATTTATGTGGACGAGAGTGCTGATCTGGCACAGGCGGTAAAGATTGTGGAAAATGCAAAGGCCAGCCGTCCTTCGGTTTGCAATGCGGCGGAGGTTTGCCTGGTGCACCGGGGGATTGCTGCTGACTTTTTACCCCTGTTGCGGCAGACTCTGACGGTTGAACGGGCTTCCCGGGGGCTGCCTGCTGTGACCCTGCGGCTGGATGAAAGCGCCAAGGCCTTTATTCCCGGACAGCCGGCTGGGGCGCGGGACTTTGACACGGAATTTTTGGATTATATTCTGGCCATTAAGGTGGTGGACAGTCTGGAGGAAGCGGTGGCTCACATTGCCGCCCACTCTACCGGTCACAGTGAGGCGATTCTGACCCGGGATGCTGCGGCGGCCAATCGATTTACCCGGATGGTGGACAGTGCGGCCGTTTATGTGAATGCTTCCACTCGGTTTACCGATGGTGGCCAATTCGGGCTGGGCTGCGAGATGGGCATTTCCACCCAGAAGCTACATGCCCGGGGGCCTATGGGATTGCGGGAACTGACCACTTACAAATATATTATTCATGGTGATGGCCATGTCAGATAAGGAGTATCCTATGACATTTGGATTCATTGGCACCGGTAATATGGGGGGCGCTCTGGCCCGGGCTCTGGCCCGAAAAGTGGATCCCTCCAACCTTTTCCTTTCCAACCGGACGACGGCCAAGACAGAGGCTTTGGCGGCAGAACTGTCAGCAAGAGCTTCTTCCAACCGGGAGATTGCCGCGCTTTGTGACTTCATTTTTCTGGGGGTTAAGCCCCAAATGATGGCGGATCTGCTTACGACCCTTTCCTCGATATTAGACGGACGGCAGAAACCGGCTGTCTTGGTGACCATGGCGGCGGGACTGACCCGGGATGCTATCCGGCAGATGGCTGGGGTGGATTGCCCGGTGATTCGCATTATGCCCAATACGCCGGTGGCCGTGGGGGCCGGCGTGATTTTATACACACCGGACGAAACCCTGTCCACTGCGGAACGGTCGGCTTTTGAAACCAGTCTTGCAGCGGCCGGCAGCCTGGAGGAAATTCCCGAATCCCTCATGGACGCCGGATGTGCTTTATCTGGCTGCGGTCCTGCCTTTGTGTATTTATTCCAGCAGGCTTTAGCCGAGGGCGCCGCAGCGGCGGGCCTTTCCATGGAAACGGCCCTGCGTCTGGCAGCCGGCACTCTATTGGGTGCCGCTAAGCTCCAATTGGAAACCGGGACTGACCCGGCGGCGTTGAAACAGGCGGTTTGCTCCCCCGGCGGCAGCACCCTGGCCGGGGTAGGCGTTCTGGAGCAGAAGCAATTCACCGAGACGGTGCGGCAGGCGGTGCAGGCATCCTATGCCCGGGCCGTAGAGCTGGGCCGCGGCAAATAAGGAGAATTTATGGAGATACGATCTGTTTTAGATCCGGCCTTCCGGGAATACGGCACAGTGGTGGCAGGGCTGCCTCTGGCGGAGCTGTCTGCTGCCTTGTCCCAAACGCCCTGTCCGGACGAAGGCACCCGATATCTGGCCAGTGATCCGGGTTTGGAATCCCTGCCGGTATATGCCATGTTCCGGGATCATCTTTTTGGCGGGATGGATTCTCAGCTGGGATGGTGCAACGGACACAATACCAAGCTCAATGGGCTGGAGTATCACCGTTCCAGTGAATTTAATCTGGGCACGGAGGATTTTATTTTATTGCTGGCACATCGCTGGGAAATGGAAAAGGATCATCTGGATACCCATAAAGTGCGGGCTTTTTTGGTGCCAAAGGGAATGCTGGTGGAGATCTATGCCACCACTTTGCACTTTGCTCCCTGTTCTGCCAGAGCCGGACAAGGCTTCCGGGTTTTGGTTGCCTTGCCTCGTGGCACTAACGGTCCCCGCCCGGAGATTCAGCCTCAGACGGGAGAGGACGCCCTCCTTTGGATGGAAAACAAATGGTTGCTGTGCCACCCGGCATCCACGCCTGCCGCTAAAGGGGCCTTCCAGGGACTGGTGGGAGACAACCTGAATATTGCCGGCGATATTGCAGAAAAATCCCCGGTTCCCTTGGAAATCGAACGGAAATTTCTGATCCGGTATCCCGATCGGGCCTTTTTAGAGCAGTTCCCCGGCGGATCCGCTACCCAAATCACGCAGACCTATTTACTGGCTCAGCCGGGGTTGACCCGGCGGGTGCGCAAGCGGGGAACGCCCGGCAACTGGCAGTATATCCTGACTGAAAAACGGCGGCGCACCGCTTTGACAGCCGAAGAAATGGAACGGCAGCTGACCGAAGAGGAATATCTGTCTGCTTTGGAGATGGCAGACCCGGCCCGGAAACCAGTGGAAAAAATTCGGTATGTGCTGCCCTATGCAGGACATCTGCTGGAAGTGGATCTGTATTCTTTCTGGCAGGATCGGGCTACGCTGGAGGTGGAGCTGCAGTCGGAGGAGGAAGTCTTCCAGTTGCCGCCGGAGATTCAGGTGGTGCGGGAAGTTTCCGCCGACTTCCGCTATAAAAATGTGAATCTGGCCAAAGAGATCCCCATGGATGAGCTGGAGTAAGGAAGGAACTGTGGGTTACGAAAGGGAGAGGTTGCTTGTGAATCATCGGCTGTATGTGGTGATCCCCTGTTATAACGAGGAAGCTGTGCTGCCGGAAACAGCCCGGCGGCTGACCGAAAAAATGGCGGCATTGATTGGGGCCGGTAAGATCGCTGCCGATTCCCGGGTGATGCTGGTAGATGACGGCTCCAAGGATAAGACCTGGAGTATGATCGAGGCGATCCACCGGGAGAATTCCCTGTTTACCGGATTGCAGCTCAGCCGGAACCGGGGGCATCAGAATGCTCTGCTGGCCGGGCTGATGACGGCAGCAGAACGGTGCGACATGGCTATTTCCATGGATGCTGATTTGCAGGATGATATGAACGCCATGGATGAAATGGTGGACAAATATCTGGAGGGCTGTGACATTGTGTACGGTGTCCGCAGTCAGCGAAAGACCGACAGCTTCTTCAAGCGGGTTACTGCGGAAGGGTTTTACCGGCTCATGAACCGCATGGGGGTGGAGACGGTATTTAATCATGCGGATTACCGGCTTATGAGCCGCCGCGCGCTGGAGGCTTTAGGCGAATTTAAGGAAGTGAATTTATTTCTGCGGGGTATGGTGCCAATGCTGGGTTTCCGTACAGATACGGTATACTATGCCCGGGCGGAGCGGTTTGCTGGGGAGTCCAAATATCCTTTGAAAAAGATGATTTCCTTTGCATTGGAGGGGATTACCTCCTTAAGCGTCAAGCCCATTCGGATGATCGCTACCCTGGGATTTACGGTGTTTGGTATCAGTATTCTGATGCTGCTGTATACGCTGATTCGGTATCTGACCGGGCACACAGTAGCCGGTTGGTCCAGCCTGGCCATTTCCCTTTGGGCTATTGGCGGTTTGCTGTTGCTGTCCATCGGTGTGGTAGGGGAGTATATCGGGAAAATTTATCTGGAAGTGAAGGCCCGGCCCCGTTTCCTCATCGGAAAAGATCTGGAACAGCAGGAAGAAGAATCACAATGAAACAAAAAGCGGCTGTTCGGCTGTCGGGCAGTCGCTTTTGTTATTATACAGGGGAATTTTTGCTCAGTATTTAAAAACAGGAAATTACACCTGTGACTTTTTTGTGCTATACTGGTAATAGAAGATTTGTCACATATGAAGGAAGGATCTGCCATGAACAAGGATTTGACGGTTGGAAAACCGGAAACCGTCTTATGGAAGTTTTGCCTGCCCCTTTTCGGAAGCATTATTTTTCAGCAACTGTACAATATTGCAGACAGCCTGGTAGCTGGGAAATTCGTCGGGGAAAATGCACTGGCTGCGGTGGGAAACAGTTATGAGATCACGCTGATCTTCATTGCATTTGCTTTCGGTTGCAATATGGGGTGTTCGGTTTTAGTAGCGCAGTTGTTTGGCGCAAAACGCTATCGGGATATGAAAACGGCGATCCACACCGCTTTTCTGTCCATGTTGGTGTTGCTAGTGGCCTTAATGGCGCTGGGGTTGTTTTTGGGAGGCAGCCTTTTGGAATGGATCCACACGCCATCGGAAATTTTCGCAGATTCTAAGCTTTACCTGGATATTTATATTTATGGGCTGCCGTTTCTGTTTTTCTATAATATTTCCACGGGGATTTTCTCTGCTTTGGGCGATTCCAGGACGCCCTTCCTTTTCCTAGCCGTTTCTTCTGTCTCCAACATTGCGGTGGATATTTTATTTGTCAAAGCCTTTCAAATGGGGGTGGCCGGTGTGGCCTGGGCTACCTTCCTGTGTCAGGGTGTCAGCTGCCTTCTCTCTTTACTTTTTGTGTTCCGCCGTCTGGCTTCCATCCGGACGGAAGAGAAAAGCGCATGGTTTTCCGGAGCGGCCTTTCGCAAGTTTGTCATTGTGGCCGTACCCAGTATTTTGCAGCAAAGCTCGGTTTCTCTGGGAAATATTATCATTCAGAGTGTAGTCAACGGATTTGGCGCCGGCGTAATTGCTGGCTATGCTGCGGCAGTAAAACTGAATAATCTTGTGATTACCTCTTTCACTACCCTGGGTAATGGCATTTCCAACTATATTGCCCAGAATATCGGAGCGGGAAAAATGGATCGGGTTCGAGCGGGGCTGCGTGCCGGTGTCAAGCTGGTGTGGACTATCAGCCTTCCCATTGTGTTGCTTTATTGGTTTGGCGCCGGAACATTAGTGGGCTTCTTTATGGACGCGCCCTCCGATTTAGCGATGGACACCGGTGTCCTGTTTCTGCGGATTCTGTCCCCCTTCTATTTCGTCATATCCGCCAAGCTGGTGCTGGACGGTGTCCTGCGGGGTGCTAGTATGATGAAACGATTTATGATTGTCACTTGTACTGATCTGGTGGTGCGTGTGGTTTTGGCGATGATTCTTTCCCGTCCTTTCGGCGCTGCCGGAATTTGGTGTGCCTGGCCCTTTGGCTGGACCATCGGACTGGTGCTGGTAATTTTGTTTTATCGAAAAGGCCCCTGGATGAAACAGGAAAAAACGGCGGCATCCTGCAAGGAGTGAAAAGGATCTACGCTTATTCCCCTGTGTTTATGAAAAATCCCGGCCTTTTGGAACACAAAAGACCGGGATTTGTGATAGAAAAAGACTGCCTGCAGAAAGCAAGGCAGTCTTTTTCAAAAGGAGGACTGTTAATTTTGATTTAAAATAGCTTTTCGCAGGAGCACCACATCGGTGACCGACAGGCTGTTATCTCCGTTCAGATCGCCCAGAGGGGTCTGCGCTGCTGAATTTCCGGAAAGGATGGCTTTCCGCAGTAGTACCACATCGGTAACCGACAGTTTGCCGTCCTCATTTAAGTCTCCCAGCAGACTGGGATCTTCCGGCAGATTGGCCAAATGGGATTCGGCGGCTACCAAGGTGGCATAGTTGGTAATCATGGAACGTGCCACCGGGTTCAGACTGTCATAATTGGCTCGCAGGCTTTCCACTATTTCCGCGTCGGTTTCGTCCAGCAGGGCAATGGGGGTCAGGGTATCAATGGCATCCAGAAGCGCGGAAGCGCCGGAAATATCCACAGATTCTCCCTGGCCGGTGAGACGGATCCAGTTGAAGTTGATGCCGCTTTCCAGGACAGCGATTTTCAGGGTGTGCAGACCGCTGCCAATGGGAATTTGCCCCAGATTTTCGGAGACCCAGCTTTGCCAGCCGCCGGTAGAGGAAGGTTCCACAGTAGTTTGGAGCAGGGTGTTATCCAAATAGATCTGATAAGTGGCGCCGGCGGATTCCACGGCGGTGCGCAGCTCCAGGGTGTAATAGCCGGGATCCTGCACATCCAGGGCAAAGATCATGTAGGTGCCGGCCTCAGTATAGGCGGTGTTCTGCCCGCCACCTTCGTCACTGGTATTTTCCGCGCCGATGGTGGGTGAGCCGCCGGTGCGATCCACTGTCCGGACAGTGAGAATGTTTTGCAAATCCAGGGCAAAGCAGCTGCCGGGCAGAAGATTGGCCTGGAAACGGGCCACTGCACGCTCCAGGACGCCTAGCGCCTCCTGAGCCTCTGCCACTGTCACGCCGCCGCGTACCAGGGCGTTGGCAGTGTCAATGGCTGCCGCCAGGGTTTGCATGTCACTGGCGATATAGCATCCGGCAGTGGTGCCTTCCTGGGCCGCATCATAGATGGCTTGGGCGGCCCGAACGCCGGAACGGAGTATGGTGATTCCGGAGGCCGAAGCCGATTGGAAGGTAATCTGCACCGTAGTGTCGGCTGTAACCTGCGTCAGAAGAATCTTATTATTACGAACCTGATAGGCGGTTTCGGGGATTACAGTAATGGTATTGATACACTTTCCAGTATCGGGTGTTACCGCTACAATGGCACTGCCGCCGGAATATACCACCCGGTTCTTCAGGCTGGCGCTGCCGCCTGCTTCGGCCACTACGGTAATCGCCACCGGAGCCTGGGTTATATCGGCCTTTAGGGAGGACATCCAGCTGGATTCCGGTGCTGCATAGGTGTAGGTCTGGGCCTGACCAATGGAGTTGGCAAAGGAGTTGGTGCGGGTTAGTACTCGGAAAATGTTGACCACATTTCGCTGGAGCATAGCCTTGGTCAGAGGAGCGGTATAGTTACTGTCTCCGGTATTGACGCTTTCAGGTTGTTCCACGGCGTTGACCACCACGCTGGCGTTGCCGCCAGGCATAATCAGGTCATTGCCGGCATACTGCATGGTGGCATTGTCGGCATAGCAGCCCCAGTCTGTGACCACCAGCCCCTGGAAGTCCCACTCGCCCCGGAGGATACCGGTCAGCAGGGAGAAGTTGCTGGCAGTGCAGATGCCGTTAAAGTCGCAGTAGGTGGACATAATGGTCCAGGGCTGGGCTGTCCGCACCACGATCTCAAAGGGCTTTAAGTAAATTTCCCGCAGGGCCCGCTCGGTGACATTGATGTTTCCGTAATATTTCCGGTTGGTTTCCTGGTCATTGCAGGCGAAGTGCTTCACAGAAACGCCAACGCCGTGGGACTGCACCCCGATAATGAGCCTGGAGGCCAGGATGCCGGCCAGCAGCGGATCCTCAGAGAAGTATTCATCGTTCCGGCCGGAACGGGGATCCCGCAGGGTATCCACGCCGGGAGCCAGCCAGATATCGCAGCCGGAGGCGGCCATTTCCCCGCCGATGGCATCCCCCTGCAGGGACATAACATCCACATCCCAGGAGGAGGCAAGAACGTTGGTGGCGGCCCAGCCGGTCCAGGTGCCGTATTTACAGCCCAGGGGGCCGTCGGCGTAGGTGAATCCGGGACAGGCAAACCGGGTGGATTTCCCGGCGCTGCAGACCACCTCAGCCAATTCGGCAGTGGTCATCTGCGCCACCACCTGTTCAACAGTTGCCTGATTCAGATAGACATCCTCTAAAGTATACACATGGTCGGTTACCTGATACACAAAGGTGGCCACCGAACTCATACCGCTGGCGGTGATGGCCACCGCCCGTATGATGGTGCGGCCGGTTTCCGACAGGGTGATGGCACCGGTATATTTGGAAGAAGCAGCGGTGGGGGTTGTTGGCAGAGTGCCGTCAGTGGATATGGTGTAATAAATAGTAGCATTGCCGGCGGAGAGGGTCACCTTACTGCCGGTTTGATAGGTGCCGCTGGAGTCCAGACTGGCGATGGGGGTGGCCACGCTGGCCAGACGCAGGGTAGCGGCGTCACTGGTCAGAACGCCCGGCCCCACGGCCACAGCCTTTACTGTTTTCCCGGCAGCCACGGTGATGGGGCCGGTGTAGAGTGTGCTGGCTGTGGTGGGAGCGGAACCGTCGGTGGTATAGAAAATAGCGTTGCCGGTTTCCGTTGACAGGGTCAGCATTTGAGCGCCGCTTTCGCTCTTTTGATACAGCTGGATGGAAGGGGTGGCGGCTTTGGCAGTGACACTGGCGTCCCGGGTATAGCTCACGGTGGTCACCAGGCTGTTTTCCAGGCCGCTCTTCACAGCGCTGGCTCGCAGGGTGGTCTCGCCGGTGACGGCAATGGGCCCGGTGTAAAGGGCGCTGGCCTCGGTGGGGGTGGAGCCGTCGGTAGTGTAATAAATGGCGGCATCCGGGTTGTCGCGGTCATAAAATTGAACGGAGAGGTCCTCGCCGTAAGCACCCGCCGGCAGGCTGGCGGTAACCAGACCCACGTGGGTTTCACTTTGGAACCGGATCCAGTTCAGCGTGATATTGGCGGTGTCGGCGGTCACCCGGATATTGGCAGCCCCGGACAAATCCAGTCCGGTCAGGGTCGCCGTGGCCCATTGGCCGGTCTGCGTCAGCCGGAAGGTTCCCAGCACAGCGTTGTCTTTGTTAAGGGTGACAGTGGCAGCAGTATCGGTATAATACCGGAGGGTAGCGGTGTAACCGCCGGTGTAAGCCGGGGCATAAGGGAAGGAAAGGGTGTTGCCGGCCTCGGTAATGGTGACGCTGGCTTTGCCGTCCTGATCACCCGAATCGGCGTTGACGATATAGCCGGCAAAATTCACGTTTAGATCAGACATTTGTACCGAGCCGGGCAGGGTCACTGTTCCCAGTTCTACAGCACCGCCTACGGTGGAACCGCCACCGGACGGAGCGCCGGAAGCGTTGCTATCAGTCAAATCCACCGAGCCTTCTAACAAAGCCGGATCGGAGGGGATGACGCTGGCACCTTGTACTGTTTCAAAATTGGCGGCCAGCAGGGGAACCACCGGTGCCGCGGCCAGTTGGGCTTCTTCTTCCGGGTAAGACCAGGGAGTTGCGCCGGCCTTGGTCAGGGTGTCAATGTCCTTGGAGGGCTGGCATTGATTGGACAATTGTTGGGTGATGACCGTCTGATCCAAATGCAGACGGGCAGCCACCTGGGTATTGCGGGAACTGTTGCCCACCCGGATGATGTAATCCCCCGCCTCCAGCAGATAGGCGGCCTGGGTTTCGTCATAAGACGCCATATTGGAAGTGGTGAAGGAGACAGTCAGGGTCTGGGATTCGCCTGGCTGAAGCAGATCCGTTTTGGCAAAGCCGGCCAGCTCCTGGTAGGCCTTTTCCAGCTTGCCGTCCGGAGCGGAGTAGTAAACCTGCAGCACTTCCTTGCCGGCCGTTTTGCCGGTGTTTTTTACCGTGGCGGTTACCGTGACGGTATCGGCATCGGCGGTGATCCGGTCAGGGGTAACGGAAAAGGTGGTGTAGGATAAGCCATAGCCAAAGGGGAAGGCAGGGGTCACGTTGAAGGTGTCATAATAGCGATACCCTGCGTAAATGTCCTCCTCATAGTCAATATCCTTGATGGTATCGGTCATGTAATTGGCGTAGGTGGCCGTGTCGGTGATCTGCACCGGCCAGGTTTCGGTAACCTTGCCGGAGGGATTCACTGCACCGGTCAGCAGATCCGTCAGGGCGGCGGGACCCTGGGGGCCGCACATGCCCATCCAGAGGATCGCGTCTACTTGGTCGTTGTCCCAGGTCATGTCGATGGGGTTGGCAGTGTTCAATATCACGGTGACCTTGTCAAAATACCTGGTCACCAGAGTGATCATATTCTGCTCCTCAGCGGTGAGCTTGTATTCCTCCTCCGTCCAGTCATAACCTTCGCCGTTGGTGCGGCCGATAAAGACCAGTGCCTGATTGTTTCGATTGGCGGCGGCCGAGACGATGGCGTCGGTCAGGGGCATTTCTGGCAGAGAACGCCGGGCCAACAGCTCCACTCCCTGATACCAGGAGCCGGTGTCAGGGGGATTGTCGGTGTTATACTGGCGGTAGAGTTCCTCCAGCGTAGCGTCTACCGTGATCCGTTCCTTCAGGATGGAAAGGGAATCCATGATGCCCATGCCCAGGCCGTTGATAGAGCCGGAACCGAAGGGGGTATAAAAGGTGTGAATGGCGGCTGAGCCGAAGACGGCTACGCTCCCGGCCTGCAGCGGCAGGGTTTCCTCCTGATTCTTTAGCAGCACCATGCTTTGGGCGGCAGCCTGCCGGGATAGCTCGGTGTTGGAAATCGTGTCTGCCGCGGCTACGCCCGGGGTCAACAGGCTGGATGCCAATAAAATACCGGCCAATAGGGAAGCACCTCCTTGTTTGAATTTGCGAAACCGTTGCTTTTCCATGAAGTACCACTCCTTAATAAAATTTAAAAGGTTTTAAATTTTATGTACAGTATACCATACTTACTTTAAAAAGTCACGTGCAAAAAGAAAAAAGCCCATGGAGAAATTTCATGGGCTTTTTTGTGCAATCTGTGGATTTTTAACGGAAGTAAACAACTTCTTCTTCTGGCTTGGAGGTGGGATTGGCGGTGATGACCTCCAGCACCGGACCGGGACCGGTATAAAGCCGGTGTTTTTTGACCTTGACCTTGGCGGTAACCATGTACCATCCCCGGTTGCCCAGGGAGGCCGCCTGCTTATAATCGCAGACCAGGCCCTGGTAGGCGATGTCTTCCACACAGCAGGTCATGCAGAACCGTCCGGCAATAAAGGTGTCCTTGGGGAGCCGCTGGGTGGCGGCCAGCCCCTTAAATTTCAGGGTTTTGCCGTCGTACTTGGATGGGTCGTCCATAATGTCCATGAAGAACAGCCCGAAGTCCTCGTCGGCAATGATCACCGGGTTGGCTTCCAGATCAAAGGGCAGGGGATCCTCAATGTCATCGTAGGCAATTTCCCCGTCCTTGTATTCGTAAATGATCTCCGCCCGGCGGTTCACCGCCCGGACATCTTTATGGAAAGACAACTTGTCAAAATCCTTTTCGCACCGGTTAATGGCAATCATCTCGGCCAGGGCAAATTTGTCCAGCACCAGATTTCGCATGTTAGCCAGATACATGGGGTAGGTGGTGGCGTCCAGCAAAGTCAGCACCTGGTAGATTTGCCACCCCTTGGGCAGGGCGTTGATCAGATCCTGTAACAGCCACATGCCGTTGTATTCGATGATGATGCGCTCTGCTTTGGTACCCCGGTAGCAGGATTCCAGATATTCCGGTGTCAGCTGGCTTTGCTCCTCCAGGGTTTTGATATAAATGTGTCCCTTGATTTTGGAGGTGTCCAGCTCCACCTCCCCCTCCTCACAGAGGATCACCAGTGTGGTGTCTCCGTCCTGAAAGTTGGGATTTTGCAGGGTGTCCTGCAAAAAGGTGGTTTTTCCCCCTTCCAGGAACCCGGTAAATAAGAAAACAGGTAACGTTGCCATGGTACGCCTCCCTCGCGGTTACAGTTGGAATAGGGTCTGCAGCGCATCCTCTTTCAAGCCGGAACCGATGACGCAGATGCGCCCGGTATAGTCGGCGGCGCCGTTGCGGACATTCTGCTCCTCCGGCACAAAGTCGAAGTGGATCCACTGGCCATCGGCGGCGGGTACAATGCCCTTGGCCCGGAGAATCATACCGTAGTTTTCGCTGTGATTCAGGGCGGACAAAATTTGCTCGATTTCTTCCAAGGTGTACTTCCGGGTGGTTTCTGCGCCCCAACTGGTAAAGATTTCGTCTGCATGATGATGGTGATGATCGTGATGGTGGTCATGGCCGTGCTCGTGGTCATGGTCGTGCTCGTGATCATGATGGTGCTCATGCTCGTGCTCGTGCTCGTGATCATGATGATGGTGATGCTCATGGCAGCTACAGTTCGGATCGTCGCATTCCTCCTCCTCCTCATGGTGATGGGCGGCGTGGAGCAACTCCTCCGCCAAGGAATGCCCGCCGTTCATGGCATCCAGCATCTGGGCGCCGGTCAGCTCCTCCCAGGGAGTGGTGACAATGGCTGCCTTGGGGTTCTTTTCCCGCAGGAGGGCCACGGTGGCAGACAGCTTGGCATCTTCCAGCCCGGCGGTACGGGACAGGAAAATGGTGGAGGCGTTTTCCACCTGGTTGTTGTAGAATTCCCCGAAGTTCTTCATATACATTTTTGCTTTGGTGGCGTCAGCCACCGTGACAAATGCGTTCAGCACTACCGATTGGTCAGTGACGCTGGTGACCGCCTGAATCACGTCGGACAGCTTGCCTACACCGGAGGGCTCAATGAGAATCCGGTCCGGGGCATAGTCGGCCAGTACCTTCTGCAAAGCCCGGCCGAAATCTCCCACCAGGGAGCAGCAAATGCAGCCGGAATTCATCTCGTTGATCTGGACGCCGGCTTCCTTTAAAAAGCCACCGTCAATGCCAATTTCGCCGAATTCGTTCTCGATCAGGACGATTTTTTCCCCAGCGTAAGCCTCGGCAATGAGCTTTTTAATCAGGGTGGTTTTCCCGGCGCCTAAAAAGCCGGAAAAAATATCAATTTTGGTCATAGTAAGCACCTTCCAGGATGAATTTTTGTTCCGGTACTTATTATACACCTTTTTTTTGAAAATGCAAGGGATGGGAGCCACTTCTCCCGGGGGAGTCAGGCATGAACACAGGGTGCAGCCTTGCGGCGCAGGGCACCTTTCCGCAGGGTACGCAGCCGGGGAAGGTTCAGCAGGCCGTAGCCAACACATAAAATGGAAAGGCCGCCAATGGTTGTCGGCCAGCCGGCCGGCAACAGTCCGGCTGCCAGCCAGGCCGCACCGCCGGATACAGCCGTCAGCAACAGGGGGCGGAAAATTTCCTGCCAAAGCTGGAGCCGGAGACCAGCCACCTTCAGCAGCCGGCGGATGTTCATGCTGGAGGTAAACATATTGGAAAAAATCATAATTCCCAGAAATCCCGGCAGCCCGTACCGGGGCACCAGCAGCAAAATGGCGGAAATGCGGAAGACCGAGTCGCACAGGTTGTACAGAAAGGAATGGGCCTGCTGCGTCATGCCTTTGAGTATGCCGTCACACACACTTTCCAAATACATGAAGGGAACAATGGGGGACAGTACCCGCATCATATTCCCTACCGATTGGCTGTGATACAGAAGCTGCCCCAGGGCGGGGCCGTAAAGCCAGAAGCCCCCGGCAATGGGGATGGACAGCAGTAGGGTCAGTTCCACCACCCGCCCGGCGGAACGGCGAACGCCCTGCATGTTTCCCTTTGCATAATCGGCGGAAATTTCGGGCAGCAGCAGGGTGGATACAGAGGACAGAAAGGAGGCCGGAAAAAACAGCAGGGGAATGGTCATGCCTTTCAGTTCCCCAAAGGCGGCGATGCCCAGCGCCGCCGTCCCTGCATAGGCTGAGAGGCACCAGGGAATCAGCATGTTTTCGGCTGAATGCAGCAGGGTGGAGAGGTAGCGGCTGCCGGTGATGGGTGCGGAGGTGCAGATCAACGTGCGGAATTCCAACGTCGCGCCGGGAGCCTTGGTTAGCTTGCGGTTGTGCAGCCCCAGGGCGCCCAGATAAAAGGCACAGGAGCAAAATTCCGCAATGGTGTCCCCCAGGATGATGGCCGCGCAGGCAGAACCCAGATCCGTCTGCCCTAGCCGTAACAGCAGGAACATGACAATGCCAATGCGGATGATCTGTTCCAGTATCTGGGCGGACGAAGGAATGACGGTATTGCTGCCGGTAATGAAGTAACCACGGATTACGGCTGACACGGCCATGCAGGGCAGGGAGAAGCAGAAGATCCGGATGGACAGGGCTGCGGTGCCTTCTGCCAGAAAACAGGTGGCGATGAAATCGGACAGCAGAAAAAAGGCCCCGCCGGACAGGCAGGCAATGGCGGCGGCCAGCACCGAAGTCAGAGCCACCGGCCGCATTCGGGAGCGGTCATCCGGCAGGGCAGCCAGCCGGTTCATCAGGGCAGGCGGCAGCCCTGCCCCGGCGGTGTGGGCCAGCACATAAACCGAAAAAACCAGCTGATACAGCCCCATACCCTGGGCGCCGACTTTGGCCGCCATCCAGATGCGGAACAGGATTCCCATGCCCCGGATCAGAAAGGCGGTCACTGTCAAAATCATGGTGTTTTTAATAAATTTCCCCTGCTGCAAGGCCATCCACTCCTAGTTTCATTCGTTATAATATATCGGACTTGGCCGGAGAATATGCAGGAAGTGAATACGGGGGCTGGCGGTTGTGGCAAGCTCCTTTGTTCGGGAAGCCTGAAAGGCGGTCCGTCTGCAGCCGCCCGGGTGTGCCGGCGGATGTTTGGAGCCACAGGATAAAAAGCGAAAAAAATCCGAACCCGTTGTTGACGGGTTCGGATCGGTTCCAAGCGCTGTGTTAATAAAGATTGCCGTTTTCGTCGCAAGACAGGGAAACGCTGACGTCTTTTGATTCAACTGTAATAAGGGCCACTTTTCTTACAAAGGTGCCGTTGGCTGTGGCGGTATTTCCGGAGGCGGAAGCAGAGGCGGTTTTCAACGACCAGGCAGAATCGCTGATGGCGTAGGAGTACGAAGCGTCCAGACAAGTGGCGCTGGATCCGGTGTACCGGAAGGTGCCGCTTACAGTAAAGGTGAAAAGTAATTCTCCAGTAGAGGCGTTTTTAACCGTAGTTGATTTTTGTCCGCTTTTGGTGCCGCTGGCTCTGGCTTTAGACAGGGTCTCGTAAACCTCAGTGACAATGGTATATCCGTCTTCGGTATATTCCGTGGTTCGGCGAATCAATTGTTGCGCCTCAGCGGGATATGCAGAATCGGCTGAAACCGGCATTGCACAAAAAAGGCAGAGACACAACAGGGCGCAAAGCATAAAAGATACGGTTTGTTTCATACAGTAACCTCCAGTTTAATCATGCGAATAGACTTCTTCCTATGTAACTATAGCAGGGCCGATTATCGTTATTGTAGCTTCGTGGCGTGCGTTCCAAATCATCATTATGATAAACGTAATGATCATGCCTATAATGACAATGAGCAACGCCAGAATGACGATCCGCCGCACCATAGCGGTGCGGTTCAGCTCTTTCTTGATTTGTTCTTTGTCCAAAGAGGAAAGGTATTCAGCAGCGAATTCCCGGGGGTCTCCAAAATGGGCCGTAAGGGCTGCCCGGTCAGCATCGGGGTGTGCTTCCAGAAAATCCGAAATATGATCCTGGAGATCCGCTGTTAACCGTTTCCGATAAGCTGCGGGACAGGCACGCTGCACCTGGCGGTAATATTTTTTCACCATTTGTTCTGTCATGCTGCTGCTCCTTTTCCGTGGACTTCCGGTTTGGCGTTATGATTTGCTGCCGTGTTTCTGGGGTAGGATTTTCCATGCAGTTAATCATGCGAATAGATTCCTTCCGATGTAACTATGGCAGGGTCGGTTGTTATTATTGTTGTAATTTCGTGGTGTTCGTTCCAAATTATCATTGTAACAAGCGTAATGGTGATGCCCACAATGACAATGAGCAACGCCAGGATGATGCCCCGCCGCACAATCGCAGTGCGGTTCAGCTCTTTCTTGATTTGTTCTTTGTCCAAAGAGGAAAGGTATTCAGCAGCGAATTCCCGGGGGTCTCCAAAATGGGCCGTAAGGGCTGCCCGGTCAGCATCGGGGTGTGCTTCCAGAAAATCCGAAATATGATCCTGGAGATCCGCTGTTAACCGTTTCCGATAAGCTGCGGGACAGGCACGCTGCACTTGGCGGCAATATTTTTTCACCAATTGCTCTGTCATGCTGCTACTCCTTTTCCATAGATTCCAGGTCTGTTACCCCTAAGATGGACAAAACGCCGTAACAAATGGAAAGATACTCCTTCCGCAGGGCCTCCGCATAGGAGGCACCTGCCGGCTCCAAATGATAGTACACCCGGACCCGGCGTTTGCCGATTTGCCGCTTTTGGCCGGAGATCATGCCCTTGTCCTCCAACCGATAGAGGATGGGATACATGGAACTTTCCTGCAACGTGTAACGGCCGCCGCTGCGTTCTTCCAACGTCTGCGCCAGCTGATACCCGTACATATCCTGCTCCTTTAACAGGGTCAACAGCAGTAATTCCACCGTCCCCCGTTTGATCCCTTCGGCTAAAGCCATCTTCAGCACACCGTTTCTGTTTTAATTTGCCTTTGAATTATACACCAAGCACTTCCTTTTTGTCAATCATTACGGAAATTTCTATGTTTACATTACTAGTATAAGACATATATTTTTTCAATTCAATACTATTCATCAAAATATATTCTTGACAAATGTAATATAATGAATTATAATAAAATTATAATGAGGCGATCATCGTTTGTTAGAGCAAATGTTAAAAAAGGGAGGTAAAAACTATGTGGTTGAAACGGGTTTTGTCTGGCGTATTGGTGGGAGTGTTGGTTAGTTTGAATATATCAGGGGTATCAGCATTTGCATTGGATGCTGATAATGTGGTGCCTGAAACTTATGAAAGTGCAGTTGATTCAACTGAAAATATATTTAGAGGTGGTTTTCTTCCAGAAGATGAGGGCTTTTTTGAGGACGTGGCACAATCTTCTCATGCAGCAAATGTTAGTAACACCTCAATTTTAGGGAACAGTAGTTTGCCTTCCAGCGTGGATTTGTCTGCAACATCTTATTTTCCTCCTATTGCCGATCAAACTGTAAATGGGCCTTGTGCTTCTTTTGCTACAACCTATTATCAATTTACATATGAAGTTGCCAAATTAAACAATTGGACGGACGTTGCAACAAACACAGCGCATCAAATGAGCCCCGGATTTACTTATGCATATGCTAGTCTAGCAGGTGATTCGGAGGGAAGTAGCATTCAAGGCAATTTTCAAGTGCTGCAAATGCAGGGGTGTCTTTCAATTGCAGATTCTCCCTATGTATCGACAACAACTGGTTTACATACGCAATGTTCAGATGAAGAATTATTGCGCAAGGCTTTAAAAACTCGTGTTGCTGATTATAAGACTGTTTCCTTTGCTAATTCAAGCAGTTCTACACCAATTACAAACGTAAACAGCGAAGCAATCGTCACAATCAAAAGTCTCCTTTCTGATGGGCATGTTTTAACCTTTGGAACCAGTGCGGATTTTGTAGTCGACAATCCTAATGCTTATCAACAAACCATATTCTATACGAAGTATTCTGCTCAAATGCGCCATGTTATGACAATAGTGGGTTATGATGATGCTTATTATTATGATATGAATGGTGATGGTATAAAAACAGCAAATGAGTATGGAGCGTTGAAAGTAGTAAATTCTTGGGGACATAATTCAGGAGGAGTTAATTTTTCCGGTTATTATTGGGTAATGTATGATGCACTAAATGTAAAATCTTCCGATGCGTCATTGAACGGAACAAATCGTTGTAGCTTTTGCTTTGATGTTGAGCTTTCTTTTGATGGAACACAACTAACCGAAAGAATAACGAATTATTTGGTTAATTATATTGAGGTAGCTAATTATGACCCGCAATGTTATATGCGGTTGGATTATCACTTCGCAAATGTGTCGGACGATTCAAGTTCAAGGATCGCACTATATAGAGAACCTATACAAGAAACATCAGTAGCAAATTATACAAGAATTTCACCTAACTTTATAATTCGGTATAATACATATAATGCCAGCTCCATAGTTTATTTGGATCTATCTGCATATATGCAAGAGGTTAGCTTAGCAGAGCTTTATAATTATCAGTGGGGAATTGCAGTGCGATTCGAAAATAATGGCCTTTTTTCTGGAACCATGCAAATTAGGAGTAATACTGCATCTTTGTCTGCATCCAAATCAATCACATTTCTAAATAATGATCCAGAAATTGAAAAAATTGCATTTGTACGAGCAACTGCTGCGGGGGAAACATATTCCACCATTTATAAGAATGGTGCTTATTATGTGCAAGGTGTGTCCAGCAGTACACGATTCAACCGGTTTATTTATAATTACGGAGAAACTTATGATTATACTGGCGATATTAACTTTACCTCTGTGAGCAGTAAAGATGATCTGGAATTGCTTGGTACAGGAGATCAATTTACGCGCGGTACCTCTACCACGATTTTTACAATTGTGATAACAGGAGATGTAAATGGGGATGGAGTGCTGTCTGTAAGCGATGTAGTCGTTTTGAGGCAATTAGTATTAAATGGCACATCATCTGATGCTTTGTTACTTGCAGGAGATATAAACGGAGATAATGCGCTTACTAGTTCCGATGTAGTTTTACTAAGGCAAATGATTCTGGATACCTCTTCTATTTCTGCGGAAGAATTTGCCGTTTTGGAAGCGCAAGAATATGTTAAATACTAAAAATAATATTTTCTCTGAAATAGTTGATCTTCGCTGAAATAGTTGCGCTTTCGAATATTTTATAGTATAATATAACAAATAGAGCAAACCATTGCTTTATGAGAAAGGAGCGTTCGTTATGAAAAAACGGTGTATGTGTTTTGTGTCGATTCTTCTGGTGTTTGGAATGTTGTGCTCCATGGGTATGGCTGCCGGTGCGGAGACGGCAGAAAGCGGTTTGCCCACCTTATCTGCGGAAGATGATGCGGCGTTTCGCCAAATGATTTATGAGACGGAGGGCTCGGGTGGTACCTATCTCGATCCGAATGGCGAAATAATAGATGAGAAAACGCTTTACCATGTGGCATGTCTGGCGGCAAATGACGCCGGTTATTTGGTGGCATATTCCACCCCGGGTTCTACCATCTGGGGTGGCCCTCAGGGCTATTGGGAAATATGCTTGGGAGACTATTATTTGCGAATGACACGGGGCGTCAATTTGGTGTTCTACATCCGAGAGGACAGGCAAGATCTTGCGCCGTCTGAAAATACGATCGCGTGGAGATTGAAGAGTCTATCGAATGCCTATCAACTCGGTTTACTGACGGATGATATGTTGGAAGGGTTATTGGAACTGTATGAGGCAAATATAGAGAATTTTACGGAGGAGACCCAGATTCGCAGGTTGTCTGCGCTGACCCTGGGAGATCTGAATTTGGATGATAACCTGACGATAACGGATGTGGTGCAACTGCGCCAAGCGATTTTGAAGATTGTACCCGGTGTTTTGGACTGCTACTTGGGTGATTTGAACGCCGATGACAGTATTTCTGTAACCGATGTGGTATTGTTGCGGAAAGCCATTTTGGAAACACCGGCGGAAGTGTCCTGACATTCTGCAAGTACAAGCGAAACGCTTCAAGAGGGGGCCTGCCAGCGCAGGCTGCAAAGGGGCCGTCCGGTGATCCGGGCGGCCCTTTTGCAAGTTGGATTCTGCAAGCACAAAAATTCGCATCAAATTATACCGAAACAATTCATTATAAAGAGAAGGGGGAATTTTGCATGAAAAAGTATTTGACGGTTTTTTCGATAGTGTTATTGATATTGATGATGCCGTTGCCAGCACTTGCGGCGGAAATGCAGGACAATCAATGTGGTGATGATTTGACCTGGACGCTGGAGGATGGCGTGTTGACCATCGAAGGGACCGGAGCAATGTTTGATTTTACGTTAGAGGGCGAGTATCCTACTCGCCATACAACCGCTCCCTGGGGAAACGGTATTTCTTCTGTTGTATTGCCGGAGGGGCTTACTTCCATTGGCGCCTATGCATTTTTTGACTGTGATGGTTTAAGAACAATCACAGTGCCAACCGGGGTAACTGAGATTTCTGGACGGGCCTTTTACGGTTGTGAAAATCTGGAAACAGTAGATTTGCCGGTAGGCCTTACCTCCATTGGGGATGCTGCCTTTTATAGATGCGTACAGCTGCGAAATGTGCAACTTCCTGACGGTCTTACAAATCTGAAACAACATGTTTTTACAGGGTGTTCCGCTTTGACAGAACTTCCGCTTCCTGATGGTTTGGTCGAGATTGGTCAGGATTGCTTTAATAGCTGCACAGGTTTAACGGAGATGATTATTCCGGATAGCGTAACCGAATTGGGGGGCGGAGCATTCTTTGATTGTACGAATCTGTCTAAGGTAATTTTGCCTGCCGGATTGACCGTAATTGAAGGATCTATGTTTATGGACTGTGAGAGTTTGCAAACCCTGGAACTTCCCGATACAGTTGAGCGAATAGGTATGCAGGCTTTTAGTGGTTCCGGTTTGGAAAACATTATCATTCCATTCTCCGTAAAGACCGTTGAGCCGCGCGCTTTTGCCGGCTGTAGAAATTTGGAAACACTGTTCCTTCCCGGAGTCACACTGGTTGGGGCAGAGGCTTTTGAAGGATGTTCTCAGCTGACCATTTACAATTTTACTTACTCTAGTGATGAAACAGATCATTATCCAAAATACGTGGCCTTGAATACCGGTGATTTGTCTGGTGATGCAATTTGTACGGTTTCAGATGTGGTTTTGTTGCGCAAAGGGATTTTAGAAAATGCGGAATACAGTCCCGTTGCTGATATGAATGGAGATGGCCAATGGTCTGTAACCGATGTGGTATTGTTGCGGAAAGCCATTTTGGAAACACCGGCGAAAGCGTCCTGACATTCTGCAAGTACAAGCGAAACGGTTCAAGAGGGGGCCTGCCAGCGCAGGCCGCAAAGGGGAAGCCCGGTGATCCGGGCCGCCCTTTTGCAAATTGGATTCTGCAAGCACAAAAATTCGCATCAAATTATACCGAATTTTGTTGAAATCACTTGCAATTCTTACCATTTTATAGTATACTAAAATTAACGAAATGCATCTATGTTTCGCAAAGAGAAAGGGGCGTTTGTTATCAAAAAACTGTGTATGTGATGTGTCCGTTCTTCTGGTGTTTGGAATGTTGTGCTCCATGGGTATGGCTGCCGGTGCGGAGACGGCAGAGAACGCGGGTCTGCCCACCTTGCCTGCGGAAGGTAGCAACAGGCCGTCGGGGGAATATTATGGAGTCTTTGAGATTCTTTTTTTGCTTGGTGATGTGAATCTCAATGGTGGCCTAAGCACTGTAGATGGTACAATAAAGAGGAATCATATCCTTAATCCTTCACTCACGGGTAATGAGTGAATCGCAGCTGATTTAAATTTCGATGGTCAAGTTACGGTGGCGAATGTTACGCTGTTGAGAGAATTGATTTTGGGTAGCTAATGAGGGGCAGGTTTGAAAAATGATCAATATGCAGTGTTTGCATTAGCAACGCATCAAAACGTGGTGTATTTCCCCAAACAAAATGTTATGAGGAGTATCACACGAACATTTTTATATTTTATAAGGAGGTTGTTATCATGAAAAGAGTAGTATCCGTTTTGCTGTCCTGCTTGGTGCTGCTGGTTTGCCTGAGTCTTCCGGTTTGTGCGGCAGAACCGTTTTATGCGGCAGAACCGCTTGACGAATTTCGGGAGAATCAGGTTTTGGTGTTTATTGACACGCCGGACGCCCAGGCCTTGGCGGAGGAGATGGGCGCAAGCCTTGGAGCGGTCGATATGCGGGTTACATCTCTGGCCATGCTTTCCGGAACCAATTGGACCATGATTCTGTATTTTCTGCCGGAAACCGGTTCTGCCGACGTGCTGGCCCTTTGCGCCGGTCTCGACGAAGCCTATGCCGACCGGGAGGGCTATTGGTATGCTTCGCCCAACTGGATTGGGCATCTGAACGGTGAGGCCATGGCCACCGATGGATTTGTGGTAGTGATTATGGGCAAGGAAGAAAGCCCGGCTCAGGCAGAAATTGCCCAGCTGACCAATTCCACCCTAACTCATGTGCTGGAAACCAAGGCCTGGAATCCGGAGACAAAAGAGGAAGAGGTGTGTTATCGCACCCTGTTCTACACGCTGGCAGAGCCGGGGGAGGAAGCGGCCCAGACTGCCGTGGAAAAGGTCAACGAAACATACGCGGGCAGCCAGCCCCTTATTGAGGCAAGCCGCACTCCAATGGGGTATATTGACGACCCGGAGCCGCTGACGGTTACCGATGTGGTTATTTTGCGCAAGGCAATTTTAATCGGCGTCTCCGATGCAGAATTGCTGGGAAAATATGATTACAGCGGTGACGGGCTTCTTTCCGTGACCGATGTGGTGTTGTTGCGGAAAGCCATTTTGGAAACACCGGCGAAAGCGTCCTGACATTCTGCAAGTACAAGCGAAACGCTTCAAGAGGGGGCCTGCCAGCGCAGGCTGCAAAGGGGCCGTCCGGTGATCCGGGCGGCCCTTTTGCAGAATTTTTTGGGGAATTTCTATGGCTGGAGGCAGCAAAAAACCGCCAGCCCTCAATAGAAGAGGAACAGGCGGTTGATGTACTTCCCTTTAGTGGCAGACGTCGCAGTGGTCACAATCTTCAATGGGGCCAACGATGGGCAAGGGGTCGATGCCCTGCCGGGTATACCAATCGGAAATGGCGGCCTTCACGGCCTGCTCTGCCAGGACGGAGCAGTGGATCTTATGGGCGGGGAGACCGTCCAGCGCTTCCACCACGGCCTGGTTGGACAGCTTCAAGGCTTCTGTAACAGTTTTGCCCTTGATCATCTCCGTGGCGATGGAGGAAGTGGCAATGGCGGAGCCACAGCCGAAGGTTTTAAACTTTACGTCCTGAATGACGTTGTTCTCAATCTTCAAATACATTTTCATAATATCGCCGCAAACGGGGTTGCCCACTTCGCCAACACCGTTGGCATCGGGGATTTCCCCCACGTTTCGGGGATTCTGGAAGTGATCCATAACTTTTTCGGAGTAAATCATTGTTGCTTCTCCCTTTCTAAGATTTCCTCCCACAGGGGGGACATGGAACGCAGACGCTCCACGATAGAATTCAGCGATTCCAGGATGTAATCCACATCTTCTTTGGTGATATCGTCCCCAAAGGACAGCCGCAGGGAACCATGGGCGATCTCATGCGGCAGACCGATGGCCAGCAGAACATGGCTGGGATCCAGGGAGCCAGAAGTGCAGGCAGAGCCAGAAGAGGTACAAATGCCCTTAAAGTCCAGCATCAGCAGGAGGGATTCTCCCTCAATCCCCTGGAAGCACATGTTCACATTGCCGGGCATCCGCTTGGTGGGATGGCCGTTCAGGCGGCTATGGGTGATCTTCAAAGCGTTCTCAATAAAATAGTCCCGCAATTCGGTGAGATGGGCAATATGCTCGTCCAGATTGGCAACGGCGTCGGTAATCGCTACACCAAGCCCCACGATACCGGGCGTATTTTCAGTACCGGCCCGGCGGCCACGCTCCTGGGCGCCGCCTTCTATGAGCCGGTCAATTACCACGCCGCTGCGGACATACAGCGCGCCGATGCCCTTTGGCCCATGGAACTTATGGGCAGACAGGGAGAGCATATCAATATTCTGCGCCTGGACGTCAATGGCCACGTTACCTACGGCCTGGACAGCATCGGTATGGAACCAGACACCGTGTGCTTTGCAGATGGCGCCCAATTCGGCCACCGGCTGAATGGTGCCGATCTCATTATTGGCGTACATGATGGTTACCAGGGCGGTATCCTCGGTGATGGCCGCTTCCAGCTCCTCCGGCCGGACCAGCCCGTCCTCATGGACGTCCAGCAGCGTGACGGTGAAGCCCTCCTTCTCCAGCGCCTTCAGGGTGTGGAGCACAGCATGGTGCTCAAACTTGGTGGAGATAATATGGGTTTTGCCCTTGCGGCTCCGCTGGTACCGGGCGGCCCCTTTAATGGCCCAATTGTCTGCCTCACTGCCGCCGGAGGTGAAATAAATCTCATTGGGCTTGGCGGCGTTCAGGGCTTTGGCTACCTGCGCCCGGGCCGTTTCCACCGCGTTTTTGGCGCGGCTACCGATCTCATACAGACTGGAGGCGTTGCCGTATTCCTCGGTCAGGTAGGGCATCATGGCATCCAGCGCATGCTGGGATAATTTTGTAGTGGCCGAATTGTCGGCGTAAATTAAATGATCCATAGAGTATTCCTTCTTATTTTCTTTCTGGAGTAAGTTCCGGGCGGCAGCCCGGATGGCCGCAGCGGCGGCACAGAATCTATACTGATTTGGTATGGATTATTGTATACCAAAATGGTACAGTTTGCAAGGGGTAAAAGCAATTTTTTTCAAAGATTGGAGAATTTTACCGAAATTTTTGGGTTTCTGCCACTGCCAACCGGTCACAACGTTCATTTTCCGGATGCCCGGCGTGACCTTTTACCCAGACGATCTCCACCTGATGCCGGTGGATCTGGATTAATAGTTTCTCCCAAAGATCCGGGTTTAATGCAGGGGTCTTGTCCGCCTTTTTCCAGCCCCGGCGTTTCCAGCTTTCCGCCCAGCCTTTGGTGATGCCGTTTGCCACATACTGGGAGTCGGTAGTCAATACCACATCGCAGGGTTCGGTCAGCAGCTCCAGGGCGGCGATACAGGCGGTCAGTTCCATACGGTTGTTGGTGGTGGGATTTTCTCCGCCGGATAATTCCTTTTCATGGGTGCCATAACGCAGGATTGCGCCCCAGCCGCCCGGCCCTGGATTGCCCGAACAGGCTCCGTCGGTAAAAATCTCTACCCGTTTTCTTGGCATTATCGCCGCCGCCTTTCTTCTATTGGAAATTTTTATGAGAGCATCATACCATAGAACCGCCGGGTTTTCAAGCAGGAATCCAGGAGTTGGGCCATAAGGTATTGTCATACGCTGCGGTTTGTTATGATATATTTATATGGGAGGCCGCTCCCTTGGCGTGAAGGCTCAGATTGCCGGGGAGAGGGGGGCGTGCTTTCGCAAAAGACAGTACGGCAACGCAAAAGGCTCTCCGATCTGTTCGGAGAGCCTTTTGCGTTTTAGGAAGGAATATGAAATATGAAGTAAAGCAATGTTCGGTCAGGACTGGTTCCTCCTGACAAGTATTATTATACACATTCCTCGGCTCAAGTTGCAACCTGAGCATGAAAAAACTGTAAACAAATTAAGAACGTCTTTTTGAATTGTAAAGGATCCGTTAAGAAAATGACGATACAGGTTAATATTTGGTGTAGGGGTGGGAATTTACCGCCGGAATTCTATGGCATGGCAGATGCCGGGAATGCTGTCTCCTTGTTGGCTGGAGGTGGTAGACATCAGGGCTCCGGTGGCGCAGAACAGCACCCGCCGAAGCTTGCCTGCGGCCAGGGCAGGGAGTATATGGGCGCACAGGACGCTGGCTGAGCAGCCGCAGCCGGAGCCACCGCCGTGAACATCCTGGACCTCCCGGTCAAAAATCAGCTTGCCGCAATCATCGTGTACCCCAGTGAGATCCACACCGCCCCGGCGAGCCAGCTGCAGCAGCAGATCGCTGCCCATCCATCCCAGGTCACCGGTAAAGATACGGTCATAATCCTGTGGCTTGGTGCCGGTTTGTTGCAAATGGGTCAGGATGGTATCACAGGCTGCGGGCGCCATGGCGGCCCCCATGTTGTTGGCGTCCTTGACCCCCAGATCGGTGATCTTGCCGGGGGTTACCGCCACAATTTTGGTATCCCCGCTACGGGACAGCAGCACAGCGCCTGCGCCGGTTACTGTCCATTGAGCGGTGGGGGTGCGCTGAGAGCCGTAGTCCAGGGGAAATCGGAACTGCCGTTCCGCAGAGCAAAAGTGAGAAGAGGTGACCGCCGCCGCAATGGTTGCCGCGCCCTCCGAGACAAACACGGCGCTGTTCAGGAGAGAAAGGGCCATGGTAGAACAAGCGCCAAACAGACCCATGAAAGGAATGCCGAATTCCCGTAGCCCGAAAGCGGAACCGATACACTGGTTCAGAAGATCCCCGGCGAAGATGATGTCGATATCTCCACTGGCCAGCCCTGCTTTTTGCAGACAGAGATGCAGGGCTTTCTTTTGCAGAGCGCTTTCGGCTTGTTCCCAGGTGTCATGCCCCTCCATGGTATCGGGAATCACCTGGTCAAACTGGTCTCCCAGGGGGCCTTCTCCTTCCTTTTTGCCCACTACGGCAGCGTAGGTCAACACCCCAGGGGGATTATGAAATGTAACGGTTCGCGGCATAACGCTTCCTCCTTGATGCGATTTTCCCTAGTATTCCCGGTCTTTTGCGGATGATACAAGAAATTTGTATTATATAAGCAGAATTTATGGGGAATGGCATCTCCGGCAAATGGGTGCGGTGTCTTTTATGGGACGGCGAACGTTTTCTGATCCTTCCTCCTGGCATTTTGATTTTGAAATTTTAATTTGTATTTCTCTCAGCTTTTTGGCATATTTGGCATATTGTTATTTCTATTGTTGTTTTTGCATAATTTTAAAGCAGGAAATTTTGCCTTTATAGCAACGGTTTTTGGGTTGACTTGCCTAAAAAAAGCCGATATACTTAATTTGTATCATTAAGATGCGAAACATTTTAAGTGCTTGTGACATATCCATTTGATTTCAGGCTGCCGATGCTACCGGGATTTCTTCGGTTTTTACACCTGTTTTGTCGGCTTCCTGAAGGGTTGTGACGGCACTACTTGAAGGAGGTTCTTTTATGCAAGCAAAACGTTGGTTGAGTTTTCTGCTTTGTTTGTGCCTGGTACTGTCTACCGTAGGCGGCGCCTTGGCGGTTTCCGCCGCGCCAGATGACAGTATGCCCAATCCGGATGTATATCTGGATTTTGAGGATGGCACAGGCGCTGATGTGAACGGTAACGTCACAGCTACACTGGGTTCTTCCGTGACCATTGCAGAATCCGGAAAAACCGGCAACAAATCCGCATCCTTCACCAATGTGAAATCCATGAACGGCATGGTATACTGGGAAGTGGATGATTACAATCCCCTTGCCGAGACCCGCACTACCGGCGCCACCATTTCCATGTGGGTGAATCAGGAATCTATGGTAAATGATACCTACTTCTTCTCCTATGGTTGGTATGGTTACCGGTTCTACATTGGGTACAATGGCAACACCTTTAAAGTCAGCATTCGGAATAACGATGCCAATCCCACCGTTGACCTGGCTTGTGCTGCCGGGAATACTGCCTTTAACGGCCAATGGGCTTTGCTTACCGTGACCTTTGACCCCAATAAGGTTTGCACCATTTATATTAACGGCGAGGTGGCTGCCAGCGACTCCATATTCTACACCCCCTACGACATTGCCCGCCAGGTGGAGAAGCAAAACCGGGCCAATGCTGCCTGGATTGGATATTATGCCATCGGCGGCGCACCTTACTGGCCCACCAACAGCAACCCCACCATGCTGGTGGACGATTTTGCCCTGTATACCCAGTCTCTGTCGGCTCCTCAGGTCAAGGCTCTGTATGACGCTTCTGCCCAGCCTACTGCTGCGGCTGCAGACGTGGCGGCAGAGATTAACGCCTTGCATCCTGCTGCCGGAGACGCTGCTGCCCTGGCTGCCATCCAGAAGGCTGAGGCAGATTATAACGCCTTGTCAGACAGCGACAAGGCGTTTGTGGACGAACCCGCCATCCGGGAGGCTTACAACACCTATTATAATGCGGTGGCCGATGCCAATGGCGGAAAATTGGCCGAGCTGACTTTTGAGGATGGCAGCTATGATGAGGCATTGGATCGGGCAGCTGTCACTGCCGGTTCCAGCGTCACCATCGCCGATACCGGCAAATTTGGTTCCAAATCCGCACAGATTACCAGCACCAGCTCCAGCGCATCCATGATTAGCTGGCATGCGGATGCGTATGACCCCTTCCTGTATACTGCGGACGGTACTACCATTTCCATGTGGGTTAACTTAAAAGAAATCCCCACCACGGCCGGGTATTTGTTCTCTTACGGGTTATGGGGGTTCCGGTTCTACATCGGATTCCTCAGCAATAACCGGCTGGAGGTCAGTGTTCGGAATGAAAAGCTGTCCTGGGCGACTCAGTCCATGACAGCCGACGCCAGTTTGCTGACTGCCAACACCTGGACGCTGGTAACCCTGACTTGTGACGCTGATCGGGTCTGGACGTTATATTTAAATGATACCGCTGTGGGGCAAGCGCAGCTGGATTACACCCCCTGGGATATCGCCCAGGCTGGCAGTACCGCGCCTACCCGTACCCATAATGATGCCGGGCAGTATGACAACATTTACTCCATTGGCCATGTGCATTATTGGGGCAACGCCAACCCCAACGGATATGTGGATGATATGATTATTTATAACAAAGTACTGACCGCTGGGGAGATTTACCAGCGGTACACCAATACGGCTGTTCCTACCGAGGGCGCTGCCGCAGTTGTGGCAAAGATCAACGCCCTGTCCGGGGCCAGCGATCTGGCTGCTGCTCTGGAAGAGGTACAGGCGGCTTATGACGCCCTGTCTCCGGCTGAACAGGAGCTGGTCTCCAATTATGGGCGATATCTGTATTATGCGGCTGCGGTGAAGGTGGATGCTCTGACCACTGCTACTGTCGGCTATCAGCCCTCTTATCTGGATATTTTGGACGCTGCCGCCGAAGCTGTGGAAACTGCCAAGGCCGCAGGGCAGGATGTTTCCGATCTGGAGGCTTTGGTGGATGCTGCCGAGCAGGCTTACGAAACTGCCAAGGCGGCCTATGATGCTACCTTGACCCGTTTGGACAACAAGACGGTGGTCTCGAATATTACCGGCCCCAACGCCGGAACGACCAACGGTGAGCGGGTGGAGATGCTGTTTGACTCCTCCCTGACCACTAAGATGGGAACCAATCAGACCACCTGTATCGTCACCTGGCAGACCGATGCCCTCTATACTGTGGGCGCCTACGGGATGGTTACCGGTACCGATTCGGCCCAGTGGACCAAGCGTTCCCCCATTGGCTGGAAGTTGGAGGGTTCTGCGGACGGTGTTACCTGGGAGACCATGGATGAAATTTTCGATTCTGGTATGGGTGACGTGAACAATACCGAGTATAAATTTTACCTGGAGAACCCCGGGGCTTATCAGTATTTCCGGGTTACCTTTAAGGGCGATCACGGCGCCGGTTTCCTCCAGCTGGATGAGATTTGGTTGTATTTGGACGCCAATCAGGACATCCAGGTGGACGATGCCAAAGTGCAGGCTGTGGTGAATGCCATTGATGTCATTCAAGTTACGGAGGAGAAATCCTGCATACAGGCCATTCAGGCAGCTGAAGCGGCTTATGGTCAGTTGAACTCCCTGGAGAAACTGGAGGTTTCCAATTACAGCAAACTGGCCCAGTACCGCAAGGATTATGCCCAGGCGGTGACTGCCGCACAGAATGGACAGTCCATCTATCTGGATTTTGAGGATGGTACGGTAGACGATGTGGCGGACCGGGTTAGCATTACCCAGGGTTCCGCTGCCTCGATTGTGGAGGCCGGCGCCAACGGCGCAAAGTCTTTGTCCACGCAGAACACCAATTCCATGAACAGCATGGTTTATTGGGAAGCCGACGATTACGATCCCTTTGAGGAAACCGAAAATACCGGCATTACCATATCCATGTGGGTGAAGTTGGATGCCAATTCCAGCAATGCCGCCCTGTTCTCTTACGGTTGGTGGGGTTATCGGTTCTTCGTCAGCCTGTCTGGCGAAAATCTGGAGATCAGTACCCGAAATAATGACGGCGATCCCACCAGCGCTATGCAGGTTCTGAATGTTAAGTCCGAACTGACCGAATGGGCCCAGTTGACCGTTACCTGTGACACCAACCGGGTTTGGACGGTCTACATCAACGGGGCGCGGAAGGCCAGCCAACAGCTGGTATATGCGCCTTACGATATTGCCAGCAAGCGGGAAACCAAGGAAACCCGGGCCAGCATTGCCTGGACGTCCTTCTACGCACTTGGCGGCACCCCCTTCTGGACCACCAACCCCAACATCAGTATGCAGTTAGATGATTTTGCCCTGTATAATCAGGCGCTGAACTACGGTCAGGTGCTGCAACTGTACGATCCGGACGCTGACTATGATGCTGCGGCGGTGCAACAGGTGGTGGATGCCATCAACGCCCTGCCGGATACGGAGGATTCCGGTTTTCCGGCCGCTTTGCGTGCAGTCCAGGCCGCTTACAATGCCCTGAATCCATATGAGCAGGCCGATGTGACCAACGCTGATGTGCTGGAATCTGCTTTGGCTGCTTTGGCGCAGCAGTATCCTGCTGCGATTCTGGGATTCCAGGGAGAGGACGTACAAAATGCTGTGGTGGAAGGTGATACCGTTCTGGTGCTTCTCCGCAGCGGCGCCGATTCCTCCAAGGCTGCTGCTGCACCTGTTCTGGCAGCTGGCTGTACCGTGACTCCTGCCTCTACCGGCACGATGGATCTGTCCCAGCCTGTGACCCTCCATGTGAGCCAGATTTATGGCGAGGAACAGGATTACACCGTCATGGCTTATTCCGCTGCCAATGTGACTGCATTGGATAAGGTGGAAAGCGCGCCGGTGCAAAAGCTGATTGCCCAGCTGCCGGCCAAGGTTTATCGGAACCAGCTGGACATTGCCAAGGAAGCTGTGGAGGCTTATACTGCTCTTACTGACCTGCAGAAACTGCTGCTGTCTGATACCCAGCGTGTGGTAGATGCTGCGGCCCGGGTAGAGGAACTGGAAAACAGCCCCATCCGTATTACCTGTGTCGGTTCCAGCTGCACGGAAGGCTCCGGCAGTTCGAACAACGCTACCAAGAGTTACCCCGCCCAGATGGGGCAGATGCTGGGAGACGGTTTTGTGATTACCAATGCCGGCCGCGGCGGCACCACTGTGGTGAATAATCCTCCCTCCGGTGTGGGCGTTTACTCTTACATGACGGTGGAGCAGTGGCAGCAGGGCTTGCAAAGTGAACCGGATATTATGATCATGTTTGTCGGTTCCAATGACGCCACCAACGGCCGCTGGAATGTGGATGGCTACAAGGAAGCCTTCATCCGGGATTATAAGATCATTATGGAAACCTATATGGCGTTGCCCTCTCATCCTTATGTCTTTATCTCCTATCCTTATCAGTCCAGCGACGGAGATCGGCATCAGTATATTCCCGAGATCATGGAAATTATTGATGATCTGCAGGTGGAATACAACTGTGGATTGATTGACTTCTACACCATTACTGAGCAGTTGTTCCAGGAGCAAAACAATGGTGGCACCAAGTATTGGACCGACGGCGTCCATCCCAATGATGCCGGTTATGAGAGGATTGCCGAAGTGGCCAAAGACGCCATTCTCGAATATTTGTCCGGTTTGGATGCGGCTGCTGCCGCCACTGGGATTCAGGTAGACGGTGTTGCATTGCCCGGTTTTGATCCGAATACCAATATCTACACTTTGGATTGCCAAAACGGTGGAATCCCACAGATTACCGCCACCGTTCCAGATGGTTTTACGGTTAAAGTGACCCAGGCTACCTTGACCAATCCTGTGGCAACTGTTTATGTAGAAGCGGCCTATTGCGATTATGGTGCCTCCTATGAGGTTTACATGGAAAACTTGGGGAACGATATGGATCAGGAGGCCGCTCAGGCTGTGATCCAGGCCATAGAGGCTTTGGGTAGTGTGCCGGCCTCAGCCGATGTGGCTGCCGCCCGGGCCGCTTATGACGCCCTGACCGATGCCCAGAAAACCCTGGTTACCAACTATGATCTGCTGTTGGCTGCCGAGCAGGCAGTGCAGCCGCCGGAAGTGGGCCTTAAGGGAGATCTGAACGGTGACGGCGTGCTGAGTGTCACCGATGTGGTGCTGCTGCGCAAGGCGATTTTGAATCAGGACACGGTTGCGCAGGAGCCTGCTGGTGATATGAACAGCGACGGCGCTTTGTCAGTAACCGATGTGGTACTCCTGCGGAAAGCAATTTTGAATCAAGGCCGCGAATAAAGGGGAAATCCCGGAATACCGGAAACGGTATTCTAGGGAACTGTTGATGATGCACCCTGTGGGGAACGTTCCGGTTCCTGCAGGGTGCGTTTTTATGGAGAACTTCAGCCGACTGTCCTGGTGGCAGTGGCTTTTATGTGGCTGTAATAGGGGAGTTGCTGCTGTCAAATTACGAAGGCTTGTCTTGTTCGCAAGGGAAGGAGTGGCGCTTCACCTGTTTGGAGCTGTTCTGTGGGAAATGGTACAAGACGCTTCCCAACAAAAATGAAAGTTGCTTGGTAGGGAAGGTTGATTTTTCGAATACAGAACATCTTGTATTTAGAATGGAGACGATAGTTTTTTACGGATGGCAGGTGAGATTTTTGATTTATCTCCGATATGTGTGACTTTTAAAATAATTAAATCGTATATTTTTTATTGGTATAATAAATAAATTATAATTTTTATACAAATATTTGGCTAAAATTTGACATTTGCATTGACGGTTTTTGGGTTGACTTACCTGAAAGAAGCCGATATACTTAAATTACAGTTTTTAAATCGTTATAATGTGAAACGATTTGGGTTCTTGCGTCGTAAGATCAGATTTGGGTTGCCCATGTTGCCAGACGGCTGATGCACTTTTCCACGGCTTCCTGACTGGTGACGACGATGCGTACAAAAAGGAGGTTATTTTATGCAAGCAAAACGAGTATTGAGTCTGTTGCTTTGCCTGTGCCTACTGCTATCTGCCTTTGGTGGTGCGCTGTCGGTAAGTGCGGTTGATGCGACGGATATGCCCAGCCCAGCAGTTCATTTGGATTTTGAGACTGACAGCGGCTGGACGGTAGGCAACAATGTTACTGTAACAAAGGGAAGTTCTGTCTCCGTCACCGACGGAGGTAAGGTTGGGGGCCGTTCCCTGTCCTTCCCAAACGCCTCTAACAAAAAGGAAGGTATGGTTTACTGGGATGCCAATGCGTATGATCCCTTTGACAACACCCAGACTTCCGGCGCCACCGTTTCCATGTGGGTGAATGTGACGTCCCATTCCAACAATTCCTATTTGTTTGCCTATGGTTGGTATCATAACCGCTTCTATCTGGGGTGGGACGGCAGCACCTTCAAGCTCAGTGTGCGCAATACCAGCAAAAGCAACACCAACCAGGATCTGGCCATTAATGACGCCGCTTTGAACGGAAGTTGGGCGCTGGTCACCATTACCTGGGAATCAAACGGAACCTGGACGGTTTACATTAACGGTAAAGCGGCCGGTTCTTACACCTTGGATACCATGTATTCTCCCTACGTTCTGGCTGCCCAGAAATCCGGGGCCACCGATCCCCAAAGAACGGACTTTGCCTGGACCGACTATGTTTCCATCGGCGGTACCACCTTCTGGGCCGGAGAGAGCAACCGGAACACCCCCGTCATGCTGGTGGATGATTTCTCCATTTACACCCAGTCTCTGACTGCGGATCAGGTCTGGTATTTGTTTTCTGCTGAAGTAGCGGCATCTTCTGCCGCCGATGCGGTCAATCAGCAGATCTCTGCCCTGACGGATGCCGGGGAAAATGTTACCCTGGAAGACCTTCAGACTGCCCAGGCTGCTTACGATGCGTTGTCCACTGCGGATCAGGCTTATGTCAATGATACCGCCCTGGCTGCCGCCTGGAGCGTTTACTACAATACCAAAGCCAACGCCAACGGCGGAAAGCTGCTTTCCTTGAATTTTGAGGATGACACCACCAGCGATATTCTGGGCCGGGTCACCCCGAATCTGGGCAGCAGCGTGGAAATCGCTGCCGGCGGCAAGTACGGCGCCAAATCGGCATCGGTGACTGCCAATGTCAAAACCATGGAAGGTACCGTCAACTGGCGTGCCGATGATTATGATCCCTTCCTATACACTGAGAACGGCACCACCATTTCTATGTGGGTCAATCTCAGCGCAAAAGGATCGCAAACCTATCTGTTCTCCTATGGACTGTTCGGTTACCGGATTTATATTGGTTACGGGGACAGCGGGAACTTTGAAGTCAGTCTGCGGAATGAGGCCACGGTGGGCACCCTGACCCTATCCCTGTCTTCCGATCAGATCCCCCTGAATCAGTGGACCTTGCTGACGGTGACCTGCGATGCCCAGAAGAATTGGAATGTTTATGTGGACGGGGAACTTGCCAATGCCAATCCCGCGAACTGGAATTATTCCATGTTTGACATTGCCACTGCAGCAAAATCTGCCCCCACGCTGAAGCATGAGAATAGCAACGCCTATACCAATTACTACACCATCAGCGGCGCTTCCTACTGGCTGCTGCCCAACACGGCTGGCATCCGGAACAACGCCGTTGCGAAATATGATGAATTCACCATTTATAACAGGGCTCTGACCGCCGCGGAAATTACCGCTCTCTGCAATGTGGTGGTGTCCGATGAGAACGCCAAGGCGGTGGCAGCGGAGATTAACAAGCTGGACGGTCTGTCTGGCGATGCTTTAGCGGCCCAGATGGAAAAGATTTCCCAATTGTATAACGCTCTGTCTGCCGCTGAGCAGGAGCTGGTCTCGAACCGCGGCACCTATTTGTATGATCTGGCAAAGGAACAGGTGGAGGCTCTGACCGATCTGGAGGTCAGCTATCTGCCTGATTACCGGAATGCCTTAGAGGCGGCAGAGGCGGCTGTGGCAACCGCCAAGGCTGCCGATGCAGACGTCGCCGATCTGGAAGCAGTGGTGACCCAGGCCCGGCAGGACTATACGCTTGCCTTGAAGGCTTTGGTTCGGCTGGACAATCAAGAAGATGTAACCGTTCTCAGCGGCCCCAATTTGGGAACTGATAACGGAGAGCGGGTGGAAATGTTGTTTGATTCTTCCCTGTCTACCAAGATGGGGACCAATCAGCTGACCTGTACTGTCACCTGGAAGACCGATTCTTTCTATACCATCGGCGCTTATGGTATGGTCACCGGTACCGATTCCGCCCAGTGGACCAACCGGAACCCTAAAGGTTGGAAATTGGAAGGCTCTCTGGACAATGTCACTTGGGAAACCATTGATGAGGTCGCCGATTCCGGCATGGAAAATGTCAACAATACGGAATATCAATTTTATCCGGACAACGTAGGTACCTACCAGTATTTCCGCATTACCTTTACGGGTACCTATGGCGCCGCCTATCTCCAGTTGGATGAAATCTGGCTTTATGCTGTTGCTGGTGAGGAGATTTCTTATGACGCACAGGCGGTTGTAGATCTGATTGCCGCCATTGACAGCCTGCCTGCCGTCGATGACGCTCAGTTTCCCATTGCGCTGCAGGCTGCCGAAGCTGCCTACAACGCCATGAACAAGTATGAGCAGGCCGACGTGACCAATGTTGCCGCTTTGCAGGAGGCGTTGGCTGCGCGGGCGACCCTGTATCCTGCCCAGCTGTATGGCTTTAGCGGCGCAGATATTGAAGCTGTAATCGTGGAGGGGAATACTGCTCTGGTGTTGGTAAAAGCAGGGGTAGATCTGGCTCAGGTTTCTGCCAAACCTCAGCTGTCTGCCGGCTCTTCTACTGCGCTGGATAATGCCGGAACCTTGGATTTCTCTAATGAATTTACCCTGCATGTGACCCAAGAATACGGTGAAGAAGCTGACTACACCGTGAAAGCCTACTCTGCTGATGCTGTGAAATCGGCGGATAAGGTGGAGGCTGCACCGGTGTCCAAAATGGCGGCTAATCTGCCGGTATATCTCTATCGCAATGATATGGCTGACGCCAAAGATGCTGTCATCGCCTATCAGGCTTTGACCGATTTGCAGAAGCTACTGGTCACCTACGGACAGCGGGCTGCCGATGCGGCGGTTCGCATGGAAGAGCTGGAGAACAGCCCCATCCGTATTACCTGTGTTGGTTCCAGCTGCACCGAAGGATACGGCTGCTCCGACTTTAACGGCGCTAAAACCATGAGTTATCCGGGCCAGATGGATACGATGCTGGGGGATGATTTCACGGTTTACAATGCCGGATTGTCCGGATCCACTGTGGTGGATGTGCCGCCTGCCGGGGTTAGCGTTTATTCCTATATGTCTCAGGCCAATTATCAGCGCGGGTTGGCTAGTGAACCGGATATTATGATTCTGTTTGTCGGTTCCAACGATGCCACCAGTGGCCGCTGGAATGTGGCCGGATACAAAGAGGCTTTCATTCGTGATTACAAGATGATTATAGACGCCTATCTGGCCTTGCCTTCTCACCCCTATATTTTCGTCTCTTATCCTTATGATTCTACTGCTTCGGATCGGCACCAGTATGTACCTGAGGTTATGGAGATTATGGATCAGCTGCAGGCGGAATACAACTGTGGTCTGATTGACTTCTATACCATTACCAATCAGTTGATTACTGAGAATTATAGTAAGTACTGGGCGGATGGGGTTCATCCCAACGATGCCGGATATGAAAAGGTTGCCGAAGTGGGTGCTGCTGCGATTCTGGAGTATGTCAATGGGCTGGCAGAAGGAAGCAAGGCCACCGGAATTCAGGCAGACGGTGTTTCTCTGGAAGGGTTTAATGCGGATACTACCGCTTATACCATCGACTGCAGCACCGGCCATTCTCCCACCATTACCGCTACAGCAGCCGACGGTTATACCGTCCGGGTGCGGCAGGCTACCCTGTCCAATCCGGTGGCTACCGTGTATGTAGAGGCGGAACGCGGGGATTATGGCACGGCCTATGAAATCGTCATGAACGACATTGGCGTGGATCCCGAGGATCAGCAGGCCACCGATACAGTCATTGAATTGATTTCTGCGTTGGGCGAGTCGCCTGCACAGGAGGCGGTGACTGCCGCCCGGGCTGCTTATGACGCTCTGACGGATGCCCAGAAAGCCCTGGTGACCAACTATGATGTGCTGCTGGCTGCTGAGCAGACGGTGCAGCCGCCGGATCCGGTTATCATGGGAGACCTGAACAAAGACGGTGTGCTGAGCGTCACGGATGTGGTATTGCTGCGCAAGGCGATTTTGAATAATACCAGGGCCACCCAGGAACCTGCAGGTGATATGAATGGTGACGGCACGTTGTCTGTGACCGATGTGGTACTGCTGCGGAAAGCAATTCTGGCAGCAAAATAAAAGAGGAGCCACCGTGCCAAAATAAAGGAGTTCCTCGATATCAAAAACATGCAGTCGGGCAGTCCTAAGGGCTGCCCGATTTTGTGTATCGGTTACTTGGGTCGGTTGTCCCAGGCGTGTTTCGCGAAAGGGAACTGCAATCAAACCATCGGCAAATTCTTTCAAAATACATCTGCTAAATAGATTCACATAAAGGGGACGGCCCTCCATATTTTGGAGGGCCGTCCCAAAGCAATCAATATCCATGATTTACTACATCCAAAGAACCATATAACTATACGCTTCTATTACCGGCCGAATAATCGACGGGCCAGGTAGGATAGGAAGAAGAGAATGGCAGCGGTCAGGACGATGGTAGCGCCGGAGGAGGTTCCCAGATACCAGCTGGCAGCCAGACCGGCGATGCCGGAGCAGATCCCAAAGGCCAGGGACAGGATATGGTACTGCCGGACGTTTCGGGCAACATTCCGGGCGGCGGCCGCCGGCAGGATTAACAAAGAATTAATCAGCAGGATACCCACCCACTTAATGGAGAACATGACTACCACGGCCACCATTACAGAGAACAGGTTCTCATACAGCCGAACCCGGACGCCCCGGCTGGCGGCCAGGGAAGGGTTCACCGAAATCAGCAGCAGTTTATTGTACAGCAGCCCCCAAGCTACCAGCACCAAAAGGGTGACCAGAAATAGCAGCTTCAACTCTTCCACAGTTACCGACAGGATGTCTCCCACCAGATAGGCGGAATACTGGCTGGCCGAGGTGTTTTTGGACAGCAACAGCAATCCTAAAGCCAGCGCAGTGGAGGAAAAAACGCTGATGACCGTATCGGTGGAGGCGGCGCCGTCCCCTTTCAATTTGTTGATGAGCAGCGCCATGAGAATCCCGAAGGCCAGCAGACAGAGTAGGTCATTTTTCACCCCGAACAGCACCCCCAGGGCGATGCCGGTCATGGCAGCGTGCCCCAAGGCGTCGGAGAAAAAGGCCATGCGATTATCAACCGCCAAAGTACCGATGACTCCGAATAGCAGGGTGGAGCAAAGTACTGCCAGAAAGGCGTTTTTCATAAAGGTGGACTGAAGGAAAGGAATCCAGTCCAGCAGGGTATAAAGCAGGCTCATCGGCTGATTCCTCCGTTTCCAAAGGTTTTGCGGAAGGCCTCGGAAGTGTACACCATAACCGGCGCTCCCACTGCCATGAGGCCGCCCCCGATAAGGGCCACCCGATCGGCGTATTTTTTGACCAGGTTCAGATCGTGGGAGACCAGAACAATGGCCATATGATGCTCTCGGCGCAGGGTATCCACCGTTTCGTAAAACTGCTCCAGACCGCCGGCATCCACCCCCGACACCGGTTCATCCAGAATCAGCAGATCCGGCATGGGATCCAGTGCCAACGCCAGCATGGTGCGCTGCAGCTCTCCGCCGGACAGTTCCCCCAACCGACGGGTCAGGAGCTTTTCGCATCCAGCTTGCCGCAGGGCTTCCAGCCGCTCCCGATCCCGGAGTTTATTGCCGAAAAAGGCCGGACGCATTCCACGGGTGGCGGCAAACAGGTCTGCCACACTGACAGGGGAGGAGGCGTCAAAATTCAGTTTTTGGGGTACATAGCCGATTTTGATTTTTTTTGCTTCTCCGCCTTGATGGTCAGAGAATCGGACCCGGCCGGAATGGGGAATATCTCCTAAAATACACCGGAGCAGGGTAGTTTTGCCAGCGCCGTTGGCGCCGATTACGGCAGTGATTTCACCGCAGTGCAGCTCCAGATTCACATCCTCCAACAGGATTTGCTTGCCCCGCCGGACGCTGACATGTTCCAGGGCGACGGTTTTCAGCCCGCAATTTTCATGTGGCATACCGGGTTCCTCCCTTTATAAAAGCTCCAGTTTGGCAAAGGTTGCCATGAGTTTTTTGACTCCCACTGTGTCAAATTGAATTTCCAGCAGCACATCGTTCCCGACAGGGGTGGATTTCAGAATGGTGCCCTGGCCGAATGCCTTGTGCCCAACCCTGGCGCCTACGGTATAGCCAGTGGGAGCGGCGGTTTTGGCCGGGGCTGTATAGGCGGAAGAACGGGTGGGGGCGGCCGGTTTGGCCGTTTGTCCACTGCCGGCACTTCCTGTACTGCCAAAATCGGTAAATCGGCTGCTGCTTCGCTGGGGTGTTCCATAACCTCCGGCACTGCGGTATCCGCTGTAACCATTTCGACCGCCGCCATAGCTGCCGTAGCCTTCAGATTGCCCGAAGCCGCCGGTACGGCTGGTGGCCCCCTTCTTTACCAGATATTTCTCCGGAATTTCGGCGGCGAAACGGGACACCCGGTTCCGGGTGGTCTGGCCGTAGAGCATGCGGACGTAGGTATTAGTCAGGGTCAGGCTCTTTTTGGCCCGGGTGATTCCCACATAGGCCAGCCGGCGTTCCTCTTCAATTTCCTCTGGTCCGGCGTAAATGGACTGGTTGCCGGGGAAAACCCCCTCCTCCATGCCGGCAATGTACACATAATCAAACTCCAACCCTTTGGCGGCATGGAGGGTCATTAGTACCACCTTGTCATCGTTTTCCGAGTAGGAATCAATGTCGGTGACCAGGGCAATTTCTTCCAGGAAGCCCCCCAGACTGGCCTGATCGTTTTCCTCCTCATACTGTAGAATGCTGGAGGATAATTCGTTGACGTTATCGACCTTATCGGCTCCCTCCAGCCCCATGGCAAACAGGGATTGAAGATAGCCTGTCTTGTCCAGCACCTGCTCCAACAGGCCGTGGATGGAGCTGTTGTCCTCCATGGAGCGCAGCTGATCCATCATATCGGCAAAGGCTTTCAGCTTGGCGGCACTGCGGGACAGGCTGGGGTATTGGTCGGCGGTTTGCAGTACCTCAAACATGGAGATGCCCAGACCGTCAGCAATGTCCGCCACAGCGGCCACGGTGGTATCCCCAATGCCTCGCTTTGGTTCATTGATGATTCGCCGGAGCCGGATGGAGTCGGCCGGATTGTGGATTACATGGAGGTAGGCCAGCACGTCCTTAATTTCCTTCCGATCGTAGAACCGGAAACCACCAATGACCCGATAGGATATGCCGCTGCGGGCAAAAACATTTTCCAGAGCGTTGGATAGGGCGTTGGCCCGATACAGCACGGCATGGCTGGAAAACTTCTCCCCAGCCCGGACATGGTCCAGAATCTGATCGGCGATGTACCGGGCTTCCGACTGCTCATCGGCGGCGGTGTACAGGGTGATCTTTTCTCCGGCACCCCGGTCAGTCCACAGGTTTTTGCCCTTCCGGGCCTTGTTTCCGGCAATGACGGCGTTGGCTGCATCCAGAATATTGCCGGTGGAGCGGTAATTCTGCTCCAGCCGGATGACGGCGGCGTCGGGATATTCCTGCTCAAAGCTGAGAATATTTTCAATGGTGGCGCCCCGGAACCGGTAAATTGACTGGTCATCGTCTCCCACCACGCAAAGGTTCCGATGCTTTTCTGACAGCAACTTGATGAACATATACTGGGCGTGGTTGGTGTCCTGGTACTCATCCACCATAATATACCGGAATTTGTCAGACAGGTAGTCCAGCACGTCCTCGTTATCCCGGAGCAGCTGCACCATATTGACCAGCAGGTCGTCAAAGTCCATGGCGTCGGCCTCCCGCAGGGCCGTCTGGTACTCGGCGTACAGGCTGCCGATCTTCTTTTCCCGATAGTCCGACCCAGCGGGGTATTCTGCCGGGGGAATCAAGCTGTCCTTTGCCTTGCTGATGGAGTTTAAGACCGCCCGCACCGGCAGCAATTTGTCGTCAATATTGCGGGCCTTGTAAATCTGCTTCAGCAATTGCTGCTGGTCGTTGGTATCATAAATGGTGAAGTGGGAGGTATAGCCCAGCCGGTCGGCGTACCGACGAAGCAGCTTGGCACAGGTGGAGTGGAAGGTGCCGGCCCAGATGTCGTTGCCGGCAGGGCCTAACTTGGCGGAAATCCGCTCCTTTAATTCTCCGGCGGCTTTGTTGGTGAAGGTAATGGCCAAAATGGTCCAGGGAGCAATGGGATGCACCGCAACACCCTCCGGGGGGGTTCCTTCCGGCCGGGCCGCGTAGGTTTCGGCGGCTGCCACCTGTGCTTCGGTGACCTCCGGAACCCACGGGGAAGTGTAGGCATCCCCGTATTTTACCATATTGGCGATGCGGTTCACCAGGACGGTGGTTTTCCCACTGCCGGCCCCCGCCAGAATCAGCACGGGTCCCTTGACTTTGGTGACTGCCGAAAACTGCATGGCATTCATGCGGTTGAAATCTGTTTTTACGGCCTGCTGCCGCGCTGCTAAAAATCGTTCTTGTAATTGGGACATGAGAAACCTCCAATGGTTTTGCCAGATTGGAATTTTAAATTTTGGTTGATATACATTTCTATTGTACAATAAATCCGCCGGTTTCGCAATGGGGAATGGTAGATTTTTTCGAAGGGAAAAGGCAAAGGGTACGTTGTCCGCTGCTTGCTGTATTCCCAACAAAAAACCATTGCATCCTGGGGGGAGATATGGTATACTCGTGTACAGAAAAAACAATGCGTACTGACGGTAAAGTTTGGTCTGCACCGGAAGACGGAGAATCTGGGCTTTGCGAACAGGATCGCAGGGCCGCTTGCTCTCTGCCTTTCGGCAGGGAGTTTTTGCTTTTGGATTTGTTACAGGAGGCGATGCTGTGCGGCAATGGATCGACAAGTTGGAACGGGAACAACAGCTATCCCGGTCAGAATGGGTGGAATTATTTGCCCACTGGGACAAGGTTGACACCGATGCTCTTTTTCAACGGGCTGATGCGGTGCGCCGGGCCCATTACGGCAATCGGGTGTATTTGCGGGGACTCATTGAGTTTTCCAATTACTGCAAAAATGATTGTTATTATTGCGGCATTCGCCGGAACAACGGCAATGCCCAGCGTTACCGGCTGACCAAAGAAGAGATTTTGGAATGCTGCGCCGTCGGGTATGAGCTGGGGTTCCGCACTTATGTGCTCCAAAGCGGGGAGGACGGATTTTACACCGATGAAAAAATGGTGGACATTATCTCGGCCATTCGCAAGGGATACCCAGACTGTGCCATTACGCTGTCCCTGGGGGAGAAATCCAGGGAAACCTACCGGGCTTTTCTGGAAGCCGGGGCTGATCGGTATTTGCTGCGGCATGAAACGGCTCTGGATCGTCACTACCGGCAGCTACATCCGCCGGAATTGTCCCTGGCTCACCGGAAGCAATGTCTGTGGGAGTTGAAGGAACTGGGCTACCAGGTGGGCAGTGGATTCATGGTGGGTTCCCCGGGACAGACACCGGATAGTCTGGCAGAGGATTTCCTCTTTTTAAAGGAATTGCAGCCCCAGATGGTGGGCATCGGCCCCTTTATTCCCCATCACGATACCCCATTTCGGGACGCTGCTGCCGGTAGTGTGAAGCTGACCCTGCTTTGCATCGGGCTGCTGCGGCTAATGCTGCCGGGTGCGCTGCTGCCGGCTACTACGGCTTTGGGTACGCTGGATCCTTTGGGGCGGGAGAAGGGGATTCGAGCCGGTGCCAACGTGGTGATGCCCAATCTGTCCCCCAAAGGGGTGCGGGAGAAATACCTGCTTTATGACAACAAAATCTGCACCGGCGATGAAGCAGCCGAGTGCCGCTTTTGCATGCAGCGGCGCATGGAAAGTATCGGCTATGAAGTAGCAGTGGACCGGGGGGATCCGGTAACCTGGCGCCAACAAGGAAACAATGATACAGGAAAGGAATCAATACAATGAATTATCAATACAACCCCAAATCTTTGATTGCAGATGAGTTTATCAATCATGAGGAAATTGTGGAGACCTTGGCTTATGCCGAGGAAAACAAGGAGAATGTGGCCCTGATTGATCGTATTTTGGAAAAGGCCAAACTGCGGAAGGGTTTGACCCACCGGGAGGCCTCTGTACTGCTGGCTTGTGAGATACCCGACAAGATTCAGGAAATGTACGATTTGGCCCAGCAGATTAAAAAGGATTTCTACGGCAACCGCATCGTGATGTTTGCTCCTCTGTATCTTTCCAATTACTGTGTTAATGGTTGCGTTTACTGCCCCTACCACAGAAAAAACAAGGATATCCCCCGGAAGAAGCTGACCCAAGAGGAGGTTCGGGAGCAGGTTGTTGCGCTGCAGGACATGGGCCATAAGCGGTTGGCCATCGAATCCGGGGAGGATCCGGTGAACAACCCCATTGAATACATTCTGGAATGTATTAAGACCATCTATTCCATCCAGCATAAGAACGGCGCCATTCGCCGGGTCAATGTCAATATTGCCGCCACCACGGTGGAGGATTATCGGAAGCTGAAGGAGGCCGGTATTGGCACCTACATTCTCTTTCAGGAGACCTATCATAAGGAAAGCTATCTGAAGCTGCATCCCACCGGCCCCAAACATGATTATAACTACCACACCGAGGCAATGGATCGGGCGATGGAGGGCGGCATTGATGACGTGGGCCTGGGGGTTCTTTTTGGACTGGAGCTGTATAAATACGAGTTTGCCGGGCTGCTAATGCACGCCGAGCATCTGGAAGCGGTTCACGGTGTGGGTCCTCATACCATCAGCGTGCCCCGGATCAAGCGGGCTGCGGATATAGATCCTTCTGCGTTTGATAACGGCATCAGCGACGATATTTTTGCTAAGTTGTGCGCTCTGATTCGTATTGCTGTACCCTACACTGGTATGATTATTTCTACCCGGGAGAGTCAGGCTGTTCGGGAGCGGGTTATCCGCTTGGGGGTTTCCCAGATCAGCGGTGGTTCCCGTACCTCGGTGGGGGGCTATGAGAAGGAGGAACGGCCCACGGACACCGAGCAGTTTGATGTTTCTGACCAGCGTTCCCTGGACGAGGTGGTGCGCTGGCTTATGGAGATGGGCTACATTCCCTCCTTTTGCACGGCCTGCTATCGGGAGGGACGCACCGGCGACCGGTTTATGTCCCTGTGTAAAAGCGGCCAGATCCAGAACTGCTGCCACCCCAATGCGCTGATGACCCTGAAAGAATATTTGATGGATTATGCCAGCCAAGAAACCAGACGAATCGGGGAAGCCCTGATTCAGGCCGAGCTGGAGAATATCCCCAAGGAAAAGGTCAAGGAAATCTGCAAGGATCATCTGGAAAAAATTGAACAGGGAATCCGGGATTTCAGATTTTAATGTTTCCGTCCCGGCAACGCCGCTGCCGCAAAAGGCAGGGCAGTGTGCCTTCCTTCCATCCACCGGCCAAGCGCCGGAAAGAGCGTTTTCTATCTTCTTTATGTTCAGAAAGGCGTGATACATATGTCTCTCAACGATACGCCATCGGCTAATCGCATTCACATCGGCTTTTTCGGGCGACGGAACGCCGGAAAATCCAGTCTGGTCAACGCAGTTACGGGACAGGCGTTGGCGGTGGTCTCCGACACCAAAGGCACCACCACCGACCCGGTACAAAAGGCCATGGAGCTGCTGCCTCTGGGGCCGGTTCTGATCATTGATACCCCCGGTTTCGATGACCAAGGCGTTTTGGGGGCCCAGCGGGTGGCCCAGACCCGCCGGGTGTTGAACAAAACCGATGTGGCCGTCCTGGTGGTGGACGGTGGGGAAGGCTTGCAGGAGGCCGACCGTCAGCTGTTGGAACTATTCCAAAAAAAGCAGATTCCTTACGTTATTGCCTGGAATAAAAGCGACCTGGGTGATGCTGCTCCGCTACCGGAACACGCTTTGCCTGTCAGTGCTGCCACTGGGGAGGGAATCCATCCACTGAAGGAAACCATCGGTGCATTGACTTCTGCGGAGGAATATAGGTTGCAGCTGGTGGGGGATCTGCTTTCTCCCCTGGATGTGGTGGTGTTGGTGGTACCCATTGATTCTGCGGCCCCAAAAGGGCGACTGATTCTGCCCCAACAGCAGACTATTCGCGATGTGCTGGAGGCAGGTGCTACTGCAGTGGTGACCCGGGAATCTGAATTGAAGGCTACCTTGGCCGCCCTGCAAAAAAAGCCTGCCATGGTCATCACCGACAGTCAGGCCTTCGGTTCGGTATCGGCTGATACACCGGAGGATATTCCTTTGACCTCCTTTTCGATCCTCATGGCCCGGTTCAAGGGTTTGCTGGATACAGCTGTAGCGGGGGTTACGGCGCTGGATCGGCTGCAAGATGGGGACACGGTTCTCATTGCCGAGGGCTGTACCCATCACCGTCAATGCGATGACATCGGGACGGTGAAGCTGCCCCGGTGGCTGCAGGAATACACCGGCAAGGAGTTGCGTATTGCCACGGTCTCCGGCACCGAGTTCCCGGAGGACTTGTCTCCCTATGCCCTGGTGATTCACTGCGGCGGTTGTATGCTCAACAACCGGGAGGTTACCTACCGGATGAAGTGTGCGGTGGATCAGGGCGTCCCCATTACCAATTACGGTATTGCCATTGCCCAGATGCATGGCATTCTTCGGCGAAGCGTGGCCATGTTCCCCCATTTGAGCGCTCTGCTGGATGGGAAGGAGGCATAATATGGACGAAACCAGAGTGGCCTGCATTTCTATTCTTGTAGAAGATCCGGAGGCTGCGGCAGCTCTCAACGAGCTGCTTCATCGCTATCGGCAGTATATCATCGGCCGCATGGGACTGCCGTATCCGGTCAAGAGGATCTCCATTATCAGCATTGCCATGGATGCGCCACAAGACACCATCAGCGCCCTGTCCGGTCAATTGGGTCAGCTGCAGGGGGTTACCACAAAAACTGCTTATTCCCGATATTGAATCAAAATCCGGAAGGAGGGAGCGTACACCCTTTTCCGGATTTTTTGTTTTTAGAATGCCAGCATGGGAAGCATTTCCATCCCTGGCGTTTCCATGGGGCTGATTTTTCGAAGTTACCGGTGCCTTTGCTATGGTTATGTTTTTCCAAATTTTTCAACCATGGTTCTGTTCAGCTTCGCATAAATCGGCGCATGTCCGGCATATTTCTTACTACGAAAGGTTTTGGAGGGATGAGAGATGCGATGTTTTGTTATTACCAAACGGAGATTGCTGACCATTTTGGCAGTGACCACCGCGGTGATCCTTGCGGCGGTAGGATCGGCCAGTGTGTTTGCGGCTAGTGGTAGGAGTCTGCCCATTTATAATGTGCAAACAGAAGAAAAGGTGGTGGCGCTTTCGTTTGACGCGGCCTGGGGCGCGGATGACACCGATACCCTCATTTCCATTCTGGGGGATTACGGCGCCAAAGCCACTTTCTTTGTAGTGGGAGAATGGGTGGATAAATACCCCGATGAGGTGCAAAAACTGGCGGATGCCGGGATGAGTGTCCAGAACCATTCCGATACCCACCCTCATTTTACCCAGATCTCCACCACGGAAATGACGGCTCAGCTGTCTACCTGCAATGGAAAAATTGAGGCTATCACTGGGGTGAAGCCCATTTTGTTCCGACCGCCCTATGGCGACTACAACAACAGTGTCATTGATACCGTAAATGCCGCTGGCATGTATCCCATCCAGTGGGATGTGGATTCGCTGGACTGGCAGGATTCCGCCACGGTGGAAAGCATTACCTCTCATGTGCTGAACAAGGTACAAAACGGCTCTATTCTTTTGTTTCACAATGATGCTGACCACACGCCGGAAGCCCTGCCGGGAATTCTGCAAAGCTTAAAGGATATGGGGTATTCCTTCGTTTTGATTCAGGATTTGATCTACCGGGAAAACTACACGATTGACCATGCCGGGAAGCAAATTCCCAATACCGATGGGACGGCGAGCCAGTAAAGCAGGCAGGAGCCGTTTCGGGGGTTGCCCCTCGAAACGGCTCCTGTTTTCCATACTTACAGATCGTCGGCGTCCTGAACGGGAATGTCATATTGATTTTCCGGCTTGCCGGTGTAGCTGCCGTTGGGATCGTCCCGGCTGGGTCCCTGGTTCAGGATACGCTGCAGAGCATCAAACTGATTTCGCGGCGCATCCGGTGTTGCTTGGACATTCTTTTTTTCTCGCATGGAAATACCTCCTCTCTGTTTCTCTGTTAGTATTGTTCCGATTTTTTGATTATATAATCTTCTCCGGTGCAATACTATTTATGGCAGGAACTACTTGACATGGGAGGTAAATTTAGGTACAATTAACTTGAGTAAATATGTGCGGTTCAGTTATATTCGTTACAGAATCTTTTGATGGTATCAATTGAACTTTAAAGCCCCGGTATTGGTTTTTACCGGAAGCGGCTTTTATTTTTTACTTTCCGGGAGCGGAAGATGCGCCCCCGGCGGAAGCATTATGCAGAATGCTTCTACCTCCCTGCGCCTAAGCGGCGTCGGGTAATTTGCGGTTTTCAAAAAAGAAAGAAGGTTATTTATGTCAGAAACAAAGACTGAGACGCCCAAGAAGCGTACTGGCGCCATTTCTAACAAAAAATCCAGCACCGGTGCAACAGGTGCAGAGAAGCGGGAGCCTGCGGCCAAGAGCAAAAAGGCCAAAGCCGGTCAGAAGCCGGCGACCAAGACTGCCGCCACCAGAAAAAGCACGTCCCGCCCGGTTGCAGCCGGCCAGACGCAGCGAACCAGATCCCGCCAGAGCAGCGCCAAGGGGGGCAAGCAGCTCCACATTATTCCCCTGGGCGGCCTTGGGGAAATCGGCAAAAATATGACCCTGTATGAATATGACGGGGATATGTTCCTGGTGGACTGCGGTATGTCCTTCCCGGATGAGACTCTGCCGGGCATCGACATTATTATTCCGGACTTCACCTATGTTCTGAAAAACAAAGATAAAATCAAGGGGCTGGTAGTGACCCACGGCCATGAGGATCACATTGGCGCCATTCCATATTTACTCAAAGAATTTAATGTGCCGGTTTATGGCACCCGGCTAACCATTGGCCTGATTCATAACAAATTGAAGGAGCACAGGTTGGATCGCACCGCCATTTTAAAGGAAGCGGCTCCCGGGGATGTGCTCTCTCTGGGTAAATTCTCGGTGGAACTGATTCACGTGAACCATTCCATCCCCGGCGCGGTAGCTCTGGCTATCCGCTGCCCGGCCGGTCTGGTGATTCAGACGGGGGACTATAAAATTGACACCACCCCCATTGACGGGAAGGTGACCGATCTGGCCCGGTTTGCCATGCTGGGGAAAGAAGGGGTTTTGGCGCTGTTGTCCGATTCTACCAATGCTGAGCGCCCTGGCTTTACCCCCAGTGAAGCCATTGTAGGGGAGGAGTTTTCCAGCCTGTTTCGCCGGGCGGATGACCTTCACCAGCGGATTATCATCGCCACCTTTTCCTCTAACGTGCATCGGGTGCAGCAGATTATTGATGAAGCCCATCGTTCCGGTCGTAAGGTGGCTGTCTCCGGCCGCAGTATGATCAATGTGGTGGGAGTTGCTGAGGAGTTGGGATACCTGAAGGTTCCCAAGGGGGTCATGGTTGAAATTGACCATATGCGCCAATATCGGCCGGAGCAGTTGGTTATTGTCACCACCGGTTCCCAGGGTGAGCCTATGTCGGCTTTGTACCGCATGGCCGCCGGCGAACATCGCCAGGTGGGAATTGTGCCGGGGGATATGATTATCATTTCCGCCCGTCCCATTCCCGGCAACGAGAAGCTGGTATCCAACGTGGTCAACGACCTGCTCAAACGAGGAGCCGACGTGATCTATGAGAAAATGTACGATGTCCATGTATCCGGCCACGCCTGTCAGGAGGAGCATAAGCTGCTTATGAGCTTGTGCAAGCCTCAGTATTTCATCCCAGTACACGGAGAATTGAAGCATCTGATTAAGCATGCCAGCCTGGCTCAGTCCATGGGCATTTTCAAGGAAAATATTCTCATTGCCGATATCGGCCAGGTAATCACCCTTTCCAAGCAGGGAATTAAGGTCACAGATACCGTGCCTGCCGGCCGAACTTTGGTGGACGGCTATGGCGTAGGAGATGTTGGCAGCATCGTTTTGCGGGATCGGAAGCATCTGGCGGAGGACGGCCTCATTGTGGTCTGCATGACCATGGATAAGGTCACCGGCGAGGTAATCTCCGGACCGGATCTGATTTCCCGGGGATTTGTCTATGTCAAGGAGTCGGAAGAACTCCTGGATAATGCAAAGGAAATCGCCTGCACCGTCATTGAGAAGTGTTATCTGGCGCATATGCACGATCGCGGGACTTTGAAAACCAAGATTCGGGATGCTGTATCCAAATATCTGTATGAACAGACCAAGCGGAGTCCCATGATTCTGCCCATTATTATGGATGCATAATACACTCGCGTGCTTTTTCCGTGCCCTGTGGCAGCGGGAGGCGCTTTATCCCATGTGGGCTGGCCAAGATGTGGCCTCCCTTACAAGAAACGGTTTGTTGGGTACGACCTGGATGAGGTGGCGCCAATGCCATCCAATCGTCCCTGGCTTGGGGCAAAGTTTTACAGTTTTTTCTTGCTTTTCAGGGGGACGTTTCTGAGAATGCTTTGCCGCTATTTTATCTAAAAGGAGGAAACGCCATGAGACACCCTGTAGGTGGGCTGGATTCCAAAGTTATTGTGGCCTTGATCGTCGCCCTGATGGGAGAGACGGCTTGCTTTTTGCTGTTCCACAGTACTCGTTATGCCGCCCTGGTTTTTGCTGTCATGGCGGTGGTTACCCTGGTTTTGACCGTGGTAGCCATTTTCCAGCTGGTACATTTAAGGGGATTTTACCACCGGCTGTTTGATTCTATTAACAGGAATCTGGAGGCTTCCTCCAATGCATTTGCCACCTTCATTCTGCCGGTGGCTATCACCTCTGACCAGGGGGAAATCATTTGGTATAACGACGCTTTTCGTCGGGCTTTGCTGGGTGGGGAAAATGTTTACGGCCAAGACGTGGACACCCTGTTCAATGAAGCCCAGCGAAGGGCTCTGTCCGAAACCCGGCAGACTACCTTGGCCTTGGAGGACAAGCAGTTTCTGGTCTATAAGAATACCGTCATGTCGGATGACATTTCCCAATATGTCTATTTCTTCGTGGATGAGACTCGGCTGGTGCACATTTCTAAAGAATATGCGGCCAGCAGGCCAGTGGTAGTGCTGGCTGCCATTGATAACCTGTCCGAATTGACCAAGAACCTTAAGGACAGCGAGCGGGCGGCCGTCTCCAGCGCGGTGGAAACTTTGCTGGAACGCTGGGCCGGGGAAGTGAATGGTGTTTCTCTGAAACTGTCTTCTTCCCGGTTTCTGGTTCTTATGGAGGAGCGAAACCTGGAACAGGCTATGCAGAATAAATTTCAGCTGCTGGATCAGGTGCGCAATCTGAATTTGGGAGAGAAGGTCAAGGGGCATGCTACCCTGTCCATTGGGGTGGGACACCAGAACACTACCCTCAGCGATTGCGAGGCTACAGCCTACCAGGCGTTGGATATGGCCCAGGGCCGGGGTGGCGATCAGGCAGCTGTGAAGGATCCCTCCGGCAGTTATCACTTTTTCGGCGGCGTATCCAAAGCAGTGGAAAAACATACCAAGGTCAAAGCCCGGATTGTGGCTTCGGCCATTAAGGAACTGATTGATGCTTCTGACCGGGTAATCATCATGGGGCATCGTTACGCTGATCTGGATGCCTTTGGCGCGTCTCTGGCTTTGTGGAGTTTATGCCGTCAGCTGGGCAAGGAGGTTTACATTGCGGCCGACCGGCAGCACACCATGGCCGGAGATCTGATCGACACGGCGGAGGCCTATTACGGCCAGAAGGTGGTCTATGCCGGGGCGGAACTGCTGCCGTTGGTAGATAAAAAGACTTTGCTGATTGCCGTAGATACCCATCGGGTGGAAATTCTGGACAGCCCGGAGCTGTACCTGGCAGCCAAGACAGTGGTGGTTATCGACCATCATCGCAAGTCGGTGGATTATATTGAAAATGCTGTGATCTTTTACCATGAGACGGCTGCTTCTTCCGCCTCCGAACTGGTTACCGAGATTCTGGAGTATCTGGGGGAGCAGTATGTGGGGCAGATGGAAGCGGTGGCCCTGTTGGCCGGCATTATGCTGGATACCAAGAATTTTGTGCTGCATACCGGCGTGCGCACCTTCGAGGCCTGTGCCTTTTTACGGGAGCGCGATGCGGATCCGGTAGCAGCTAAGCGACTGTTTGCCTACAATATTGACGCTTACCAACAAAAGTCCCAGGTGGTGGCCGATGCGGAAGTGGTAGGTGACTGTGCCATTTCTTTGAATCATTGTCAGGATGCCCAGAGCCGACTGGCTTCTGCCCAGGCGGCTGACGAGTTACTGAACATGGCCGGCATTAACGGTTCCTTTGTGCTTTTTCGGGAGGAGGACACTGCCGTGATTTCTGCCCGATCCTTTGGTGCCATCAATGTTCAGCTGATTATGGAGTCCCTGGGCGGCGGTGGACATCAGACCATGGCGGCTGCCCAGCTGCCGGGTAAGTCCCTGGAGGATGCCAAGGCTGTGTTGCAGGCAGCGATTGCAGAGTACCGGGAAAGTCAAAGTGCAAATTTGTAGGGCGCGCTCTCCGCACGGTATCGGGAATAACAAAATCTGCAGAGAATGCTGCTTTTGGCATTCCGCCGGAGTCAGATTTTTAACGCAACTGGTTATCCTGTTCGCTGGATGGCGCACAGGTTACAATCGATATATCAGAATCAGGAGGTCATTATCATGAAAGTAATTTTATTGGCAGATGTGAAGGGCCACGGTAAAAAGGGAGACCTTTGCAATGTTTCCGACGGATATGCCCGGAATTTTCTGTTTCCGAAAAAGCTGGCCACCGAAGCCAATGCCAGCGCTATGAATGAGTTAAAGAGCCGGGAAGCTGCCAAGGCCCATCATATTGCGGAAGAAAAAGCGGCCGCCTCTGCGGCTGCGGCCAAACTGGATGGCAAAACCCTGGTGCTTCATGCTAAGGCTGGCGCCAGCGGCAAGCTGTTCGGCGCTGTGACCGCCAAGGAGGTGGCTGCGACTATCCGGGAGCAATTTCAGCTGGATATTGACCGGCGGAAAATCTCCATGGCAGATATCAAGGCACAGGGAGATTATGAGGCGGAGATTAAGCTGTACAACGGGATTTCCGCTAAGCTTATGGTTCAGGTGACTGACTAACCTTTGCCCGGTGCCATCCTAACCCTTTATTTTTCCGAAAGGCAGGCGTTTTTCATGCCGGACAATCAACCCTATATGGATTTGAGCGCCACACCGCTGCCCTTTTCCACTGAAGCAGAGCAGTCGGTGCTGGGCGCCATTCTTATTGACCCCCCGGCGATTCTGCAGGTGGCGGATGTGCTGAAAGCAGAATATTTTTACATCCCACAGCATAAGGCCATTTACGAGGCTATGACCGAGATGTTTGAGTTCAACAACGCCATAGATTTTGTTACGCTGTTGGAACGGCTCAAAGGGGACGGCACTTACGATGAAGCAGGGGGAAAGGCCTATTTGACTCAGCTGATGCAGTCGGTTCCTTCCTCTGCCAATATTCTCTCTTATGCCGGAATTATCCGGGACCGGTATTATGTCCGTTCCCTGATTCTGGCGGCCCAGAAAATCATTGAAGAGGCTTCGGGGGATATCAATGATGCCGGCCAGTTGCTGGATGTGGCTGAACAGAAAATCTATGACATCCGGCAGGGGCGAGACGTTACCGGTCTGAAGCATATTAAGGAAGTTCTCTTGGGAGAAACTTATGATCGGCTGAACAAGCTGGCTGATCCGGTGACCCGGGAGGCCTATGCCGGTATTCCCACCGGTATCTCCGATCTGGATCGGGTGCTTACCGGTTTGCACAGGTCTAACCTGATTATCGTGGGTGCCCGGCCAGGTATGGGTAAAACCAGTTTTGCCCTGAATATCTGCCGGAATATTGCCCTGGATGCCCATAAAACCATTTGCTTTTTTGCCCTGGAAATGACCCGGGATGAGTTGGTGCAGCGCCTGTTGTCCAACGAGGCCTCCATTAAGAGTGAAAAGTTCCGGACGGGCGACCTGCAAACCGATGAATGGCGGCGAATTGCCACCGCCGGTGAGAAATTCAGCAAGGCTGACATCTATATTGACGAAAGTACCGATTTGACGGTTCCGCAAATGAAGGCCAAGGTTCGCCGGTTAAAAAAGGTGGATCTGGTGATTGTGGATCACCTGGGTTTGATGCGTTCCGCTCAGCGGAAAGAGAACCGGGTGCAGGAAATTTCTGAAATTACACGCAATTTGAAAACCATGGCAAAAGAATTGAATATTCCGGTAGTTGTCTGTGCCCAGCTGAACCGGGGCGGTGCGGAAGGGGCCAAAAAGCGTCCCCAGCTGACCGATTTGCGGGAGTCCGGTTCGATTGAGCAGGATGCGGATATTGTACTGTTCCTCCACCGGGAGGCCTATTATCAGCAGGATGATGGCAGCGGTCCGCCGCCGGATGCTTCCAAAGCGGAGTGTATCGTGGCAAAAAACCGACACGGGGAAACCAAGACAGTGGAGTTAAACTGGGACGGCCAGTTTACCCGGTTTGTTTCGGTGGAGAATCGTTATGAAGCCCATTAAATCACAGTTGATTCACACCATTGTGGATTACAATTTGTTGCAGCGGGGGGATCGGGTTACGGTGGCGCTGTCCGGCGGAGCCGACTCGGTGGCCCTGCTGCTTCTGCTTCTGGAGATCCGGGCCGAGTGGCGTCTGACGGTGGCGGCGGCCCATTTGGATCACGGACTGAGGGGGGAGGAATCGGCTCGGGATGCCGCTTTTGTAGCGTCTCTTTGCAAAAAATTGGAGGTCCCCTTTTCGGTAGCTTACGCTGACGTGGCCGCCTGCCAAAAGCCTCATGAGGGGCTGGAAGCGGCGGCCCGGCGGGAACGGTACGCCTTTCTGCGCCAAGCGGCCGCGGGCGGCAAAATTGCCACGGCCCACACTGCTGACGATCAGGTGGAAACAGTGCTGTTGAATCTGACCCGGGGTGCCGGGCTGGACGGATTACGGGGGATCCCGGTGCAGCGGGGGCAGATTATTCGACCCCTGTTGTTCGTTTCCGGAGAAATGACCCGGCAGTATTTGCAGAAGTTAGGACAGCCCTATATGGTGGATTCCACCAATCTGTCGGACTGCTATACCCGGAACCGGATTCGGCATCATGTGGTGCCTAAGCTGCGGGAGATGAATCCCAGACTATCGGTCACTGTGGGGGAGACCTGCCGCTATCTGGCTAATGATGCGGCTTTGTTGGATCAGCTGGCTGCCGATGCGCTGGAGGAGGCCAAAACCCTGCCGGGGCAGCCTGCGGGTTTGCGTCTAAAGGTGCTGCTGACGCTACACCCGGCCCTGTTGAGCCGTGTACTGCGGCTGTATTTCGGCCGGAAGGGTTGCCAGCTTTCGGCGCTGCACACCCGGGAATTGGAAACTCTGGTGTTGGAGGGGGATGGCAGCCGAGGTTTGTCAGCCGGCTATACGGCTATTCTCAGTCGGGGGGTGCTGCGGCTGGTCACCGACCGGGGACAGATGGAATTTTCTCTGGATTTTTCCGGTTTGTCGGCCTGTTTCCAGGGGCGGATCCTGCGGGGCGTCAGACAAAAAGCCGGAAATGTTCATAATTTGTTATCCAAAAACAAATTGGACTATGCTAAAATAGGAAAAAATCTTATTGTGCGGAGCCGTTTGCCGGGGGATGCCTACCGTCCGGCGGGCCGGCATTGCACCAAGACCTTGAAGAAACTCTTTCAGGAGGCCGGGATTCCGGTGGAGGAGCGGGTTTTTGTCCCGATCCTGGCCGATGAAAACGGAATCCTTTGGGTGGAAGGCTTTGGCCCTGATGAGCGGGTCGCCGTGACACCGGAAACCCGCGAAATTTTGCTTTTAAAGCTGTAAGGAGGATGTCCTATGACTTCCAGCATGGATCGGGACGTGGAACAGGTTTTGCTAACTAAGGAGGAGATTCAGGAGCTCGTTGGTCGTCTGGGCGCGCAGATTTCCGCAGATTACCAGGGGAAAAATCTCCTTCTTGTGGGAATTTTAAAAGGGTCGGTGATTTTTATGGCCGATTTGATGCGGGCCATCACCCTGCCCTGTCACATTGACTTTATGGCGGTTTCCTCTTACGGGAGCAATACCCGGTCTTCCGGTGCTGTCAAGATCAAAAAGGATCTGGATATTGACCTGGAAGGGTATGATGTGCTTCTGGTGGAGGATATTCTGGACACCGGAATTACTCTGTATAATTTAAAAAATCTGCTGTCTACCAGGGCCCCTGCCAGTATCCGCATTTGTGCTTTTCTGGATAAGCCGGAACGGCGGAAGGCAGAGATTCATGCCGACTATGTTGGCACCCAGGTGCCGGATGAATTCGTGGTCGGATACGGCCTGGATTACCAGGAAGAATATCGGAATCTGCCCTATTTAGGGGTGCTGGCCCGCCGGATCTATGAATGATTCCGTAAATTTGATATATCCCAATCGGTAAGGAGCTGATCTTTTTTGGGAAAAAACTTAAAAAATGTTTTGCTGTATCTGGGAATTCCCATTGTGCTGGTGTTGGCGATTTTGATGGTTATGTCCCGCTCCGGCAGCGCTGCCACCTCCCCCAAATACAGTGAAATCGTGAACCAGGTCTTTCAGAATGAAATTTCCGCCTATACGCTGAATTTGTACAGCGGAGAGCTGGAATATACCACTACCGACGGGGAGACCCACCGGTATACCGTGGCCAATGCGGACATCTTCTATTATGATGTGAATGATTATGTCCTGAACAACAATTTGCTGTATCAGGCTGCTCAGTCCGGCCAGGAGATTACCGGCATTGAAAAGGTCACCGAAACCCAGGGCACCACCCTGATCCAGCAGGATTACAAGAGCGGCCGAAGCTCTTCCTGGCTGGCCAGTTTGTTGCCCACCCTGCTGATGATGGTCATCATGATCGGCTTCTGGGTGTTCATTATGCGCCGGATGAACGGCGGTATGGGCGACAAGACCATGAGTTTCGGTAAGGCCAAGATCAATAAGGCTGACGATAAGAAAAAGACCACCTTCGCCGATGTGGCAGGCGCCGATGAAGAAAAGGAAGAAATGGCCGAGATTGTGGAGTTTCTGAAGAACCCCAAGCGGTTCAATGAGCTGGGCGCCCGGATTCCTAAGGGTGTGCTGCTGGTTGGCCCGCCCGGTACCGGTAAAACTCTGCTGGCCAGGGCTGTGGCCGGAGAAGCCGGGGTTCCCTTTTTCTCCATTTCCGGTTCTGATTTTGTGGAAATGTTTGTGGGTGTGGGCGCGTCCCGGGTACGGGATTTGTTTGGCCAGGCCAAAAAAGAAGCCCCTGCCATTATCTTTATTGACGAAATCGATGCCGTTGGCCGGCAGCGTGGCGCTGGGCTTGGCGGCGGTCATGATGAACGGGAACAGACTTTGAACCAGTTGCTGGTGGAAATGGACGGTTTTGGCGCCAATGAAGGCGTTATCGTTATGGCTGCCACCAACCGGCCGGATATTCTGGATAAGGCCCTGTTGCGTCCCGGCCGATTTGACCGGCAGATCACTGTGAATTATCCTGACGTCAAGGGTCGGGAGGAGATCCTGAAGGTGCATGCCCGGGGCAAGCCGCTTGGTCCGGATGTTTCTCTGAAAACCATTGCCCAGTCCACTGCCGGCTTCACCGGCGCGGATTTGGAAAATTTGCTGAATGAGGCTGCTTTGCTGGCTGCCCGGCAGGGGTTAAAGGCTATTACCGAGGCCAACATTGAGGAAGCCACCATTAAGGTGGTGATGGGAACCGAGAAAAAATCCCACGTCATGAATGACAAGGATAAGATGATCACGGCTTATCACGAGGCGGGCCATGCAGTGGTGTCCTACCACTTGCCCACGCAGGATCCGGTGCATCAGATCTCCATTATTCCCCGAGGTATGGCGGCCGGTTATACCATGTATATTCCCACGGAAGACAAGAGCCATGTAAGCCGTACCACCCTGCTGGAGAGCATCTGCTCCCTGTTGGGGGGCCGTGCGGCCGAGGCTCTGACCCAGGATGACATCTGTACCGGAGCTTCCAACGATATTCAGCGGGCTACTGAAACGGCCCGGAAGATGGTCACCCGCTATGGTATGAGTGAAAAGCTGGGTCCCATCATGTTCGGTACCGATCAGGAGGAGGTTTTTCTGGGACGGGATTTCTCTTCTACGCCCAACTACTCCAATGAATGGGCTGCTGAAATCGACCAGGAAATTGAGCGCATCGTCACGGAGCAGTATGATAAGGCCAAGTCCATCCTGACGCAGGATATCAAGAAGCTTCACAAGGTGGCTAAGATCCTTTTCAAAGAGGAGAAGATTTCCGGGGAGGATTTCCGGAAAATTATGGAGGACACCGGGGAAGTTTCCGATGTGTCCGATATTGAAATTCCTGATGTGAGCACCTTCTAATGTAAAGGAAAAAGCCAGGCGATCGCGGATTGCGGCCGCCTGGCTTTTTTTTCGGAATGGCCGTACCGCAGTGTGGTACGGCATATTTTTCGGGCTGCAGGGTATACTACTCCTGAAAAGGAGGGAGAAACCCGTGGAGGAAACCTATGGTACCTTTTTTGCCAATGATCCGGCGCTGATTGCGGCTTTTCAGGCGCTGCCCAAACACACCCAGGAGACCATTCTCCAGAGCAATACCCATTTCCACACCGTGGAGGATCTGCAGAGTGCGGCGGAAAAGCTGCAGAAGTAAGCAGTAAGCGGTGGTATGCAGTTCGCTGCTAAAAAATAAAAGGTACGCCTTTTCAGAAGAAGGGCGTACCTTTTTGTATAACGAAAACCACACGCTGAGCGTGTAGTTCCAAAGAGGCTTTTGCCGATGAGTACGAAGCTCATCCAAAGTTTTATTTATTCACAGAGAATCATATTTATCGAATAG
>CAYZTR010000002.1:0-125475 GCA_964481575.1 uncultured Eubacteriales bacterium
TGATGTTGCACCGGGAATCCCCCACATCCATTTCGGTATCATTGGGGACAAAGGGCGTTTTCAGCACCGACTCCACCACCGGGTGCCGGCCTGCCGAAATACGCAGGCGTCCGTCGGTGTAAATGGCGGGACGGCAATAATGCGACACAGCTGCCACCTCTCCAAAGGAGCACAGCACATCCAACCCAGCTACCGCAGAAGCAGTCTCCTGGAACCGGACAAACTCGTCCCCAACCCGTTGGCGAAGGGTCTGGTATACCTGATACTCCAACGCCACGATACGCTCCTTTGCACCCAGCACCTTCTGTTCCAGCTCCTTCAGCTCCTGCGTGATATAGCGTTCGCAGTTGGTCAGGGTTTGCTTCCGGATATATTCCGGCGGCACCTTATCTTTGTATGTATTGGTGATTTCAATATAATAGCCGAACACCCGATTAAAGCCAACCTTCAGCTTGGGAATGCCGGTGCGCTCCCGCTCGGTGGCTTCAATGCGGGCAATGAAGGCGCTGCCGTCCTGAACCGCTTCATTCAACTCGTCAATTTCGGCATGATACCCGGGCCGGATAATGCCACCCTCCCGCACAGTGATGGGCGGTTCGTCCACCAGGGCGGATTCGATCAGCTCATGCATATCGGTTAAAGGATCAATATGCTGATAAATGTCTTTTAACAAGTTGGAGGATACCCCCTCCATCTGTGCCTTCAATTTAGGCAGATAAGAAAGGGCATAGGACAGGGTTTTCAGCTCCCGGGGACTGACAGTACCATGTACCACCTTGGCCATAATCCGTTCCAAGTCGTAAATGCCGCTTAACAGCTCCCGTACTTCCCCACGGAGCACCGTCTCCCGGTAAAGTTCCTCGGTAGCATTCAACCGTTTTTCAATGGCGGCAGCGTTAACCAAGGGCTTTTCCAGCCAACTGCGAATCAGCCGCTTGCCCATGGCAGTCTTGGTCTTATCCAGTACCCATAGCAAAGAGCCCTTTCGCTCTTTTCCCCGCATGGTTTCGGTAAGCTCCAGATTCCGCCGAGCCGTCAGATCCAGGCGCATATACTGGGCATCGGTATAAAAATGAATGGCATTCAAAGATTCCAGACCGGTGCGCTGCGTCTCATACAAATAATGGAGCGCACAGCCCAAAGCCGCCACAGCGCCCGGGGTACGGTCCAGCTCCAGCTGGGCCAGATCCGATTTGCCAAAATGGGCCAGGATTATCTGGCTACAGGCCTCCGGATCAAATTCAGAGGCATCCCGCACCTCCAGCAGACAGTGCATACGCTCTGAAACAAAAGCAGGAATAGCCGGAACCGCCGCCACCTCCGGAGAGAGCAGCAACTCGCTGGGGTTATACATCCCCAGCTCGTTGATCACCCGATCTGCCTCCAGACCTAACAGCTCGGTGAGTTGCAAGGTACCGGTAGAAGTATCCACAAAGCAAATGCCCACACCGTCTCCGGCCTTGGCCACCACACCCAGGTAATTGTTTCTGGACTCATCCAGCATGGTATCTTCAATGACCGTACCGGGGGTAATGACCCGAACCACATCCCGCTTTACCAGCCCTTTGGCCAGAGCGGGATCCTCCAGCTGCTCGCAAACAGCTACCTTGTATCCTTTGGCTACCAGCCGCGCAATATATCCCTCACAGGAATGGAAAGGCACGCCGCACATGGGGGCACGCTCCTCCAGGCCGCAGTCCCGGCCGGTCAGCACCAGGTCCAATTCCTTGGAGATCTTCTTGGCGTCATCGAAAAACATTTCGTAGAAATCGCCCAGCCGGAAGAAAATAACAGCGTCGCTGTATTCTTCCTTTATTTTTAAATATTGTTGCATCATGGGCGATAATTCCGCCATGCTGGAAACCTCCCTTTTCTACTTGATTTGGCGACCTAAACAGTCACCGGATTAGTGGCAGCCGCCGCAGGTGGAACAAGAACCTGTACAGGCGGAAGCCGGATCAATGGTAGCAGGATCCTGCCCCTCCAGACTCAACTCAATAATAGAATTCACCTGATTCACGATGACATCCAGTGCCGCTTTGGATTCATTATATTTCACCATATTAGGCTGCTGCATAATATCGCTGTAGGTATCCCGCAGCCTCTCGTTCAGTTCGGCGATTTTGTCATTATTGCGCTCATCCTTGGCCAGTTCTTCATCCACCTGCATCCGATACAGATTGAATTGGCCAATGCTTTCCTGCAATTCAGCATCCTGATCACAGGCATCCTTAGCCTGGTGAAAAGCGGTATAAGCGGCGTCAGCCTGAATGGCGGCGCCCAACTGTCTTGCAATGTCCAAAATTTCCATCTTAAAAATCTCCTTTGTATTTCCTCATTTTTTGTATTCTGCGGAGCCGCAGGGACGGAGAATACCCCGCCTACCGTACCGCAGTATGTTAAAACAGATATTTGCTATGGCTATCCACACCAATCATCCGTAATGCGGGCTATACCAGTTGGCCTTTATGGGCCCAGACCCCTGGCTCGGTGATCTCCACCCTTTGGAAGGTGCCGATCAGGGAAGGTTCCCCGGGGAATTCCACCACAGCATTACCAGAGGTGCGTGCATTCAAGGTGCCAGGCGCCCGGCCCGGCTCCTCCACCAACACGCGGCAAACCTTATGGCGCAGTCCCTGCGAACCTTTGGCAGCCATGCGCTCCTGGGTATCCAGTAGTTCGGCCAGCCAGGCCTTTTTGGTTTCCAGGGGGATCGGATCCTCCATGGCGGCAGCCGGTGTCCCCGTCCGGGGAGAATAAATGAAGGTAAATAAAGAGGTAAAACCAACCTCCTCTACCAAACGAAGCGTTTCTTCAAAATCTGCCCTGGTCTCTCCGGGAAAGCCCACGATCACATCACTGGTCAGGGCAATATCCGGCACCCGTTCCCGAGCCGCCGCAACCAGCTCCAGATACTTTGCACGGTCATAATGGCGGTTCATTTCCCGCAGGATCCGGTCACTGCCGGACTGGAAAGGCAAATGCAAATGATGCGCCGCCTTTTTACAGTCCCGCATAGCATCCAGCAATTCCAGGGTGCAATCCTTGGGGTGGGAGGTCATAAACCGCAGCCGGAAATCCCCCGGCAGATCGTTGAGCATCCGCAGTAAGCGGGCAAAGTTGACCCCATGGGCTTCCCCCTTTCCATAGGAGTTGACATTCTGCCCCAACAGGGTGATATCCTTAAAACCGGCGGCAATCATATCCTTTGCTTCCTGCAGAATATCCTCCGGCTGACGGGAACGTTCCCGCCCTCGGACATAGGGAACAATGCAGTAGGTGCAAAAATTGTTGCAGCCATACATAATGGGAAGCCAGCCTTTAAAGCTGCCGTCCCGCAATAGAGGCACCTGCTCATACAGCGCCTCTGAAGCATCAATATCAAAGATCCGCTTTTGCCCGGTGAGCTTTTCATAGAGATGCTCCGGCAGGTGGTATAACGCATTGGTACCAAGCACCAAATCCACATAAGGGTAGCTCTTTTTCAATTGAGCCACCACCGTTTCCTGCTGCACCATGCAGCCTACCACACAAATTACAGCGGAAGGACGGCGGCGCTTCAGCTCTTTCAAAGCCCCCACGTTTCCCAAAACCCGATCCTGGGCATGCTCCCGCACTGCACAGGTGTTGAACAGCACCAAATCAGCCTGCTCCGCCGAGTCCAGCATACGATACCCCATGGCAGTCAGCATTCCCTTTAGCCGTTCACTGTCCGACACATTCTGCTGGCAGCCGTAGGTATGAACAAAGGCCCCCGGCTGGGATATATAACGGGCTTTTAAAAACAGGGCGACCTTTTGCATATATTCCTCCTGCCCTGCCGGCCAGGAGGTGGCTCTTACAGCTTCTTTCAAACCAATTCTCCCCAATATATAAAATTACAGTTTATTATAACAAAAAAGGGATACTTTCGCAAGAGAAAAAGCAAAGAAAAAGCAAAATCATTGCTACCAAATACTGTGTGAAATGTTGCAAAACAAAAACTGCCGCCCGCATTACGGACGGCAGTCATTTGAAAATAATTATTTCAGCACAGCACCCTGATCTGCACCGGAAGCCAGGCGGGCATAGCGGGCCAGCCAACCGGTCTTGATATTGGGCTCAGGTTTGACATATTTTGCTTTTCTGGCAGCAAATTCCTCATCAGACAGACGAACATGGATGCTGGCGTTGGGGATATCAATATCAATGATGTCCCCTTCTTCGATCAGGCCAATGGGGCCGCCGGCAAATGCCTCAGGGCTGACATGGCCGATGGAAGCGCCGCGGCTTGCACCGGAGAAACGGCCGTCTGTAATCAGGGCCACCGATTTGTCCAACTTCATGCCGGCCAAAGCGGAGGTAGGATTCAGCATTTCCCGCATACCGGGACCGCCCTGAGGACCTTCATACCGGATCACAACAATGTCACCGGGCACAATCTGGCTCTGATAAATGGCGGCAATGGCTTCGTCTTCCGAATTGAATACCCGGGCCGGGCCGGTATGGGTCAGCATCTCGGGAGCCACAGCGCTCCGCTTGACAACACAGCCGTTGGGAGCCACATTCCCCCAAAGAATCTGGAGGCCGCCAGTCTCGGAATAGGGCCGGTCGATGGGACGGATGCAGGATTCATCCTTAATATAAGCGCCCTGGATATTCTCGCCCACTGTTTTTCCGGTGACGGTAGGTGCATCCAGATTCAGCAAATTCCGCTTGGCCAGTTCAGCCTGCACAGCGGGAATGCCGCCGGCGGCATTCAAATCCTGCATATAGGTAGGGCCGGCCGGCGCCAAATGGCACAGATTAGGCACCTTGGCGCTGACCTCATTAAAGGTTTTCAGATTCATGGGACATCCGGCCTCATTGGCAATGGCCAGCAAATGCAGCACCGTATTGGTGGAGCATCCCAAAGCCATATCGCAAGCCAGAGCATTTCCAATGGAAACTTCATTGATAATGTCACGGGCCTTAATATCCTTGCGTACCAGTTCCATAATGGCCATACCAGCATGCTTGGCCAAGGCGGTCCGAGCGGCAGAAACTGCAGGAATGGTGCCGTTTCCGGGCAGGGCGATACCAATGGCCTCGCATAGACAGTTCATGGAGTTGGCAGTATACATGCCGGAACAGGAGCCGCAGCTAGGGCATGCGCCGGTTTCGCACTCATGCAGCTTTGCATCGTCGATGAGTCCGGCCTTGTAAGCACCCACCGCTTCAAACAGCTTGGACAAACTGGCGCGGCCGCCATCATAATTTCCCGACAGCATAGGGCCGCCGGAGCAGACAATGGCAGGAATATTCAGGCGGCAGGCCGCCATAACCATACCAGGTACAATCTTATCACAGTTGGGAATCAAAACCAATCCATCCAGCTGATGTGCCATGGCCATGGTCTCCACCGAGTCGGCAATCAGCTCCCTGGAAGCCAGAGAATACTTCATGCCGATATGCCCCATGGCAATGCCGTCACAAACACCGATGGCAGGAATGAGAATGGGGGTACCGCCGGCCATAGCCACCCCCAGCTTGGCAGCTTCAGCCAGCTTATCCAGATGCAGATGGCCAGGTACGATTTCGCTGTGGGCGCAAATCACACCGATTAAAGGACGATCCAGTTCCTCCTTGGTATAGCCCATGGCGTAAAACAAAGAGCGGTTGGGCGCCCGCTCAGGGCCCTGGGTCACATTTTCACTGCGTAAAGTCATTGTTACAACCTCCTATAAACCGTTTACAGATTTGCGGTTCCCCGCTCCATGGCGGTGATCCCGGTTCTGCACATTTCCAAAATCTGATACTGGGACAAAATATCCAGAAATGCATTGATCTTATTGGGCTGCCCGGTCAGTTCCAGCACCATGCTGTCTGCGGAGCAATCCATGATTTTGGCTTTGTATATGGCGGTAATCTCCCGAATATCGGCGCGGTTGGTAGCGTCGGCAGCCACCTTGACCAGTAGCAATTCCCGGCAGATGGCAGAATCAATCTCAATGTCACAGATTTTGCGAGCCTCCACCAGCTTGGCAGTTTGCTTGATAATCTGATCGAACTGCGCCTCGTTCCCTTTGGCCACAATGGTGATCCGGGAAATTTCCGGATCGGTGGTGGCGGAAACCGTCAGGCTGTCAATATTAAATCCGCGCTGGCAAAAGAGGGAGGCCACCCGGGCCAAAACACCGGTATGGTTATCCACCAGCACACTGATGATCTTCTTTTCCTCCATGATCCGTTCCTCCTTAATCCAAAATCGAATCGGCCACGCCGCCGCCTGCCGGGATCATCGGGAGCACCCGTTCCTCCCGATCAATGACGCATTCAATCCAAACGGGGCAGTTGTCCTGCAAGGCTGCATCCATGGCGGCTGCAAATTCAGCCGGCGTAGTGGCGCGGTAACCCTTGCCGCCAAAGCCTTCTATGACCTTTACATAATCGGTCTTCCGGTGGGGTTCGCTGGATGCGTACCGTCTGCCGTAAAAGACAGTCTGCCACTGGCGCACCATTCCCAGCGAGTCGTTATTGAAAATAACCGTAATTATGGGCAGATGATAGGAAACCGCTGTACAGGCTTCGTTCATGTTCATATGGAAGGAACCGTCACCGGTCAAATGGATAACCCGGGCTTCCGGGCGGGCAATTTGGGCACCGATGGACGCACCATACCCGTATCCCATAGTGCCCAGGCCGCCGCTAGTCAGGAACGCCCGGGGATGGGTATGTTGAATATACTGGCAGGCCCACATCTGATGCTGCCCCACGTCGGTGACATAGATGGTGTCCTCCGGTGTTTTCTCGCAAATGGTGCGAATGATTTCATGGGGACGCAGCTCGGTATCGGAGTCCTGAGGATGGAAATCCTTTTCCTGCCAGCCGGCAATCCGGGCATGCCAACCGGCATGCTGCTTTTCCTGAATCAGCGGAAGGAGTTGAGTCAGTACCTGGTGCACATCTCCCACCAAATCAAAATCAATTACCACATTTTTATTGATTTCACTGGGATCAATGTCAATTTGAATAATGGTAGCATCCTTGGCAAAGGATCCCGGGTTCAGAGCCACACGGTCGGAGAACCGGGTGCCAACTGCCAAAACCACATCGGCCTTATCCACCGCGTTATTTGCACTGAAATTGCCGTGCATTCCCAACAGACCCAGATTCAAGGGTTCATCATACCCCAACACACCGGCGGCCATCATGGTATAGGTGGCGGGCATGTCGGCCGTGCGAATCAGGGTCTGCAGCAGATCACCGGCGCCGGAAGAAATGACGCCGCCGCCAAAATAGCAAACCGGCCGTTTGGCAGCATTAATAACATCGGCAACTTTCTCCAGCGTCTCCCCGGTCACATTGGTGGGTTGCTCATCCAGCGGCAAGGGAGCCATTTTTTCGTATTCGGTAACAGCGGCCGTCACGTCCTTGGGAACATCCACCAAAACCGGACCTTTCCGGCCGGAGCCGGCGATCTGAAAGGCCTTGCGCAGAGTATCCGCCAGATCTTCTACCCGACGAACCACAAAGTTATGTTTGGTAATCGGCATGGTCACACCGGCGATATAAACCTCCTGGAAGGAGTCCCGGCCAATGAGCGAAGTCCCCACATTGCCGGTAATGGCCACCAGCGGCACGCTGTCCATGTAGGCAGTGGCAATGCCGGTGACCAGATTGGTGGCGCCGGGACCGGAGGTGGCAAAGACCACGCCGGTTTTCCCGGTGGCACGTGCAAAGCCGTCGGCAGCATGGCAAGCCCCCTGCTCATGGGCAGTCAGATAATGGGTGATTCTATCGCTGTAATGATACAGCGCATCGTAAATATTCAGTACAGCTCCGCCTGGATAACCGAAAACACGGTCAACCCCCTGCTCCAGAAGCACCTCACAAATAATTTGAGATCCGTTGAGTTTCATGTTGATTCCTCCAATTCTTAATCTTCAATCTATATTCCCGCAACGACTGCGGAGAAGAAAAAAGACTCTGCCTCTCCTGGGAGAGACAAAGTCCAATCAAAGCACTCTGCGGTACCACTCTCGTTGCCGTTGCAAGAACGGCCACTCAAAATCCGATAACGGGGACAACCGTGCAGACCTACTGCAAATGGGTTCAGCCTGCCAACTCCGGGACGACCTTCACGCAACACCGTTTTCGGCCTTGCAGCAAATCGGCCGAATCTCTGAGAACGGGGAAAACGCTACTCCTTCCCTTCCATGTATTTAAGATTTTTGTCATTATAACACAAGTTTTGCGCCTTTGCAAGCCCCAAAATGCAAAAAGCGGCGGAAAAAATAGTTGATTTTGCAGGATAGGTTCTGTATAATGAATTTACATTTATTTCACTTAAGCGGGGGTCATTTATGCAGACAAACGGGAAAACAAAAGTTGCTTACGCGTCCGTGATGGCCGGCATGGGCTTGCTGGCCGGTGTTCTGGCCTGGCTATTCCTTCTGCTGGCAAAAGGCGGTTTTTACCTGTTGTGGGAAAAGTTGCCGGCCGTCTTACAGTTGCCCAGCTATACCACCACCCTGGCAGCCATTGTTCCGGAAGGCTGGGGATTCGCAGTATATACCATTATTCTGGCCGTTGTGGGCGGTTTGATTTTGGGGCTATATCAGCTTGTTTTCGGCCAGCATCCCGCCAATATTTCGGATATCATCCTTTCCAACTGGGAAGGAACCCTTCCCCCGTTTTCCTCCCTCTGGAAATTGATCATCGGGACATTGCTGCCGCTGATCTTTGCCGGCCCGGTCGGTCCCGAAGCCGGTGTTGTAGCACTGCTGGCTGTTTGCTATTCCGCTGCACGGAAGCTGAACACCAGCCGTATTTTAAAAGGGACGCCTCAGGCCGACGGTAATATTTCCTTCGCTGCCCGTCATTCTACCAGCGCTTTGTACTTTCTCTTTGCCGTACTTGCTTACGGACTTCTGGAATATCTGTTGCCGAAGGGATTTGATTTCAGCCAGCGGCTGGCAGCGGGTTCTCTTTCCGTCTCGGACGCCTTACTGGCCGTTCCCATGATTGTGGTTGGAGCTGCCTGCGGCTATTTGTATCTGTTGGCCCACATCTGCTTTCAAAAGCTGTTCTCCAACCTGCGCACTGGCTGGAAGCGGATCATATCCACCCTGCTGTCCGGTTTGATGCTGGGCCTGTTGGGCGCATTGTTGCCCCTGCTGTTGGGCGGAGGCCGGGTGCAACTGCTGACAATTTCCGAAACTTATTTAAATTTTGCCACAGCCATTGCGCCGGTGCTGATCCTGCTTGGCGTATGCAAATTACTGCTGACCGCCCTATGCACCAACGCCGGTTGGCAAGGCGGTACTGTGATGCCTATCCTGTTTGCAGCAAGCTCCATTGGGCTTGGCACAGCCCAGTTATTTCATAACAGCGCCCTTTTGAACACCTGTATCATTGCCGGCCTGATGCTGGGCCTGATCTACCCCAAAAAGCAATGGCTCATTGCCATTCTTGTATTTCTGGTCTTCTTCCCCTTCCTGCCGGTAGGGCAGTCTGTTTTGCTATTTCTGTTCCTGATGGCGGCCACCTGCCTTGGCACGTTGCTGCCCCAATTCCCCGGCACACCTGGTTATCTGGCCGATCAGATCAAACAGGAAAAGGCTACTGAGCAGCCCGCTGCGGCAGAGCAGAATCGTCCAACCGCCTCCCCGAACGACCCAACTGTATCCATCGCATCTGATATATCCGACCGGGAAATTGACGCACTGATGCAGGAAGTTTCGGTAGATATGGCCGACATGATCGCCGCTGATACAGGCCTTCCTGTCGCGCATTGCAAGGCGGTTCTGGATCTCATTTTGGCAGGAAATTTGGAGGAACCGCAAGAAACTGACCAGGAGATTCAGGCCATAGCAGAACAAACCGGATTGAATCTGGAAGAAACCGAAACCATCCTTACCGCCATTTATACCGTTATGGATGCAGCGCCGGATCCGGTTCCGGCGGATCTGTTGGCCCCAGCAGATGACGAAGCAGACGACGAAACGGAGGAGATATCTCATGCAAAATCCTGATGCCGCCAAATTCGTGTTAGAAACCCTGACCAATGAAGCTGCCGCCAGATCCGGCACGTCTAAGGAAAACTGCGCCGCTGTGCTGGCCGCCATGACCGAATTGGGAGAAAGCGGCTTTGCCGGCAGTTTTGATGCCCATGTGGCCCAAATCTCTCAAAAAGCCGGCCTGTCTGCTGCCGATACTGTGGTGATACTGGAAGCTGTCAATCAGGTGGTTGGAATGCTCCGGGGAAACAGCGGAGAATTAGACCCGGCCTATCTGGACGACAGTCAGGACGACGAAGAACAGGCGCCGGATTCCATGGAGGCCGCAGCAGCATCAGTGTTGCAGCGGCATGCCGATGCCATTGCCGCTTCCCTACAGCAGCCGGTAGAAACCTGTTTTTCCATTTTGTCCGCCTTTGAAGAACGATGCGATGCCAGCCCCGACACCACCTTTGAGCAGGATGTGGCGGCCATCGCCGAAAGCACCGGCCATTCCGCCAACCTGGTGGAACAGGTGTTAGATGCACTGGACAACCTTCTGGATTCCCATTAACGCATGGGACGCCGGATCCCCACAGAACAGCAAACTGATATACAAAGCAAAAGGGCTGTCTCACAAAGCACGGTGAGGCAGCCCTAATATTATAATAGCAAAAAAGCAAAAGCCCTGTGAGCGTGTCAAAAAGAGCACCTGCCAACGGCATCTGCTGATGAATAGGATGCGGATTTATTTCAGGGATTCAAACCGTACAGACGCACCCAATCCCTCAAACAAGCACTTTAATTCCTGCGCCCGTTCCCTATCCAGATCCTGTATAATACACTTAGGCAGATCTGTCACAATATTCACTGCATCCAAGCGACTGATCTGTAATAGATTACGAACCGCTTTGATCACAGCACGTTCCTTTCGCCCGGCCGAGATCAGAATTAGATCAAAGCTGGTTTTCTGTCGTTGCTCGTGATCCTCCATGCGCTTTTCCACCAATTTGGAAAGGGCTTCTTCATTCAACAGATCCGCGTTAAATTCCATGTCATCGACAATGTATCCCATATTTGATCCTCCAACATTTTAAATCTATTTTATTATAGTATCTATTATAGCAGATTTCCTGCAAATTTTCTATTGTTCATAGGATATTTACATGCGATCTAGAGAATTGGATTGCTTTTCCGGTTGAAATCGGGTACAATAATGAAAATATGTACAAATTCAGGAAAGAAATGAGGCCTGACGATGAAATACTTTGTTTTGGCAGACAGCGGCTGCGATCGCACCGTAGCCATGAAATCTGACCCTATGCTGCAAATTATCCCCTGCCATCTTCAGGTAGGCAATTTACTGTTTGAGGATGATGATAGCTTTGATCAGGCCGCCTTTTTACGCGCCATGTCCCAGATAGAGGAATGTCCCCGCAGCGCCTGCCCGGCCGTGGGCCTTTGGCTGGAAGCCATGGAGTCCTCAGACGCGGATGTCATTTTTGCCGTCACCCTGTCCTCCAAGCTGTCCGGATCCTATAACAGCGCTGTGCAGGCCGCCGCCCTGTTTTCCGACCTGCACCCGGAGAAATTTGTCCATGTATTCAGTTCTGACTCTGCTGCCGCCGGAGAAACCAAAACAGTGGAAACCCTGCTGGCCCTTAGCCGGCAGGAATTAGCCCCCGAAGAAATTGTCAAAACCATGGATTCCAATATTGCCGGGCTGAACACGTTATTCGCCCTGGAGGACTTGAGCATTCTCAAAAAGAACGGCCGGCTGACCGGGATGGCCGCTGTTGCTGCCACTGCCCTTGGAATCAAACCAATCCTGGCCGCCGGGCAGCAAGGAAAAATCGTTAAACTGGGTCAGACCCGGGGCATGAAAAAGGCCATACAGCTGTTGGCTGATCACATTGTTTTGCGGGTCAAGGATCCCAACAAGCTGACCATGATCCTCACCTATTGCGGTGATCCTAAAAACGCAACTCTGCTGCGGCAAGAGCTTTCCATGCGATTCAAGCTCAAGCGCATTGAGCTGGTAGCTGCTGCGGGGATCAGTACCATGTATGCCCAAAACGGCGGTGTTGTTGCTGCCTTTTAAGGGTATTCCTCTGGATTTGCGGTTCGTTTCCGATCCTTCCGCGGTTATTGCAAAGCCCTCCCTTCGTGCACTAAACACAAAGGGAGGGTTTTTTATCTGCTGTCACGGTTTTGTAACAGCCTTCAAATTCATTAGATCTCCAAAGAATTATGCACCCAGCTTATCGGCGGCAGAATTCTGTAATATTTCTGGGGCCGCTTGCTCGGTAATACAATTCTCATGGATGACAACCGCTTTCACATTTTTATCCGAGGGTACACGGAACATCAGATCCTGCAGCACTGCCTCCAAAACGGACCGCAATCCACGGGCGCCGGTTTGGTTCGCAATGGTTTTCTTAGCAATAGCCTGCAACGCCTTTTCCGTGAAGGTCAGTTCAATACCGTCCAGACGGAACAGTGCCTGATACTGCTTCACAACGGAGTTTTTGGGCTCCAGCATAATGCGGATCAAGGATGCTTCGTCCATAGCATGGAGAGCCGTAATGACTGGAAGCCGTCCCACCAGCTCGGGAATCATCCCAAATTTTACCAAATCCTGATGGGTCGCCTGGCAAGTCAAAGCATCCCCATCCACACTGGCCTTGGACTGAACTTCTGCACCGAAGCCAAGACTGCTTCCGCCCAACCGTTTCTCGATCACCTGCTGAATACCGTCAAAAGCACCGGCGCAGATAAAGAGGATGTTGGTGGTATCCAGTTGAATGAACTCCTGCTGTGGATGTTTCCTGCCACCTCCTGGCGGAACATTAGAAACCGTCCCTTCCAGGATTTTCAGCAAAGCCTGCTGCACTCCTTCCCCGCTGACGTCCCGGGTAATGGAGGGATTTTCGCTTTTGCGGGCGATCTTGTCAATTTCATCAATATAGATAATACCCCGCTCCGCCTTTTCCACGTCGTAATCCGCTGCCTGGATCAAACGGAGCAAAATGTTCTCCACGTCCTCCCCCACATAACCGGCTTCGGTCAGGGTTGTGGCGTCTGTAATGGCAAAGGGAACATTGAGGATCCGCGCCATGGTCTGAGCCAAAAGGGTTTTGCCCACGCCGGTGGGTCCCAGCAGCAGCACATTACTTTTGGACAACTCCACATCTGACTTATCCTGTTGGAAAATGCGCTTATAATGATTGTACACCGCAACTGAAAGAGCAATTTTGGCCTCTTCCTGCCCGATGACATATTCATCCAGCTTTTCCTTCATCTCCATGGGGGTAGGCAGCGTAAAGGCCTCCTGCTCCGCTTTTTTGGCATAACGCTTGTTACGATGGCAAAACTCCCCCTCCAACATAGAGTAACACAGTTCCACACACTCATCACAGATATAAACATCAGGGCCAGCAATGAGCTTCAGCACCTCGTCCTGAGACTTGCCGCAAAAGGAGCAGCGAAACTGATTTTCATCTTGATTGGGCACAAAACATCCATCCTTTGGAAAATTTATCTCTGAGTAATAACTCGGTCAATCAGACCGTATTCCATGGCCTCCTGGGCGGACATGAAATTATCCCGCTCGGTATCCCGCTGGATAACCTCCAGGGGCTGGCCGGTGGCCTCCGACAGCATCCGGTTCAGATTTTCCCGGGTACGGACGATATGATCTGCATGGATTTTAATATCCGTACACTGGCCCTGAGCCTGACCCAAAGGCTGATGAATCATGATCTCAGCATTAGGCAACGCAAGCCGCTTCCCCTTGGTACCGGCGGTCAGCAGGAAGGCGCCCATACTGGCAGCCATACCCATGCAAATGGTAGAAACATCACACTTGATATACTTCATGGTATCATAGATGGCCAATCCGGCGGATACCGAGCCGCCGGGGCTGTTGATATAAAAGCTGATATCCTTGTCCGGATCCTGCCCCTCCAGGAACAGCATCTGGGCGATCACCAGGCTGGCGGTCTGATCGTTGACTTCATCATGCAGCATAATGATACGGTCGTTGAGCAAGCGGGAAAAAATATCGTAGCTGCGCTCGCCGCGGCTGGTCTGCTCCACAACATAAGGTACTAATGCCATAAATAACAACCTCCTGTTTCCTCTATGAAATCATTTAAAAATTTATGCCGCCCGTCTGTAAGTATGAACAGATTTCGGGCGACATAAACAAAAAGCATAAAATTAAAAGGGAAAATGCTTAGTCAGCCTGTTCCTCAGTTTCTTCCGGCTTGCTGGCTGCCTCATCAGCGGCCTTATCGGCAGTTTTCTTGGCGGCAGGCTTCTTGGCAGAAGTTTTCTTAGTAGCAAGTTTCTTCTCCCCGTCCTCACCTTCAGCCTTCTTGGTGGTCTTTTTGGCGGTAGACTTCTTCGCAGCAGGCTTCTTCTCAACCTTTTCGGTCTTTTTGTCTACTTCCTTAATCTTAGCTTCTGCCTTGATCAATTCCACAGCCTTCTCCACGACCAGATCAGCAGAAACTTCCTTCTCCGGAATCACTTCCTTAACCTTGTCCGCGGCAACACCGTACATTTGGGCCATTTTCTCATACTTGGCACTGACTTCCTCTTCGGAAGCAGTCAGCCCCTCCAGCTCCACGATCTTCTCCAAGGCCAGACGCAGCTTTACCTGAGACTCAGCCTGGGGACGATACTGGGCACGGACATTGTTAACGTCACCGCCCATATACTGCAGATAGGTGTTGAAATCCAGCCCCTGCATTTGCAACTGCTGGGTAAACTGATTGATGAGCTCATCCGTACGGGTCTCATACATGGCCTCGGGGATTTCCCCCTGCAGCGCGTTGACCACCTGCTCCATCAGCTGATTTTCCACATCAGCCAAAGCATCCTTTTCCTTGCGCTCGGCAATTTTTGCCTGCACATCGGCTTTATACTCGGCAATGGTGTCAAACTCACTGACGTCCTTAGCAAATTCATCATCAATGGCGGGCAGCTCCCGCTTCTTGATCTCATGCAGCTTACAATGGAAAACAGCAGCCTTGCCCTTCAGCTCCTCTGCCTGATAATCCTCCGGGAAGGTGACGTTGACGTCAAACTCTTCCTCAGAGTTGTGACCAACCACCTGCTCCTCAAAGCCGGGAATAAAGCTGCCGGAACCAAGCTCTAAAGAATAAGATTCGGCCGTGCCGCCGTCAAAGGGTACGCCGTCCACAGAACCGGCAAAGTCGATAACAGCGATATCGCCCATTTCAGCCGCTCGATCTTCTACGGTAACGGTACGGGCATTGCGATCGGCCACACGGTTCACCTCAGCGTCCACTTCCTCAGCGGTAACCTGGCACTTCACCTTTTCGGCCTCCAAGCCCTTATAGGTACCTACTTCCACACTGGGCTTCTTTGTGACGGTAACCTTGAAGTCAACGCCGTCCTGCTTATTGACAGAAACCAGCTCAAACTTGATGGTACTGTTGTCATGATCGACGATTTCAATTCCAGCTTCTTTGGCAGCATCCTCCAAGGCATCCCCAAACAATTCGTTCAGAGCATCCTCATAGAAATAGTTCTCGCCGTACAGCTTCTCCACCATATGCATGGGGGCTTTGCCTGGACGGAAGCCGGGAATGCGGATCTTCTTGGCCTGCTTTTTGTAAACCTTGACACAGGCTGCGGAGAAGGTTTCGCCGTCAATGGCGATCTCCAGTTCCACCCGATTGGACTCGACTTCTTTACTTGCTTTCAAACTCATGTTTCATTCCTCCATTGGATTTTTTGCATGACTTGGCATTCTTTAGAATTATAGCATAGTATACAATATTTGAAAAGCCTTTTTGTGAAAAAAGTTTTAAAAAATTTGCAATTATTTTCTAAAAACGAGGTGATTCTGATTTTTTCGCCCTAACCGGATGACATTTCCGGCCCCAATGGTACCAATTTGGGCACAAATTTTAGGTAATCCCCTGCAATCAGATGCAGATGCACCCCTTCCACATCTCCCTGCGTGGCGTAAACTGCCGCCGGACCATGAATATGCCCGTAGTAGCAATGGCGAACCTGATGGGCCTTGAGAATATCAAAAATTTCGTGGCAGACTTGCCCGTTATACACCGGCGGATAATGCAAGAACACAATGGGAATCAGTCCCAAGGCTTCGGCGGCAGCAATGGAAGTTTCCAGCCGCCCCGCCTCTCGCAGCAACACTTTTTGATTAGACTCGGTATCGTCGAAGAACCAGCCCCGGGTGCCGCAAACGGCATAGTCCCCCATAGGATAACAATTATTGTGGACAAATTGAAGAGAATCAAATCCCTGTTCTGCAAAAAAAGCCTCCATTTTCCGCATAGTGCACCACCATAGGTCATGGTTTCCTTTCAGCAGAAGTTTTTTTCCGGGCAGCCCGTGGAGGAAAGAAAAATCCTTAGCCGTCTCCTCCAGTTTCAAAGCCCAGGACAGATCTCCCGGCAGCACCACTACATCCGCATCTGTAATGATTTTTTTCCAGTTATCGGTCAGCTTCTCTACATAATTTTCCCAGCCCCCAAAAATGTCCATGGGCTTATCGGCGCCCAAAGACAGGTGCAAATCTGCAATGGCAAAAAGTGACACATGAATTCCTCCGGTTTCGCAGTTTTTTCGGGTAAACTACTCCTGTAAATAAGCTATTTATTTACCCCAAACCGTGGTGGGAAGACCACGGAGAAAGGATGGTTTGCTATGGATTACAATTATCAGTGCGGTTGTAAAACCGGCAAGATCAACGGGATCAAGTGTGAGGTCAAGGATTGCACCTTTCACACCACCAACGACTGCTGTGAGGCTGGACAAATCGTCGTAGGCAGTAAAGATGCTACCTGCTCGTCCCAGACTTCCTGCAACACCTTCCGGGAGCGGCAATAACGCCTGGCGGGAATGCCCTGCCTTCCCCTAAAAATGAGGAAACCGACCCGTTTCGTAACCAATCTGGCGGTTATCGAAGAAAACGGGTCGGTGGCACACCGGTACATAAGAACCGGCTATCCATATGTGCGCACGGTTCATTAAGAAATTCCCAAATGGCCCAGAACCGTTTCCACCATAGTTTCTTTGGTGGTCACATCGGTATAGATGGGGGTTTTATCCTTGAGGGTGGCCAAAGGAGCCGGCGCCTTCCAGCCGGTCACAGACTGGAGGGTTTCCACCATGTCGAACTCACTGCCCACGGCCTGCTCAGGTGCAATGGCCGAAAGAACACTGGCGGAGAATTTAAAGGGACTGGCGGTAGAAGCGATAACAGTAGGCTTAGTGTCTCCTGTTTCCTTCAGATAATCCTCATACACCCCAACAGCCACGGCCGTGTGGGTATCGCAAAGGTAGCCCTGCCGATGGAATACTTTCGAAATCACCGTCTTGGTTCTGGCATCATCACAGTAACCAGCTGTGAAGCTCTCCTGAATTCTGGCCAGCAGATCAGCGTCCACAGTATACTTTCCTTCCGCGGATAGCTGGTTCATATAGCCAGTAACCTTTTCTGCATCCTCCCCGGCCAGGTGATACAGCAACCGCTCCAGATTGCTGGAAATCAAAATATCCATGGAAGGAGAAATGGTGGCATAAAAACTCCGGTTCCGGTCATAGGTACCGGTTTTCAGGAAATCAGTTAATACATTATTGGCGTTAGATGCACAAATCAGCCTGGCTACCGGAACCCCCATGCACTTGGCATAATAAGCTGCCAGAATATTTCCGAAGTTCCCGGTAGGTACCACCACGTTGAATCCGTTGGAAAGATCCTTCCCGGCGGCCAACAGATCACAGTAGGCGCTGACATAATATACGATCTGCGGCACCAGCCGACCCCAGTTAATGGAATTTGCGCTGGAGAAGGTCTTATTGTTGGCATAGAGCTTTTCCTCAATGGCACGGTCAGTAAACATGCGTTTCACACCGGTCTGGGCATCATCAAAATTCCCTTGGATTGCGCTCACATATACATTATCCCCAGCCTGGGTCTGCATTTGGAGCTTCTGCATAGGGCTGACACCGTCCACCGGATAAAACACCATAATCCGGGTGCCGTCCACATCCTTGAAGCCTTCCAACGCAGCTTTGCCGGTATCGCCGGAGGTAGCAACCAGAATTACTATCTCCTTGCCGTCGCCTACCTTCTTGGCGGCTACAGTCAGCAACCGGGGCAAAATTTGCAGTGCAAGATCTTTAAAAGCGCAGGTGGGGCCGTGCCACAGCTCCATAATGCTGGCATCCCCGGCAAAGGAAACCAGCGGCGCCGGCTTATCTTCCTCAAAATTCCCCAGATACGCCCCTTTGACGCAGGCATCCAGTTCCGCCTCTGTATAATCCGTCAAATATTTAGACAGAACCAGTTTGGCCCGGCCCACATAGTCAGCCTTCTGCAAGGCTGCAAAATCCGCCTGACTGAGCACAGGGATAGCTTCCGGGACAAACAAACCGCCTTCTGCGGAGATTCCCTGGGCAATGGCCGTTGCGGAAGAAACCTTTAAATTTGAATTTCTGGTGCTGCTATATAACATGCTGTAACCTCCCACTGCCTACGCGAACACAAGACAGTTTCTAATAATACGCATTAAGAATACCGCAAAACCCCCGTTTTGTCAAATGTTTCTCCATATTTTTTCCAAAACCGGCAGACTCCATAAAAAGTAATGACAAAGCGGAATCGGTTCTATAATAGCCGTTCACCATTTCGCTGTGCCCATTCGGCGTAACCAAGTGATCCCGCAATGCCCAACGGCAAAGCATAAACTGCAAAGCACCAGCAGAGCCCGCCCGGTACAAGTACCGCTCAACAGAAAAAACAGACAGGGCAAAATAGCCAAACCCATGGGCAGCGGTTGAGGTCTTCGACAAAAACACCAGATCCAAATACCCCAGTAACCGGCCAGCAATACGACAGCGCCAAGGATCTGCACCGTACGGCACACCAACGGCATCTCCCATTCCAGCAAACCAACGGGAAAGACCAGAAAAACCATACAGCCATACCGGCCAATCTGCTCAGCCAGAAGCAGACACAAGGGCGCAGCCGCCTCCCCGGAGACAGAGACACCGGCAAGAGCGTACAGCACATTGGGAATCAGCAGTAGCATGAGAAAGGCCAGCCCGATCCAATCCAACCAGACAACTCCTGGCATGCCCGGCAAATATTCCTGACGCATGCCGTGAATCCACACCACCCAACTCAGCAAAAAAGCCAGCGGAAGCAACCCCAGCAAACGCTTCTTCCGGAGCTGCATTTCACCGGCCATGCTTTTTTCTGCAAAGGACCAACTCGTCAGCCCATAATAGAACCCGCACCCCATGACCGTTCCAAAAGTATTATGCAACAGATCATCCAGCTCACAAACGCCGACGCACAGACAGTATTGGCAGCCCTCCAGCAACAGACTAAAGGCACAGCCAACCCCGCAAACCAGTAAAGCTAACCGTTTTCGCTCCCCTACTGCAAAGGGTAGCAGCAACCCCACCGGCACAAATAATGCAATATTCAAATATCCCTCATATAAGACATCCACATCCGTGTAAGTAAAAATACTGTAGAAGTAAGTCCAAAGAGGTGTCAGGATTAATTGCCGTTCTCCCCCCGGCAGCCGCCCCAACACCAACTGCCAAAGAATCCCCCCTGCATACAGAAGGATCCCCAGCGTCGCCACCCGGCGCAGCAATGCTGCGTATCCTCCTCTGCGGCAAGCAACAGAAAACATCCCGAACAGCAGCACAAAAAGCGCCACCCACAGCACCGGCTTCAACATCGACAATTTTATCCACCCGATTTTTCAGTTTTTTTACACCGCTCCAAAACCTTTTCCCGGAAAAGACCGTAGAAGTATTGAAATTCATCGGTTTTATGAAACAATAACCAAAGCAGCAGGTTGGGCAGCACTGCGGTCAGCAGGGTCATCAGGACAAAGGAGCCAAGAGTCACACCGGTGGAAAAAACCAACTGGGACAAAAGCATCATTCCCACTGTCATACAGCACAAAAGCAGCACCCGCAACAGCCACCGTTTCAGATACGGCCCCACCGGCTTTTGAAAACCATGCTTATGTAAAACCAAGGGGTCAAACCAAAGATTTACCATAAGGCGGGAAATGGTGGTGGCCGCCAACACGCCAGCTACCCCCCAGCAAAAACTTAAACCAATAGACAATATCACATTCAAGGCAGCAACCACCAAGGAACGGTACTGTCCTTGAACAAACAAACCCAGTGTCGAGCGAAATGTCCATAGGGTATTAATCATCCCGCTGGTAAAGAAACGAAGCACCAACGTAACCACAATGGCAGTGCTCAGGGTAAAACGCGTTCCAACCCAAATCGTAATAAAGGGGTTCAGCAGCACAATCAAAGCAACGGAAGAAAAGCCGTACAACCAGAAATTCAAAAAATCCACCCGCTTGAACAGCTGATACCCGGCATTTCTCTCTTCTTTGGCAAAAAAGTTCCCCAGACTTGCTGTAATGGCGGCGGTAATCTGGGTCAAAACACCGGCAACCGCCTCCACTATCATAGAAAAATTGGAAAGATATCCCGTCCAGTTAATGCCCACAAAGGCGGAGATAATGATGGAATCACTGCTGTTTAAGATCATATGAGCAATCTTACTCATCATCAGAGCCTTCACATCTTTAAATATCCGGTGGCAGTCCTCCCTGGGCAACTTTTCCACAGGCTCCCTGCCAAATACAGGATAGCTCTTTTTCACCTTCAAAGCCAATGCGACATTCTGGCCAACCGTACACAAAATCTGCACCAGGAGATAAACCAGATAGTTGTGAAAGCACACAAGCATTACAATCTGAACAGCAGACTTTATAATATTAAAGACAGTTTGGCAATTGGTAATGATATAGGCTTTCTGGTCTGCCTGCAAAATGGAATTCCGATAGGCGAAAAACCAATAAGAAAGCACAGTATCCCCCAGAAACAATAGGTAATACAGCGTCAACCCCGGGATATCTGGCTTATTCTTAATCAAATAATCCAAGAAAGGAACCAACGCCAATCCCAAAGCCAAAATCACCGTTCCAACAATGCGGTACACCTTCCGGTAAAGCTGCATCAGCTGGGCCAGTTTATGATCATCCTTTTGCGCAAGTGGCTGATACATACTGTATACCATAGCTGAACCAAAGCCCAGCTCTGCCAGGGACAGCATGGAAAGAATGCTGGAGTACAGACCGTTGATCCCCAAGTAGTCCTCGCTGAGGTAATGAATAAATACCGTCCGAACCACAAAAGCCGTCAGCATAATTAAAAAGCGATAGGCAAAGCCACTCGCTAAATTAAAAAGCGAATTTTGAAATCTGCTTCGTTCCGCCATCATGCATACTCCGATTGATTATAAATTTGTCATTTGATACAAGACTTCCTGAATCATGGTGGAAGATGTGCCGGTTGTATAGGGGAAATAACAAATATCCACATTCTTTTCCTGGAACTGCGTCTCCAATTTGGTAAACAGTCCCGACCCTTTCCAATCATTGCCAACAAACATCACGTCAAAATGATATTTTTCCAAGGCAGATACTTTATCTCGATTCACCTGGGGCACCACTTGATCCACATATCGAATAGCCGCGACGATCGCCTTTCGTTCTTCAAAAGGAATCACCGGTGTTTTATGCTTGTATTCCCGCACCAATTCATCCGTACTGACACCTACAATCAAATGCTCGCATTGCGCCTTGGCGCGCTTTAACAGATTCAAATGCCAAATATGGAACAAATCAAACACCCCGGTGGTATATCCTACTTTATACTTCTTCTCCATATAATTCCCTTCCCAAATCTATTTTTGCAATGGGATGTCTGGTAACCCGCTTTTCCAGTGGCGGCAGCTGCATATAATCCCCATAGATCTGTGTTAAAAAAGCATCCGTATTATGCGGCGCCGGGAAATTTCTGCCTTCAAAAACGGTTGTCCCCGGCGGAAAATAAACCGACTTGGAAAACAATTGCTTTTTCCATCCATAATTGCTGGCAAACACCGTAACCGTATCAATATTAGGATTCGCATTATCCCGGGTCATCAGTGCCAGCCGCTTTTTCTTGAGCTGCTTGACCCCAAACAGCCCAAGGAATTTGGCGATTACTTTCATCTTCCCGGATATGCCATAATCATAACCACACAGATAACAAATAACCGTTGTTAAAAAAGCAATGGCAGATCTTCTTTTCTCCACCTTGGAAGCATTGGAAGCATCAATCTGATCCATGGGGAAAATATCAATAAAAACCCCCTTATGGGAGCCGGTATTCTCCATGGCCAGCTCCTCAAAAACAGTGCCGTTCCTTCTTAGCTTTGCAACCATTAATGGATAAGCGGCTTCGGTTTCCGCAGTCTGCAAAAAGAACTTGGAATCAAAAGCAGTTTCTGCAATCTGGATTAACCGTTGCAAATCCGCCCTTGGCATAACCACATCAACATCATCGTCCCACGGAATGAACCCACCGTGGCGCACAGCACCCAGAAGCGTTCCGCCAAACAAAAAATAAGTCAGGTGATATTTTTGGCAGACCCGCTCCAATTCATCCAGCAATTCGATTTCAATCTTTTTCAAGCGCTGCAAATCTGCGTCGGTCATTTGATATGCCATGCTGATCTTCCTTTCCCTCATGCCATAAACTGGTATAACTTTTGCACTTCGTCGGCATTGGTATAATCCCGCTGGCGGCAGTTTTCAGACAACTGCTTCATTCTCACCTGATCCTGCAATAATGCGGCAATGCCTTGGGCACACCCCTCATTGTCCATAGGAACAATCACACCATCAACACCGTCCTCCAATTGGCTGGCGGCAGTGAGATAATCGGTGATCACCACCGGTTTACACAGCGTCTGTGCCTCTCGGACAGCCACACATTTCCCCTCATAACGGGAAGGCTGTACATATAAATCGCAGGCTTTGAGATAGGGATATGGGTTCTCTTTCCGGCCAAGAAGAATCACCTTCCCCGCCATGCCAGCCTCACTAATTTTTCTGCAAATCAAAGCTTCATCGCCGCCAAAGCCAATCAAATACCAACGTACCTTGCAGCCTGATTGGATTAAGCGCCTGCAAATATCCGGCACATTGTCAAAATTTTTTGCCGTACAATAGCGGCCAATGGAAAGGAGCAGGAATTCTTCGCTGCTTGTACGATGAAACAGCACATCATGGAAAGGCAAATTCGCTTGTTGCATCAAAAATGACTTGGTCAATATATTTTCAATTACTATAACGCGATCTGCCAACTGAGGAAATAAAGTGCTGAAAGTATCTTTGCACTTTGTACTTACCGCTGCAATTTTATCCATGCAACTGTAATTATGAAACAGGTGCGCCAGATCCGTTTTCTCCACGGAATAATCCGTGTGGATCCAGCCAATCTTCAAATCCGCCTCCACTTTCTCCATCAGATAATCAAAGGGCAAGAAAAAGCCAAGGGCCATATCATAATGTTTTGTTAGCTTAGGGACACATCTTCTAACGATTTTTGCCCAGGTAAGGTCATGATTGATCGGCTTGAAATGAGATAGTATGGCATCTCCCAACCGCAATGCAGCGGCATAAAAACAACCGTGTTTCACCTTTGCACCAAATGACTCACGCAAATAGGCCAGCTCTTTTACCTCCGGCAGCAAATTTACGTTAGGATTCAATAATGGAAATAGCACACCGTGATGCCCATACAGGAATAAATCCACTTCATAATGATCATAATCTATAGCATCCAAAAGTCCCAGGAGACTACGCTCAATACCGCCCAATTCCATTTCACCGGTAAACACAATCAGAATTTTCTTTTTCAATGCAGTCTCTCCTTTTTACTACGGACAAAGGTTTCATATCCCAGCTGTTCTTTGGGAACAATTTCAAGGTGTGAAACAATTTCTGAGACCATTTACAACCATTCTGGATTTAAAAACACAGGAATGGCCCTTTCCATCTCCTGAAACAAAACTTAATGCAACAATAAAGGCAAAACACGATCTGTACGGATTCCATCACGCATCGTTGTTTCCCCGATGAAAATACAGATATATCTTCTTCGGCATCAATCCCAACAATAAATTTTTAAAAAATGACTTTACAACATAAATATATAAATACCAGGGCATTTTCAGCATCCGAAAACCAACAAACTTCACATAGGTTCCATTCATCCGTGATTTTATGGTTCGACGCTTAACAGCCGCTTCATCATCCCGCATTTTATACAACGGCTCTAATAAATTAAAGCCTTTATATCCATGCGCGTAAATTTTGTACCAAAGATGACAGTCTTCAACGCGTAGGGTACGGTCATCCTCAGAATATCCCCCCACCTCCAAAAAAACACTTTTTCGAATCATACATGCCGCATGACAAAAGAAGGGCGAATGCCTGATAAAATCCTGCTTATCTGGGTATTCAATGGCAGATCCTATTTTCCAATCTCCGCTGCCATCGAAATAAATCATGGGTGTACTAACCAGTGCAAACTCCGGGTGCGCCTCCAAGGCTGCAACTTCCTTTTGGAAACGTTCCGGCAAGGAAACATCATCACCATCCATCCTTGCAATAAATTCTCCCCGCGCCTGGTTCAAACATTTATTCAAGGTCTTATTCAGTCCAAGATTCCTTTTATTTTGTAATAAGAAAAACCTTTCCGGATCTTGATTTACATATTGCTGTGCAATTTGGACTGTATGATCCCCGGAACCATCATCACACATAATAACCTCAAAGTCCTGATAAGTTTGAGAAAGCAAAGAGTCCAGAGCTTCCTGCAATGTATCTGCACAATTATAAATTCCCATAATCACTGAAACCTTGGGCATTATCCTTTTCACATCCTTATTTTACGAAGAAATCCACCAGTGTACAGCCAATCCGTTCTTTCCAAAGAACGGATTTCGCAGCACGTTCAAACCCATATTTCTGATACCGTTTCCGGAAAACACGCTGATTGGCGTGTCGTTTTGCCGGTCGCAGAAGCTGCAAATTCCCATGAATGGCATCCGGCAACTCCCGTTGCTGTAACACCATTTCTTCCTGGCAGGACTGCAGCAGAAGCAATCCCTTTTCGGTGTTCCCCATAACCAGAGAGAGACCGTAATTCGTTGGAACCGGGAATTCCCCTTTACTGGAATCAAATCCCCAAAAGTCACCAAGGGTCAGATTCCCAATCCGGTACACGCGTTCGACTCACATATCTGCATCATATTCCTAATCCACATCCAATGCTTTACGCAAAAAATCTATTCCCTCCGCACGGAAATGACGGAGCCTTTCTTCTACAGGAACATAATCAACTGCATATGCTTCTGCAATTTGTTGTGCGCTGTTCTCCGCAGTCAACGCCCGGTTTATGAGTCCCACCCTTTCCAACAAGGTTGAAATTCTATGATCGGACATTCCGTTCCATGCAAAAAAAGGCTTGTGAAAGAGGATGGAAAACACGGTACCGTGAAAGGAGGATACATAGACAAATTTTGCATGCTTTATTAAACTCAAAAACTCCATAGGACCGGCAGTCAGTACCTTTTGAAATCCGGTAAAAATGTCATATTGATTGGAGACATTAGAAATTACGACCGGCAGATTTAAAGATTTAGACAGCATCTTTGCCGCTTGAATCATTTCCGGTGTCGCAAATAAAGTATAAAAAACAGATACTCCCCGGAAATGATTTTAGGGGGCACCATTTTCTCCCATTCCTGCCCGGAGTATAACATAGTTGGATCCGGGAGCACCGGCACCTCTCTGCCGGTCATCCGAAAAAGGATTTCCTGCCCCTGCTTTTCTCTGGCGGATAAAACGTCAAAGACTTTTATATAGTGCTGCAAGTCGTCTTCACGCTGGATCATTCCCAGCTGTCCGAAACTAGGGGCATAAGCAATACGTTTTCCTTCCTTGACAAAAGGCAAAAAATAGGCATCATCAGCATCAACCGGAATGGTATTCCAAATCTGATCACTTCCGCTCACATAATAATCATATTGCGGCGGATGATCTGACAGCTCCTGCAAAGAAGTATATTCCCGTTTGCTTTTTACCAGATAATCCTCCAGAAAAGACTCAAAGCGATCATATTTCTGCTTTCTGGCTTTATAGTGCAGTAGGAAATATCCGTTTTTCAAAAGATACTTCCATCCGATTCGTTTGGTAAACGGAGCATATTGATCCCTTTGCCGTAAGGTTCGGAAATTAATAATCTCACAGCTGCATCCAAGCTGTGAAATGATGTTTGACAAAGCGTAAGCCTGTAAGCTGGAACCGTAATTATGAGCTGCATGAAATGTGATAATGCCGACATGTTTTACCATAAACATTCACCTTTTAATTTTCATAAATCACCGTGGCAACACAGACTTCAGTTTTAAAATCAACTTTAATAATACAAGCAGCAGTTTCACCTGCTTATATTTGCATAACCAAAAAACACTTTCCATTTGAAAGGAAAATAATTAAAATTTAACCGTTGATAGGCATCCTCATAATGCTTTTCACTTAAAACACTTTTCAAATACGCCGCCTTTTGCGCATAAGTTTTCTTACTGGATAATTCATTCAGCCCAACTCCGATAAGCCCCAGTGCAATTCGATTTTGCAAAGCTTCATCAAAATGGGAATCACACTGATTTTGATGGATAAAAGTCTTAAAATACGTATAAACAACTTTCCATTGTTCCACTAATTCCGCACGGTAATTGCTGGTGGTTGCCCCTTCATTTGTTTTACGGTAATTATATAAAAAGCGATTTAAATATATGATATTTTGGCATGCTTCCAGTGCAAACAAATTGAATATGGCATCCTCTAAAGATCCGGTTTCTCTTTCACTCACCCATTTTCCGGCCTTTATCACTGCTTTATGATACATTTTCCCCCACATGGGAGTCAGCCGGTCTATTTCTTCCACATGAGAAAGCTCTGTTCCAACCAAGCCAACCATACGACGCTGTACTTCTTTCACATCCAAGGTTAAAACTGCTTGTTTGGTATGAATCAGGGGGGTATCAAAAGTTTTATTTTCATAAACCCGCTTATATCCAAAGCAAACCACATCTGCCCCATATTGCTCCGTCGCTGAAACACAGGAAGCTATTGTATCCGGCTCAATCCAATCATCCGCATCTATAAACATAAAATAATCGCCGGAAGCGGCTGCAACGCCTGCTTTCCTTGCGAACGACTGTCCTGTATTATGCTGATGTACGCACACCACTCTTGCATCTTGCACGGCAAATGCATCACACATTTGGGGGCATACATCCACCCCGCCGTCATCCACCAGAACCAGTTCGATATCGGCATATGTTTGTGTCAGGACGCTGGAAACACACTGGGCCAGGTATTCTTCCGCCTGATATACAGGTATAATCACAGAAACCTTACTTCCCATTCTTTTTCCCCTTCCTGGCAAAGCACTGTTCACCAAATAACCGATGAAACGGTCTTGTAATCTTACTTTTCAAAATATCTTTTTTGCTAAGCCAGCTTTTAGAATACCAGTGGATCGAAACTGTATTGGGTGTTACATCCAGCTTCCCGGTATTATCATTCAGTGGATTAAAATACTCGCTGGGGTAAACTGTTACATCAGACAACCTCTGCAATTCATTGGTCAGTTTCAATCCCAAAGGCAACAGGGCTTGGGTGTTCAGCTGGGGACAACTGATCAGCTGCCCCGGCAACACGGTGTCATACTGATCCAGCATAGCCTTTACAGCTGGGTGGCCCGGCTCAGCGCCAAAACCGGCGCCGGTATTTACATAGTTCTTTGACTCAAATCCAATAAAACAGCCGTCCTGCAGTAAAAAATCCGGAGACTTGAGAAGCTCCACATCGGTATCAAAATAAATACCGCCCTGTTGATAAACGGCCCACAATCGAACATAATCACTTAAAAAAGCAAACTTTCCGATATCATAACAAAACGCGGTGTAAGCATTAAGAAGAACATCAAAGGCATCTTCATTCCATTCCACAAGCTCATAATCCGGCGCGTATTTTTGCCAGCTGTCGATGCACTGCAAGGCCTTGGGCGGTTTGCTTCCCGGGCCAAACCAGCAGTAATGGATTTTTTTTGGAATCATGAAGGACACCCCATCATATGTAAGTTTGCAAATGCAATATATCACTCATATAATTTGCACCCATATGCAAATTGCTGTAAAAATAATAGATAGAATAGAAGATGATCGCAAAGAAATATAACGCCTTCTGATAGGTTTTATCCTTAAAATAATACAACCCCCAGGTCAGCAGCAAAACATTATACAGGGAGGTGTAATAAGTAAACCGGAAGAAGATCCAGATAAAGGTGCTCAAGATGGTAAAAATCAGATTGAGCATCGACATATTGACGCAGATATGATACAGTTTTTCATGGGGGGTGATTTCTTTTCTGGAATAATAGGCCAGAAACAGCGGCACTGCTTCCACCACGATTCGTATGGGGCTGGCGCCGGAGTATTCCGTGGCAGTGCCATAAACCGCAAAACGACTGGAGCCAAACAAGGAAAAGAAAAAACTGGAGCTAATCAAATAGACAATAATCGCCAGAAAACCGCCCACGAAAAAGACCCATGTTTTTTTCCAGGCCGGCAGATTCATCACAAAATAAACAAGCAGAAAAACATACGCCGTATTATGAAACTGCGCCGCCAGAAGAACCACCAAAAAGAACCGTTTCCAATCCCGCTTTTCCACCAAAGGTGATGCGGCAAAAATCAAAGACGCGGCAAAGCACTGCCGAACGGCTGCCATAGAAGCCATATAAAGGCCCATGGTAACATACAAAAAAATGGGAATCACGAAAAATTCCGAATTCTGGTATAAAGTATAAGTCACCAAAAAGATGGTCAGCGCTGCGTAAAAGAAAAGCAAAAAGTGATAATTGTTCCGTACAAAGCATTTGATGACCTGACCCACAAAATCAAACGCCCAATCGCCCTGAAACACAAAATTGGCTAAATAGTCACGGAAGTTATTATAATATAGCAGCTGAAAGGTTTGCACATAGGTGCCAGTATCGTTATACCGGGAACGCAGGCCAGAAAAACAAACCAGAGAAGCCAGCGTCAACCAGAACCAAAGATTCAGCCTTTTGTAATCTGTAGCAGTCTGCTTGGGATTACCGGCAAGCTGCTGCACTTTTAGTTTTCGTTTGGTTTCCACATAGGCCAACGCCGTGGGCAAAAATAAGAATAGGGCAAAAATCCACATAAAACAGAACTCCAACCTTTATGATTCCTGGGCTGTAATTTGATCTTGATGCAGGTGATAGCTACGCATGAGCGATTTCGGTAGTAAAGCAGAAACCAGAGGCTTCAATGCTTGGAAATATGACTTTTTCGGATATCCCAGCAAGCGATATCCATTCCAGTAGATTCGGGTGATAGTCCATCCGTCCCTGACAGTACGCCGCGCGTAAGCCTTTTTATCCTCCCGCACCTTATATAGCGGTTCCGAAAGATTAAAGGTAAGATAGGAGGTTTGTGCAGAAAAGCGAAACCAAAATTCCAAATCCTCTCCCCGGCGCAGTTTCGGGGAAACCGAATAGCCCCCTAAAGCATCGAACACTTCTTTCCGCGCCATCAAAGTGGCGTGCATACAGCTGCGAAGGCGATGCAGGGAAAACTCATTTTCCATGGTACGGATACCCCGGTCACCGGTTTCATCGAAAGGGATCATGGCGGAACCCACCACGGCATATTCCGGATGCTGGTTTAAAAAGGCCACCTCGGTTTCCAGACGGGTTGGCAAGGAAATATCGTCACTGTCCATAATGGCAATATACGCCCCTGTTGCCGCCGCTAGACAGCGATTCCGAGCGGCAGCAGCGCCTTCATTTACAGCGTTTTTTAGCAAAATAACCTGTTCCGGCCGCTGCACCGCATAAGCGTGAGCCACTTGATAGGTTTCATCTGTTGAACCGTCATCACACAGGAGCAATTCCCAATTAGGGTAGGTTTGCTGAAATACAGACGCAATAGCCTCGGGCAGCGTAGACGCCCGATTATATATGGCCATAATCACCGAAACCTTTATGCTTGCATCCACAGTAGATGTCCCCTCATTCCTCCGTTGTTGCGGTAAGTGCCGATGCTCCTTCCGCAGCACTGGCCGGTGTTCCTGAAAACTCCTGGGCCGTGGCGGAATCTGCTGCATGGATCCCATCGTGTATAAACAACGCCTTGACGGAGAGAAAAAGGATCTTCACATCCAGCCAAAAGCAGACCGAATCCACATATTCCAAATCATAGCGAAATTTTTCTTCCCAGGAAATGGCATTGCGCCCGTGCACCTGGGCCAAACCGGAAAGGCCGGGACGCACCGTATGACGGCGATGCTGTTCCGCATTATAAAGGGGCAAATATTTCACCAGCAAAGGCCGGGGGCCGATCAGGCTCATGTCACCCTTTAAAATATTGAACAGCTCGGGCAGTTCATCCAAACTGGTGGCACGAAGCCACCGGCCAAACCGCGTTAACCGGTCAGTATCCGGAAGCAGTTGTCCCGATGCATCCCGATCATCCGTCATGGTACGGAATTTATATAAATGAAAGACCTTTTCATCTTTACCGGGACGGGGTTGACGAAACAGCACCGGCGCACCCAAATGCACCCGCACCAAAATGGCTAACAGGGCAAAGAGCCAGCAGAAGACCAACATTGCCACCAGCACACAGCAAACATCCAATATACGCTTTATGTACTTACGGTACAACCCTTCCAGTCCTCTCATGAAAAATAAGGCAGAGAATATAATCACCCAAGATATATTCATGTTATTGTAACACTTTCAAACATAAATGTCAATATTTCTGTATATATTATCTAATTGTGACTTTTGTCCGTTAAAAACGAAAATGCAGTTGCCAAAAGGCTGATTCCATGGTAAAATAGCATATATTTCAATGGTTCAATGGATTTTCACATCCAAACACAATAAAGTCAGGAAAGGATGACTACAGTGCCAAAGCGAATTGGTCGATTTTTTGCCCGATTGGGCGGAAAAATTGCAAGACTCGGAAGCCGCTTCTGGAATTTTCTGAAGCAAACCTTTAATCGGTGGTTTGAACGCCTGCCCATTGCAGGCAAATACAAACGGATGACCGCTATGATCACCGCTTCGGTGCTGCTGATCGTGATCGTGCTGGTAGCTTTTCCGGTAGCCAAAACGGTCAACACCATTGTCACCGATCTTATTACGGTAGTCAAGCAGGATGTGAACCAGGTGGCCAGTGTAGAACAAGTGGCCAGTGATTTGGTGCTGGAGGAAATTTTGGATGACAGCCTGACCATTCCGGAAAACGCGGTAGAAACGTTACCCACCGGCAGCGCCGTCTGGAATTTTTCGGAAACGGAAATCCAATTGCTAAACACCCTGCTGGTGGATTTGGAACGCTGCAGTTCCTACGACTACGACAGCAGTGTGGAAAATGACGCCACCATGGCGCTGGCTGCCTTCCAGACACTCATCGAAAAAAATGACATGAGCCTGTCCTACGATGCAGAAAACAACCTTTACACCGCCCCCAAACTGACGCTGCAAAAATATATTAACGGTCTGTTTGGCAAAAACCTGACCCAAACCGACCAGTTAGGCGCGGTTAGTTATACCGACAACCGCTATTTGTTTCGCAACGATATAACCGGTCCTGAAGCTGTCACCGGCTACATCACCGGGGCTTATTCCCTAGGCAAGAGCTTTTACCGCATCGACGGTATTGTAACCCGCGGCTACCCCACTGACGTCGGCTGCTACAGCCGGAATCTCAGTGTTGTCTTGCTGAAAAACAAAAACGCGCTATACGGTTACTATGTAATCACACTAAAAACAGAAGCGATTCCCTATACCTTTCTGGACTCGTTGAATCAATACATTAGCAAGGAAGGGTATCTCAGCACCACCAATCAAACCGGCACCGTCATCGCATCTTCTGTTCCCACCACAGCAGAGGAAACGGCCCAGCAACCAGTTGAGGAAACCGTGCCGACAGAAAGCCAGGAAACCACCAATTCCTCCGGCAATGCCACCCTGACTGAAATTACAGGAGATACCAACGTCACCCAACCGGATTCCGCAGATCACAAGAAAAAGCGGCTTTCCAGTGAGGAAAAGACCAACTTAACTGCTCTGTTCCAGAGCATGCCGGCTATGGTGACCGATTTCAGCAATGACTCCACCGGCAGTGAAACCTTCCGTACATTGGCCGCCCATCTTTCCCTGTGTAAAAATGCCGGTGTGGATTTCACTGCAACAGCCACCAGCAACACCCTGGGTGACATCAATGCAGAAGCCCGGCTGCTATTTGGCGCCAGCCTCAACGCTCAGCTGGAATCGGGAGATTCCACTCTAACGGGAACCATTTACAGTATTGAACCCTACATCATCACCGCTTCCATTGCATATACAATCACTGCTGCTTATGACCTGGGAGATGGCCAATATATGGTTGTCTGCAACGCCAATTACTACTCCAATCCGCTGCTCTCTGATCCGGATGCCAAATATACCTACACTGCTGTGGTACAGCAAAACGATACGGCAAGATACGGCTTTTATCTCCAGTCTCAGACCTTTGTGGAGAAATAATTCCAACACAAATAAAGAAACACTCGCAGAAAAGGCTAAATTCCTGTCTGCGGGTGCTTCTTTTATACAGTTAAATTGCACTACATCAAACCCAGAGATCAAAACCCTTCCAGCAGTTCCTCGTCCAGAATCTGCCCATCTGCAAAACGGAAGGTGCGGATTTCTCCGGCGCCCAGGTCAAATTGCCGTTCCGCATCGGCAAAAGGCAGAGTAATCCGAACACTCTGCTTGGGTTTGTTCTCCGCTTCATAAACCCGAAGAATATAGCCGTTGCCATCCTCCGCCGCCTTGAAGCAGGAGAGCATCACCGTCCGATCCGAAATCTCCACCAAAGGCTTAGGAGCGGTGCCATAACCGTAGGGAATATGTGCCATAGCATAAGGCTTTTCATTAAAGGCCAAGGCCTTGGCGTCAATGGAAGCAGAGACCTCAGCCTGCTCCCCTGCCGTCACTTTAAAATGATAGGTATGCATTCCCTGATCCATGCGGGGCGCCCAACGAACGGTACGCATGGCCGGGCCGGTATTGTCGGCCGAAGCAGTATAAGCCGCCGAGCGCAGCAAGGTCAGGCCCAGGGTGTTGCCATCCATGCTGCATCCATGGATGCCATCATTGATAACGGCAAAAGCCTGCTTGCCGTTATCGGTACCCACCCACTTCTGGTAGGTCACCTCCCGGCAGGGCTTCAGTTCTTCCCGGCCAAAGACAATCTGGCCCAGGAGCTTTCCGCCGGAAAGCTGGTTCATTTCCAGCTTTACATACTGCTCCTTCTCACTGAAAAAGAGGCCGGTCTCCACCTCAAAATCCGTCCCGGTTTTGGGCAGAGTGTACCGCTGATAGGCTCTGGAATTATGGAACCCAAACAGGGCCTCCACCACGGTACGCACTGGGCCGTCTTCAATGATGCGGACGGCAGGGGCGGTGTCGTGCAAACCGCTGAACTCACTGGCATCATGGGGCAGCAACAGTTGGAAGGGACGGCGGGCCTTATCCCAGGTGCCGATGCCCCAGGGGCCGTTTCCGTCATTATAGGAAACTAGCTGGAAGCTGTCTTTCCCCAAATATTCCACCCCATGCACCCGGTAAGAATCCAGCAAACCAGTCATCTTGTTGATGACCACCTGCATCTCTCCGTTGTCAAAGGTAAAGGTATCCAGATGCCTGGGACGGCCGTTCCAACCATTGGGGCCTTTGGGGAATTCATAGGCAGGCCGGGCGTCAATGGGATGCCAATACACATCAAATCGGGTCATACTGGAGGGCGGCAAAGTGGCCTGCACCGCCACCCGCTTCCGCCAGTCAATACCGAAATCTGAACGTTCCTTTTCATACTGGGTTGGCACCGGTTGCCCGTTGCAATAGGCCTCCGGCACCATAAAGTTATGTTCCCAGTTCTGCTTGGGCAGCCCCATTTCGCAGTGGAACTGGCCAGTAATGGGAAATGGATGAGGATTATACAAAAAGAAGGTGGAAGTACCGTCAATGACCCGAGGCTGTCCCTGGACCAAAGCCAGAAAAGCCTCCATTTTCAGCCGGGAGAGAATCTCCAGACCATGATCCAGCACCCGGATGGTATCCTCCATAACCTCCCGGGATCCGGAACCAGGAAGAGCATCATGGAATTCGCTAAACAACAGATCCTCTTTTACCTCCAGGAACTTTTCTGCCGGATAGGGCTTCCCGGTCTGCAGGGACACAGAAGACCACATCTTCTCAGTAGAATACAGCTCATTTTCCAAAGCGCGGTGGTGCTGCTTCACAGCGATCACCGAGGTATAGCACCCTTCTGCCACCGGATTCAGACCCTCATCGGTTTCAGGCATAAAGGGCTGCCTGGCTTCCAGCACCCGAAAATAGTCCTCCGGGGTGGAATGCTTGACCGTGACTTTCCCGGCCATTTTCTGCTGTAGTACTGCCAGCTGATCCAGATCCTCCCGGGAAGGGCCGCCGCCGTGATCCCCCACTCCCCACAGGAACAGGGACAATTCTTCTTCCGGATTTTTATCCAAAAATTCTTTTAATTTATCAGCAGCATGGCCGTAAACAGAGTTGTACCCTTCGTCCGACCGGTGGACAATAACGCTGGAATCATGGAATCCTTTCCAAATGAAATCGTGCTCCTTGAATCGGTGGGACTGGCCGCCACGGAATACCACATAATGGTCATAACCGGCCTGATTGAACACCTGCACCAGACCCTTGGAGTGGCCAAAGGAATCAAAGTTAATGGCCGTAGTGGGCCGTTTGCCGAATTTCTCGCTGAAATAACGGCGGCCGGTGAGAATATTCCGAACAAAGGATTCCCCGGCAGGCATATTGCAGTCAGGCTGCAGATACCAGCCGCCCATAATATTCCAGCGTCCCTCCTGCACCAACACCTGAATCTCGGCAAACAACTGGGGATCGTTTGCCTCCACCCAGCGGTACAAAATGGACTCATTGTGGTTAAAGATAAAATTGGGATATTCGTGGCAAATGTCCACCGCCGCCCGGAAGGTAGACAGGGCTTCGCTACATCCTTCCTCCCAGCGCCAGAGCCAAACAGGATCCAGATGGGCATTTGCAATTAAATGGATCTCTTTCATGTGAATCACTCCTAACTCTAAAAAAATAAAAACGGCACGCCGAATTCGTCCGTGTGCCGTTTTTAAAACGAAAAGAATCAATCCCGACGAATACCGCCGGCTGCCTGGTCCTTCAGCATAACGTCATGAGCCCCGCCCTCAATGATGGAGGTAGAGGACACTAGCGTCAGCTTGGCCTTCTTCTGCAACTCCGGAATGCTTAAGGCCCCACAGTTGCACATGGTGGAACGCACCTTATACAATGTGCTGTTCACACCGTCATGGAGAGAACCGGCATAAGGCACATAGGAATCCACACCCTCTTCAAAAGAGAGCTTGGTTGCGCCACCCAGATCGTACCGTTGCCAGTTCCGGGCCCGGTTGGAACCCTCGCCCCAATACTCCTTTACATAGGTACCGTTGACAATAAGCTTATTAGTGGGGCTTTCATCAAACCGGGAAAAATAACGACCCAGCATGATAAAATCCGCTCCCATGGCCAAAGCCAGAGTAATATGATGATCCTGAACGATACCGCCGTCGGAACAAACAGGAACATAAATGCCGGTCTCTTCAAAATACTCATCCCGGGCTTTGCAAACATCGATCAAAGCCGTAGCCTGACCCCGGCCAATTCCTTTCTGCTCCCGGGTAATACAAATGGAACCGCCGCCGATGCCAACCTTAACAAAATCCGCGCCGCACTCGGCCAGGAACCGGAAGCCGTCCCCATCTACCACGTTGCCGGCGCCTACCTTAACACTGTCACCGTAATGCTCTCGGATCCACTGAAGAGTAAACTTCTGCCAATCGGAAAATCCCTCGGAAGAATCAATACAGAGTACATCTGCCCCAGCCTCTATCAGAGCTGGCACACGCTCAGCGTAATCTCGGGTATTAATGCCGGCGCCAACGATATACCGTTTCTTGGAATCCAGCAGCTCGCCGGGGTTGTTTTTATGAGAATCATAATCCTTCCGGAATACCATATACAGCAAATTGCCGTCCTTATCCACAATGGGGAGGGAGTTCAGCTTGTGATCCCAGATCACGTCGTTGGCTTCCTTCAGGGTGATGCCCTCTTCCCGATAAATCAGCTTGTCCAGCGGAGTCATGAAATCCTTCACCTTGGTAGCAGGATCCATCCGGGAAACCCGGTAATCCCGGGAGGTAACGATGCCAAGCAGCTTGCCGTTGGAAGTACCGTCAGCGGTCACCGCCACAGTGGCATGGCCAGTACGGGATTTGATATCTAAAATATCCGCCAGCGTATTTTCAGGCGTAATATTGGAGTCACTGATGACAAAACCAGCCTTGTAGCTTTTAACGCGGGCCACCATAGCAGCCTCCTGCTCAATGGACTGAGAGCCATAAATAAAGGAAATGCCGCCTTCCCGGGCCAGAGCAATGGCCATCTTTTCACCCGAAACCGACTGCATAATAGCAGAAACCAGCGGAATATTCATGGAAAGAGCCGGCTCCTCCCCCTTCTTATACTTGACCAGCGGCGTCCGCAGACTCACCTTATAGGGCACACAATCCGAAGAAGAATAGCCGGGCACCAAAAGGTACTCGTTAAACGTATGAGAGGGTTCCGCATAAATAAATGCCATAATAGCAACTCCTTTTCATCAAAATGATTCTTTTATAATTAGTGTAATTATAATAATTTCCGAAAGTAAAGTCAACCGGAAAACCTGAATTTTACTTGGTTTTTTCCTGGTTTTTTCCAAAAAAAGCAGAGCCGTCAAATTTTTTCAAAAAAATTGAAAATAGGGCTTGATTTTACGGGAAAATACTGTTATAATATCAAAGTCGCAAATGTGGAGAGATGGCTGAGCTGGTCGAAGGCGCACGACTGGAAATCGTGTAGGCGTTAATAGCGTCTCAAGGGTTCGAATCCCTTTCTCTCCGCCAAAAAGCAAGTCGCAACGCAAGTTGTGGCTTGCTTTTTTTCTGCTATTTTTATACGCCGTAGTAGTCTACGGCATTGAATCAAACATCGTTACGGCTAAAGGAACCACGCCTGATATCCCGCCAAGGGCTGCTGCAGCGCCAATCTTACAATTTTGTAAGGCTGTGGAAGAAAACTGTAAGCCAAAACGATAGAAAAACGCCTTGTGATCCGATACAATGGAAGCACAACACAAGGAGGTAATCCTATGCCATTATTAGAAGTCAACAATCTGCAAAAAATTTACACCACCCGGTTTGGCGGCCACAAGGTGCAGGCCCTATCCGATGTATCCTTTTCCGTGGAGGAAGGGGAATATATCGCCATTATGGGGGAATCCGGCAGCGGTAAAACCACCCTGCTAAACATCCTGGCAGCACTGGATCGGCCCACCGACGGCCAGGTTTTGCTCCTGGGGGAAAGCCTCGGTTCCATTCGGGAAGGAGAGCTGTCGTCCTTCCGGCGGGAAAATCTGGGGTTTGTGTTTCAAGAATTCAACTTGCTTGACACCTTCACCCTGCAGGACAACATCTTCCTGCCCCTGGTGCTGTCCGGCGTTCCCCACGGGGAAATGCAGGCGCGGCTGGAGCCCATCGCCCGGCAATTGGGGATTGGAGAGATTCTGCAAAAATATCCCTATGAGGTATCCGGCGGCCAGCAGCAGCGGGCGGCAGTGGCCCGGGCGCTGATAACCAACCCCCAGCTGATTCTGGCGGACGAACCCACCGGCGCTCTGGACTCCCACGCAACCGAGCAGCTGCTGCATCTCCTGGACAATATCAACCGGCTGGGGCGGACCATCCTCATGGTGACCCATTCCACCAAGGCCGCCAGTCACGCGGGGCGGGTGCTTTTCCTCCGGGATGGGCAGATTTACCATCAGCTTTATCGGGGCGGCAGCACCCAGGAGGAAATGTACCAAAAGATTTCCAACACCCTGACTACCATTGCGACAGGCGGTGGCAGCCATGCGTAACTTTTTCTACGGCCGCCTGGCGGCCTCCAACCTTCGGAATCACCAGCAATTCACCCTCCCCTACCTGTTGGCCGGGATTTGCAACGTCTGCTTGTTCTACATGATGGGAGCCATTGCCGACAACCCCCAGCTGGAGGCAGCCACCAAAGAATCCGCCATGGTCAGCATTATGCATTTCGGCACGGCAGTCATTGGAATTATGGCCGTCATCCTGCTCTTTTACGCCGACAGCTTCCTCATGAAGCGGCGAAAAAAGGAACTGGGCCTCTACAACATTCTGGGCATGGCAAAGCACCATGTGGGGCATATGCTCTTCTGGGAAACGGTCTACGCCTGGCTGATTTCGGTTACAGCGGGCATTCTGGCCGGAATCCTCTTTTCCAAGCTGCTGTTTATGGCCATCACCAAGGCCATGCAGCTGAACCTAGCCATGAAGTATTACATTTCCCTGCCCTATATCGGCCTGTCCCTGGTGATCTTTGCGGGGATCTACCTAGCCTCCTTTCTGTTCCATCTGGTTCAGCTGAAGCTGAACAACCCGGTAGAGTTGCTGCGGGGCGGCAAGGTAGGCGAACGGGAGCCCAAAACCCATTGGCTCCTGGTGATTCTGGGGCTTATTGCCCTGGGTACCGGGTACTACATTTCCATTACCACCACCTCCCCGCTGCAGGCCATCAACATCTTTTTCCTGGCTGTGGTGCTGGTGATTGTGGGGACCTATTTCCTGATGATCGCCGGGACGGTGGCGCTGCTGAAATTCCTGCGGAAGCGGCCCAATTACTACTATCAAACCAATCACTTCACCGCCGTTTCCGGCCTGCTGTACCGAATGAAGCAAAATGCCGTGGGCATGGCCTCCATTGCCATTCTGGCCACAGCCGTTCTGGTCACCGTTTCCTCCACAGCATCCCTGTACATCGGGCAGGCCGATATGCTGAAGCAGCACTTCCCCAGGAACATTCACTATGAACAAAACTGCGATGTTGCCGCCAATTGGAACAGCACCGCTGAGGAGGCTCTGGAGTATGCCCGGCAAAAGGGCTATTCCCCCAAGAATGCGGCATTCTACACCTGCGCCTCTTGCAACGCCATCGAAAAGGGAAACGTCTTCCGGATAGACCAGGATTTATTCGACAGCTACAACGATGCCGGCTTCTGTGATTTGCAGCTTCTTCCCGCCCGGGAGTATGAACGCCTGACCGGCCGGTCCGCGCATCTGGCGGAAAATCAAATTCTCCTTTACAGCTCCCGGGGCATACAAAAGGAGCAGGTACAGCTGCTAAACCGCACCTGGAGGGTGGTGGAGAATTTGGAGGAACTCTCCGTCCCGGGAATGACGGAACACGTCTATCCCCTCTACTGCATGGTGGTGCCGGACTCGGAGGATCTGTACGCCTTGACAGCCTTGCAGGAAGAGACCACCGGCTTTTCCTTTTCCGGCGTAAAGATGTCCCTCTGGTTTGACCTGGACGGCGGCAGCCAGGCACAAAAGGACTGCGTGAATCTGCTGAACGAATGGATCCAGGCGCGCCAGCCCGACCAAGGGGACAAAAGCAGTTCCGGATACCAAATTAGCTGCAGAGCGGAGATGGAAGAAGCCAATAAAAGCTCCTTCGGCGCCTTTTTCTTCCTGGGGCTGTTCCTGGGGACGGTCTTCCTCCTGGCCACGGTTCTGATCATCTATTACAAGCAAATTTCCGAGGGGTTTGACGATCGGGACCGGTACATTATCATGCAACATGTGGGCATGAGCCATAAGGAGGTGCGACGCTCCATCCACTCCCAGGTTCTGATTATTTTCTTCCTGCCGCTGTTGACCGCCGGGTGCCATATCGCGGCGGCCTTCCCCCTGATTCAGCGGCTGCTGCGGTTGTTTTACCTGTACAACACAGGCTTGATCGTGGCCTGCACCGTAGGCGTCTATGTGATCTTCGCGATTCTGTATTTTATCGTCTATCAACTGACCTCACGGGTCTATTACAAGCTGGTAAGCTAGCATTTCACGGGCGGCCGGAGTTTCCAGGCCGCCCCACTTGTATTTCCTGCCAACACATGCTACAATAACAGCAAAAAGGGGGAAGCTTATGTATAAAATTCTCATTGTAGAGGATGACGCTGTGATTGCCAAGGTCATGGCGCAGCAGCTATCGGCTTGGGGGTACGACCCCCGCTGCGTGGCGGATTTTCACGATGTCATGGGGGAATTCGCCGCCGCTTCCCCCCATTTGGTGCTGATGGACATTACCCTCCCCTTCTTCGGCGGATACTATTGGTGCAGCCAGATTCGCAAGGTCAGCAAGGTGCCGGTGATTTTCGTCTCCTCCGCTGCTGAAAACATGAATATCGTGATGGCGATGAACATGGGCGGGGATGATTTTGTAGCCAAGCCCTTTGACATGGAGGTGCTGCTGGCCAAGGTACAGGCGCTGCTGCGGCGCACCTACGAATTCGGTGCAAACGGCAGCTTCCTTTCCTACCGCGGGGCGGTACTCAACGTGGAGGATGGCTCCCTGGTCTTCCAGAATCAAAGAATTACCTTATCCAGGAACGAGCTGAAAATCCTTTCCCTGCTGCTGAACCGGAAGGGGCAGATTGTCAGCCGGGAGGAGATCATGGAGCGGCTTTGGAAAACTGACAGCTATGTGGATGAAAACACCCTGTCGGTGAACATTGCCCGGCTGCGGAAAAAGCTGGAGGATATTGGCATCACCCAATGCATCACCACCCGGAAAGGACAAGGGTATCTGGTAGAATGAAGCTGCTGTTGGAGTATCTGTGGGAGCAGCGGAAGGTCGGGCTGCTGCTTTTGACCCTGCTCCTGGTTTTTTGTGTGGTTTTATTTTGCAGCAGCGTCCCCCTGGACGCCGTATTATACGCGGCGCTGCTGTGCGCGGCACTGATGCTGGCAGTCGGGGCTGTGGATTTTTCCCGCTACTGCAAGCGGGCAAAAGCGCTGAAACTGGTGGCCAGGGAGCTTCCCTATCCCCCAGAACATTTGCCGGAGACCAACAAAAAAAGCGAGCAAACCTACCAGGCACTGCTCTGGCAGATTTACCGGCAGCTAGAGGAAGAACGGCAGGCCGCCCACAACCGGGAAACCGAAACCCTGGATTACTACACCCTGTGGGCACACCAGATCAAAACCCCCATTTCGGCTATCCGTCTCCTGCTGCAAAACCAGCCGGGGGCGCAACAGGCGGAGCTGGAAAACGAGCTGTTTAAAGTCGAGCGATATGTAGACATGGTGCTGGGGTATCAGCGGCTTTCCGGTGCCAACAATGACCTGGTGCTGCGACGGCAGTCCCTGGATCCCCTGGTTCGACAGTCCGTCCAAAAATTTGCCCGGCAGTTTATCCGAAAAAGAATACGGCTGGATTATAACGGCACCGACCTTACCGTGCTGACCGATGAAAAATGGCTTTGCTTTGTGTTGGAGCAGCTGCTGTCCAACGCGCTGAAATACACCCCAACCGGCGGAAGGGTCACCTTGGTAACCAAGGGCAGCACCCTGCTCTTGGCGGACACCGGCATCGGCATTGCGCCGGAGGATCTGCCCCGCATTTTCGAGCGGGGATATACGGGGTACAACGGCCGGGCGGACAAAAGAGCCACCGGCATCGGCCTTTACCTCTGCAAGCTGGTGTTGGACAAGCTGGGGCACCGCATCCACATAGAAAGCCAGGTAAACCAAGGCACCACCATATCCTTGGATTTGGCGATTCAGGAACTGGAAATTGAGTAATAAGCGACAAGAAGGGGGCTGTCTCACGAATCAAAAGTGAGGCAGCCCCTCCATTATTTGATTACGGTGGCATATGGGGCGGCAAACGCTGGATCTTTCACCGCCCTAACCTTGGTTATCCTTTCATCAATTCACCGAGAAGGACACATCATCCAGATCCATTCCCTGTCCGCCGTTTGCAGTTACGGTAAATTCAATTCTTGCCTTCACCGTTCCCGCTGGTGCAGCAATGGTGATACCCTGATAATGCGCAAACACCCGATTGCTGTTCACCATATCCTGCTCTCTCACCCGAATGAGCAGACCTTGGGTCGGCTGATTCTGAGCATTCAGATAGATCACCTTGGCCGTGACGCCTACCTGACTGCCCTCCCCTCTGGCAAAGAAAGAAAGCTGGTGGAAACATCCGGCCTCTACGGCGATATCCTGGTAAAGAACTGCGCCGTCTTCCAGATGAACCGCTAAATTCCCGGAGTGCACCCGGCCCTGCTGGCCAACCTTGGATACCAAATCCGGATCATTTGCCATCCATCCGGTGGGAATGCTGCCTGTAAATGCCTCCATACCACCGTTTGCCACTAACTCACCGCGAGAGCGGCAGGAACAATCACAGATCCCCGTGGCACCGGTTGCACCAGTGGCACCGGTTGCACCAGTGGCACCGGTTGCACCGGTTGCGCCGGTTACACCAGTAGCTCCGGTTGCACCAGTAGCTCCGGTTGCACCAGTAGCTCCGGTTGCGCCGGTCGGCCCGGTAGCGCCGGTCGGCCCGGTAGCGCCGGTGGCACCACGCGGAATGACAAAATCCAAAACGTGATTCGGCGAGCCGGTCACATCTGTAACAGTAGCAGCTGTGCCGGGTTCTCCCGTTGTGGTATTGCGAATGGTAATGGTATCGGCTTCACCATCTTCCCCGTCCGCTCCGGTTGCACCAGTCGGTCCGGTAGGGCCAGTGGGACCGGTAGCTCCGGTTACACCGGTAACGCCAGTCGGTCCGGTAGAGCCAGTGGGACCAGTGGCTCCAGTTACACCGGTAGACCCTGTGTTACCAATGGGACCCTGCGGACCAATGGGCCCCTGTGGGCCAACTGCACCGGTTGTCCCGGTGGCACCAGTCGGCCCGATTGCACCTGTGGCACCTGTTACACCCGTGGCACCTGTTACACCGGTCGGTCCAGCAACGCCTGTGGCACCGGTCGCACCAGTCGCACCGGTCGGTCCAGTGACACCCGTTGGCCCAGCTGGGCCGGTCGCACCCGTGGCACCTGTCACACCACGGCAGCAGCAAACGGTAGGGCAGCAGCATCTATTTTCACCCTCTCTGTCATTTCGGGTACAAGTTGTCTGGCCACCGCAATTGGTTACTTTTGTGATAAATTCATTTACAAAATCCGCCATCACTTTATACCTCCTTTTGAAGTGGAAAAATTCCCAGCCCTTCAAAATAATTTCGATTCCATACTACGCTGGGATGGGCAGGGTGAATTTCCCCTGCCAATTCATTATATTCCGCAGCTTTGATTTGCTCTCCTAATTTGTCGAAACAAACACAAAGCTGGAGGTAAGGCAAGAATCCATAGCAATCGGTCTGCACAAAAGCGCCGCTTTCAGAAGGTGGCTTCAAATGCAGAGCTGTTTCATACCAAAACACGGCGGTACGCCAATCTTCTTTCGCACAAAAACAGTTTCCCAAAGCACAGGCCAATTCTCCCCTGGGCGGCGCCCATTCCAAGGCGCGCAGCAAAGCCCGTATCCCCTGCTCCGGCTTGCCCAAGGCCTCCCAGCAGGCGGCCAGATCCAGGCAAGCACCCAGCCGATTTTCCACCCAGCCGTTGGGATCCGCCAAAAAAGTCTCCAATCCGGCGATAGCTTCCCGATACCTGGCATGGAACAGCAATTCCCTGGCGTAGTAATATTTTTGCCGGGCATCCAAAGGGACGCCTTCTGCCCGCAGCTTTTCAAAAATTCGCAGATTGCGATCCGGATCACCGGGGCTGATTTTTTCATGCCGCACCGGAATATCCCGATAGATCACATTTCCCCGAGGCGGGATCACCTCATGGATGGCTCCTATCCAAACCGGATCGGCAGCCCGCCGGAGAATCCGTTCTCGATAATAGGAGAAGGTAGCCTTTCCTGTTTCATCAAAAGCTGTCTGATAGGGCAGCATTACCACATCCACCGTGGAATCCAGGGTTTCCTTCAGATGACACAGGGACGCTGCATCTTCCGGCGTTACCACATCATCCGCATCCAGCCACATCAGAAAATCCCCAGTACCTTTGGAAAAAGAGAAATTCCGGGCAGCAGCAAAGTCATCTATCCAGGGAAACTCATAAAGATGCGGCGTAAACGATGCAGCGATCTCTTTGGTACGGTCGATAGATCCGGTATCCACTACTACCAATTCATCGGCAAAGGCAGCTGCACAGGATAAACAGCGACCGATCACCGCCTCCTCGTCTCGGACGATCATGCAAACGCTCAAGGTTGCCACGGTACTCACACTCCCTCGCACCATTCTATGCAGCAGCAATCCTTCCTGTGCGATCCAAAAAAGCGCGAAAAAAAGCTGTCTCCTCCCATTTGGAAAGAGACAGCTTTGAGCTAAGTATTATTTACTTTAACGCAATTCAGCGCCCAATTCATTTTTCAGCTTTTTGAGAATTTTCCGGACGAAACCGTCCACCTGCTCGCCGGAAAGCTCCTTTTCCCGATTGGAGAAGGTGACAGAGAAGGCCATGGATTTCAGCCCAGCCCCCAGCTTTTCGCCCCGGAACACATCAAACAGCTCCACATTGGAAGCAGAATGACAGGTATCGTAAATCAGCCCCTCAATCTCGCCGCAGGTAATCTCCTCCTGCACCACAAAGGCCAGATCCCGCTTCACAGTGGGATACGCCGGCAGCGGCTGATATTTGAAGTTCTTTTCCACATGGGACATCAACGCGGGATAGTCAATCTCAGCCAAGAAGATCTTTTGGTTCTTCCGTTCGCCCTTGGCAATATCCAACTCGCTCACAATTTCATTGGACAGCTTACCGAAAAAGCCTACTTCTTCACCGCCGCAAAGAATGGCGGCAGTAATACCGGGATGCAGATAAGGCACCTCTTTACGGATATAGGAGAATTTTAAGTCAAAATGCCGGGCAATGCCTTCTATAGCGCCCTTCATGGTAAAGAAGTCCTCGGTATCCCCAAACATCCCCAGGGAGAGCACCAGCTTTTCCTCCGGCAGCTCGGTCAAGGGCAGCGATTTGGCATGATAAACATTAGAAATCTCAAAAAGACGACCGGCCGCATTCCCCCGCTTCAGATTCTCCACAATCACATGGAACATGGAGGGGGCCATGGTTGTCCGCATTACAGACAAGTAGTCAGCCAGAGGATTCACCAACGGGATGGCCTGCCGCTCGGGAGCGTCTGCCGGAAAATGGAGCTTATCCAAATCCTGCGGGCCATAAAACGCCATGGTGCTGGTCTCATAGAATCCCATACCGGCCAAAGCACGCTTCATTTTCAAACGCTGCTTTTGGTCATAATTCAAGCCGCCGGAGGTCACTACACAATCGTTCAGGAAAGTGGGGACGATATGATCATACCCATATTCCCGGATGACCTCTTCAGCCAAATCGGGATAATCTTCGATGTCCTCCCGATAGCGGGGAACGGTCAGGGTCAGGGTATCCCCCTCCAGAGCGGCCTCAAAGGCCAGATCCCGGAAAATGGAAACCATAGTTTCACCGGGCACTTGAATTCCCAATACATCGTTAATTTTCTGCACGCTGGCAGTCATAATTCGGGGGCTGCGATCCACACTGGGATCGGCGCAATCGGCATGAGTAGCCCCAACCTTACCGCAGCCTAACTCCTCCACCAGGTGAAGGGCACGCTCCAATGCAAGCTCGGTGGTATACTCCGAAATTCCCTTCTCATAATGGCTGGAAGCATCGGTCACCTGTCCCAAAGAACGGGCAGTTTTCCGAATGGAATCCCGGGCAAATTTAGCTGACTCAAACAAAATTTCCGTAGAATCGGCCTCCACCTCGGAATTCAGACCGCCCATCACACCGGCCAGGGCCACAGGGCCTGCGGCATCGGTAATCAGCAGATTATTGGAGTTCAGGGTAAATTCCTTTTCATCCAGGGTAATAATCTTCTCCCCTTCGGCAGCGCGGCGGACAATGATCTCGTGGTTATCAATGGTACGGAAATCAAAGGCGTGCATGGGCTGGCCCATCTCAGTCATCACATAGTTGGTAATATCCACCAAATTATTGATGCCCCGAATGCCGGACAGAGCCAGCTTCCGCCGCATCCACTGGGGAGATTTGGCAATTTTTACGTCATGGACATAATGGGCCAAATACCGGGGGCAAAGATCGTACGCCGCCACAGACACCTTCAAATCAGTGGTAACTTCATCGGGTGTATAATCCAAAGCCGGCATCTTCAAAGGCTGATGGAGAATAGCGGCCACCTCCCGGGCCATACCCAAAACAGACTGGCAGTCAGGGCGGTTGGCGGTGATGGAAATGTCAAAAATATAATCATCCAACCCCACCACCTGAGCGATGGGTGTTCCAGGGACGGTATCCTCCGAAAGGATCAAAATTCCGTGAACCTCAGCGCCGTCATACCAATCGTCATTGATTCCCAGCTCCTCGCCGGAGCAAAGCATACCATTGGACATGACGCCGTGCATTTTCCGAGCCTTGATCTTAAAGCCACCCGGCAAAGTGGAATTGTCCAGGGCAACCGGCACATGGGCTCCGGCAAAAATGTTGGACGCGCCGGTGGTGATCTCGATGTCCTTACCGTATGCACCGCAATCCAGCTTGCACAGGTTCAGATGGTCGGTTCCCTCCTGCTTGCAGCATTCGGTGATGATACCAACCACAACCCGATCAATGTCCTTATCCAGCTGAATTAGTTCTTCCACTTCAAAGCCACAGGAGAACAGCTTTTCCTGCAACTCTTCCGGCGTACAGTCGATATCGACAAATTCCTTCAGCCAACTGAATGGTACTTTCATACTCTGTCCTCCCCCTTATCCCTTGAATTCATCCAGGAAACGGATGTCATTTTCAAACAGCAGACCCATATTATTGATGCCATACTTCAACATGGCAATCCGCTCAATGCCGATACCAAAGGCCAGACCGGAATACTCGTCCGGGTCGATGCCGCAATTGGCCAGCACCTTCCGATTAACTACGCCGCCGCCAAGCACCTCGATCCATCCGGTTCCTTTACACAAGCCGCAGCCTTTTCCGCCGCACTCAAAGCAGGAGATATCCACTTCCACGCTGGGCTCGGTAAAGGGGAAGTAAGAGGGACGAAGCCGGGTCTTGGCCACTTCGGAGAACATTTCCTTGGCCAACTTATCCAGCAACCCCTGCAAATCGCTGAGGGTCACATGCTTATCCACCACAAGCCCCTCCATCTGATGGAACATGGGGCTATGGGTAGCATCCGAATCCGAGCGGAACACCCGGCCAGGAACCAGCACTTTAATAGGTGGCTGCTGGCAATCCATAATTCGAACCTGCCCGGGAGAAGTATGGGTCCGGAGCAAAAACTCCTGATTTTCTGAAACATAGAAGGTGTCCTGCATATCCCGGGCGGGATGATCCTTCAAGACGTTCAAGCGGGTAAAATTATGATCGTCATCCTCAATTTCCGGGCCTTCGTAAATGAAAAAGCCCATACCAGCAAAGATATCCACCAGTTGATTTTTCACCAGGGTAATCGGGTGCAAACCGCCGACGCCCGGCACCTTGGCCGGCAGGGTGATATCCACACTCTCCGCCTTATTCTTCCGCTCCAGCTCCACTTGCTCCAGCTTTTGCTCCAGGGTTTTATAATTCTCCTCAGCGGTCGATTTGAACCGATTAATCAGCTGCCCCATGGAAGGACGTTCCTCCTTGGGGACATTCTTCATTTCCTTCATCAATCCCTGGATTTCGCCGTTCTTCCCTAAAAACTGTTGCCAAAAGAGGGACAATTGTTCTTTATCGGCAACTTTTCCCAGTTCTTCTTTCAGCCGGGCTTCCAGAGCTTTGATCTTCTCTTCCATTGTTTTCTCACTCCCTCGGCGAACCACTGAAAAAGCAATACGCCGCATCTCTTTATACCGTATTAGTTTACCACAAGATACCTGTCTTGTCAAACCATTCCTGGCAAAAAAGCGGCCCCTTGCCGCCGGAATCTGCCGGATGCAAGGGGCTGCCAAAATTCATGCATTTTCTGAGGAGGAACGGCACACAGGACAGTGCTTATGCAAAGGAATTCTGTTCATCATCCTCCTCATACGCTGCGCCATTCCCATCTACCGGGTTAATCTTTCCGCTGGTTGCCAGCACATCCTGGCATAAAAAGGCAGATAACAGCAATTTTGGGGATACATAATCCTTCATCCTGGGTTCTCTCCTTTTCAGGCTTTATTGTGCCTGCAGCGACGCAGCAGAAGACAGCACGGTAAAGGTGGCGCCGCCTTCCTCTGCATAGGTCACATAGAACATGGCATACCGCTGCCGGCCAGCTGCAACATTGGTACGACGATAGGAATAATGGTTAAAGGCCGTTGTGCCGAAGGAGGTTTTATACGCCTGCCCAGCTACCTGATTGTCCAGCTTCTCCGATTCTGCCAGCAGCCTTCCATAGCGCTCCATGGCTTCTTCTGTTGCCGTCACAATCACGCCATGATCCACCACGGTGTATTTTTCATTAAAGGTCCGGAAGGCATCATCAAATTGGTTGGTCAGGTTGACATTCCAAGTCAAATCGAACATGTCACCAGAGGCAACCGCATTGCCCGAAACAATGGAAACCGTCAGCACTTCCTCAGACAGGGCCGCGTTGGCCATAGCAGTGACCTGATCGGCCGTCATCGCATAATTATAAATCGACCACTGTGAGACGGCGCCCCGCAGGGTAGCATCGTTAAAGAGCGACGTAAGACCCAATGAATACTGCATATTGGTGCCGGCATTGGCAACGGCGGTATAAATGCTGCCAACACCATCGGATTCGGCCACTTGCGTGTCGTTCATATAGAGAACAGTATGCCCCTGCGCGTCCTGGGTCAGGGTGTACACCGCCCATTCATTCAGCTTTTGACTGTCCAGAGGGGCGGCCAAAGACGTCTCGGCTCCATTGATTTTGACCGCTGCACGGAAGCCGACCCCGTCTCCTTGCGGCACCATGACCAAGAAATTGCTGCCATTACCGACTGAGAACAAGGTAGTAAAGTTGGCCATCTCCTGCAAATTGGCAACAAAGGAAATCGTCAATCCGTCAGCGGCATAGGCCAGCGGATTATAGTCTGCAGCGGGGAACTGCACATAGGCATTATCATTGCGGGTTTCCCCGGGTGCAAAAGAAACAGCAGCATCACCGGTTTTGGTGCCGGCAGCGGCAGAAACGGCAGAGCCGGCCGTAGCAGTAATACGGTTCTGGGTATCATTCCAGGATGTGAAATCCATATCCAGCAGTTTGCCATCATTTGCATTGGCAACGGCGTTATAGTATTTGCCCATTGCACCGGCCAGAACATTCCGATTGGAAACCCGGGTTTGATCCAAAGCACTCAGCGTATCAAAGGCAGCCTGCGCCGCCTGAATCCGCTGGAGCGCTTCGGCAGAACTGTCAATCGTGCCAATGGCAGCAATCTTTTGCTCTACCTCTGCAATGGCTGCCTCATCAAACTGTGGCGCGCCGTGGATCGCCGTATAGACATCTTCCATGGTAAAGTTCTTACTGTAATAATTCCAATCGGAAATATACCCATGAAAAGGCGGGTTGGGATCGGCTGCCGAAGCACCCAGCTGCATGATTTCCGTATAGGCGGATGCGACAGAGAAAGACAGCACACTAGTGGATGTCCCTGCCAGTGTATCGTTAAGATAAATCTCCGTGGTGGTAACGTCACCATCTGTTTTCTGCGTCACCGTTATCATCGTCCAGGCATGGGTCTGCAGCGGAACCTGAGAATCCGTATCCAAAACAGGACCATCCAAACCATAAGCGTATACATTGAGCCGCAGGTAACCGCCCGACATTACCATGAGCTTAATTCCGTTGGTGTTCCAAACGTTATTCCCATCCGGCATCACATTCCAACCGCTGATCTGATTGAACAGAACGGTATAATCCGAAAAAGAATCAACATCCGGATTCACCCACATGGTAATGGTGTGATTGCCGCCGGTGCTTTTGAAAACATTATAATTGCCGGAATTGTAGTAATAATCTCTCCAATGCCAATCGTGGCTGGAACCGTCCCAATAAGCCAGGCTCGCCTCATTCCCATCCCGGTCAACGGCAGTCTGATAAGACACTTTCGAGGCGGAGCTGTTGGGCGTTAAAGCCACACGGTGGTACAGATCCGCTGCATTACCGTCTGCCAGGTGAATGCTCAGCTTGTTTCCGGTTTCCGCTTCGTATACTGCAATAACAGCAGCCTGATAGTTGGCTTCCGCCTGCGTCAGAACACTGTAGCTGGTGATAAAACCCTGATCGTGCTCGGACAGGTTCGCATAAGCAGCACGGGCCGCCTCAATCCTATCCTTGCAAGCCTCGCTGGCGTCCACCGTGCCGATGGCATTAATCAGGGAAGTTACATAATCCACAGCAGCCTGGTCTTCCGGCGTGGAAGAAACACCGGTATACAGGTCGTTTACCTCCACATCGGTCAACTGCCGCTTATAAATGGCAATTTCATCAAATGCTCCGTTGAAGGTAGCGTCGCCGTAAAGATCGGTAATACCGAAATTATAGGTACCGGCACCATTATTGTCCATACAAATGTCATAGACCTTATTGCCAACAACGCCTTCACCGACTTTCTGCCCGTTGATATACAGTTTTGCAAGGCCGGTAGCGCTGTCCTGCGACACAGTTAATTGCACCCACTGATCCAAATACTGGGTATCACAAGCAGCAACATCAGTTGCTTTCAGCTCCTGTTCTCCATTTTTATTAATGCATAAACGGAAACGCTGCGGTGCACTGCCCGACCTGGGAACAATCACAACACAGTGATCCCCCACGCCATAGGAGAACAATGTGGTCCAATCGCCCATCTCCCGCATATATACCCAGGTATTAATGGTGAGGCCAGCACTGCACTGGGCAAAAGGATCAGCATCCGAAGCGTTCCAGCGAATACCGGCATTATTCCGGTTTCCGGATACGGTATTCACCTGAATGGCAGACCCGCCGTTACGACCCTCTACCAGGGTGGAATCCGGCAAAATGTTCAGCGCCTGCTTGCTGACCTCATCAATGGAAGATTCCTTGCCACCGGAGAAATCCGAATAAAATACCAGATCCTCCGCTGTAACCGTTCCGATGGTACCCTTGGATACCTCCGCCGAAGCAGAGGGGAAAGCCAGCAAACAGGTTGCCAGCAGTGCCAAGGATAGCACCGTTGCAAGAAAACGTTTCGCTAGTGTCATAGTAAAACCTCCAATTCCAGAGCGATCTATGTTTTATCCAGAAGATAATAACTTCACGCTTCTGTTTTTATTTAATTATACGATTTGCAACCGTGATTTTCAAGAGTTTTATTCCCTGATTTATCACAATCTTTGTGAGGATTATCACAGTATAAGGCACCCAGGAAGGGAATTCCTCCAAAAGACTACATCGTTTTATCACAAAAACGCCGGCTTTATCAAAATCATTCTTAACAAAAAAAAGCAGCCCCTTACCCGCCGGAAAATTCCGGAGACAAGGGGTTGCCAAAACACACGCTTTCCCAAAGGGAATGATAGCGCACAGGAAAGTGCTTTTATTCAAAGGTGTTCAATTCATCATCATCTTCATACTCTGCGCCGTTGTCATCTACAGGATTGATTTTGCCGCTGGTTGCCAGCACATCCTGGCATAAAAAGGCAGATAACAGCAATTCAGGGGCTTCATAATCTTTCATGATTCTTCTCTCCTTCTATATTATTTACTGTGCCTGCAGCAACACGGCGGAAGAAACCACAGAAAATGTCTCGCCACTTTCATCTGCAAAGGTCACAAAAACCATGACATACCAATGTTTGCACGCCGCAGCATGAGTACGGCAATAGGAATAATGACAAAAGGCCATAGTGCCAAAAGAGGCCTTGTACGCGCTCCCATTCATTGCCGGCAGAATAGACCTGAAGCCGCCGTTGGCAGGAGAAAACTGCACCGATTCACAGCACTCGGCTTCTGAAAAAGCAATCGCACAATCTTACATTACTGTAACTGTAATTATTATAACACTGTATTTTGGAATTTGCAAGATCTTTCCTGAAAGATTTATCAGATCTTTGAGAGAATTTTCGCGGCAAGCGGCCAAACGGTCATTCTTCGTTCCTGGTGAAGCAATAAATACAGCCCTCCCGGCCGCTCCCAAGTCCCAAACGAATCCACAATGCACATGACAAAAAAAGCTCCGCCGAAAGGCGAAGCATTTTTTGTTTTAGAGGGTTTAGAACCGAGGATTGAAAGCACCGTAGGTCGTGGTGTCAGCGTCAAAGATCTGATCCCCATCAGCACCGGTGTCAGGCGTCTCGTAAGTTGCACGATCGTCTTCACCCACAACGGAAACCTTCATAACATCTTCCACATCGAACAGTTCCTCTAAAATTGCAGGGGTTTGATAGCTAGCTTTCATTATAATAAACCTCCTTATAATGAACCATTCTCATTTGGAGCATGCTCCAGCGTATATACATGCATAAAACGTATAAAACGTCCTTATACATGAGTACAATAGTATTATACAGAATGATGCAAAAAATGGCAAGTGCTAAAATGCACAAATTTTAGAAAATCAATTTGGTGAACTTTACACAATTTTGCAATTTGGCCGTTACTCTGGACATCAGACAGTCAAAATTGCCTTCCGCAGCAGAACAACATCTGTCACACTTAGATGGCCATCCTGGTTCATATCCCCTGCGGTCTCCATGGTACCGCTTAAAATAGCTTTGCGAAGCAGTACCACATCTGTCACCGACAGTTTTCCATCTTGATTCATATCCCCCAGCAATCCGTCTGTTACGGTAATGCTGTTAGAAAGGGTCACGATATTCTCCTGAATCCGGGTAGCTGCAGAGTCACAGCAATCCACCACAGTATATCCTACGGTATAGCTGTCACCGGCCGTTAAACCCTTCGCTGAAAGAGTCACCGTAAAGAGGACGAAATCCGCATTGGTCGGGCAGCCCTTGGCTTCGTCATCATACAGAAGGATCATATTATTGCTGTTAGAATAAACCTGAAACCCACCACCCAGATTGGTGGTCACCGAAGTCAGGGTAAAGTGAGGATCCAGAACGAACCGCAACTGCATACCGGCCAGCGTACCGTTGCCCGACAGGTCTACGGCGTTGCGGAGAGAAATCTGAAGCTTCACCGATTCGGTTTCAGGAGAAACGGTCACATCCTCCGCCGTGACATAAGGGGTGTGATCCGTTAGCTGCAGTCTGGCGACAACTGTTTCGGCAGCTTCCAGCACCGAGAGATTGGTCACATACGCCTTCTGCGCTTGGGTCAGCGCATCATAAGCCTGGCGAACTGCCTGCACGGCAGGAGCCTGCTCCAGACTGGTAATAGTGCCAAGTGCGGCAATCTGCGCTTTCACCGCATCTCCCTTGGCACCTTCTACATAAGTGTAGTAGCCGCCACCGGCTGCAATATCCCGCTTGTGATACAGCGCAGCGGCAAAGTCGGCAGGCAAATATCCCTGCTGCGCGGCGGTCAAGGCCTCATACGCCAGTACAACCTCATTCACGGCCGTTTTCACAGTCAGCAATGCATCGCCATCAATGTCCGAATCAACAGGCAGCGCTTCAAACTGTTCCAAGACCTTCTGGGCGGCATCCTGATCCACCGCCACAAGATAATCCTGTTCGGCAGAAACCAGAACATTCTGGTTGTAGACCTGCGTTTTTTGCGTTTGGGACAAAGCATCGTAAACCGCCCGCGCCTTCCGGATCAAAGCATCATCCGCCAGCGTAACCGGATCGGAAATGGCAGCAATAGCATAAACTGCATCCAAAACAGCACGGTCAGTTACAGAAGATGTAAATACGCCGCTGGAAACCGTTCCGTATTGAAACCGCTGGATACCATTGTCCTCATTCTGCAGCGGCATACCGGTTACCTGAATGGCACGGAAAAAGCCAGCACCCAAGGTCAGCAGTGTTTCCAGCGTCTCTCCCGTCACCACATAGGCGCCTTCATCCGGCACATTCCGGTCAGCAGCTGCTGCGGTGGTTGCTGCAGTAACCAGATAAGCCTCCCCATCCGCAGACAAAAATTTCTGATAAATCAGATTATCGGCGGCTACGGCTGGCCCGGTGGGATAGCCCAGGGTTTTACCGTTCCATTTTTCCCTCTGATTATAAAGCGCATAGGTGTAGGAGAATAAACCGTTGGTGATATCCGTGCTACCGTCAAAGCCAGGGTAAATGCTGACACGCTGCAAAGAAGTTTCACTAAGATCCGCCGGGTAGGAGCAAAGAATGGTTTTAAATTGCTGATAGACCACACCGTCCACCTGGAATTGATTGGACAGCGGGATACTGCCTTCCGCCAAAGCAATATACTGGCGGATAGAAAAAGCCGTCCCGATATAAGGGCTGACCACTGCAGCCCACTTTCGATCCTGTCCCCAGGGATTTCCCAGATTGTCATTAGGCCTGGTATCCACCTGGACACACATCATTTGATTCCAGTTGCCGGTTAAAGTAAAGTCCGTAGCGCTGGATAATAAATAGCCGTTGTACCGATATTCATAAGCAAATTCGTCTGCAACAGCGGCCAACGTAGCAGCCTGCTCACTTTCCCCGGCAAAAATCATCCAGGGGGTCTGGGTGGCAGATTCGGACTGATCCCAACCGGAAACAGTGACAAAAAAGGCATCGTTGATGGAACGCATAGCTTCAGCCGCATTGGTCAACACCGAGTAATTGGTCACCTGGGCCTGTTCCTGAGAGGAAAGCCGACGATAGGCTTCCTGTGCCGCAGAAATATCGCCATTCAAATGATAATCATAGGCGCCGGAAGCAATGGCAGATCCCACTCTGGCAATGGCCGTAATTACAGCTGGGACACCAGTGCAGGTATCCAAATAGATCTCCCACTCCAGTAAACTGTCATAGTTTGTTACCATAGCTTTTGCTGCACTATTCAACTGATTATAGGCAGACCTGGCAGCCACTACCGCATCCACCGTTAAAACAGAAAAGTTAGCCTCCTCGGCAGTGCCCAAATCGGTGATCGCATTTACAACTTTTCCGGCAGCTGCAGCATCCATCACATCTGCATCCTGTTCTTGACTGTACTGTGTCACAGAAAGTTGGAGATCCGCCAGCTGGAATCCGGTACCGCCATTGTTACTTGTAAAGGAAATCCGGTAATAAGTATACCGTAGCCGACAGGGAAACGTATAATATTTGGTCTGATAGCTGGCGTCAAACAACTGCTGTTCCCGACTGTCTAAATCCGTCCAGGTGACACCGTCTTCCGAACCGCTGAAGGTCCAGCTGACCGGATTCCGGGCGGAATAGCGATTCGCATCATTGGCGGTGGTCAATGCAATCGTTTTAATAGAGCAGTTGGAGTACATTTGCCAGCTGATAATCAAAGGTGCATCCGCCGTAGGCACCACTTTGGCATAAAACTTCGTATTTTCATCTAAATCAAAAAGATTGGCCACTTCTTCCCCGGCCCCGCCGGTAACCGTCTGGCCATTTTGGGTGCAAGTAATAGTACTTTTCATAACACCATTCCCCACTTTGGAGGACGTAAGCACCGTAACATCATCCGTCAGCAGTTCCAGAGCCAGGGCGGTGGAAGCTGGAGCAAACAGCGTCAAAAGCATAACCACAGCCAACAGTGAAGCGGCCCAACGTTTTAATTTTTCCATAGCAATCGGCCTCCAATGGAATGATTCTGAAAAATGGCAAAGAGAGGTTTCCTCAGGTAAATCGTATTATAGCATATCGAAAAAAAATATGCAACCGAATTCATAACTGTTTTGGCCAATCCGCTACTGTTTTTCCATTGAGATTTTTTCATTGTCACCAGATCTTCCTGGACGTATTCATTTCCTAGCAGCCCAGCAGGTAGGCATTGAGGATACTTCCACGCCTGGAAAAGATTGCTGCCTTTTGATTACATCTGGTGTGAATAGCTGAATTTTCCAGAAAAACATTCGCTATTGGAAATGACAGTCCTCCTGCAAAGTTCCAATTGTCAGGCAGCTCTTTCCGCCAAACATATTGGTGCAGTTGGAAGTTGTTGCAGAAAATAAATCACACATAACAAATGGCCCATGCAGAAGATGATTCCGCATAGGCTATTTCGTTTTATTCACGCGCGTCAAAATCCGCCAAAGCCGGATTCCATGGGCTGAAAACTCATTTCCGTTTTGGATTTTTGGGGAACCAACCCTTCTCTACCCGCTTTTTCTGGTCAAATAGTTCCTTAATACTCCACAGGCAGGAAAAAGCCACCAGACCCAATATCACTCGCAAATAGAGATTGGGAGCCAGCAATGCGGCCACTCCAAACACCAGACTCACCACGAGAAATACCGGCCAACATTTGGTACCGAAATGATACTCTGCCCGGATCACAATGGGATGAAATACCCCGATTATCAAAAAAGACACTGCCCCCAACAGCAATCCATCAATCTGTATCGGCATGCTTCTTAACCTCCCGGACAATCTCCTGATATTCTTCTTTGGTAATGAATGCGTTCATCACTTCCAGCATAGCGTTTACCGACAAACGTTCCGGCAAATCCAGCTGCTTCAACAGGGCCAACCTTAACGTCTTGCTTTCAGCGCCGCCGGAAATCCCGTCGTTGTAGAGATCCAACTTGGTGATTTTCTCCCGGTGATCCAGCAGGGTATCCAAGCCGGTGACACCGGCCCGCTCCAGAGCAGAGGTGATCACCTCCATCGGCACCCCCTCTACCCCCAATTTTCCTTCCGAGGAGGGTTTCTCCTTTCGCTTTTCTTTCCCCAAAATGTCGGGGATATAGGCATGATAGATCTTCCCCTCCGGTATGCTGCCTCCCAGGTAGGAGCGAATCTTGAAGCCAGCGGCATCACTGTCGGTAAAAATGACAATCCCCCGGGTACGGGCCAGACGTCGAAGCAATCCCAGTTTTTCCTTATTCCGAAAAATACCGAATCCGTCTGTTGGGATAATAATACCGTCAATGACGCTGCTCAACTTGATTTTGTCATATTTCCCCTCGCAGACTACCGCCTGCTGTAATCGAATCATCCGTTTCTTCCTCCTGCGGGACACATCATCAGCTGTACAATAGTTTGTTCTAAAATGGTACGGCTGTACTCTGCTTTTCCAGTGGCCCGGATGCTTTTCAGCTTAGCATCCGCCTCCAGTAAAATGGATAAGCATTCGGACAGCTGCCCGGCTGTGTACCGCCGAGCAATGGGCTCCAGTCGATTCAGCACAAATGCCCGCTTACCATACCGCAGCTGCTCCGCCATCTGGGCTTTGGGAACGCCGCTGCATTCTGCCGCCTTTAAATGATACAAATCCACATAGTTCTGAGATAGAATGGCGAAAATACTGATGGGATCTTCTTTTTGAAAAAACAAATCCCCCAACAGCTGCATAGCTCCGTCGCCGTCCCGGCGGTTGATCTTCTGGGTTAACTGAAAAATATCGGCATCAATGCTGCGAATGGAAACCTGATCCACCATTTCCCGGGTAATAGACTGGTCTGGTGCAAAAGCGCACAGTTTTTCCACTTCACTCTGCAGCGTCTGAATATCCTTGCCGCAAATTTCCAGCAAATAACGAGCCACAGTAGTTTCCAGACGGCAGCCCCGCTTAGCCGCTCCGTTTTGCAGCAGCTTCAACAGTTCACTGTCCTTCCGGTGATCCAGCTGCACCACCGCACCCTGGTTCTTTTCACAAAGGGTCATAAATTTTTCCAGTTTTTTCAAGGTGTGCTTTTTCAGCAGTTCCTTGGTATCAATGGCAATGGTATCAAACCAGAAAATCAGTACACACATGGGGTGGGATTCAGTCAGCACCGAACAAATTGTCTCCAGATCGTCCGCCTTCTGCTTCTCTACATCATAATCGCAAACCAGAACGCACCGTCTTTCCGCCAGAAAGGGCAGCTGGGTCACCGCATCATACAGTTGCTGTGAATCCACAGTGCCGTTAAAACGGGTGAAATTCAGCGCATCATTTTCCCCAACAATCTTCTTGATCATTCGTTTGACATAAAACTGCTTTAAATAGGTATCGTCGCCGAATATCACATAGGTTTCCTGAAACGTGCCGGAGGAAAGGACTTTTTTCAGTTGGGGTTCTCCAATGGGATTCATACTACCATCCTCCTGATTTTCATAGTTTCGTGGGCATTCACCCAAAGTGTCAGCGCATCGCCCGTTCCTGCCAATGACACGGTATAATCCTCTGCCATCAGCTGCCGGCAGGCATTGACTCTGCGGCTCCCCTGCCCAGACACAAAGATTTGTTTCGCGCCCAAAGATTCCAGATGCTGTGGCAAATTGGTGTTGCAAAACACCGCAGTATAATCAGAATCCACCAGCTGGGTACAATCCAAACCAGGCGGTGCCAACAGGAAGCACTGCCCCGCCGCCTGAATCCGCAGAGCGTTCCCCGCCTCGGTAGAAAGAACGGTAATAGTTACCTGACGGGACAGAGTCAGAACCGCCTGCCCGGCCGGTTCCAACCGTTGCTCCACCGCAGAAGAAAAGGTCACAGAACCGGTATCTCCTGCCAGAATCCGCAAAGCGGAAACACGCTCCAACAAGGTATTGGCGCCGGCAGTAAAAGGGGCAATCCGATCGGGAAACAATACCAAATCGAAAGCCTCCGCACCCCGGGCTTCCAGGTACGCTTCTGCGGCAGCAGCTGCCGTCTCACTGCCACAACCCAGCAGCGCATTCCGCCCGGCAGATGCCACAGCAACACAAAAGCCACCGTCCTGCTCCAGCAATGTGATCTGCACCCGGTCGGTTTCGGCAAAAGCCTCGTAAGCCAGGCCTGACACCAATGCCAACGTGCAAAGCAGCGCCAAAAATCGCAGACGAACCCTGGGACGCCGGAACAGCAACGCCATTGCAAACAAAAAGGCAACTGCTGCCAATCCAATTTCAAACCAGACCGATGGCACGACGGTAGCTCCTGGCAAATTCCCAAAGAACCGGGCCAACCAACGGATATACTTCATGCAATACCCTGCTACCTGTACCAATGGCAGGGACAGTACAGACAGCAACGGGATACCGGACAGCAGCCAGCTGCCAAAACCGCATAGCAATCCCACCGGCGCAGCAAAGAAAAGCAGCAAATTGGTCAAGGGCGCCACTAGGGATAAACTGGAAAAATAAAACAGGGATACCGGCATCGTAAAAAGCACCGCAGAACAGGACACACTCAGCACACCGGCCAGATACCGCCGAAGCCGGAATACCAGTCCTGTCTTTCGGCCGTGCACCAACATGGCAGCATACAACCGGGGCGCCAGAATCAAAATTCCGGCCGTAGCGGCCACCGACAGCAAAAAGGAAGCACTTACCACCGCAAAGGGATTCACAACACAAATCAACAGGGCGGCAACGCCCAGAGAATTCAGGGAATCTGCCCGTTCCCACAGCAGTATCCCTGAAAGAGAAACAAGGTACATAATACCGGCCCGGCAAATAGAAGGAGAAAAACCGGTAAACCACATAAGAGCCAATAAAAAAGGCAACAACAGAATAGCGCGAAGCCGGCGGCGAAACCGCAAATGCACCAGCAACCAAAGGACACTGCCCAATAATATGGAAAGGTGCAAACCGGAAACAGCAACAATATGAGAAATACCGGCGTTGGCCAGATCTACCCGCATTTCAGATGAAAAACCGCTCTTGTCTCCCAGACAAAGCCCGGTCAACAACGCCGCTTCCTCCTCAGATAAATGGGCGGCATAGAACTGCTTTAAGCCAGACTGAGCCGCGTCCAACAAACGATAAACAGGAACCGCACCGGAATCGGTAATCAGCCCGGCCTGCAGAGAACCCGTCAGAAAGATCCGGTTGCCCGCCGCAAAAAGACGACCGGTAACGGAAGGCAACGAAAACATCACACGGCCAGAGAGGGTGTCACCTACCCGTGCCGGCAATCCCGCATCTGTATATAAAGTCATCCGAAAAGGGCGGGATACCGGTTGACCGTCCAAGGCTGTGACCCGCATGGTATAACCGGCGTATTCCTCTGTTTTCACCGAAGAAGAAAGCACCACGGCTTCCAGCTTGGCAGTAGTGCCGTCCAATTGCTCCGCCGGTCGCTGATACCAGCTGATTTGCATCAGCATGAACCCCACTGCCAGTGCCGCCGTTAACGAAAGCCAAATTCCCTGCCGCGCTGCAGGAGAAATCCGGCGAAGCGCCCAAAACACCGGAACAAGCAGGATACATACACCCAGCAGCACCATTCGCAAAGCGGGAGACAATACCCAGGTCAGCAGAAGTGCACCGCAAAATGCGGAGGCGGTCAGAAAGGCCGGACGGCGCATGGATGCAACCCCTCCTTTGAAAAAGGCCTCCGGAACCGCATAGGCGCCGGAGGCCATCCGTAAATCTACAATTTAGTAAGGAATTAGCCCGGAGGCCATGCCAGCATCCGGCCGGCCAGCATATGAAAATGCAGATGACCTACCGTCTGCCCGCCTTCTTCCCCGCAGTTGTTCACAATCCGAAACCCCTTCTCCAGGTGCTGTTCCTCTGCGATTTTGGCCGCTGCTTCAAAGATTTTGGCCACCAGTTCGCTGTTGTCCCCATTGATTTCGGTGGTTCTGGCAATGTGAGCCTTGGGAATCAGAATCACATGGAAGGGGGCCTGGGGATCAATGTCCCGGAAGGCGTAAACATACTCATCCTCATACACCTTGGTGCTGGGCACTTCCCCTGCGACGATTTTACAAAACAGACAATCCATTTATTTCAACTCCTTTTCCAGAAAAAGATCCGAAATTTATTGGTGTATCTGCCCGTGCAAGATTTCCTTAACAGCCGCCAGAGCTTCATCTACCTTGGTCACATCAGGTGCACCGGCCATGGCGCTGTCAGGACGACCGCCGCCAGAACCGCCAGCCACGGCAGCCACTTCTTTCACCAGCTTGCCGGCATGGGCACCCTTGGCCACCGCACCGGCACCGCAGGCAGCGCAGAAGGTGACCTTTTTCTCATTACCGCCGGCCAGGACTGCCACAACATTGGGCATATACTCCTTGGAGCGATCGCACATGGTCCGGAGCGTATCCGCCCCGGTACCGCCGATATAAGCAGTCAGGATCTTGATGCCGTCCACCTCCTGGGCTTCGGCAAAAAGGCCCTCCAGCTGGGCCTTGGCGATCTGATCCTGCAAGCTGGCGATTTCCTTATCCTTCTCCTTCAACTCGCTAAGCAGCTGATTAGCTTTAAAGACAATCTCATCCGGCTTGCCGATTTTGAAAGCAGCGGCAGCCGCCGTGGTAATCTCCTTATACCGATCCAACATATCCAGCACGCCGCTTCCGGTGACGCCCTCAATCCGGCGAACACCTGCGGCTACGGAAGATTCTGACACAATACGGAACAAACCCAATTTGGCAGTGTTATCCACATGGGTACCCCCGCAGAATTCCACCGAAGCGCCCGGTACATTGACCACCCGAACCATGGCACCGTATTTCTCACCAAACAGGGCCATAGCCCCCAGCTTTTTGGCCTCCTCAATGGGAAGCTCAGGATTCTCTACGACAATCCCCTCCAGGATCCAGGCGTTGACCTGCCGCTCTACAGCGATCAGCTCCTCCTGGGTCATGGCAGAGAAATGGGTAAAGTCAAAACGAACGGAATGCTCAGATACTAGCTGACCGGCCTGTTCCACATGAGTGCCCAGCACCTTCCGCAGAGCCGCTTGCAGCAAATGGGCGGCAGTGTGGTTCCGGCGAATCTGCATTCTACGGGTGACATCAATGGCGCAGTGCACCGTCTTACCCGGTGTTGCCACCCCTTCGGTAACAACGCAATGGTGCAGGAATACGCCGCCGGGAGTGCGGGTCACGTCTTTGACGGCAAAGGTATTGCTGCCGAAGGTGATGACGCCCGTATCTCCGATCTGGCCGCCGCTTTCCCCATAGAAGGGGGTCTGGTCCAGCACCAGAATACAATGCTCGGAAACACCGGCATATTCCACCGGCTCCCCATTTTTCACGACCGCCAAAACATTGGCGTCACATTCATTTTCCGTATATCCCACAAACTTGGTGGCAGGGGTACCTTCCGGCAGGGAGTCCTCTCCCTTCCAGGCATCCACATCTTCGCTCTTGCGAGCCTTCCTGGCCCGTTCCTTTTGCTCGGTCATGAGCTTGTGGAACTGCGCTTCATCTACAGTGAAGCCCCGCTCTTCCAGAATGTCCATGGTCAGATCCAGCGGGAAACCGTAAGTATCGTTGAGCTTGAAGGCATCTTCACCGGACATCTGGGCCAGATTCTTGGCTTCCATATCTGACAGGATCTCATCCAGCAGGGAAAGACCCTGATCAATGGTGCGACCGAAGTTTTCCTCTTCCACAGCCACCACCTTTTTGATGAGTTCTTCCTTTTCCTTCAGTTCAGAATAAGCCGGATTTTCAGCAATGACGGTATCCACCACTTCCGCCAGGAAGGGATGATCCACCCCCAGCAAACGGCCATGCCGGGCAGCCCGGCGCAAGAGGCGGCGCAGCACATAGCCCCGTCCCTCATTGGAGGGCATGACACCGTCGCCAATCATCATGGTGCAGGAACGGATATGATCCGTGATCACCCGAAGGGAAACATCCTTCTTGGGATCATCATGATAGTGTACGCCGGCAATCCGGCTGATATGTTTCATAATATTCTGGACGGTGTCCACCTCAAACAGGTTGTCCACTCCCTGGCAGATGCAAGCCAGACGCTCCAGGCCCATACCGGTATCAATATTGGGATGCTCCAGCCGGGGATAATTCCCGTTTCCGTCCGAATCGAACTGGGTAAACACCAGGTTCCAGAACTCACAGAACCGGTCGCAGTCACAGCCGGGACCACAGGTCGGGCTGCCACAGCCGTACTGCTCCCCCCGGTCATAATAAATTTCAGAGCAGGGGCCACAGGGGCCAGGGCCATGCTCCCAGAAATTATCCTCCTTGCCCAAGCGGACAATGTGAGAGGGATCTACGCCATTCTGCTTGGTCCAAATATCGAAAGCCTCATCGTCATCCTCATAAATGGTGACATACAGCTTGTCCACATCCATTTCCATAACCTTGGTACAGAATTCCCAGGCCCAGGCAGTAGCTTCGGATTTAAAGTAATCCCCGAAAGAGAAGTTACCCAGCATCTCAAAATAGGTGCCGTGGCGGGCAGTTTTGCCCACTCGCTCGATGTCGGGGGTACGGATACATTTCTGACAGGTGGTAACCCGCTTGCGAGGCGGAGTCACCTCACCGGTGAAATACTTTTTCATGGGGGCCATTCCCGAATTGATCAACAGCAGGGATTTATCATCCTTAGGCACCAGCGAAAAGCTGGGCAGACGCAAATGTCCCTTGCTCTCAAAAAAGCTCAGGTATTTTTCCCGTAATTCGTTCAAACCGGTCCATTGCATTACTAATCACCTTTATTCGTCGCCGCATAAGCGACCTATTTTACATAGAAGCATTATAATCTTTTTGTCCGGTTTTGTCAATCCATTCTGCCCTTTTTCTGCGGATTCCCTTTCACCAGATTCACCATCCCCCTTGTCCTATCTGAACCCAGCCGTTGTTGCGGGCGCAAAGGATGGTCGGGGAAAGCCGGATGACACTGACCGCTGGCCGGCAGCCATCAAGCCATTCAAGCTGCTTTGATCCCAGCTTCTACCATGCGGTCAACAATTCGTTTAAACAGCGGGGCACAATCAGCAGCACCGGAGCTGGCATTTTCCGCCAGAATCACCACCACAAATGCCGGGTTCTCCGCCGGATAAAATCCGGCAAACCAGGCCTGATGCACCGCCTCCCCGGTTGCGGTTTTTTGGCCGGTCTGCGCCGTGGCAGTTTTTCCGGCGGCGGTCACCGCATCAGGCTGGGCAGCAGTCCCCGTACCAAATTCCACCGTACCCCGCAGCCATTCCTGCAGTTGGCCGGCTGTTTCCGCAGAACAAATTTGCACTGACTGGCCGGTACTGTAGGACTGAAGACTGCCATTTTGAAACACCCCGGCAACGAGGGTAGGCGCTACGTAGATGCCGTTGTTAGCGATAGCCTGATAAATACCGGCCACTGCCAGCGGAGACAGCAGCAAATCCCCTTGCCCGATGGAAAAATTCGCCATACCGGCAGCAGAAGCCAAAACCGAAGTTTCCGGGAGAAGCCCGGCGGCCGCCTGGATGGAATCCGATAAATACAATGCCTGCCCCAATTGCCACCGTCGGCAGAAGGAAAGCAAACCGGCAGGATCCAGCTGCTGGGACATGGTGTAAAAAAACACATTGCAGGAGTTGGCCAGAGCACCGGCGAAGGAAATACTGCCATGCCCGTCTGCTTTATGGCAGGCAAAACTACGGGGCCCCAGCGTAAGGCTGCCGGTGCAATCCACCGTAAATGCACTGGGGACGCCGTTTTCCAGTGCCATGGCTGCCAGCACCGGCTTAAACACCGACCCCACATTATAGGCAGATAGACACCGGTTGATCAGCGGGGCATCCGAGTCTGCCAGACTATCAGCCACATGGAGCGGGTCATAGTCCGGCTGGCTGACCATGCCAAAAATCTGCCCGCTTTCCACGCCCAGCACCACCACAGCACCGGCAGTTAGCGTTTGCGTCTCCTCCTGACAAATACGCTGCACCCGTTCATCCAGCGTCAACACCACCCCGGTACTGTCGGTTTCCGGAATCGTAACCCTGGGTTCAATTCCAGTCAAAATCGTGCCTGTGGCATCCTCCGTATAGGATATTCGGGCCCGCTGTCCTGTAGAAAGGATACTGTCAAAATCCAATTCAACACCGGTGGCGCCGCTTCCGTCAGCAGCCAGATACCCCAGCACATGTGGCGCAATCCCACTGTATCGGCGGGGCAGCGTCACAGTAACAAGACCCCGGCCGGATACCGGCGCATCGACCTCCACGGCCACCGGCTTTCCCTGTTCCAATCGGGCTAAGGCGGATTCCTTTGCTTCGCCGGAAAGCAGAGAAGACAACGTTATTACCGCATTCTCTGTAGGTGCAACACAAAGATAGTAAACGGTTCCTGTATCGGTTAGCGGGGTAAAATTCCGGTCATATATTGTATTCCGCAAAGGTTCCAGGTCCAGCGTAACACTGGCGTAGGACTGGGCCACTGCCGCCGTCCTTTGATTCAACGCCAGATACGCAAAGCGTCCGCCTAACCCCAAAAATAAGATTTGTACAGACAGGGTGCAAACCATAATCCGGCGTCCAAACTCACGGCGGCGTTTCCGATCCACCGGCACATCGGTGCGGCAGGCTACCCTCCTGGCTTGTCGTACCACACGTTTTTCTGCGCGGGCAGCGCGCTTTTGTCGCTTTTTCGCTTGTCTTCGCTGTTTTGTTTGCAATTTTCTCTCCTGCTTTTCCATGATAGCACACCCTTCCCTGTTTTTCCCGGCTTAGTATACCCGAAAATTTGCAATACAAAAGGAGGAACATTGCGTTTGTGTCGCCTTCCACTGCAATGGGCTGCGGACATTTACGGCAAAAAAAACAACCGTAACTTTAGCAAAGTTACGGTTATGACCTGGTAAAACCATCCAAACGGCAAACAGCCCCTTTAAATGGGCGTTGCCCCTGTGCGGTATGTCACGTTATTATAAAAAAGCCATAGCTATTATGAACTATAAGCAAAAACTCAAAAAAAAAAGAAAAGAACCTCGAACACCAAACGCGTGCCGAGGCTCTCGACTGTCAAAGGACTATAAAAAAGATATGTTTGTCGTTTTGGTGGGTGGACTTGAACCCTCACAGTTTTTTAATGAAATATTTTTTGCAAAAAATATGAAATAATCCTTACGGATTATGAAATTTTCTGCTTCGCAGAAAGTGAAATAAAATAAATTCCTCATACACCGCAGTGTATTTCATAGCGTAAGCTATTTCATATGCCGAAGGCATATTTCACAAATCCCGCAGGGATTTATTTCATTGAAAAAGCACTTCCGAAGAAGTGCTTGTTTCTGGTCGAGGTGACAAGATTCGAACTTGCGGCCTCTGCGTCCCGAACGCAGCGCTCTACCAAACTGAGCCACACCTCGAAATGCAACAAATCAATTATATCCAAAAGACAAGAAATTGTCAAGTCCTTTTCCAAGAGTTTGTTGCAAGAAAAATTCCGAATTCACACTTATTGATTTTTGATCCGCACTAAAGCGCCGGTACGGATGGGGCGGTCATAGGGAACCTTAGCCAACATTTCAGCATGATTTGCCGTTTCCAGAACATTCCCTTTTGCATCCAGAATCTCCGATGCAGGAAAGGTAAAGGGGGCGCTGCCCGGTTCCAGGCAGTCCAGTTCCTGCCCCAAGACGAATTTATTCTTCACCCGCAACAGCACATAACCATCGGCATACCCCTCCACATAACCGGCCACCAGATAATTCCGGATATATCCTTTATCATAGGACTGGGCATTGTTGGGACGGCCGAAAAAGAAGCCGGTGGAATAGGTACGATGGCTGATTTTTTCCAGTTCCTCCCCCACCCAGGGAGGCATAACATAATGCTCTGGATCTTGCAAATAGGCATCTACCGCTCCCCGATAGGCCCGGGTTACCACAGCGGTATAATACTCTGATTTAGCACGGCCCTCAATCTTGAAAGAATCAATCCCCGCTTGAGCCAACCGATCAAGATAGGGCGCCATACACAAATCATTGGCATTGAGAATATAGGTTCCCTTTTCATCGTTGGTGATATCATAATATTCTCCCGGCCGCTTTTCCTCTACCAAGGAATAGCTCCAACGGCAAGGCTGAGCGCACTCTCCCCCATTGGCATCCCGGCCAGTCATATAATTGGACAGCAGACATCTGGCCGAAAAGGAAACGCACATGGCACCATGGACAAAAGCTTCCAGCTCCAAATCCGGCGGCGTATTGGCACGGATCTCTGCAATTTCTTCCAAAGACATCTCCCGAGCCAACACACAGCGTTTGGCTCCCAGCTGATAATAGGCATTTGCAGTTTCGGCATTGACGATGCCGGCCTGCACCGACATATGCAGTTCCAGCCGGGGTGCCAACTGCCGGATGACCTGCATGGTACCCAAATCACTGACGATAACCGCATCGGCACCGGAAGCATCCACAGAACGGATAAAATCCGGCAGTCGCTTCATATCCGCCACATGAGGAATCGTATTACAAGTCACATGAACCTTGACACCGTGAGCATGTGCATAGATTACCCCCTGGCGCATCGCCTCCGGATCAAAGTTAGGGGAAGCCGCCCGCATGCCAAAAGACTCTCCCGCCAGATACACTGCATCAGCGCCAAAGTCCACGGCCGTTTTCAGTCGGATCAAATCTCCGGCTGGCGCTAAAACTTCCGGTTTGCGTATGGACAAATTACTTCCGCCTTTCCAATTAAGAATTCCCACGCAGGTCTCAGGCCCATTTTCCCTGGGACTTCAACCTTGCAATAGTAGATTCATGCTCCTTCAGGGTGTTGTTATAGTAAAACTGCATTTCCGAATCTGTCACAAAATAACAATAGCTGAAATTCTCCGTAGGATAAAGGGCAGCCTGGATCGCATCTGCACTGGGCGCACAGAGGGGACCGGGCGGCAGGCCCTCGTTTTTATTGGTATTGTATCGGCCGTTGCCATAAGGATAATCCGCGGTGGGAGAAGACCCCAACATCTTTGGCTCATCCCACTGCAGCCGGTTATAAAAGACGGCGGCAACATTACACATTTCCTCCGGTTTTCCGCTGGCTTCCAGCTCTACAATCGACGCCATGGTCAGGATCTCGTGCATGGAATAGCCCATCTCAGCAGCCCGGTTCAACTCCGCCGTGCTAAACTTTTCGGCCGTACGGTTCAGCATTTTCTGAATGGCCAGGTGTGCAGCTTCTTTAGGATCATCTGCAATCACATAAAAATCATAGGTATCCGGGAACAAGTACCCCTCCAAGCGATAATACACCGATTGAATGGGTATCTCATCTACAAAATCGTTATCAAAAGTATCATTGGCCATTGCATCCTTAAAATCCGCTTTGGTGGTAACCCCCGCCTCTACAAGCGCATCAATAATGGCATCTATTTCCGCCTGCTCCGGAATGGTCACTGTAACGGTTTCCGCCTTGGCACCGTCTTTCTGCAGCTGGCTAGCGATGCCGGAATAGCCCCCTTCATTGCGGATGGCATAAAGGCCATACTGATATTTGCCGTCAGTATGCTCCAGCTTGGAATATAGGCGGAACAGGAAGGGATAGCGGATCGCACCGGCCTCCTTCAACGCTTTGGCGATCTGCGTAGTATTTGCACCCTGGGGAATGTCTACCGTGCTGGTACCCGATTTACCAATCCCCATATAATCAGACATGGCAAACACACATCCCAGCGCCAGGGTAATAGAGGCGCCCAAAATCAAAACCACCCAAATAACGGTACTGAAATATCCACCGCTATTCCGCTTCTTTTTTCTGGCAGTGCGGTGCGGCGCAGGATTGGCAGATTCAGGAGACGGAGCGGTTTCCGGCAACACCATTTTATCAATGATAAAATCATCATCAAAAACAGGGGAAATTTTTTCCCCGATTTGCTGACCGGGATGCTCCTGACTATCCGAAAAAATCTCATTGGATGCCGGTTCCTCTTTAAACAAGTCCTCCCGCAAAGCCGGCATTTCTCGGGTATTCTGGGTATTGTGCTCTGCATCCATATGTAGTCCTCCTTCAAATAAACTCCGACCCCATTTCATCGGAGCTACGCCGCCACACCATTGCAACCTGCGCAGCGGGTTTCCTGCTGTCTGAGCGATTCAAGCAAAGAACCGGCTTTGGTCAACAAAGGAATCACCGCTTTCCTGCCCCCGGCATAATATATACTAATCCTAACATAGCGAGGTGAAAGGAAATGTTCAACGGTGGGTGCGGAGATTGCTCTTGCATTATTCTGATCCTGATTATTTTGATCTGCTGCTGCGGCTGCGGCAACAATGGCTGCAACAACAACTGCTGCTAACCGATCCTCTTGCAAAAGGGTCCGTCCATCAGGGTGACGGACCCTTTTATTATATGATATGATTATAGCATACTTCTTTCCGAAAGGAAATAGCCATCTTCTGTCAATACCGCATCACAGGAACGATCGAATTCATCCCGCGGCAGAATTTCCACCCGATGTCTGGCATAGCAGAGACAAATCGTCCTACCTGGAAATTGCTCCAAATAGCGATCATAGTATCCACCGCCATATCCCAAACGGTAGCCGGCCAAATCCACCGACAAAGCCGGCACCAACATTAGACTGTTGGGTGTTGCCTGCGGAATCGGCAACGCCACCGGCGGTTCTAACACACCGTAAGCCCCTGACTTCAACTGCTGTAGGGATGTAATCTGATAGAACTGCATACTATGGGTCCCAGAAACACAGCGCGGTACAACAACGGTCTTTCCAAAGGACAGGGCGTAGGTGAGGATGTGCCGGGTATCCACCTCATGAGTCAGGGAAACATAGGAAAACAGCAGATCCGCTCCCATAAATTCCGGCAAATCCAGGAGCTGCCGGAAAATGGCAGCATCCATTTGCGCCTTTTCTTCCGGGGACAGCGCCCTACGCCAGGCCAGAATCTCCTGCCGACGGGCCGCCTTGTCCTGCATCATTAGCAAATGCACTGCATGGTAGCCTCCAGCCGTTTAGCAAAGGAAGGCCCCTTCAGCTGTTCCACAATCGCCAAACCAAATTGGATGGCGACACCGGCTCCTTTGGCGGTGATATAAGGTTCATCCACCACCACCGGAGAGGCCAGCACACGAGCGCCCAGCAATTGTTCCTCAAAACCCGGGAAGCAGACAGCTTTGCGCCCTTCCAAAAGGCCCTTATGCCCCAAAATGGAAGGCGCCGCACAAATGGCACAGATCCATTTCTTTTCCCGATCGGCATATTCCAGAAAGGCCTGCACCGTTTCCGACTGCTCCAGGTGAATGGTTCCGGGCATACCGCCGGGCAGAATCACACCGTCCAGACTCCCATCCGGCTTCACTTCTGCATCCGTTACGTCCGCTATCACCGAAATCCCATGGGCTCCAACAATTTCCTTGCCGCCGATTCCCACAGTAGTCACCTGGATTTCCGCACGGCGCAGCACATCCAGGGTTGCCAACGCTTCGATTTCCTCAAACCCCTCCGCCAAAAACAGATAAAACATAGGAAGCACTCCTTTTCAGCAATTTCATTATCCTTACAAAACAGCCCGGATCTCCTGCAGAAGATCCGTCGTAATTTCCCCAATGGAACGGGGATTCTCCCCTTCTGCACAGGGGATTACCGTCCAACCGCACCGATCAATAGCATAAGCCGCGGCGGCACGGCATTGGGCCAAATAGGCTGCATCCCGCTCATGGACATCCTTCTTACTTTCATCCCCTTGATAACGGGCAGACAGCAGCTTTTGTGCAGCAACAGCCGGCATATCCAGAAACAGTACCTTATCCGGCTTGGGAATCCTAACTTTCTCATATTCCAACTCAGACAGCCAGGGTAAAAACTGATCCCATTCCGAACGGGGCAATTTGGACATTTGATGAATGATATTAGAGGTGACATATCTGCCGGCCAAAATCACGGTGCCGGTCTCATAATCCTGCCGCCAATAGCGCTGGTAGCTGGCAAAACGATCCACTGCATAAAACAATGAAGTAGCATAGGCATTGACCTCTCCTGCAGTATCTCCAAACTCCCCTCGCAGATACATCTGGATCAGGGTGCTGGAAGGATCCTGATAATCCGGAAAAGAAACTGCCCGCACCGGTACACCGGCATCTGCCAGTGCTTTAGTCACCAACTCCAACTGGGTGGACTTACCACAGCCGTCCAGCCCCTCCAAAACGATTAATTTCCCGTCCATTTCTTACCCCTTCTTCGCCCTTGCGCGAACTTCTGCAATCCTGCCACAAGACATTTTCCCTTCAGAGCAGGGGCCATTGAGACAGGCTGGGCCGGATTTTGCAAACAGATGGGGGGCAACCTGCTGCACCAACTCCAGCATCTGCCAAGCCACCTCCCGGATTTCCCACTGGGCTCGGTTACAGCAACGCAGCCGGAAAAAATTCTGCAAACTGCGAGCATTCATGGTCAGAACCATCTTGGTGGTACAGGCGTTGGGCAGGACAAAGCGGGCATCCTCAATGGCCTTTTTCTCAGCCGCACGCCGGGCAGCTTTTTCCTCCATACCGGCGGCCGTAAAAGCGGCAAAATGCTTCTCCTGCAAAACGGCAGCCAGTTGATCATATGCCGCCTGATCGGCCTCCATGGTCCGGGTATACAAGGCGGCGGCCTCCGGCACGGCCGCAATTTCCGGCGGGAGCACATATTCGAACTGGTTCTCCTTCACATACCGCTGGCTTTTCACGCTAAAGGAAGCCAGCCGATGCCGGGTGATCTGGGCCAGCAAACTCCGGGAAACCCCCTCGATGCCAAAGGTAAAGCTGGCATGCTCAATGGGGCTTTCGTGACCAATCTCCCCCAACATTTCCACAAAAGAAGCTATCTTTTCCTCAGTGAGGCCTTCCATCAGATCTTCGATCCCCGCTGCAGAATAGCACAACTTAGCAGCGGCGGCCACCGCCTGCTCCGGTGCAGGGGTGTAAGTAAGCAATGTAACTTTGAACATCTAATCACACTCTTTCTCCTATAACTTAGTGTATTATACCAAATTTTTCTCAGGGTTACAACCGGGAAAGAAATAAATTATATAAAATTTTAATTTCCTGTAAAAAAATGCCGAAAAACGCTTTTCTTCAAAAAAAGAATGTGCTAAAATAATGTTGCAAATTTAACATTTCTTTTAGGAGTCGTGGTAACAATGGCATCAGTTGGCTTTAAGCATACCCCGTTTGGTGATTTGGCGATTATTTCCATGAACGGCTGTCAGGATATCTCCGCGAAAGTGGACAATTACCTGAGAAAATGGCGAAAGGCCGATGAGGGCAGCAGTTTTATCATTGATACCGCCTGTCCCCGGTTCGGCAGCGGTGAAGGGAAAGCCGTTATCCACCACACCCTGCGGGGGCTGGATGTTTACATTATCTGCGATTGCTTTAATTACGGCGTCACCTATACCATGTGCGGCATGACCGTCCCCATGAGTCCGGACGATCATTACGCTGACTTGAAGCGGATTATTGCAGCCATGGGGGGGAAAGCCCGGCGAATCACCGTCATCATGCCTATGCTGTATGAAGGGCGGCAGCATCGCCGCAACCAGCGGGAATCCCTGGACTGCGCCCTGATGCTCCAGGAACTCCAGGGAATGGGCGTACAGAATATTCTCACCTTTGATGCCCACGATCCTCGGATTGTCAATGCCATCCCCATGAAGTGCGGCTTTGACAATGTGGAGCCCCATTACCAGATGATCCGGGCCCTGCTGCGGGCAGAGCCGTCCATCCGGCTGGATAAGGAAAACGCCATGATCATTTCCCCCGACGAGGGCGCCATGAGCCGCTGTGTTTACTATGCTTCGGTTCTCGGCATTCAAATGGGTGTCTTTTATAAACGCCGGGACTACAGCCGCGTGGTCAACGGGAAGAACCCCATCATCGCCCATGATTTCCTGGGCGACAAGGCCGAGCTGGAGGGAAAAAACGTCATCGTAGTAGACGATATGATTTCTTCCGGTGGCTCTATGCTGGACATTGCCCAGAAGCTGAAAGAAATGAAAGCCGCCCATGTCTATGTTTTCTCCACCTTCGGTCTGTTTGTAGAGGGGCTGGACAAGTTTGATGATTACCACAAGCGTGGGTTGATTGACAAGGTCTTTACCACCAACCTGGTGTACAGCCGCCCCGATCTGCTGGAACGCGACTGGTACGTCCGTGTGGACATGTCTAAATATATTGCCTATCTCATTGATACGTTAAACTACGATAATTCCATCAGCGGTCTGCTGGATCCCGGTGAGCGGATCAAGAAGGCCATGGCCGAACACAACGCCCATCTGGAGGATGCCCAGCTGAGCCTGTAACAACCAGTAAACCTGTCCCGGCGGTACAGCCCTTGTGTTGTGCCGCCGCTTTATTGTTCAGCCAATACCATAAATCTGTTTTGCACATCTGCGGCAGGGAACAAAGTATAAATCCCCATTTGCACACATAAAAAGCCATGCCCGGCACAGCATTACTACTATGCCGGGCATTTTCTGTTTCTTATTGGAACCAGGCGCCATTCTCCCACAGGATTTGGCGCAACGCTTCCGTATCTACATGATGCGCATTGCCGTCGCCACGCAGAGCCAGAACGGCCGCCGTACCGGCTGCCTGACCGGTCACCAGACAGGTGGGCATTACCCGCACACTGGCCTGCAGCCGCCGATCCGCGGAAATACAGCGACCGGCTACCAGTAAATTGGTTCGGTTTTGGGGTACCAGGCAGCGGTAGGGAATCCCGTGAGACTCACCGGGGGCATATCTGGCCTGGGCTTTATCAGCATCAGGGCAGGCTGCCGCCTCCTCCGGCGTCATATGCACATCAATATAATAGCAATTCCGGCCAATCTCATCCGGGAAGGAAGCCCGGTTCTGATAATCCAGAACTGTCAAGACATAGTCCCCCACAATCCGGCGACTTTCCCGGACTCCCACCAGCGGTGCAGTGGCCACCACCTTGGTACCGGCAAAGGCCTCCGGGAAATACGCCTCCAGGGCATCCCGGAACTGCTCAGCAATCCTGCGGCCCGTAAAGACCGCCTGAGAAAGAGCCTCCGGATCGGTGGCGTCTACATTCCACAAATGTCCGGCGTTAAAACCCATGATACCGCCGCCCATATAACTGTTGCAAAGGAATTCATCCGTAATATCCGGATATCGGTCATCCTTGGCAATGGCATAGACAATGCTATTTGGATGGTTGGGGTGCAGCCATCGGCGTTCGTCCGCTTCAAAAGCCTCCATATTTATGCCGGCAATCCGGAAACAAAGGGTGGAGGGCATCACATTCCCCTGCTCACCTTGCTGGGTTTCCACCCCGGCCATGGCGCACAGATCCGCATCCCCGGTACAGTCCAAATACAAAGAAGCCTGTACCGCAGAAAGACCGGATTTGTCTGCAAGAATCAGAGCCGTAACAGCATCCCCATCGGTTTCCACAGCGCCCAGGGTGGTACCAAACCGCACCGTAACACCGGCCTCCTGCACCTTATCATCATACACCCGCTTGAGAATTTCGGCGTCCACCGCCACCCAATCCAGGGCATCTGCAGGAATATGGGGCATTTTCGCCTTGGCCGCCAGGAAGATTTCCTCGGCAATCCCCCGGTAAATAATCTTTTGCTTATCCGAGAACGGGCACCAGGCCGGCACCAAGCCGGAGGTTCCCATGCCGCCCAAGGCAAAGGTAGATTCCACCAATAAAACCCTGGCGCCCAGCCGGCCGGCCGCAATGGCAGCAGCACAGCCGGCCGGACCGCCGCCAATGATCACAATATCCTGCACCGGAAGTCTGGGAATCTCCCGGGAAGGAAACCTATAGGTTTCCATGGTAACACACTCCTTTATACTGCACCGGCTGCAGCGATTCCTGCCACAATACCGGAGCTCCATGCCCATTGTAAATTAAAGCCGCCACAGTCACCGTCAATATCCAACACTTCTCCGGCAGCATACAATCCGGGCACCAGACGGGATTCCATGGTTGATGGAAAAAATTCCCTGGTCAGGATTCCCCCGGCAGTGGTCTGGGCATTGGCCAGACCGGTGGTGTCGGTAACGGTGAAGCGAAAATCATGTAGTCTCGCAGCCAACCGGGCCAGAGATTTCGCACCCAAACGCGAAATCGGATCGTTGATATTCAGCCCTACAGACCGGAGCAGCACCTGACCCAACCGCTTTTGCAATACACCGGTAAAAAACTCCGATAAAGCCCGATCCGGGAAAAGGGCCGCCCGGGCAGTCAAATAATCCAGATCTTCCTGCACCCTGCGAGTCGGCAGGAGATCCACTGTGATTTCCACCGCATGTCCCTGCAAAGATTGGGCAGCAATCCTGGACAGCTGCAGAATTGCCGGGCCGGACAGCCCGTATTCGGTAAACAGGATTTCCCCCGCTTCCCTCCGCTGACAGACGCCATCCACCAAAACACCGGCAGAGCCCTGGACCTTGACCCCTTTCATCTGCCGCACCAAGGTAGTATCGGTTTTCAACTGAACAATGGCCGGCAGGATCCGGGTGCCGGTGTGGCCTAACGTTTCCAGCAGTTTTTTGCCGCTGCCCTCGGTGCCATAACGCTTCCCGCCAGCCAGGCCACCGGTGACCACACAAACTTTTTTACAGCGGAAAGCCCCAGCGGTAGTATCCAGCGAAAACCCCCTGCGAATCCGCTGCACCCCAACACCGGTTCGAAGCTCTACCCCCAGTTCTTCGGCCCGAAAACGAAGCGCATCCACGACAGCCGATGCCTGCCGGGAAAGAGGATAGCCCCGACCCGTCTCATCAAAAGTTATCGGGATTCCGCAACGCGCAAAAAACGCTTCTGTTTCCGGCAGGCCAACCGCCGCAAGGGGAACTTTGGCAAAGGCAGCTTGCTGCCCATGATACCGTCCCAGAGAAAGATCCTTGTTTGTAATATTGCACTGGCCGTTACCGGTAACCGCCAACTTTTTTCCCACCCGATCATTCTGCTCCAGGACAGCCACCGAGCAATCGGGACGCACTTCTTTGGCGGCGATGGCTCCGGCTAAGCCGGCAGCACCGCCCCCGATAAAGATTAAATCAAAAAATTCCATAGGATCCCTCCGCTGTTATCGGTTTTATCTTACCTTCTTTTTCCTGAAATTGCAACCCTTTTCAGAAGGATTTCCATTTCTTGTTTGACATTCCGGAAGAATTCAGATACAATAAGAAAAAACTATTCTGATCGGATCCAAAACAAGTGAGGTGTTTGTTTTGAAATTAAAAATCGGTTTATTTAATGATTCTTTTCCACCCACCATTGACGGCGTTGCCAACACCGTCCTGAACTACGCAAATATTATCACAGAAAAGCATGGCACTGTGGTGGTTGCAACCCCCAAATATCCCCATGTAAAGGATCATTATCCCTTTGAGGTCTATCGGTATCCCTCCGTTCCCCTGCTGGGCGGACTAACCTATCGGGCCGGGAACCCCTTTCTCCCCTCTACCATTGCCGAGCTGCGTATGAAGAAGATGGATCTGGTGCATGTCCACAGCCCCTTTGCTTCTTCCATTCTGGCGCGGCAGGTCAGCCGCATCGCCTGGAAGCGGCAGATCCCTGTGGTGCTAACTTATCACACCAAATTTGAATATGACATCGCCAAGTGGCTTCCCACCAAGAAAATGCAAAAGCCAGCCATTGATTTTGTTCGGATGAATGTCTCCAGCGCTGATGAAGTCTGGGCTGTCTCCAAAGGTGCGGGAGAAAGTCTCCGTACCATTGGCTACAAAGGTGAATTCCGTGTCATGGAAAATGGCACCGACTTTGTCCGTGGCCGGGCCAAGGATGCCATCCTGCAACGCATTGTTCGCATGCACGGCATTCAACCGGAGGAAACCATCTTTCTCTTTGTGGGGCGAATGATGTGGTATAAAAATCTGAAGTTAATTCTGGACACCCTGCGGATTCTGAAAGAGGCCGGCATCTGTTTTCGCGCCCTGTTCGTGGGAGAAGGCAATGACCGGGCCGCCGTTGAACATTATGCTGAAGAGATCCGAATCAAGGACAAAACGGTCTTTACCGGCGCCGTCTATGACCGGGAGCTGCTCCGGGGGTATTACAGTCTGGCTGATCTGTTTTTGTTTCCCTCCACCTACGATACCTCCGGCCTGGTGGTCAAAGAAGCAGCGGCCTGCGGCTGCGCCAGCCTGCTTGTTGCAGGCAGCTGCGCTGCCGAAGGAATAACCGACGGCCGTAACGGCATCCTGGCACAGGAAAATGCCACAGATTGTGCTGCCCGTATTCTGCAGATCCTGCAAACATCGGAAGGTGTTCAGCATATGGGCCAACTGGCCAGCCAAGAGATCTATTTATCCTGGGAAGATTCGGTGAAAAAGGCCTACCGTCGATATGAGGAAATCTGCGCCGCCTGGCCCCGGAAACTCCCCTATCTGTCCAATAAATACGAGCGGTAGTCTCCCGGCGCCTCTCCTGCCGGTATCCACAAAACAGGCTCCTTTGTTTGCGGATTCGTCCTGCAAACGAAGGAGCCTTTCCTTTTATGATAATTCCAATTGGATTTGGAGCACAAGTTGATCATCATCGGTCAGATATACGATGGTGTAATCCCGGTTTCCGGTATAACCATAGGCGTCGTCCAACACCTTGATAATTTCCTTTTCCTGAAACAAATCGGCCTTGGCCGCAATATATTCTTCTTCCTGCAAAAACTTCAAATAAGCACAGGAAACCCCCTGCCGCAGGCAGGACTGCAAAACCCGTTTCACAGAAGAAGTAGAATAAGTCTCCAGCACCATACCGTTCCGATAAAAATAATTATCTGCCGTAGCAATGCATTCCGGTAATGGCAGAGTATCCGCATCCAATGTATACTTTCGTTGCAGATCTGCCGTAGTCATGGCAAAATAACTGTAAGTCAGGTGATCCTGCAGATCGGAGCCATCCAGCGTCGGATCTCCCCAGGTAGCATCCACATAATAATATTCCCCATCCAGACGAACCAGATTCCAGGCGTGATTGCCACCGGTCACATAAGTGGCCTCCATACCAAACTGTTGCAGCAAATACTGCACAGCCCTAGCATATCCACCGCAGATGGCTTTGCCGTCCAAAAGCGCCCCGGTTAAATGGGATACCCGATACAGGTCAGAATCGAGACCTCCTTCCCGCATAGCATCCGCAGCTGCATCATCATATTCGCAGGAATGAACTACAAATTCATACACTGCCAAAGCAATCTCATAATCCTCCGTAGCCTGAATCCCGGATACAATATCAGAAACCCGTGTCTCAATAGCCTCCTGCAAAGGCAAGGCTTCTTCCTGAGACATGGAGTAGTCAAAGGAATAAGAAATCATCACGTGATTCCCCTGCAAATCACGATTCCAATATGCCGTTCCGTCTGCGGCAGACCAGAAGATTTCCGGATGATCTGCCAGCACATACTGATTGACACGAAATAGGGTTTCCTCTGTGGTACCCTCGGGGAACGCATCCAAAGTGGGCGTAAAATGTTCCAACGCATCCACCATGGAAACATAAAGCTGGCGCTCCGTCTCCCCCAAAAGATTATAAGCGTAGCCGCCGGAATCCGGAGTCTCCACCGGAACATATACCGGCGCAGTGCTCCACCAGCTGCACCCGGCCAGCAAAATCAAAATACTACCCAATAAGACAACCAAAACTCGCTTCATCATAACCTCCCGAAAAAAAGGAACCAAACAGCCTATCATGCCGCCAGACAATCAGCATAGAGCCTTTTGCCGTAGCAACCCCCGTCTATCACAAACAGACTGGCCACGCTATGAAATGCCCTGTAGCATCATATGCGCCATGAAAAATATACTTTCGCAGCAACACCACATGGATTGAAAAAGGGAATCGTCTACATGCAGCGCTCCCGCCAACACAACCAATATCTCAAAAGAAATGATGTATAACCCCGTTATCGGTTTTCAATTCAGACGCAGCGGTGATTTCTGAATCAGACCCTACAGGAAACTTCCCAAGAGAATCACACAAACAGATAATAGCCTAATGGCTACAAAACGACACCCTAAAACCAAGCCAAAAGCCAAAACAATTGTTAAGGAGGTACACTTCGTCCTTTCCAAACCAAGTTGCGGCAAACACACTGAGTTTCTGACAGTATAGCATAGATGCAATAAAAAAGAAAGAGAAAAAAGGTCTACTTAAACGATATATAAAAAGACTTGCTGCAGTTGCAAAAACCACAGCAAGTCTTTGAATCATAGAAAAATTGCGAAGGGAAGAAAACTTACTTCAGCTCGACCTTGGCGCCGGCTTCTTCCAGCTTAGCCTTCATAGCTTCAGCCTCATCTTTAGCAACAGCTTCCTTGATGGTGTTGGGAGCGCCGTCAACCAGATCCTTGGCATCCTTCAGGCCCAGGCCAGTGAGCTCACGGACAATCTTAATCGCGTTCAGCTTGGAAGCGCCAGCCTCGCTCAGAACAACATCGAACTCGGTCTTCTCTTCCACAGCGGCAGCAGCGTCACCAGCGCCGGCAGCAGCAACAGCAACAGGAGCAGCAGCAGAAACGCCGAACTCCTCTTCGATGGCCTTTACAAGGTCATTCAGTTCCAGAACAGTCATGGACTTAACGTCTTCAATAATCTTTTCAATCTTCTCAGACATGGTAGTAACCTCCATTTTTTAATGATTTAAAAATAATTATTCAGCAGCTTCTTCTGCTGCGGGAGCAGCGGCTTCCCCGTCACCGGACTTGTCAGACACGGCCTTAAGGGCATAAGCCAGGTTGCGAACTGGCGCAACCAGAACGGACAACAGCATAGACAGCAAACCTTCTCTGGAAGGCAGGGTTGCCAGGGTCTTGACACCTTCAGCATCCAGCACAACACCGTCGGCGAAACCGTTCTTAACCACAAAATTCTCATGTTCCTTTGCATAAGCGCACAGGATCCGGGCGGCTGCAGTGTAATCCTCATTGCTGACAGCAATGGCGGTGGTACCCTCCAGCACAGACTTCATCTCAGCCAAGCCGGCCTCGTCCATAGCACGACCCAACAGGGTGTTCTTAATAACGAAGTAATCCACGCCAGCCTCGCGCAAGTCCTTACGCAGCTTGGTATCATCGGCCACAGAAATTCCCTTGTAGTCCACAACAACGCCAGCCACGGCGCTCTTGAGCTTTTCGGCAACCTCTGCAACAACAGCCTTTTTCGCTTCTAATACTTTCTTACTGGGCATAAATATTCACCTCCTGTAATTCTGATGAAAACAAAATGCCTGTCCCCAAAGTGAGGACAGGCAGAAAGACACAAATGGTGTAATTCTTCCGATCCTCGGCAGGCGCAATGCTTATATCCGACAGGATACCTGCTGTCTTTGGTTCAGAAACTTGTTGTAGTATACCACACTTCTGTGGTAAAGTCAAGCCTTTTCAACAAATTATGCGCCGTACTTGGTGGCATTAATCTTGATGCCGGGGCCCATGGTGGTAGCAACGGTGCAGGACTTAATGTACTGACCCTTGGCAGCCGCAGGACGAGCCTTGGCAATGGCCTCCATCAAAGTGGTCATGTTCTCCTCCAGCTTATCCTTTCCGAAGGAAACCTTACCGATGGGGCAATGGATGATGTTGGTCTTATCCAGACGGTACTCAATCTTACCGGCCTTAGCCTCGGTAACAGCCTTGGCTACATCAGGAGTCACAGTACCGGCCTTGGGGTTAGGCATCAAGCCACGGGGGCCCAGGATTTTACCCAAACGGCCAACCAGACCCATCATGGCGGGCTGCGCAATCACAACATCAAAATCCATCCAGTTCTCGTTCTGGATCTTGGCAATCATATCTTCAGCGCCTACATAGTCAGCGCCGGCAGCAGCTGCTGCATCGGCAGCGTCACCCTTGGCAATAACCAGAGTACGAACCTTCTTACCAGTACCGTTGGGGAGCACAACAGCGCCGCGGACCTGCTGGTCAGCATGTCGGGAGTCAACACCCAGGCGGATATGCGCCTCCACCGTTTCGTCAAACTTGGCAACGGTGGTCTTTACGGCCAGATCCAGGGCCTCACCCATATCGTACAGCTTGGTGGAATCCACCAACTTAGACATTTCAGTATACTTTTTACCGTGTTTCATTGTAGTTTACCTCCCAATAAAGTGGTTAAATCGGAAATTTCCTCCCACAAGGGAGCATCAATCGACGACTTCGACACCCATGGAACGAGCCGTACCGGCAATCATGCTCATGGCAGATTCCAGGGAAGCGGCGTTCAGGTCGGGCATCTTGGTTTCGGCGATCTTCTTAACCTGCTCAGTGGTGATCTTGGCAACCTTCTTCTTGTTGGGCTCACCGGAAGCAGTTTCGATATTGCAAGCCTTCTTGATCAGAACAGCGGCCGGAGGGGTCTTGGTCACGAAGGTGAAAGACCGGTCGGCATACACAGTGATAACAACGGGGATAATCAATCCCGCATCGTTCTTGGTACGCTCGTTGAATTCCTTGGTGAAAGCCATAATGTTCACACCATGCTGACCAAGGGCAGGACCTACAGGGGGGGCGGGAGTCGCTTTCCCGGCAGGAATTTGAAGTTTAATATAGCCCGTAACTTTTTGAGCCATTTTGAAGCACCTCCAAAAAATAGTGGTAAAGGCGGGATGAGAAAGAGTTCATCCCTCCCACTGCGGCACAATACGTGCCCGGCAGCAGTGCGCTGCCCTAAAAAGCGGCGAACCGCTAATTAACAGTATTTGTAGTTTTAGTCGAGTGATTCGACCTGATCCAGTTCCAGTTCCACCGGCGTTTCCCGCCCGAACATGGAAATGGTCACATGGACCGCATTGCCCTCTACATCGATTTCGTTGACGATGCCGGTGAAATCCTCCAGCGGACCGTCCACAATCTTAATGGTATCACCGACGTTGTAGTTGACTTCCACCACGTGCTTTTCCACGCCCAGATGCGCAACCTCTTCATCGGTCAGAGGAACCGGCTTGGATGCGGGGCCGACAAAACCAGTTACGCCGCGGGTGTTGCGAACAATAAACCAGGTATCATCTGTCACGATCATCTTAATCAAAACATAGCCGGGAAATACTTTCCGCTCGACTTCCTTTTTCTTGTCATCCTTGATCTCGGTTACCATTTCAGTGGGGACGCGGATATCGAAAATGTAGTCTTGCAGATGACGGTTCTCCACGATGGTGGAAAGGTCGTTCATTACCTTGTTTTCATACCCGGAATAGGTATGGATGACATACCACTTCGCGTCAGATTCAGCCATTCTTGAAACCTCCTACGCTACAAAGCAAGTCATTACTGAATGCCCAAAATCAGATTGAGCAGCTGGGACAGGCCGAAGTCGAGTATCCAAATGAATACACCGACAATCAGGCACATAATCAGCACAACACCGGTATTCTTCAGGGTGAAGTGCAAATCCGGCCAGACAATCCGCTTGAGCTCACCTTTGTAATCACGCAGGAAGCCAATGACGATCTGATGGATAAATCTCTTTTTGCCGCGGGACTCCATGACCTCCACGTAGTTCCGAGCCAGAATAAAGCCAAAGCCACACAGAGCAGCCAAGAAAAAGGCAACACAGGTCAGGTACACAGATGTACCGTAACCGAAGGATGTAATCCCCTGCTCCACAGACAGCGGCCGCAGATCCAGGAACAGGCTGGGCTTGCTCAAAGAGACCACCAGCATGTAGATCCCACCGGCCAACGCAAAGCAAGGGCTGGCAATGGAAGATCCTCTGGACTTAAACCCCACAGCCCCGCACAAGACAGCGATCACAGCCAGGAAGAAGTTCAACCAAAGGTCAGCACTCCGGGCCATGTCCGCAGTGGCATCTCCAACCGTTACCTTGGCTCCAAAAGCTAACTGCGCACCGTTGAGGCTCAGTGCAGTACCATCCGCCAATACAAGATTCGCGAAGGTGGTAAAGAACAGTACCACAGCAGCCACGCTGAAAACCAAACCGGCAACACGACAAACATCTCTCAATGCTTTCATACGATCATTTGCCTCCTATCACTTGGTTTCCCGGTGGAGAGTGTGCTTCTTGCAGAACCGGCAGTACTTGTTCATTTCAAGTCTGTCAGGGTCATTCTTCTTGTTCTTCATTGTGTTGTAGTTGCGCTGTTTGCATTCAGTGCAGGCTAAACAAATCTTAGTTCTCATGACGGCACCTCCCGTTTTACGGAAAAATTTTGCCTCCCTCAAAGTTTTAATAACAGTGGCCAACCTGTAAAACGCACAGCCGGAACACCGACCAAACACCCAGCGCAAGCAGACTGGCAACGCCATTATTACAATGATAGAAAGGACTCTGCACGCAAAAAAATGCGCACAAAAAATAAGCCCTTTTTCAGAGGTATTAATGTTATACCATATCATACCGGCCTGCGTCAAGTCTTTTTTGCAAACTTCGGGCAAAAAAATGATTTTTCCCGGAAATCAGCCCTCAAACGCCGCCTTACATGACCTTTTCCAGATCGGTTTTCATGCGTTTCATAATGCGTTTTTCCAACCGGGAAATATAACTTTGGGAGATGCCCAGCATTTCGGCCACCTCCTTCTGGGTATATTCCCGGTAACCGGAAAGGCCGAACCGCATTTGCATAATCTGTTTTTCCCGGGCAGGCAGCCGATCCACCAAACGGCGTACTAGGAACCGCTCATCTTCCTGCTCCACCCCGCGGCTGACATCCTCACCATCCGATCCCAAAATATCTGACAGCAACAGCTCGTTGCCGTCCCAATCCACATTCAAAGGTTCATCAATGGAAACCTCGGTTTTCAAAACGGAGGTCTTACGAAAGTGCATCAGGATTTCATTTTCGATGCACCGGGACGCGTAAGTAGCCAACTTAATTTTCCGGTCGGGAGAAAAGGTGTTAACTGCCTTGATCAGCCCGATGGTGCCGATGGAGATCAAATCCTCCAGATTGGCGCCGGCTGCGTCAAACTTTCGGGCAATATATACCACCAGCCTTAAATTATGTACGATCAGCTGTTCCCGAACCGCCGGGTCGCCGGAATCATAGCGTTCCATCAGCTCGGCTTCCTTGGCTGGATTCAGCGGCTCGGGCAAAATCTCCGGCCCGTTGATGTAATAGCTGCCCCGCTGGAACAGCCGCATCAGCGTCAGTTGGAGTCTTTGCAACAAAAAGATGGGTTTCAAAGGTATCATCCTTTCTCATAATTTCCGGTGAAAATAACAAATCAAAATCCTCCGTCAGGGGGGCTGCGGAAACTGCTGCAATCACCGGCCCGGAAAAGCCCGGTTTTCCCTTCCGGAGCAGCTGCAGCTGACTGCAATAATATCCCAGCAGTACACTGTGGCCCGCGGCTGTCCGGACAGGAATCATCCGGATCTTCTCCCCCGCCGTCGGCGGTGGAAAGAAGCGGTCTCCTACCGTCTTATCCAGCAGCACCACCGGCAGATCCGAAAAGGGATCCCGCAGCTTTTGCCCCGTATCGGCCAGTGCCAGTCCCCGGTACACCCGATCGCCGTAAGTCAGGGTAAAAGGAATCAGATCCTTGGAATGACCCCCGGAAAACAACCGGGAACCACCCCAAAAGCACAAATAAATCACCAGAGAAGAAATAATCAGCACTACCGGAGAAAGATCATAATAAACTATTCCATGCCGCATGGTCAGCCCGGCAGGCTGTACCAAAGCATACAGTGCATAAACCCCGCCCCCAAATCCAAAAGACACGGCAAACAGCGCCCCCGTGTTCCGCAAAAAACGCCATATATTGCCAAAACCCGCGTCCACCAGCATCATTCCGGCGGCCACCGCCAGACGGAAACCGCATTCCACCCACCATCCGCAATCCGGCATCAGAATCCAAAGGGAGGAAACAGCGCCCAGCAAAGCCGCCAGGATCTGGCGCAGCAATCCAACTCTGCAGCGCAGCATGCACTGCACGCCTGAAAGAATCAAAAAATTGAGATACAAATTCAAAAGCAGAAGCACATCCAGGTAGATCACCATTTGCATCACCGTTTGTAGTATAACAAAACAAAACAGGTACTTCCTGTCGGAATGATGGAGTATACAAAAAAACTTCCCGGAAAAAATACGAAGCGTCTTGTGGGTCCAAAACCACAAGACGCTTCGTAGTCTATCATTTCCTGCCTGGTTCTTTTCCTTTTTCCCCCAGAATCTTCATGGCATTGTGCCAAGCAATTTTTTCGCTGACCTCTGCACCAAGTCCCAGCTGTAAAAAAGCCTCTGCCTCCTGCTTTGGATCCCACAGTGGAAAATCACTACCAAACAAAATCCGGTCTGCTCCATAACCGGCGATGAGCTCTTTCATTTTTTCCGGGCCCATAAACATCAGGCTGCTGGAAAGATCCAGATAACAGGATTCTTCTTCCAACAGAGAAAAGGCAAGATCAAACATGGACCATCCGCCCATATGCGCCGCAATAATCTGCAGTTTTGGAAAAGCCTGCAGCACCCGCTTCAGCCGGGTGGGATGGGAAAAATCATAACGCGGATCACCGCAATGCACTAAAACCGGCAGCTGCCCCTGCAACGCATCATAAATGGGAAACATCCGGGGATCATCTATGGCAAACTGCTGAGTATCCGGGTGCAGCTTGATACCTTTCAGGCCCAAAGACTGGATATAGGTAATTTCCTTAAAAGGATCCTCCATATCAACATGCAGCGTGCCAAATCCCCAAAACTCGCTGTGAGCCGCCACAGACGCTCCAACAAACTGATTAATATGATGCACCTGCTCCGCCCGGATAGCCACCGGCAGCAAAACAGCGCCGGATATCCCACCTGCCTGCAGCCTGTCCAGCAGAGTTTCCGCCGTGCCAACCAACCTGGTAGGCAAATCATAAAACTGGCTAATGCTTTGGGTTGCCTTTTGGGCAATGTGATCCGGATAAATATGCGTGTGAAAGTCCAGCATCTTCATGGAAGATCCCCCTTTTCCAGAAGTTGACATAACTACTATTGGTTAGTATAACAAGCCAACGTTCAATTGTCAACCGGCGTTTTCCAGGTTATTTGTATGTTTTTGAGAATCGCTCTTGAAAACCTACTAAAAATATGTTATTATAGGGAAAAGAAATGAGGTGGCTTTCCATGAAAATTTCAACCAAAGGCCGCTATGCGCTGCGGATGCTGCTGGATCTGGCAGAGCATAACAGCAAGGAATATATTTCCTTAAAAGAGATTGCCCAGCGGCAAAACATTTCCAAAAAGTATCTGGAACAGATCGTCCCGGTACTGAATCGGTCCGATATGCTGCAGACCAACCGGGGGTTCCAGGGAGGATATCGTCTGGCCAAGTCTCCGGATAAGTATACTGTCGGCAGCATCCTGCGTCTGACCGAGGGAAGCCTGGCGCCGGTGGCCTGTCTGGATCAGGATCCCATCCAGTGCGAACGCAGCGAAGATTGTATCACCTTGCCCATTTGGCAGGGGCTGAACCAGGTCATTAACGATTACCTGGATCACATCACATTACAGGATATTCTGGATCAGCAAAGAGATCGTTACAGTAATGACTATGTGATTTGATGAGCGGCAAATTGAGATAAAGTAACAGCAGAGGGTTCCCGTGGCGGGATACCCTCTGCTTCTTTTTTAGAGTAAGGATTTAATTCAGAACGGTATACCCCTGATCCTCCACCGTTTTCTTTAATACTTCATCGGGAATAGCGCCCGTCAGGGTCACCACCGCCGTGCCGGCTTCATGACTGACCACCGCCTGCTGTACCTGAGGCAGTGCTTCCAGGACTTGCTTGACCCGAGCTTCACAGTGTCCGCACATCATACCTTCAATTCTCATTGTTTTTTCCATAGTTTTACGCTCCTTTGCAGATTTGGTTTTGATTTTTTTATCTCGTTTGGCGCTACGAATATTGCAGAAATTTAACCGTAGCGCATTGGTCACAACACAAAAGCTGGATAAGCTCATGGCCGCCGCTGCAAACATGGGGTTCAGTTCCCAACCGAATACAGGGATCCAAAGTCCAGCCGCCAGAGGAATCCCAATAATATTGTAAATAAAGGCCCAGAATAGATTTTCATGGATATTACGCAGGGTGGCACGACTCAGCCGGATAGACGCCGGCACATCGGACAGGCGGCTTTTCATCAGCACCACATCCGCAGCGTCAATGGCAATATCGGTACCTGCCCCAATGGCAATGCCAATATCGGCACGGGTTAGGGCCGGGGCATCGTTAATCCCGTCGCCTACCATGGCAACACTGCCCTTTTGCTTCAAATCGCGGATAACCTGTTCTTTGCCATCCGGCAAAACACCGGCAATCACTTCATCTACACCGGCCAGCTTTCCGATGGCTTTGGCTGTTTTTTCATGATCCCCAGTCAGCATTACCACGTGAACGCCCATGTTTTGCAATTCCTTCACAGCCTGAGGACTGTCCTCTTTGATTACATCCGCCACCGCAATAATCCCGGCCAGCTTGCCGTCCTTGCTGAAAAACAGAGGAGTCTTCCCCTCCTCCGCCAGACGTTCGGAAACCTCCCGCATGTGGGCCGGTACCTGAGCCTGTGTAGCGATAAACTTCAGATTGCCGCCGGCCAGAGGAATCCCCTGAAGATTGCCGGTCAATCCATTGCCGGGCAGAGCCTGAAAATCGGCCACCGCTTCGGCAGAAACGCCGTCTGTCTCCCCGCGGCGTAAAATGGCCTGGGCCAGCGGGTGCTCACTTTTTTGTTCCAGAGCAAAGGCCAGACGCAGCAGCTCTGAAGGGCTGACACTATCACTGGGAACCAGATCGGTGACCTGGGGTTCTCCCTTAGTCACAGTACCGGTTTTATCCAGTGCAACCACCTGTACCTTGCCCGCTTTCTCCAGAGAAACAGCGGTTTTAAAGAGGATACCCTGTTTGGCACCCACACCATTGCCAACCATAATAGCCACCGGCGTGGCCAATCCCAACGCACAGGGACAGCTGATGACCAGAACGGAAATTCCGCGGGCCAGGGCAAATCCTACCGTTTGTCCGACCAGCAGCCAAATCAGAATGGTGACTGCTGCAATGGCAATGACCACCGGTACAAACACACCGGAAACCCGATCCGCTACCTTGGCGATGGGTGCCTTAGTGGCCGCCGCATCACTGACCATGCGGATAATTTGGGACAGGGTCGTATCCTCTCCAACCCGGGTAGCTTCGCAGCGAATATAACCGGATTGGTTGACAGTTGCGGCGGAAACGCTATCTCCCACTGCTTTATCCACCGGAATACTTTCACCGGTCAAAGCCGACTCATTTACCGCACTGGCGCCCTCCAGAATCACTCCGTCCACCGGAATATTTTCCCCTGGACGAACGGCAAAAATGTCGCCGCGTTTCACCTGCTCCACTGGCAGCGTGACCTCCTGACCGTCCCGGAGCACCCTTGCCGTTTTAGGCGCCAGCTGCATCAAACTTTTCAGTGCATCAGTGGTTTTTCCTTTGGAACGGGCCTCCAGCATTTTCCCCACAGTAATCAGGGCCAGAATCATGGCTGCCGATTCAAAATAAAAATCGTGCATATAACCCATGACGGCATCCATATTTCCCTGCACCTGCGCGCTGGTCATGGCAAACAGGGCATAGGTACTGTAGACAAAAGCTGCCGTAGCACCCAGCGCCACCAAAGTATCCATATTCGGCGCCCGATGCAGCAGACTTTGAAACCCGCTGATAAAAAACCGCTGATTAATGACCATAATCGCCACGGTAAGCAGTAGCTGAACCAATCCCATGGCAACATGATTGTCATCGAAGAAGGAAGGCAGCGGCCATCCCCACATCATATGGCCCATGGAAAAATACATAAGAATTACCAGAAACACCAGGGAAGCGATCAGCCGACTTTTTAAGGCCGGTGTCTCCCGATCTTCCAAAGCATCTGCCTGGGCCGCTGACGATGCGGCAGCATCTCCTTTTCGGGACGCCCCATATCCGGCCGCCTTCACAGCCGCAATAATAGCCTGCGGGGAGGCGGTTCCCTCCACCCCCATGGAATTGGTCAGCAAGCTCACAGAGCAGGCTGTAACTCCCGGCACTTTGGAAACTGCCTTCTCCACCCGCGTACTGCAGGCGGCACAGCTCATACCGGTCACGGAATACTGTTCCATCCCCATACCTCCTATTTCATCAACTTTTGCAGGGTAGCTACCAGCTCATCAATCGTCTCATTCCGACCTTCCCGAATATCCCGGGCAACACAGGTTTTAATGTGATTGGCAAGCAGCTCCTTATTAAAGGCATTCAGCGCAGCATTGACTGCTGCCACCTGCACCAAAATATCCGGGCAATAGGCGCTTTTTTCCACCATACCTTTGATCCCGCGGATCTGGCCTTCAATTCGATTCAAACGATGGATGAGACTTTTATATTCTTCCGCAGAACGTTCCTTTGTTTTGCGGCAAACGCAGCAAGATTCTTCCATCATAATCACCATATCCTTTCTCAGGCAACAAATGCGATGAATCATCACAGGCTATGATGATTCTGATACGCATGTGCCACATTTGCCACTGATTGGCGAGTGGCACGCGCCTTATCCTTTTAGCGTGATGTTTCACGCTACCCCCTGACGGTTTCCAGAGATACCCCTCGGGGGGTATTTGTAGTATATACCCCCGAGGGGTATTTGTCAAGACCTTTTTGATCAAAAAACCTTGACAAAATCACCTGGCACCGGTAATCTAAAATAGAACCCACAAAAGACGCGTAGTTTTCCTATCTCAACTATAGAGTACCCAAAAAGCAAGGAGAAAACACATGATATTGATTGCTTGTATCGACATCCACGGCGGCATGTTGTTTGGCGGACGGCGGCAAAGCCAGGACCGAGGTCTTCGGGCACGCATTCTGGCATTGACAGCCGGGAAACGCCTTTGGATGCATCCCTACACCAGAAAGCAGTTTACTGAACCGGGAGACAACATTACTGCGGATGAAAACTGTTTGGAAAAAGCCCAACCTGGGGAATATTGCTTTGTAGAAAACTTGGATCCCCTGCCCTATGAAGCAAAGCTGGAAGCCATCATCCTTTATCATTGGAACCGGGATTATCCGGCAGATTTTCATTTTTCCATTCCTCTGACAGCCCATGGATGGAAATGCGTACAGCGATCAGAATTCCCAGGCAGCTCCCACGCCGTCATCACTGAGGAGGTATATCAAAGATGAAACAAAGATTGCGTTGTGTCTCCCCCATAGTCATCCTGCTGAGCCTGGCCATTCTGCTGTCCAGCTGTACTTTGCTGCCGACGCCTGAACAAACCTCCTTTTCCATGGCGGAGATACCTGCTTTTTCCGGCGCGGCCTATATCACCATTGATGACAATGTGCCGGCTTTTCAGGATGCAGAGCTAACTACCGAATCCTTTGAGACATACAGTGAGTTGGATTTTCTGGGCCGGTGCGGCACAGCCTACGCCTGCATTGGGCAGGATCTGATGCCTACCGAAGAAAGAGGCAGTATCGGACAGGTTAAGCCCTCAGGCTGGCAAACAATAAAATATAACTTTATAGATGGCAAGTATCTCTACAATCGCTGTCACTTGATCGGGTATCAGCTCTCAGGGGAAAATGCCAATGAAAAGAATCTCATCACCGGAACCCGTTATCTGAATATATCCGGCATGCTACCCTTTGAAAATATGGTGGCCGACTATGTGAAAGAAACCGGCAATCATGTGCTCTACCGGGTAACCCCGATTTTTGAAGGCAGCAATCTGGTAGCCAGCGGCGTGGAAATGGAAGGCAAGTCTGTGGAAGATGACGGCGAAGGTGTCTGTTTTCATGTTTATGCCTATAATAACCAGCCAGGCGTCACCATTGATTACGCAACCGGCCAAAGCCAACTGGCGGATACCTCTGCTATTCAAAGCAGCATCGACACAGAGGATCCTACAGAAAGCAGCATCCAGGCGGAAACAGACAGCTACCTGGTAACGGTTGAAGCAGAAATAGACAGTGATGAATCTGAAAGCGGTAGAATACAAGAATACATCTTAAATACCAACAGTAAAAAGTTCCATGTTCCTTCCTGTTCCCTTGCCAATAATATCAAGGAAACCAATCGGCAGGACTATACCGGCACCCGAGAAGCCTTAATAGAAGAAGGCTATTCCCCCTGCCAGAGCTGCAAGCCATAACACACAAAATTAGTTGGATACAATTAGATACAACAAATGCAAAAGAGGCAAACCCGGCTAGACATTTTAGCCGGGTTTGCCTCTTTGTGAGATTTCCGCACAAAGCCCCTTTCCCACAGGCATATGAAATCGTACTCCCTCGCCCATGGATAGGGGGCACGCATCGGAAACCCTCGCCCAACATTCCATGAATCGTTGCAAACAATTGCAGCTGTGCATGCTCCCCATGGAAAAATCTGTCAGGCCAAGCAAAATTGATGAGGGTTGAACATTCAGGATTTGGCAACTTGCAGTTGGCTCCTCATCCATCGCTTATCGGCCCCTTCTATAGCAGTGGCCTACGCATTGAAAGTTTTCCAAGCAAGATACTGCTTAGAAAGTTCCACATCTTAAAGGGGATTAACAGGCTTGCAGATTGAATGTCCCCACATCCGTCTTTGCCTTCAAACCCCAAGAGGAAGGCGCTACAAGGAAAAGGATAGTACCCCTCAGGTGATTCCTCCATTTTCAAATCAGAATCCGGCAGAAAATCTCTTTTTCAGATCTGCCGACACTTCTCCACGTAATAATACAAAAAGGCCCCTGCCTTACGGCAAGGGCCTTTTAATGTAGTTACTACTTAAAGAGTATCAGGTTTTACCTGAGCTTATCTCTTCTTAATGGTAACGAAAGCAGCACCAGCAGCCAGAGCCATCAGAGCAGCAACGGACAGAACGCCAGCATCGCCAGTCTTGGGGTTAGAAGTGGTAGAAGCGGTGGAAGTGGTGGAAGTGGTGGATTCTACAGAAGACACGTCATCGGTAGTAGACTCGGGCTCAGAAGAGGACTCGGGCTCAGAAGAGGACTCGGGCTCGGGCTCAGAAGAGGACTCGGGCTCGGGCTCAGCAACAACAGTCACAGTACCAGCAACGGTAGTAACCTCAGAAGCAACGTTCGCAACATCCTGGTCAACGATCTCGTCAACAGTTACATCGATAGTGTAGACATCGCCAACTTGAGCATCCTCAGGCAGGGTGAAGGTAGCAACAACCAATTCCATGCTGCTGGTCACAGCAACTTCGGTATCGTTGTCCAGCAGGGTGAAGCCGGATTCGTTGGTGGTGACAGCGCCGCCCCAGTCGGCACCCTTAGCAGCAGAAGCAAAAGTCAGGTCTTCGCTGACAAAGGTGAACTGCAGGCCATAGATACCGGAAGAAGCCAGATCATTCAGGCTCAAGGAAACTTGAACCTCGGTAGAACCTTCAACAACCTCGACATCAGAAACAGCCAAAGTGGCGCCTGCTGCAAAAGCGCTGACACAGCAAGTCAGAACCAAGCACAGAGCAATGATGGATGCAATTACTTTTTTCATTTTGAATTTCTCCTTTTCGATTTTTCTTGTAGACTATCGCTACAATCTACATGTATTATAACAGAAATCCCGCCAATGTCAATATCTATTTAAAAAATAAATATGAAAAAAAGGAAGAATTTTTACTATAATGACCATGAAAGATCTTCGCGATTACGACCTAATAAAAGCTTTTAGGTCAGTCTGGTGCCGCTGACCGGGATCGAACCGGTACGGTGTTTCCACCGAGGGATTTTAAGTCCCTTGCGTCTGCCAATTCCGCCACAGCGGCATTTCTCCGGCAATGCCTGAACAACAAATATTATACCGATTCGCAAAAAGCTTGTCAAGGGAAAAAGTAAAAATTGAAATGGAAAAAACGAACAAAAAGTCATAACATTTTTTGGAGATCCCGCTATGTTTGGCTCCATGTTTGGTATGGTTTTTGAAACGATTTACCCAAGTTTTAGCCCCCAGGAAATAACGATTCGCGAAATTCACAGCCCACAGCACATCAGCCAATTACGCTCTCCTACCGCAGCTTTGAAACAGGACTGCTATTGCTATTATACATTATATATATCACCTATCACCTGTCATTTCATTACATATAACCTGTCTCTTCACGGATCAGTCATTGCTGTTTGCTCCAACATTGTTGTGAAAATGGTAATACAGGGCTTCAGCCGCCTTTCGGTTCATGCCTGGAACAGCAGCCAGCTCCTCCAGGGAGGCTTCTGACATACGCTTGATGGATTTGAATCGCTTCAGCAGAGCGGCGGCTCTTGTCTTACCAATGCCGGGCACCTGGTACAGCGTCAATGTCAGGGTCTTTTTGCCGGCTGTCTGATGGTGATATCCAATGGCAAACCGGTGCACCTCCTCCTGCAGGGTGGAAAGGAGGGTATAGGCAGCCCGGTTGGATTTGATGGCAATATCGCCCCCTTGGGCCGCGATCGCACGGGTCTTATGCTTGCTGTCCTTCACCATGCCGAACAGCGGAACCGTCACACCATGGGCTTCCAACACCGGAGCCACAGCATGCACCTGCCCCAGGCCGCCATCCAGCAGAATCAGATCTGGCAAACGGCCAAAGCCATCCTCCGTCCCCTGGGCCCGGGCTTTTTCGTATTCACAAAGCCGTCGATCCATAACCTCCGCCATGGACCGGTAATCGTCCTGGCCAGAGAACCCCTGAATCTTAAACTTCCGATAGGCGGATTTCAGAGGCCTGCCGTTCTCAAACACCACCATACCGGCCACATTGTTCTGGCCGGCGGTATTGGAAATATCGTAAGATTCTATATACACAGGCGGCGTTTTCAGGCCCAAAAGCTTTGCCAGCTCATCCAACGCGGCCACATCATGGCCCCGCCGCTGACTCTTTTCCGCCAGGTACTCGGCGGCATTATTCCGACACATCTCCACCAAATCGGCCTGTTCTCCCCGTTGGGGCAAAAGTATAGACACCTTGCGGCCTGACTTGTCTGAAAGCCACTGTTCCAACAATGCAGTATCCTCCGTTTCCCCATCCAATAAAATCCGAGGCGGTATATCCTGCTGCATGGAATAATAGCGGCGCAAAAATTCACTCCGGGTGGCAGCATCCTCAGTAAAGGTATCCACCAGAAAATGCTTCCGATCACTCAGGCGATAGTTCTCAAAATGAAACACCTCAAAACAAGCCTGCTTCTCATTTTTCACCACTGCAATAACGTCCTGCCGCTGATAGGAGGAAGCCACCACCTTTTGCCGGGCGGTCATACGGCGGATGGCCTGGATCCGATCCCGCAGCCGGGCTGCCCTCTCGAATTCCAGATTCTCAGCTGCCCGGGTCATTTCCTGCTCCATAGCAGTCAGGGATGCACTGGCTCCCCCTTTCAGAAAAGTCTCGGCAGCATCGACCGCCTCCTGGTACTCCTCTCTGGTGACCTTGCCGCTGCAAGGAGCCATGCAGGCCCCGATAAAATGATTCAGACAAGGACGGGATTTTCCAATGTCCCGGGGGAACTGCTTCCCACAGGAGGGCAATTTGAATATTTTCCGCAATTCCTCCACCGTAGTACTCACCGTCCAGCCGGAGTTATAAGGCCCCAGATACCTGGCGCCATCCTGCTCCACCTGATGCACCGCAGAAATAGTGGGCCAATCTCCGCCGGTGATTTTCACATAATGATACCCCTTATCATCCTTCAACAGGATGTTATACTTTGGCATGTGCTGCTTAATAAGGGAGCATTCCAGGATCAGGGCTTCAAACTCGCTGTCACACAGGATGTATTCAAAATCCTCCACATGGGCCACCATTTGAAGCACCTTTTCGGAATGGTTCTTTTGGGAACCGAAATACTGGCTGACCCGATTCTTCAGGGCCTTGGCCTTACCGATATAAATAATCCTGCCGGATTTATCATGCATAATATAAACCCCGGGAGTCAGCGGCAGACGCATGGCCTTATCCCGCAGACGGGACAGACGGGGATCCTGCCGGAAATCAGGCGTATTCATCAATGCACCACCTTCTGCTGTAACAGAAAACACCCCGCTGTCAAACAACGAGGTGCCTCGAATAAATATCAAAAAGATTACTCAGCAAAACCGGACTGTACCAGGGCTACCAGACCATCCACAGCGTCCTGCTCATCCGCACCGTCAGCAATGACGCGGATGGAAGTACCGCCAATGATCCCCAGGGAAAGAACGCCCAACAGGCTCTTGGCATTTACACGGCGCTCCTCTTTCTCAACCCAGATAGAAGACTTGAATTCATTCGCCTTCTGAATAAAGAAGGTTGCAGGGCGGGCATGCAAGCCAACCTGATTCTGAACAACAACATCTTTCACAAACATAGCTTATAATCTCCTTGCTTCTCAATATAGTCTTTCGGAATACATCTTAGCTTGTTATACACGGCAGATCGTTGAAAACGATCTGATTCGGTTGTTGTCATTATACCACAATATATCGTGGAGTCAATGGATTTGACACCCACTTTTTTTAAGTTCTCATTTCCTTCCAAAAACCCACCAAGCGCGAGAAACCATCCTTGTGAAGTTTTAACAAAATTTTACACTCGTTTTTCACATAAAGATCAAAGGAATTTGGCTTTTTCTGCTTTTTGTCAATTATTTCCCTGTGTTTTTCGTCAAAAACTCCTGCTCTTCGGAGGTAAGCTGAGCCGTTTTCAACAGTTCAGGGCGTTTCGCCAGAGTCGTCAGCAAAGCCTGCTCCCGGCGCCAAGCCACAATATTGGCGTGATGTCCGGATAACAGCACATCCGGCACAGGCATGTCATTCCAAACGGCAGGGCGGGTATAATGGGGATATTCCAGCAAACCGGAATAATGGCTTTCTTCCGTAAAGCAGGATTCGTCCGACAGAACCCCAGGCAGCATGCGGCAGACGGCATCAGCCACCATCAGGGCCGGCAGTTCACCACCGGTAAGCACGTAATCCCCGGCAGAAATTTCCTCATCCACAATGGCGTCCAGCACCCGCTGATCCACCCCCTCATAATGGCCGCAAAGCAGCAGAAGCCTGGGCATTTTGGAAAGCTCCACAGCTCGGGCCTGCGTGAAGGTTTTGCCCTTGGGGGAAAGATAAATAACATGGGGCTTTTCCTCCCCGGCCACAGCCCGATAACAGTCATAAATCGGCTGGGCCTGCATGACCATGCCGCTGCCGCCGCCGTAAGGCGCGTCATCCACCCGATGATGCTTATCGGCCGTATAATGCCGGATGTTATGGCAGGCGATGTCCACAAAGCCGGAAGCCCTGGCCCGGCCGATAATACTTTCTGACAGGACGGCCTCGCACATTTCAGGAAACAGGGTCAAGATATCAATCTTCATGGTCAAAAATTCCTTTCAGGGGTCGGATCACCACGGAGGCCGCGTCCACATCCACCGAAACGATCACATCGGGGATAGCGGGAATCAGATACTCCTGGCCTTCCCGCACAATATGCCACACATCATTGGCGCCGGTTTCCGAAACCTCTGTCAGTTTTCCCAGGATTTCTCCGGTATCTCCATGCGTCACAGTGCAGCCGATCAGATCCGAAACAAAATAGCGCCCCTCGGGCAAACGAACATCCTCCCGGCTGATATACAAGGTCTTCCCCCGCAACGCCTCGGCAGATTCGATGGTGTCTACCCCCTTAACCTTCAGCAGCACAATATTCTTATGCACCCTGGACTGGGACACCGCCAGGGAACCAACCCCTGCAGCATCCAGATACAGGGTTTTGAACCCGACCAGAAAATCCGGACTATCGCACCAGGGCTGCACCCGCACTTCCCCACGTACACCGTGCGTTCCCACAACCCGGCCGACTTCCAAAAACGCTTGTTTCATTCTTTCACTTCCAATGCTATATTCAAGCGGCGTAAAGGCCGCTGTATTTCAGGCAAATAGGATGAAAAAAAGGGCCTACCAAAGTCGGCCCTTTTTCACAGATCAGTCGATTTCAACAGCGACCTTGTCGTTGTTACGGTTGGCAGCAGCACGCATCACTGTGCGGATAGCCTTAGCAATCCGGCCCTGCTTTCCAATGACACGACCCATGTCGTTCTCCGCAACATGCAGGTGATAGACAACAACGCCCTCTTCATTGGGCTCGTCCACCGTGACCTGAACTGCTGCAGGATCCTCCACCAATCCCTGTGCAATGGAAACTAACAGTTCACGCATAACACAAATCCTCCTGTTTCAAATAGATGATCCCCGATTACAGAACGCCGTTCTTCTTCAGCAACGCCTTCACCGTATCTGTAGGCTGGGCGCCGTTGGCGATCCACTTCTTTGCGGCTTCCACATCCACCGTCACCACAGAGGGAGTCTTGGTGGGATCATAGGTACCGATTTCTTCGATAAAGCGCCCATCGGGAGCATAACGACCATCAGCAACCACAATCCGGTAGAAAGGGGCCTTCTTAGCGCCCATGCGGCGCAATCTGATCTTAACCATGTTCAAACACCTCCTATACTAGAATCCATTTATCTTCATTGACCTTTGTCAAATGAAAGCTACCATCCCGAGCCTGGCTTAAAAGCCGGGGCCACCGGGGAAGTTCATCCCGCCCATACCGGGGGGCGTCATCCCCTTCATTTTCCGTTTGCCGGCCTTGCCGCCAAACTGCTTCACCATTTTCTTCATCTGCTCATACTGGCGCATGAGCTTATTTACATCCTCCACCTGGACACCGGCACCGGCTGCAATCCGACGGCGGCGGGAGGCATTGAGCAAATCCGGTTTAGCCCGCTCTGCCGGGGTCATGGAATAAATAATGGCTTCCATCCGCAGCATAATCCGGTCATCCACATCCACGTCCCGCAACTGCTTATCCATACCGGGCAACTTAGACAACACCGATTTCAGGGGGCCCATCTTTTTGATTTGCTGGAACTGGGCCAACAGATCGTTCAAATCAAATTTATTCTCCATGAGGCGCTTTGCGGTTGCTTCAGCCTGCTTATCATCCAGGCGGGCTTCCGCCTCCTCAATGAGAGAAAGCATATCACCCATGCCCAGAATCCGGGATGCCATACGGTCAGGATGAAATTCATCCAGATCTCCCAGCTTTTCGCCGGTACCCACATATTTAATGGGCTTACCAGTTACTGCACGAACCGATAAAGCAGCGCCGCCCCGGGTATCGCCGTCCAGCTTGGTCAGGATGACACCGTCAATCTCCAGCAGATCGTTGAAGGCCTTGGCCACATTCACAGACTCCTGGCCAATCATGGAATCAATCACCAGCAAAATCTCGTGAATCTCCACAGCCGACTGGATCCGCTTCAGCTCAGCCATCAAATCCTCGTCAATCTGCAAACGGCCGGCAGTATCCAGAATCATAAAATCATTGCCATGATCCCGGGCATACTTTACCGCTTCTACAGCAGTCTTTTCCGGCGGGGTTGTACCCATTTCAAAAACGGGAACCCCCACCTGTTCCCCTACTACCTGCAGCTGCTGAATCGCAGCCGGCCGGTAAATATCACAGGCCACCAGCAGGGGGCGATGCCCCTGTGCCTTCAGCTTTTTGGCCAGCTTAGCACTGTGGGTGGTTTTACCGGAGCCTTGCAAGCCGCACATCATAATCACGGTGGGAATCCGGTTAGCTGTATGAATTCTGGCCTGTTCCCCACCCATCAGGGCAGTCAGTTCATCCCGGACGATCTTAATGACCATCTGCGCCGGGGTCAGGGATTCCATCACATTGGCGCCGATACACTGCTCAGTGACCCGATTCGTAAAATCCTTGGCGACCTTGTAGTTCACATCGGCTTCCAGCAGCGCCAGACGAACCTCCCGCATGGCGTCCTTGACATCGTTCTCCCGAAGTTTTCCTTTATTCCGCATCCGTTTGAACACGGAAGTCAGTTTATCTGACAATCCTTCAAAAGCCACAGGTCACCCTCCTTCCATTCCATCATCTATTGTATCTGCTGCAGTTTGGATCGCCGCACCAACGGCGCGGAGCGCCGGATCCTCCAACGCAAGCAGCCCTCCGGCCAGAGTCCGGATCTCCTCCAGTGCCTTGGCATTCCGGGCGCCCCGTGCGGCACAACCCAACCGGGCTTCCATATCCAGAAGCTGGCACTCAGCCCGTTTGATGCCGTCCCGCACCCCTTGCCGGGAAATACCGGCCTGGGCTGCTATCTCCGCCAGAGACAGATCCTGGTTATAATAATAATCAATGAGCCGCTGTTGCTTTTCGGTAAGCATTTCACCGTAATAATCCAGCAGCAGGGCAACATTCAGGTTTTTCTCCATCCTGCTCCCTCATTTCAGCAAAATGGGTGTAAAGGGAAAAGCCTTGACACCTGGGCTATTATACCCCAAAGAACAGCCGGTGTCAAGTATTTTTCCTTTACAGATATAAATTTTTTGAATTGATGCAGCCGTTACAAAACCGGAAAGAAAGCTATTGATTTCAAACCGCATCTGCTTTATAATGAAAAGAACAAATAAGTATATACTAACTTGGCACTATTATAAAAGGATTTGAATACTATGAAATCATCTTTTTTCCATAAATGTCTCTCCCTGCTGCTTTGTCTGACAATGCTTTGGAGTCTGGCAGCCTGCGGCAACAATTCCAACAGCGCAGTCATTCGATACGAGGTGGACAACCTGCCAAAAACCTTTGACCCACAGCTGGCGGAGCGGGAATCTGAACTTTTGGCAGTACGCAATTTGTATGAAGGGCTGTTCCGGCTGGACAATAATAGACAGCTGCAAAAAGCCCTATGCACGGATTACACGGTTTCCGAAGATGAGATGACCTACACCTTTACCCTGCGGCAGGACGCTGTTTGGCGGAACGGCGATCCGGTAACGGCAGAGGATTTCGTATTCGCTTTGCAGCGGGCAGTAGATCCCATTGTAAAAGCACCTTACGCCAAAACCATCCACTGCATTCAAAATGCCATTGCCATTCTGGAAGGGCAGCTCCCTACTGATGCTTTGGGTGTGACGGCGCAGGATTCTTATACGCTGGTGGTACGTCTGGATTTCCGCAATCCGGAATTTTTGACCACCCTGACCACCGCCATCTGCATGCCTTGCAACCAGGCCTTTTTCACCTCCACCAACGGGCAATACGGTTTGACCACTGACGCCGTGCTGACCAACGGTACCTTCCGGCTGCGGCTTTGGAACGAGGATTCCATCCGGTTGAACAAATCCGACAATTATATTGGAGATTACCCGGCCCCTTGCAGCGCCGTTCTCCTGAATCTGACCGACCCTGACAGTGAAACTACCCGGGTGGAACGAATCATTGCAGGAGATCTGGATGCTGCCCGTATTCCGGACAGTCAGCTCTCGGCTGCAACAGACGCTAAGCTCTCGATCACCGGATTCGAAAATATTTGCTACACCCTGATCATCAATCCCCAAGATCCGGATTTGGGGAGTGACACGGTGGCAGACATTCTTCACCGGAGTTTTGATCGGTCGGATTTCAGCAGTTCTCTCTATCGGTATCTGTCTGACGCCGACCATTTTGTACCCGACACCCTAACCTTGGGCGGCAGCGATTACAGCGACACCTCTGCGTATCTCTACCAGTTTCCCTATGAACCCGCCCAGGCCAAATCAGATTTGATGACTTATCTCAACAAAGAAAATGCCGATATCCCCTCCATTACCATCCTGTATCCGGAAGCGGTAGGCTTATCCGACATTGCCACCTCTATCGCCCGCCAATGGCAGGAAAATCTGGGGCTATATGTGAACATCAGTCAAACAGAAGAAACCAAGCTGAAGAAATCGGTGGCCAGCGGTTCCTACCAAATCGCGATTGTTCCCATCACCTCCGCTGATAACACGGTTGGAAGCTTTCTCTCCAACTTTACCGCTACTTCCTCTACCCTTTCTGGATTCGGATCCGCCGAATACGATATACTGGTAGCAGACACGGTCAATGACCCATATGGGGAGGATGCATTGGCCAATGCAAAAGCAGCCGAAAGCCTGTTGGGAAGCAACCCGCATCTGGAACCTCTGGTATTTGGTTATACCACCTACGTGGCTTCCACCGCTATGGAACAAATCGGATTCTCCATCACCGGCGGCGCAGTGGACTTTGCCTTCGCCCTGAAAGCTAACTAAAAAAGATACAACACTCTAAAAAGAGGACAGGCACTCAAGTTGAGCGCCTGTCCTCTTTTCTAATTCACAATCCGTTTATTCCACCTCGCTGGTGCAATGGGGACAACGGGTGGCTTCCAAAGCAATTTCACTCTTGCAGTAGGGGCAAATCTTGGTGGTCACCTTTTCTTCTACCACTTCTTCCTTATGTCCCAGTCTCTTGAGCTTGTTGATCCCCTTCACCATCAGGAAGATAATCACAGCCATAATGAGGAAATTAATCACCGCAGTGATAAAAGAACCGTAGTTGAACACAGCACAGCCGGCCTCAGTAGCAGCGGCGGCCGTTGCATAATCCACACCCTTGGCATTCAGCACAATAAACTGATCGGAGAAATTAATGCCTCCGGTGGCCAGACCCACAAAGGGCATAACCAAATCATTCACCAGAGACTGAACAATGTTCTGGAAGGCCGCACCAACAATGACACCAACGGCCAGATCGATCACATTGCCCCGGGTGATAAACTCCTTGAATTCCCCCAGAATCTTAGACTTCTTAACCCTTTGATTGACTCCCTTGATTTGCTCCATACTTCATCCATCCTTATTTTTTATTCTGCCCGCCCGCTGTCATTGCGGCCGGCCCTTTCATACCCCGGTTCCGTCAAAAGCCGGGATATATTCGGTTTCCGCACTGGAACGATCCTGCACAAAGACCCGTTCCATACCAAGCTCCGCCAAGGCATCCAGCACCTTTTTGTATTCCCGGCGGGTAATTTTCCGGTTAATCCGGGGATGCTCCCCCGCTCGACCCAGGGGAAGATACTGAGCCATCAAGGAAAACCGTGCCAAAGGTAACTGCTCCTGCACCCACCGAGCCACCAAAATGGCCTGACGCGTCCCTTGAGGCAGCAGTAAATGCCGTACAATCATTCCTCGCTGCAGGATGCCGGAAGCATCCAGCTTTTCCTCCCCGATCTGGCGCTGCATTTCCAGCAAAGCCGGACCGGCATAGGAAAAATAATTCCGGGCATCCGAGTATTCCCGTGAGACTGCAGCATCTATGTATTTCAGATCCGGCAGGTAAATATCCACATACCCCTCCAGATCCCGCAGGGTTTCTACACGCTCATAACCGCCGGAATTCCAGACGATGGGAATGGCAGGGCGATAGCAATCCAAAGCCTGCAAAATGGCATAGGTAAAATGGGTAGGGTTTACCAGATTGATATTGTGGGCCCCTTGGGCTTCCAACTCCCGGAACAACTCTGCCAACCGTTCCACAGAAATGGAGACACCGGCGTATTTCTGGCTGATTTCATAGTTCTGGCAATATACACATCTGAGACTACAACCACTGAAAAAAATTGCCCCTGATCCGCGGGTACCACTGATGGGCGGCTCCTCATAAAAATGCAGAGCAGCCCTTGCCACAACCGGCGTTTCAGGCATATGGCAATAGCCAAAGGCAGTCTTTCGGTTTACCCCGCATTGGCGGGGACACAGAGTACAAACACTCATGCCTGCTGGGGCGCTGCAGCGCCATCCTGTTCTGACTCAGAAGACTTGGGCGCCGGCATTTCATCCACTCGCTTTTTCACCGACACCGAATCGTACAGCTTTTTAAAGGCGATTTTCCCGATAAAATCCCGATTACAGCGGCGGCAATGGAATTGGGCCTTGAACCAACGGTTTTTAAACACCCAAGGGGTCACCCGTTTGGCTAACTGACCGCACCGATCGCATTCGAAATACATTTGCTGCCTGTCCACATAAGGAGAATCCAAATCCGGGATGATATAAGCCTTAAAGGTCAGCCGGTCATAATAATCCGGCGCAGTAGTATCCTCCAGGAAGGGCTGCAGCCGCTTTTCGTCAAAACACTTTTGCAGGATCAGTTCGGTCAGACGACTGTCGGTCTCCGCCCGGTGCAGATCCATAGAGGCCGTGTCGATGCCGAACACCGCTGCGGCATGCTCCAGTGCCATCTGATTGCCATGGTCGTCAAAACCGCCCTGCCGTAGGCACCATTGGGCATATTTTTGCACATCCACATACTGACGGATGCAGGGAATCCGCCGATGCTTGGTAAACAGGCGGCAGTTCTCCAGCAATACATACAGATCCGTATTACTCCAGGTCATGGTGACATCCCGGTCCTCCACCCAATCAGTATACATCTGCAAAGCCTTACCGAAACCGATTCCCGCCAGCATCTCCTCGTTGCTGATGCCAGTCAGCCGCTTAAAACGGCCGGACAACTTTTTGGTCAGTCTGGAACGAACCACCTGACGAAAGGCACTAACCTCCTGCAGGTTCTCATCCAGCTTCACGGCGCCGAACTCAATGATTTCATTGACGAACCGCCCCTCCTGGGTGGAATAGGCACTGTCCCATTCCAGATCAAGAAGTATAATATTCAAAAATCCACCCGTCTTTCCACTTGGTCAAAGCAGCAGGAATTACTTATTATGGGCTTCGTGCTTGGCACGCAGCGCGCTGTCCAGAATCCGCTTCCGCAGCCGGATGCTTTCCGGCGTAACCTCCACCAATTCATCATCCTTGATAAATTCCAGAGACTGCTCCAGAGACAGGGTGGTGGGCGGCACCAGCTTCAGGGCATCATCCGACCCGGCGGCACGCATGTTGGTGGCTTGCTTACGCTTGCAAACATTGCACACCAAATCCTCATTCTTAGGATTCTCCCCCACAATCATACCTTCGTACACCGACACACCGGCACCGATAAAGAGCCGGCCCCGGGCCTGGGTATTGAAAAGGCCGTAGGCGGAGGTTTCTCCGGCCTCAAAGGCTACGATAGAACCGGTATTCCGGGATTCAATGTCCCCCTTATAGGGCTCATAAGCATGGAACACATGGTTCATAATACCATTGCCATTGGTATCGGTTAAAAACTGGGAACGATATCCCATCAACCCCCGGGAGGGAATCAAAAATTCCAGATGGGTACTGCCGCCATCCCGGACATCCATATTTTGCAGTTCGGCCTTCCGGCTTCCCAACCGCTCCATCACCGAGCCCACATAGGTATCCGGGACTTCGATCATCAGCAGCTCAATGGGCTCCAGCAGGGCTCCGTTTTCATCCCGTTTCATAATGACGGTGGGACGGGACACCTGGAATTCATAGCCCTGACGGCGCATGGTCTCAATCAAAATGGAAAGGTGCAGCTCTCCGCGGCCGGACACTTTGAAGGTATCGGCCGAATCGGTCTCCTCCACCCGCATGGAAACATTGGTCTGCACCTCTTTCCAAAGGCGATCCCGCAGGTTCCGGGAAGTGACAAACTTACCTTCCTTCCCGGCAAAGGGAGAATTGTTCACCATAAAATTCATGGAAAGCGTGGGTTCATCGATTTTGACAAAAGGCATCGGATCGATATGCTCGGGATCGCATAAGGTTTCCCCGATATTCAGCCCCTCTACGCCGGAAACAGAAATCAGCTCACCCAGTCCGGCTTCCTGTACCTCCTGCCGGCGCAGCCCCTCAAAGGTATACAGCTTGGCCACCCGAATTTTGGAGGTAGTGCCATCGGTATGACAGAGAACGGCCTGCTGGCCCTGCCGGATGGTGCCCCGCTCCACACGGCCCACACCGATCCGGCCGATATAATCATCATAATCAATGTTGGAAAATAGCACCTGCAAAGGGCCATCCGCTTGGCCCTTGGGGGGCTGAATCTCCTGAACAATCATTTCAAATAGGGGCTGCAGATCCTTGCCGGGATGGTCAGGATCCAGCATGGCATAGCCATTCCGCCCGGACGCATACACCACCGGGAAATCCAGCTGCTCCTCATCAGCGCCCAATTCAATAAACAAATCCAGCACCTCATCCACCACCTGCAAGGGGCGGGCCATGGGCCGGTCAATTTTATTTACCACAACAATGGCCTTTTTCCCCAGGGCCAGCGCTTTCTTCAGAACAAAGCGGGTTTGGGGCATACAGCCCTCAAAGGCATCCACCAGCAGCAGCACACCGTCCACCATCTGGAGAATACGCTCCACTTCGCCGCCAAAATCGGCGTGACCGGGAGTATCCACAATATTGATTTTCACGTCGCCGTAATGGACGCTGGTGGTCTTGGAAAGGATGGTAATTCCCCGCTCCCGTTCCAAATCATTGGAATCCATAACACGTTCCTGCACCGCTTCATTAACCCGGAACGTACCGCTTTGCTTCAACAGCTCGTCCACCAGGGTGGTTTTTCCGTGGTCAACGTGGGCAATGATAGCAATATTTCTCAAATTCTGGATGGTATCCATGTTCGTCACCTTTCTGCACTGGGGCAACAGGCCCCAATTTCCCATTCTTAATTGAACGTCACTATTATACCAAATACACCTGCAAACAACAACCCGAAAAAGGCAAAAAAATACAGACCATTTGGCCTGCATTTTTAGGCATATTGAGTGTGACTCTGTCATATCAGCGCCGTCTCTTCCTTTGAAAAAGTCAGGTTCGGAAGGGTGGCTGCCACCAGAACCAGAAGGATTCCCACCAGCTGTAACCAATCCAGCCCTTCTCCGAAAAACAGCGCACCGCACAGCGTAGCCGTCAGGGGTTCCATGTTGGCCAGGATACTGGCGTTGCCGCCGTCCACCCCAAGATCCAGCCCCTTCAGATAGCAAAGATAAGGAATCACGCTGCCGATGATCCCCATTCCCAGAATACACAGCAGACAAAGCAAAGCGGTCTTGCCGTCTGGAATGGAAGCCGTCACCCGCCAGGGCGGAGAAATCACGCACATAACCAACGCCGTGAAAAAGGTGGGCAGATAAGTGTTCTGCTCTGAGGTATATTTTTGCAGCGCCACCCGGCCGATAACCGTCAGCATGGAGTATCCAATACCGGACAGCAAACCGAACAAAATCCCCAGAGCGCTCAGGGTCAAGGTGCTTTTGTCATATACCTTCACCACCAAAGCACAGCCCAGCAGGGCCATCAGCACAGCCGCTCCCTTCCGCAAAGTGATCCTGTCCCCGTAGAGCAAGCGGCTAAACAGAATCACAAATGCAGGCGCAGTATACAATAAGATGGCTGCCATGGCGCCGGAAAGATACCGAAACGCCAGAGCATAGAATACATAGGTAGACAACACCGCCGCCATGCCGTAACCAAAAAAGAAGGGAAGATCCCGCAGGGTCAGTCCCCGGAAGGTACCCCGGAGCAATGCCAATATCAGGTACACCACAGCAGCCACCAGCGCCCGCAGCGTCACCGTTTGGAGCGAGGTCATTCCCAAACCGTACAGATACCGGGTGATGGATGGAAACACCCCCCAGCAGCAGGCGGCTAGTAGGATGAGTAAAATTCCTTTTGCTTTCCGGGACACGCCCTTTTCCTCCTTCTCAAAAAGCCGGGACAGGTTACCCTGCCCCGGCTTTCACACATGATACAGAGATATTGGCTTACGCCTTGCCGACAGAACCGAACAGCTCCATCTTTTCCTTCACAGTGGCCTTAATGGCTTCAAAGCCGGGAGCCAGCAGCTTCCGAGGATCAAAACCCTTCCCCTGCAGATCCTTGCCTTCCTCGATATACTTCCGGGTAGCAGCAGCAAAGGACAGCTGGCACTCGGTGTTCACATTGATCTTGGATACACCCAGGGAGATGGCCTTCTTGATCATATCCTCAGGGATGCCGGTACCGCCGTGAAGCACCAGAGGCATGGAACCGGTCAACTCCTGAATGTTGGCCAGGGTGTCAAAGTCCAGACCCTTCCAGTTCTCCGGATACTTACCGTGGATGTTACCGATACCGGCAGCCAGCATGGTCACACCCAGATCGGCAATGGCCTTGCACTCCTTGGGATCTGCTACTTCACCGCTGCCCACAACGCCGTCCTCTTCGCCGCCGATGGCGCCGACTTCTGCTTCCAGGGAGATCCCCTTCTCGCCGGTCAATTTGACCAACTCAGTGGTCTTGGCAACGTTTTCGTCAATGGGATAATGAGAACCGTCAAACATAACGGAGGAGAAGCCAGCCTCAATGCACTTGAGGGCGCCTTCGTAAGAACCGTGATCCAGATGCAGAGCAACAGGAACAGTGATGTTCAGCTCCTCCAGCATGCCGTTCACCATACCCACAACGGTCTTATAACCGGTCATATACTTCCCGGCTCCCTCGGAAACACCGAGAATCACAGGGGAGTTGAGCTCCTGCGCCGTCAGCAAAATTGCCTTGGTCCATTCCAGATTGTTGATGTTAAACTGACCGACTGCGTAATGGCCGGCCTTTGCCTTTGTCAGCATTTCTTTTGCAGATACTAAAGCCATTTTAATAACCTCCATGATTTGATTTGCTTTTATATTACCCCATATCCTGCCAAAATGCAAGGGAAATGGTCAAATATTTCACAAACTTTTTATTTTGCTTTGTCCTTCTGGCTCTCCATTTTCAGGTAAGCATTGATGAAACCGTCGATATCGCCATCCATCACCGCCTGGATATTACCCATTTCAAAATTGGTGCGATGATCCTTGGCCAAAGTATAGGGCATAAACACATAGGAGCGGATCTGGGAGCCCCAGCCGATCTCCTTTTGAACCCCCTTAATATCCGAGATGTGTTCAGCGTGCTGCTGCTCCTTGATTTTAATCAGCTCGGAGCGCAGCATACGCATGGCATATTCCCGGTTTTGATGCTGGCTTCTCTGGGTCTGGCAGGACACCACCACGCCGGTGGGCAGATGAGTCAATCGCACAGCGGAAGAGGTCTTGTTGATATGCTGTCCGCCAGCGCCGGAAGAACGGTACACATCCATTTTGATATCCTCCGGCCGGATGTCCACCTCAATGGAATCGTCAATTTCCGGCATAACCTCCAAAGAAGCAAAGGAAGTCTGGCGGCGTCCGGAAGCATCAAAGGGGCTAACCCGCACCAAGCGATGTACGCCGTTTTCCGATTTCAGATATCCGTAAGCGTTTTCTCCCTCCACAATCATAGAGGCGGATTTCAACCCGGCTTCTTCTCCGTCCAGATAATCGGTGACCTCCACTTTGCAACCGTGACGCTCGGCCCACATGTTGTACATCCGGTAAAGCATTTCCGCCCAGTCCTGGGCTTCGGTACCGCCGGCGCCGGCATGGAAAGTCAGAATGGCGTTGCAGTGGTCGTATTCACCGGACAACAGGGTGCTCAGCCGGATGGTCTCCAGCTCACTTTCAAACCCGGCGATGGCCTCCTTGACCTCTGGCAGCATGGAAAGATCCCCTTCCTCATCTGCCAGCTCAATGAGCACTAAAGCGTCCTCATAAGCAGTACACAGCTTATCATAGGATTCTATTTTTCCTTTATAAGACTGGATCTCCTTTAAAATCTTGCTGGAGTTCTGGGCATCGTCCCAAAAATCCGGGGCAAGTGTCAGCTGCTGCAGCCGGTCTGCTTCTTCCTTGGCCTGGGTCAGATTCAAAGCCTCGCCCAAATCCTCCAGATCCGGTTTCATTCCCTGCAGCCGCAGCTTTTGTTCTTCAAATTCCAGCATTTAGTCAGTCTCCTTCTTGGCAGCGTATGCCACCCAATTTTCTTTTTCCAACCGTTCCACAACGGTGAATCCGTTCTCCCGCAGACACTGCTCCACCTCCGGAGCCCGCAGATCAATGATCCCCGAGCAGATAAAGGTTCCGCCCGGCGCCAGGAACCGCAGGGTATCCGGCGTTAGGGCCATAACAATGTCCGCCACAATATTGGCGCAGATCACCTGATATTGCCCGGTAATCTGATCCGCCAGATTCCCTTGAAGATAGGTAACCCGGTTCGCCACCCCGTTCTGAGCAGCATTTTCAGCGGCCACTTTCACCGCCAGGGGATCAATATCCACTCCTACGGCTTGCTCCGCCCCTAACAGCAGGGCTGCAATAGAGAGAATGCCGCTGCCACACCCCACGTCCAGCATGGTGTAGCCGGGCATGATATATTTTTCCAATAGTTCCAGACAGCTGCGGGTGGTGGCGTGGGTACCGGTGCCAAAAGCCGCGCCGGGGTCCATGGACAGCACCACCCGGTTTTCGGTGTTTTCATAGGTCTCCCAGGTGGGGCGGATAACCAGTCTCTTTCCCACCGGCGTCACCTTAAAAAACTGCTTCCAGTTATCCGCCCAGTCTGACTCCTTCACCGTACCGGTGGTGACGGCAGCGGGAATGCCCAGCGCCGTATACCGCTCATTCAGGTAGGACAGGGCTTCCGCCGGATTGGCATCCTCCAGGTAAATATGAATAATGGCTTCCTCCCGATTTTTTGCCAGCAGCGCTTCGTCAATCAAATCAATGTGGGCAATCTCCAAAGCGCCGGCCTCCAGGTCGGAATAATCCTCCACATAAATCCCATAGGGCACTGCCATATGGGCCACCGCCTCAGCCGTTTCCAGCTGGGACACCGGTACATGGATCAGTATTTCAAAAAAATCCAATGTCATGCAACCTTTCAAGGCGGCAAAACCACCGCCGGGTTTTATTTTTCAATGGCAGCCTTCTGGGACATGGCAGCCCGCATCTTCTCATAATACGAATCCGGGAACTTTTTCTCCCGCCGATAGGTATAGCAACCGTTCTGCTCCTGTTCCACATCGGTCAACTGAGTATAGCAAAGGGCGCAGATGTGGGGATTGGACAGCAACACCGTGGCCAATCCGACAAACCGGTCCACATATTCCTCCATGGTCTTAGGCGCATTGCCATAACCCCACCCCTGATGATTCGGATCGTTGGACCAAAAGATGCCACCGTATTCCGAAACAAAATAGGGCTGGCCTTCGTAATGCTGCCGGTCCGGGAAGGTCTCATACCGTTCCCCGTCCTCTGCCATGGGAGCATAATGTTCAGCCAACCTGGCTACATCCTGCTCATAGTCATGGACGTCGTAAATATCGGTAATCACGTGGAAGTTGCCGCTGGTATCAATTACCGGGCGGGTGGGATCCATGGCCTTGGTCGCCTGATATACGGCCGACAGCACCACGTTATCCTGCCGCTGTTTACCGTCCCAGGTCTCATTAAAAGGACACCAGCCCACAATGGCCGGATGATTGTAGTCCCGCTGAACCGCTTCCATCCATTCGGGCAGGAAATTCCGAATTCCCTCTCCGTTATAAATATCCAGGCCCCAGTTTCCGTGCTCACCCCAAACCAGATAGCCCATCCGGTCAGCATGATATAAGAAGCGGGGTTCAAAGATTTTTTGATGAAGCCGGGCGCCGTTGAATCCACAGGCCAGGGACAACTCAATGTCGTGAATCAAATCAGTATCGGACGGCGCCGTGTAGATTCCATCAGGATAAAAGCCCTGATCCAGCACCAACCGCTGGAAAACCGGCTTTCCATTGAGATACATGGCGTTGTTGTCCCAGGTCACATTCCGCAGGCCAAAATAAGACTCCACGGTATCGGTGACACCGTCTGCCTCTAATGTCAGCTTCAGATCATACAGCCGGCCGTTGCCCACTTCCCACAGTTCCTTAACCATCAAAGGCAAATGCACATTGGCACTGCGTCCGGTCAGAGAAACGGTGACTGCACCGGCAGGCTTTCCTTGATAGCTAGCTTTCAAGGTAATCTTTGCAGAAACTACAGGCGCCGTAATTTCCAGCGCCACATCAACGGCTGGAGCGTCAATATCCGGGGTGATCCGGAAACTGTCGATATGGTACTTCGGCACTTTCTCCAGCCAGACGGTCTGCCAGATGCCGGTGGTACGGGTATAGTCACAGCCGCTGGAATAATAGTTGCCGCACTGCTTGCCACGAGGCTGCTTTCCGCTGCGGTTCAGATCCTCGGCATACAGGCAGACGGTATTCTCCCCTTCCACCAGAAAATTGGTAATATCGAAGGAAAAGGCTGTATAACCGCCGGTATGGGAACCTACCCGTTTACCATTGACAAAAACTTCGGCGTAATAGTCCACAGCACCAAAATGCAAATACGTCCGGCTTCCCTTCCAGTCTTCCGGCACAGTAAAACTACGACGATACCAGACAGCGTTCATAAAATCCTTATATTCTACACCGGACAGCTTGCTTTCCGGGCAAAAGGGTACGGTAATAGTCTTGTCAAAGCTGCCCTTTTCCTGCATGTTACGTTCCCGGCCGCTGCAGCCGAAGTCAAAGGCAAACTCCCAGGTACCGTTTAAGTTGACAAATCCGTCCCGTACCATCTGCGGACGGGGATATTCGGGTCTTGGAATTGAATTCATAGCAGTAACACTCCTAAATTAAGGTAGGAATCCTGCTGGGTTTCATGCGTCCCGTGCAATACGGGCAGTCCACAGGCATTCCTTCTAATAGGTGCCGACTTATATGGATACCTATTATATATTTTTTTAGATACAATAAAATAAAGCTATAGAAATAAAGCTATAGAAATAAAGCTATAGAAATAAAGCTATAGAAAGATCAAGCTATAAAAAGCTAAATAAAGCTATTCAAAGTAAATGCCGTAAAGTGCTTCTCCGCGGTGCTTTTTAGCGTTAGAAGGCATTAAAATGCGCCTGAATGCAAGGGCCGGAATCTACAGATCTGAAAGCCCCTGAATACCTCGGTTTTTCAGTGATGGCAGAAAAAAGATAGCTAGCAAGCAATTTGCAAAATACCGATGATTCTTCCGCTTTCCATCGTCCCAACCATCGGGCGACAGAACACATACTTCCCGCTCAAGCCCCGGAACATAAAAATTGGCACAATAACATGCATTATTGCGCCAAACAGCCGCCAGGGAAAAAGAATCCCCCGGCGGCTCATAAGTATTGTTATTTGTTGTGGTTGAAGATGGTCATGACATCATAGTAGTCATCCGACTGAGATGCACTGTCATCCCCGGAGTTGGACAGGATATTCTGCAGCACACTGGCGGAAGAAGATTCCGCTTTCTTCTCACCCTTCTTGCGGCCGAAAGCATCCTGGGAACCGGTGGCAATAACAGTAACGCGGATTTCATCCTCCATGGAGTCATCCAGCTGGGCGCCCCAGATGATGTTGGCATCCTCGTTGGCCGTCTCGGAAATAATGGACGAAGCCAGTTCCACTTCCTCCAGACCGATGTCAGGAGAACCGGTAATATTGATGATAACACCCATGGCATTATCCATAGAGGTCTCGATCAGCGGGCTGGTAATAGCAGCACGGGCAGCCACCTCTGCCTTGTCACGACCGTTGGCACGACCAACACCCATGTGGGCGTAACCGGCATCTTTCATAACGGCAGTAACGTCAGCAAAGTCCAGATTGACCATTGCAGTCACGTTGATCAATTCGGAAATACTCTGGACGCCCTGACGCAAAACATCATCGGCACACTCGAAGGCATTGGCCAAAGTGATCTTCTGCTCAGAAACAAACTTCAGTCTTTCATTGGGGATTACCACCAAGCTATCCACATGCTCGCTGAGCGCTTCAATACCAGCCTCAGCCTGCTTCATCCGCTTGGATCCCTCAAAGGAGAAGGGCTTGGTTACAATGCCGACCGTCAGAATTCCCATTTCTTTGGCGATCTGAGCCACCACAGGAGCAGCACCGGTACCGGTACCGCCACCCATACCAGCGGTGATAAAGACCATATCGGCGCCCTTCAGGGCAGCAGCAATTTCATCCCGGGATTCTTCGGCAGCGCTCTGGCCCCGATCAGGATTTGCACCGGCGCCCTGACCCTTAGTAGCCTTCTCGCCGATCTGAATCTTATGATTTGCCTTGGACACTAGCAAAGCAGCTTTATCTGTATTGATGGCAACGAATTCCACACCGCGGACGCCATAGGCGACCATGCGGTTGATAGCGTTACCGCCGCCGCCGCCAACACCAATGACTTTGATCTGTACCACATCTGCGGTCTCATTTGCAATTTCAAAAGGCATTTTAACATTCCTCCATTATTCTGGATCAATTCTAAGACCCCTTTTAGGGTTTTATACATAAGTAATGTAGCACAAATAGCGCGAAAAAGCAAGCCTTTTTTGTAAAAATATTGAAATTCCAGAAAAATATTCGCTAGCTTCCGAACTGTTTTTGCCGGATTTTTGAAACAAATTAACTAGTTGGCTAGTAATTTACAGCTTTCGGAAGCTTGTTAACCCGTTTTACTGCTGCTTGCAGAAGTGGAAGGCTTGCTGGACACGGAAGAAGCTGTCGAACTCCCAGAGATTGTGCCGTTGCTGTTGGAACCAGTACTACTCTGGGAAGAAACGGCTCCGGTACTTGTACTGGAGACAGAGGACCCACTCACAGACACGGTATCTTCCACCACATCTGTAAGGTCGCTAGCTTCCGAGCTTTTCTCTTCTCCCACCTTCTCCCCCGCAGTAGCAAAGGTTTCGATTCCATAAATCAGCTTCTCAATATCAGCCGACCGGAAATAAGCATCCTTCTTATCCGGTGTCCACCAGGTAAGATCCAGTGTTCCCTCTTTGTCTGCAGACATAGAGGTCAGGGTAGCCAGCAGATGCTGCATTTTGGATTCATAATTATTCATAGTACCAAACTGTACCAGAATTCGCTGTTCCAACACAAACTGAGGATTTTCCGGTTCCTCCATCATAATCCTGGTGACCTGCAGCTGATTTTCTGCAAAGGACACCTGGAATTTTTTCAAATGATCAGCCAGTGTTTCATCCTGAATCCGATAAGGCTGTCCGGAGGTAGGCGCATCCCCGGTACAACCGGTAATAACACAAAGGTCAGTCGGTTCCGTTTGTTCTGCGGAGACGATTTTCCCCAGTGCATTGACGCCGTAATATACCCCATTCGACAGGTAGGCCAGCACGGCGTCCCCATCGGCCACCTCCAGGGTGATTTTTCCAAACCAGTTCTTCCTGATTTGTACAGACTGTATGTAAGGCAAACCGGAGAGGATCCGTTCTTCCACCTGATCTTTGCGCAAGGATGGAATATTATCCCCCGGCAGGATGCCAGAGGCTGCCACAATTTCGGTTTGGCTGTACCGGCTTTCCCCCGACACAACTATCGTTTTCACCGGAAACAGCACGGTACAACTTAATGCAACCAACAGGGCAACCAGTAACACCAAAAGCAGGATAATCCCCCGCAGCTTGATTTTCCGTTTCCGTTTTCCGGGCCGGGAACGATTGGCAGATGGCCGGGGCGATATTTCTTCAAAATGGTATTCTTTGTGTTCCATAATGCGTTCTCCTTCTTTTTCACTTCCCGAAAAGACAAGACAGGCTATTTTTCCAACCAAACTGTTGCACCCAACCGCCGCAGATCAGCGGCAATATCGGGATAACCCCGTTTGATATGTTCAATATGTTCCACAGTGGTCTCTCCCCTGGCCGCCAGGGCTGCCACCATAATGGCGGCGCCTCCCCGAAGATCGCCGGCAGAAGTCATGGCACCGGAAAGCGCAGGCACACCTTCGACCACAGCAACCCTACCCTCTACCCGAACATCAGCCCCCATGCGCCGCAGTTCATCCACGAAGCGGTAGCGGTTTTCAAATATATTTTCGACAAATACCGATGTTCCGGATCCGGTGGTCATGGCAGCCAATAAGACCGGCATGGCATCAGTAGGAAATCCCGGCCAGGCCAGGGTACGAACGGTAGGAATAGCCCCCAAACGGGTCGGAGCCGTCAGTTCCAGGGTATCTGCCGTTTCCCGCAGCCGACAGCCCGCCGCCTGAAAACAGGGTAAAATGGGAGTCAGGTGAGGCAGCGCCACCCCGGTCAGCCGGATATGACCGCCAGTAGCAGCTGCTGCTGCCAAATATGTGGCGGCAACAATACGGTCGGGGATGACAGTGATCTCACCGCCATGGAGCTTTTTGACTCCGTGAATCTCAATGCGAGAGGAGCCTGCGCCACGGATGTCCGCACCTGCCGCATTGAGAAATGCAGCCAGATTCACAATTTCCGGTTCTCTGGCCGGATTGGTCAGGACAGTAGTATCCTGGGCCACACAGGCTGCTAGCAAAACATTTTCGGTTGCGCCCACACTGGGAAAGGACAGATGCAATTCTGTACCTTTTAAGCCATCTGTATGACAACAAAGAACTCCATGAGATTCCTCGATGGTAAGACCCAGACTGCGCAACGCCGCCAGATGCAGATCGATGGGGCGTGGTCCCAGTTCACATCCCCCGGGAAAGCTCAAGGTGGCCCCGCCAAGACGGCCCACAATGGCTCCCAAAAAAACAATGGAGGAACGCATTTCCCGCATCAGATCATGCGGAATCTCACTGGTAGTGACATTGCGCGCATCCACCGTCAGGGTATCCCCTTCCCACCGGCAGTCACATCCCAGATTGACCAGGATCCGGCGGGCGGCTTCCACGTCGGTCAGGCGTGGGCAGTGATGTATAATACTGATGCCGTCACACAGCACAGCGGCCGCCAACAACGGCAGCGCGGCATTTTTCGCACCGCAAACTGGAACCTCCCCCTGCAGGGGTGTTCCGCCAATAATATGATATGTTTCCATGACACCCACCCTTTCGTCCGTTTCCCGGCCTTCGACAGGCCACAGGCTGAGGACGCCGAACCCGGAAACGAACCGTTCCTACTGGCAGTGTATGCAGGAAAGGGCAAATGGGTGATGTCAGGCTTTAGAATTCTGCAACAGTTCCATAATGACCCGATAAATTCGGTCATTGGCATCCGGAATGGCAGCGGCTTTGGCCTTTTCTCCCATCTCCCGCAGGGTGGCGGGATTGGCCAGCAGAGACTTGACCATATCGGTCAGCGCCTCTCCGGATAGGGTCTTTTCCTCCATGACCACAGCTGCGCCACGATTTTGCAGGGTCATGGCATTGTGGAACTGATGATTCTCCGCCACATAGGGCGAAGGAATCAGAATAGAAGCTTTTCCCTGGGCTTGTAGCTCCGACAGGGTAATAGCGCCGGCCCGGCAGATTACCAGATCAGCAGCTGCCATACAAAGATCCATATCATGAATGTACTCCGTCACACGGACCGTAGGCGCTTTCCCCAGATCCACACCCAACTCGGCCAGCTGCCGGAGCATGGCCTGGTACCCGCTGGAACCAGTGCCATGAAAATGATAATATTTACCGGTCTGCCAGTGCCAACGCAGCAGTATAGCCGCCGTTTCATTGACAATCCGGGCCCCCAGACTTCCACCAAAGGAAAGAATCATAGGTTTCTCCGGATCCAATCCCAATTTTTGCCGCGCGGTAGCCCGGTCGGTCTCCAGCACACTGGGCCGAATAGGATTCCCGGTAATGATGGGAGGCTTGGTCAATTCCAGTCGGCTCTCAGCCTCCGGCATAGCCAGCATGACAGCGTTCGCATGCTTGCAGAGCATTTTATTGGTAATGCCGGGGAAAGCATTCTGCTCATGAATGGCCGTCTTAATGCCCAACTTCTGCGCCTGCCGTACCACCGGCCCACTGACATAGCCGCCGGTGCCGATGACGAGATCTGGCTGCAGCTGCTGCAACAGCCGTTTGGCATCGGCAGAGGATTTCACCGCTTTATAAGCTGCCCGAACATTGCGTTTGAGATTTTCCGGCGAAAGTTTCCGCTGAAAACCTTCCACATCCACCGAGTAGAAGGGGTACCCCGCCTGGGGTACCAGCTTAGATTCCAGCCGCTTCTCAGTACCGATAAAGGTAATTTTCGCCTCTGGATGATGCGCCCGAATGGTACCCGCAATGGCAAGTGCGGGATTGATATGTCCGGCCGTGCCACCGCCGGCCAATAAAATATGCATAGGTCAATTCTCCTTTGCTGCAGGCTGTTGCTTATTTAATCCTTTAACATATTGCTTTGTCGGGAGACAGAAAGGACGATGCCCATCTCCCCCAACACCATAATCAAAGCCGTACCGCCATAACTGAAAAATGGCAAGCTGATACCGGTGTTGGGAAAACTGTTGGTCACCACCATAAAATTAAATAGCGCCTGAATTCCCACATGGAAGATAAATCCCACCACCAACAGCGAGCCAAACCGATCCGGTGCCCGCTTGGCGATCTCAATTCCCCGCCAGATGAGCATACAAAACAGTGCAATAATGATCAGAGCGCCAACCAATCCCAGCTCTTCACAAACAATGGAAAAAATAAAATCGTTATGGGGTTCCGGCACCCATAAATACTTTTGCCTGGACTGTCCAATGCCGCGGCCGAATAATCCGCCGGAGCCGATGGAAAGGAGGGACTGGATGGTCTGATACCCCTTTCCGGTGGGAGACGACCAGGGATCCAGCCAATAATCCAGTCGGCTTTTGGCGTATTCAAAACCGCCCAGCATCAAAGCCGCACCGATTCCCACACCGGCAATGACGCCGGCGCTAATCAGGTATTTTAGCCGGATGCCTCCTACAAAAAGCAGCACAGCGCCAATGCAAAAAATCAAAATGGTGGCAGACATGTGCTTTTCCAGCATCACCAGCAGACACAAAGCAGCCAGGACGCCGCCCATGAATAAAACGCCCACTTTAAAGGTTTTCATCTGCTTGTAATTGGCAGAGATCAAATGGGCGAGCAGGATAACCACCATAAATTTGGCCAACTCGGACGGCTGATACTGAATGGGCCCAATACTGACCCACCGCTGCACACCGGCCTGGCCGGGCAAAAACAGAACCAGGATCAGACTACCCACCGTGACGCCCACCACCAGCAGCAACAAAGGCGCCTTCCTCCAATTCTGATAATTCATCCGGGAAAAGACATACATAACTCCTAGCCCCAGCAGGGCACAGACAAACTGCTTACTGATAAATTTATAGCTGTCGTTATATTTAGCCAGAGCATAGGCGTAGCTGGCGGAGAACAACATCACCAGTCCAATGGTCAGCAAAATAATCACCAGACCGAAAAAGGTGATATCCATCCGGCCTCTGATAAACAAACCAGTGGTTCTTTTTGGCCTGACGCCGGACTTAGGTGCCCTGCGGCGGCCCGCATCTGTCACATTTGCTTCCATGTACGCCATCCCTTCTCTTCGGTTTTGTGATAAGATTAATGTTGCAGCAACAGGAAGGTTGCCAGGCAACAGCCAATGACAGTGATCAAGGCAAAAACGATCACAACCTTTTCTTCCTTCCAGCCGCACATTTCAAAATGATGATGAATAGGGGTCATTTTGAAGATACGCTTTTTGGTTCTTTTATAATAAGCTACCTGTAGTATCACCGAAAAAGCTTCCATTAAATATACAATCCCGGCAAGAATCAGCAAAATGGGGCGGCCAATGGCAAAAGCCAGACCGCAAACCATACCGCCCAGGAACATGGAACCGGTATCACCCATGAACACCTTGGCCGGATGAGCATTCCACAGAAGGAAGCCGGCACAGACACCGGCCACAGCCGCCGATAAGGTATTGAAAAGATAATAGCCCAGTAAACCGGAGGCAATCATAAAAAACATCGCCACCACCAGGGTCACCGTAGTGGCCAAACCGTCCACCCCATCCGTCAGATTCACCGCGTTGGTGAATCCATAAATGAACAGCAGGGCAATGGGCCAATAGAGAAGCCCCCAACCGGAAACCACCTGCACGGTACCCACAAAAGGAAGCCAGGTAGAATCCACGCCGGTCAGCCGAAGTCCGGCCAAAAAGGCCGCAGTCACCAGCAGCTGCAGCACTGTCTTTTGCATGGCGGTCAAGCCCAGATTCCGTTTTTTAGCAACCTTGATGTAATCGTCAATAAACCCAATGAAGCCGGTGCAAATAGCCAGGCCAACAGTCAAGGCAAAAACGGCAAGACGCATTCTTCCGGTCTCCTGCAGTTCTTCATACAAATAGCCGGTCCGGGTGATCATGGCCGTACTGAGCGATACCGCCAGTGCAAGGATCAGTCCAAGCACCATCATGATGCCGCCCATGGTGGGCGTCCCCTGCTTTTCCTTATGCCAGGAGGGGCCAATGTCCAAAATGGTCTGTCCGAATTTGAGCTTATGCAGCAGAGGGATGATGAAATATCCCAACAGCCCGGTACCCAGGAGGGCTACCAGCGCCGCAATCACAGGAAACAGTGCGTTCATAGATCAACAGTCCTTTTCTTTTAAAGTTGCCAGGGCGTCGGCAATAACCTCCCGCTCATCCAAATGTATGGTGCCGGTGGAAAGAATTTGATAGGTTTCATGGCCTTTTCCGGCAAATACCACAATGTCACCGGGTTGCGCGTGTGTCACCGCATAATGAATGGCATGAATCCGGTTTTCCTCCACCACATAGGGGGTTTCGGAGTCCTGCATACCTGCCACAATGTCCTGAATAATTCTGCCCGGATTCTCACTGCGTGGATTATCCGATGTAACAACGCAGAAGTCAGCCAGTTTGGCCGCAATGGCACCCATTTTAGGCCGTTTGGTCCGATCCCGATCACCGCCGCAGCCAAACACTACCACCAGTCGGTTTTTTGGCAAAGCCCGGAAGGTTTTCAGAATATTCTCCAACCCATCCGGCGTGTGGGCGTAATCGATCACCAGCGTAAAGTTCCGGCCGGAGGGTACCACCTCCGCACGCCCTTTGACTCCCGGCAAAGCCGACAGTGCCCGGCAGGTTAGCTCCAAAGGAAAGCCCAGCACCGTAGCACAAGCAGCCGCACACAGCGCATTATACACAGAAAATTCTCCAGCAGTTTTCAGACATACCGGCGCAGACGCTTCCCCATGCACTACAGAGAAATTCACACCGTCCGGCCGAAATTCGATATCCTTTGCCACAAAATCTGCCGCCTGCCGCAAGGAATAATAGTAAGTAGGCACCTGCAGCCCTTGCGCCAGTCGACCCACCCAGGCGTCATCTGCATTGAGCACTGCTGCCCGGGACATAAAAAACAGCTTCTTCTTAGCTAACATATAATTTTCCATGGTGCCGTGGTAATCCAGGTGATCCTGAGTCAGATTGGTAAACAATCCAACTTCAAAGGTCAGACCGTCCACCCGACCCTGATTCAGAGCATGGGAAGATACCTCCATAACCGCATAGGTACACCCAGCTTTCCGCATCAGATCAAACAGAGAATTCAATTCATAAATACCGGGGGTGGTATTATGAGAAGGCAAGGTTTTTTGCCCCACCATATTTTGAATGGTGCCAATCAGGCCAACCTTATATCCAGCCGCTTCCAAAATAGATTTCATTAAATAGGAAATGGTGGTTTTTCCATTGGTACCGGTAATGCCGATGATTTTCAGCTGCCGGGCCGGATAACCGAAATAAGCGGCGCACATCTGTGCAAAAGCGCTATGGGTATCCGGCAAAATCAACTGCCGTTCCACGCCCATATCACGCTGTACCACCACAATGGAAGCGCCACGCTCCAGGGCTGCGGAAACATAACAGTGGCCGTCCTGAACAGCCCCTTGTATCGCAACAAATACAAAGCCTTCTGTCACACGTCGGGAATCATCTGTCAAACCGGTGATTTCCAACTGAGCCAGGGATGCGGGTGCATCCTTCCAAATATCTGCAAAATTCATTGCATTTCCCCCTTTCGAAATACGCACATCTGGCGCTCCGACAGACCTGCCGGGTATTAGTCGGAGCTGTCAGTGGTACGGAAATAAACGGTTACTACGGTTCCGGCGTCAACGGTGGTACCGCTGGAAACGGTTTGCTTGTAAGCCACCGCCCCGCTGGAGGACAGATCCGTACCGGAATAAAGTACGTTAATATTGTAAGAACTGGCGGTAGAATTGACCGCAGAAACGGATTTCCCGGTAAAATCAGGTACCGTTACGGTACTGGAGGTTTCCTCCGCATCAGTATACAGTACCACCACACCGTTTTCACTGGAAACGGTGATTCCTTCCGAAGGGCTTTGAGACAGAACCGTGTCACCGGAACCCATAACCTTGACCTTCAGACCGGCATTGGTAATATCAGCCTGCGCCTGGGAGAGGCTCTTGTTCACCACTCCCGGAACGGTGGTATTCATGGCAGCAAGCTGCTCATCAGTATACTGTGGCTCATATCCCAGATAAGGCAGCACATCTGCCAAAATTTCGCCGCCCACAGGCGCCGCAATGGTACCGCCATAAATATTGTCCGCATGGGGCTCATCCAAAAGGACCAAAACAGCAATTTCCGGATCGTTAATGGGGGCAATGCCGCAAAAAGAGGCAATCCGCAGCTTCTCAGTACTGTTTTGCAGCTCATCAGCCACCTTCTGGGAAGTACCGGTTTTGCCGCCGATGCGATAACCAGCCACATAGGCGTTCTTTCCGCCACCGCCATCCACAACCCCCTCCAACAGGGAGCAAAGGGTCTCGGAGGTCTCTTTGGAAATCACCTGGCGTTTCACCGTAGTACCCACAGTTTTCACCACATTGCCATCAGCATCCAGAATCTCACTGACCACATGAGGCTGTACCAGGTAACCACCGTTGACCGCAGCGGCCACCGCCGTAATCAGCTGAATGGGCGTCACCTTGAAGGTCTGCCCGAAGGAGGAGGACGCCAGCTCTACCAGACCCATATTTTCCTCAGAATGGTAGATGGAGGTGGCCTCACTGGGCAGATCAATACCGGTGGTGGTGGTTAGGCCAAAGGCTTCATAATAATGAGAAAAGGTGTGTACCCCCAGCAGCTGACCAAAGGTAATAAACACCGGGTTGCAGGAGTTGGAAAACGCGTCTGCCAGACTTTCAGCACCGTGGCCGGTGGTCTTGTGGCAGTTGTACCGCTGGCCAGCCACTACATAATATCCAGGGCAGAAATAACTCTTGGAGGTATCCGTAACCCCCTCCTCCAGAGCAGCTGCACCGGTGATGATCTTAAAGACCGAACCTGGCTCATAAGGATCCGAAACCGCTTTGTTCCGCCACTTGGAATTCAACACCTGGTTCAGGGGAGAAACAGCTTTGCTCTCATCATAAGTACCGGCCTGTTTGGCGGCTTCCACCTCCGCTTCCAGAGACTCCACCTGGGCCTGATCTTCGTCTGTCAGGGCAAAGGGAGTGTTAGGGTCAAAATCGCCCTTGACCGCCATCCCCATAATCTCTCCGGTGTTTACATTCATGGCAATGCAAACACCCCGCTCGGTAACATTATTATCTTCCACTGCTTGTTCCAAATACTTTTCTGTCACATTTTGAATGTAGGAATCCAGGGTCAGTACCAAGGAATTTCCGGGCGTTGCCGCAATCTCCTCCTGATAGCTGAAGGGCATGGCGGAGCCTCTGGCATTCTTTGCCGCTACCACACGGCCGGGAACCCCTTTTAGTTGCGTCTCATACTGTGACTCAATACCATATAGTCCCTGATTGTCGGAACCCACAAATCCCAGCACAACCGAAGCCAGCGAACCGTTGGGATAATAGCGTTTGGTGGATTCCTCTAAACCCACTAGAGAGCCCAGTCCGTTGTCTGCGATCCACTGACGGATCTGGGTAGCCAGACCCGGTTCAATCTGCTTTTTAATAATGGAGTAATAGGTGGACTTTTCACAGTCCGCATAAATTTCGTCATAGCTGACATCCACTAGTTGGGAAAGCCCTTGCGCAATGGCAGCTTTCGTCTCATCCTTCTCAATGCTGTTTGGGGCCACATATAGGGTGTACACTGTGGCGCTGGTGGCCAGCACATTCATATTACAATCGTAAATGTCTCCGCGAGTCGCCGCAATTTCGGTATCATACAATTGCTGCTCAGATGCCTTGGATTGATAAAAGTCACTTTTCACAATCATAATATACCCCAACCTGCCGGTGGCAAAGGTCAGGAAAAAAATGACCAGGGCCAGCATCAGCCCCATCATACGCCGCAGCATGGAAGATGTGGTTTTATTGGATTTTGGCATAGCCTCCACTTCCCTTCTGTCAAATAGCCTTGGGAAAACGCTTTTCCTCCAGAACGGTAGCACCTTTCCATGGCGTTGCGCCGAGCAAGCATTGGGCGTACCTCTCGGTTTGCACTATATCGTTAATATCAAACTGTTCATCCAGCAAATATCATGGAAAAACATTCCCTTTATAACGCCCAAAACGAGAGTCAACGATTCATTGACTCTCGTGTTAGTGGATTGAGTTCGTTCATTTATATTATCGGGAATCCCAAGGTATGCCACAGTGCAGAAAATGACATCCCCTATTCCTCGCCGGCATCAGCGGTTACAGTGGTGCCATTTCCAACCTCCGCGTAACTGTCGCTGCCAGTTTTAATGTAAACTGTTTGACTGCGCAGCTTCTTTTGCATGCCAATATTGGCAGCCTCCTGCTCAATATTGCTGTAGGACACCAGCGCCTCCAGTTGGATCTCCAAAGCGGTGTGCTCGCTCTTGACCTGATTCAGGGTAGCTTTGGCAGTCTCGATTTGGGTGCTAACTTCGGTGATCTGGGCCCGCATAAATAAAAATGCAAGAACCAGCAGGATTACTACAGTGGCAGCTGCAGCCGCCCGCAGCCTGGCATAAAGCGCCTCCTTCTGTCGCCGCAGAGCGCCGGCCTTGCCATTCAACGTGGGAAGCTTGATGATTTCTGCCTTTTCCTCCCTGTCCCGCGCTTCTTTGGGCAGGAACATATCAAAATTATGCGCCAGATTTTGGGTATAATACTTGGTGTTGTTCACCGGACTGGTATACAAGTTTCCCACCTCCTTAGAATTGGAATCATTCGCTGTCTGTATCCATCCATTGCAGCCTTACCGATCCGTTAAAACCTCCAGCTTTCGGACAGCGCGCAGCTTTGCACTGCGGCTGCGCGGATTCTCCTCCAGCTCAGCAGCAGACGGCACAACCGGGTGCCGCAGTTCCAGTTTGGCCCGGGGCTGCTTCCCGCAAATGCAGACCGGGAAATCCGGCGGACAGGTGCAACCGGTGCAAAAGGCGGCAAATTGCCGCTTCACCAGCCTGTCCTCCAATGAATGAAAGGTAATTACTGCTAAAACGCCGCCGGGATTCAATAACGAAAAGGCTTTCTGCAAAGCCGTCTCCAGTACGTCCAGTTCTCCATTAACAGCAATCCGCAGTGCCTGGAAGCATTTGCGTGCCGGATGCCCATCCCGTCTGGCCGCTGACGGAACCGCCCGGCAGATCAGATCTGCCAGCTGCCCGGTGGTCAGAATAGGAGTTTGCTCCCGCTCGGTAACAATTTTATTGGCAATTCGAAAGGCGAATTTTTCTTCGCTGTAATTACGAAAAATATCGGTCAGGGTCTGGACATCCGCCGTGGATACCAGGTCGGCAGCTGTAGGGCCGCTTTGGGACATTCGCATGTCCAGCGGCGCATCTTCCCGGTAAGAAAATCCTCGGGCGCCATTGTCCAGCTGATAGGAGGAAACCCCCAGATCCAGCAGCACACCATCCGCACCGGAAATTCCCAAGTCCAAAAGCACAGTATCCATCTGACAGAAGTTGGACTGGATCACCCGGGCCGGATATCCGGCCAGCCTCTGGGCGGCTACTGCCACCGCATCCGGATCCTGATCCAGTGCAATAAGCTGCCCGGTGGTCAGGCGTTTGGCAATCTCCCGGGAATGCCCGGCGCCGCCTGCCGTTCCGTCTACATAAATACCAGCGGGGTCAATATCCAGAGCCGCAATGGCCTCCTCCAGCAAAACCGATTTATGGACAAACTCCATTAAAAACCCAACTCCTCCAGCAGAGCGGCAATCTCCTCGGGAGAGATGGCCTCCTGATCCGCCCGCAGCGCAGTCTCATCCCAAAGCTCGGCATGATCCTCCATGCCGATAAAGGCCACATCCTTATCCAGCTTGGCAAAAACCCGCAGTTCTTCCGGGATGATGACCCGGCCGGTGGCATCATAGGTCAGCTGTGCCGCCGTAGGAAAAATGAATCTCCTGACAAGCTGCGCCTTAGATTTGGGCAACAGCCGCAGCTGCTCCGACAGCCGCTTCCACTCCTCCTGAGAGTAAATGGAGAGACAACAGCTGCCGGTCAAATTTTTGCAGATAAAAAAGTTGTCACCCAACTCCTCCCGGAGCTTGGCTGGGATAAATACCCGCCCCTTCTTATCCATTGCATAAGAATAAGTACCATACATGCCTGTGTCTCACCTCTTTTCGGAAGAACTGGGATCTATTTAGCCACTATTAGACTTAAATATGGAGAAATTAGCCACAATTAGCCACAACGTCATTATAACGGCAGAAAGAATAAAAAGCAAGGGGTTGACATAAAAATTTTACGCGGATTTCCGGATTATTTTTTTAAAATAGTGGTTTCAAAAATTAGAACCACAACATCTTGTGCTGCTTGTCAATTTCTGTCAAAAGCCGGAAACCATTTAACACATACAAAAAGTAACTTTGTAAACGGCTGTCGTTTCTGGAAGATCCAGGTCGGTTTTCGGTTGTGAAACGCTGCAGCCTTACCAAAGAAAAAACACGCCATCCTACAGGTTTTGTCACCTGCAGGATGGCGTGCCGTCTTCTAACTGACAGAAAAAGAAAAGGCAGCCCCAAAATGGCAGTGAGCCATAAGGAAACATTGAAGAAAATATGACTTTTCCAGGTAAAGGGAAAATCAAAAAACTCTATGAGATTGAGAAATCAGTCACATAGAGTTTTTTTCGGAAATATGCCGATTCGTCTTTTCAGCGTTTTGCAGAAACGTACAGCCGTTCCGAAGGGGCGATCTCAGGGATTGGGGATATGTCACCAATAAGCATTTAGAGGATTTCCCGTTACCGTGAAATCCTCTAAAATACGCAATCTTACGGAAGATTGCATTGCTTGCGAATTTAAAAATCTTGTTTTTTCGTCAGCTTCATAAAATTATCCCGCTTGACTTTAATAATA
>CAYZTR010000003.1:0-89147 GCA_964481575.1 uncultured Eubacteriales bacterium
AGAATTTTTATGTTTTGTGCGGGTATGTTCCGTCCTTAACATAATAATCCTTTCGCCAGCGGACATTCCTAATTTACCTTCATCAATATATTTTCAGCATTTTTCCATACCCTTAAATTGTAAGACTCCAGGAATGATGGGATTTTTACATACATTTGGACAATATTATATGCCGTTGCAAGTCCAACGGTATCCAAAACCTGAAACGATATTTTTTCGGTTTGCCGGTGCGAATTTGAGGGAAGCAAAGCGGAAGGATTTGTAACACAACGGTCTTTTCTGGTTAATACGGTGCCAACTTCTTATAAAAGGAATCTTTTCATCTTCATTTTCCGCCATAGATTCAATAATCAAATCAACATCTTCCACCGTTTTCTTTAAATCCAGTTCCAAATTTTAATATATTGGAAAATATTAAAATTCAAAATCAATCACTCCTATTCTCATCGTACAGACATAGTATAGTGCCAACAAATTTTGCATGGCCTAAGACCATCCATTGCGTACAGACACAAATTGTGTTACAATAACATGGATTTCGAAAGACAAAGGAGACCCACACATGCATACGTTAAAGATCGGGAATCTTACCATTACAGGCAATGCCGGACTTGCGCCTATGGCGGGGGTAGCAGATCACGCCATGCGGCGGCTATGCCGGGAGATGGGGGCGGCCTATACGGTCAGCGAGCTGGTCAGTGCCAAAGGTGTCACGTTGCAGGACAAGAAATCTCAAGAACTATTGACAGTGACGCCGGATCAACAACCTATGGGGCTGCAGATCTTTGGCAGCGATCCGACAGTCATGGCGGATGCGGCCAGGCAAGCGGAAACGGCCCATCCGGATTTCATTGACATTAACATGGGTTGTCCAGCCCCAAAAGTGGCCGGAAACGGCGGAGGCTCTGCCCTAATGCAGGATCCCAAACTGGCGGCAGAAATTATCAAATCTGTAGTACAAGCAGTAAATCTGCCGGTAACAGTAAAAATGCGTTCCGGCTGGGATGCGGAACACATTAATGCCGTAGAAATGTCCAAACGGTGCGAAGACGCCGGTGCGGCGGCCATTACAATACATGGGCGCACCCGGGCACAACAATACGCCCCCAGTGCAGATTGGGGCATCATTCGTCTGGTGAAAGAGGCAGTAAGCATCCCGGTCATCGGCAACGGTGACGTTTTTTCTGCTGCACACGCTGCCGCCATGTACGAGGAAACCGGCTGTGACTTCATTCTGGTGGGGCGGGCTGCCCAGGGAAACCCCTTTATTTTCAGCCAAATCAACGCTCTGCTGGACTACGACCGCACCCTGCCGGATCCTCCCATGGCCACCCGGATGCTGACCCTTTTAAAACAGGTACAATGGATGCGGGAATACAAGGGAGAAAAAATCGCCATGCTGGAGGCGCGGAAACACGCCGCCTGGTACATGAAGGGCATCCGAGGCGCTGCGGAATTCCGGAAACGGTGCGGAGCTCTCACCAACTTTGCGGAATTAGAGCAGCTTTGCGCTGAACTGGTTTTTCAGAATAACGAGACATCATGAATGCACCAATGAATGTACCAAGGCAATGAATCACCACCGTCAGGCCATCGCATCTATAATTGTCATAGAAAAATAGCAAGGAATAGCCCATCGACAAGTCAACGGCAAAAAAGACAGGAAAGATTTCAAAAAAAAGGATTGAAACGTTTCAAGGAATGTGGTATAAAAGAACTACCAAATTTATATCCATCTTTGAGGTGATACCATGGAGGACATTTTACAGCAAATTGAATCCAAGCGGGATGCTTACAAGGCCATTCCCTTTTGGAGTTGGAACCATGAGCTAAAGGACGAGGAATCCGACCGGCAGATCAAGATGATGCACGAAGCCAACGCAGGCGGCTTTTTCATGCACAGCCGGAGTGGACTGCTGACCGAGTATTTAAGCGACGAATTTCTGGAACACTCCAAACACTGTGCTAAAACAGCGCATAAATACGGTATGGAGGCCTGGGCTTACGATGAATTCGGCTGGCCCTCGGGCTTTGCTGCCGGCGTTGTGCCGGCCATGGGCTATGAATACCAGCAAAAAGCCATAGAATTCCTGACCCTGCAGGAAGGGCAGGAACTGCCGGAACGGGTGGAAGGCATTTACCGTAAAACAGCAGAAGGCTACGTTAAGGTTGAAACGCCGCAAACCGGAGATCTGGTGGCTTACATAGACCTGAATCTCTATTATATTGATGTACTCAACAAAGAGAGCATCACCCGGTTCATTGAAGTGACTCACGAAAAATATGCCAAAGTTTTCGGAGACGGAATGGGCAGTCTGCTAACCGGCTTTTTTACCGACGAACCCCAATGGGCCAACGGACGAACCCCCTATTCCCCCTGCCTGGCGGCCGCCTACCAGGCGCAATACAGCCGGGATATTACCCAGGATCTGTACCTGTTAGAGGTGGAAGAATCCGGCTTCAAAACCTTCCGGTACCGTTACTTCCTGCTGGCGGCCCAGTTGTTCCAGAACGGCTTTCTCAAACAGATTTATAACTGGTGCGACGCCCACAACTGTAAAATGACCGGGCACATGATGGCAGAGGACGATCTCATGTCCCAGATGCGGTGCACCGGCGGCGTTATGCCGCACTACCCTTATTTCCATATTCCGGGTATGGACTGGCTCTGCCGCCGCATTGACCATCCTACGGTTCCCTTGCAGGTATCCAGCGCCTGCGCCCAGTTGGGAAAGCCCTTTGCCCTGACCGAGACTTTTGCCCTGTGCGGCTGGGATGTTTCTTTTGAAGAATTGAAATGGATCGCCGGATGGCAATATGTCAACGGCATTAACCGGATGTGCCAACATTTGCAGCCCTACTCCCTCCAAGGCTTCCGGAAGCGTGACTTCCCCCCTGCCATGTTCTATCAATCAGCATGGTTTACCCGCTACGATGCCTTCAACCGGTATTTTGACCGCATAGCGGCCGCCATGTCTTTGGGCACAGGCCGAGCGGATCTTGTGTTGATCCACCCCATTCGCTCCGCCTACTGTCTCTGGAATGTACACCATGAGGCCCTGTCCTATCCGCTGATGGATCAATTCCGCCGGCTTACCGAACGGCTCAACACCCTGCAAATCGAGCATCATTTCGGCGACGAAACCCTGCTGGAGACCCTGGGCAGCGTGGATGGTGACGCCTTTGTGGTAGGCAAGTGCCGCTATCATAAGGTACTGTTGCCGGGGAACCTGACCCTGACCGAAACCACCTACCGGCTGCTGGTCCAATTTGTGCAGCAAGGTGGAAAACTATATTATTTCGGGGAATTCCCCACCATGATCGATGGCGTGGAAGACCATCGGCTGACCGACCTGGCAGGAAAGGCTGAGCTGCTGTCCAATCCCCATCTGGAAAACACCAACCTGAATCCGCTGCATGCACCGGAGGTAGCCGCTTTCCGGAAGGCCCTGGCCAACACCACAGACGAACTCCGGCTCCGGGATCTGCAGGGGCAGGATTCACAAATCACCCTGCGGGGACGGGATTTGCCTGACGGCAGCCAGGTATGGTGCTTAGCCAACCTATCCCAGACCATTGGCAACCGGCTGGAACTCACCCGGGACGGATCTTTTGCCTTTCACCGGCTGGATTTGGAAAGAAATATATCTGTACCTCTGCAATCCACAGTTACAGACGGTAGCTCCAGGCTGGAATACACGCTGGAGCCCATGGAATTGCTGGTGCTGCAGCTGGTACCCGGTGCGCCTTACACCGTACCGGCGCCAAAAAACCAGCGTCTGACCCCCTCCGATCAATGGACAGTGGCCAAACGGGACACCAACTGTATGCCACTGGATTTCTGCCGCTATCGGGTGGACGGCGGGGAATGGCAATTCACTTCCGATATTGTCATGGTAAACCAGCAGCTGCTGGAGCTGCAGCGGCCCTGCAAGCTGGAACTGGAATACACCTTCCAGATTGAGAATGTAGATGCCGTTTCCCAAATGGAGCTGGCCATGGAGTCTCCGGAAAATTCCGAGATACTGTTAAACGGCAAGCCCTACACCTTCTTGGATACAGGATATTACCTGGATACTGCCTTCCGTCGCTCCTCCCTGGATGGGTACCTGGTCAGCGGTACCAACACCTTGCTGTTCCGCACCGAGTTTTTCCAGCGGCAACAGGTATATGATGTTCTGTTCGGGGAAAATGTCCATGAAACCGAACGCAATAAGCTAACCTATGACACCGAGCTGGAAGCCATCTATGTTCTGGGAAACTTCGGCGTCCGTAACAACAGCACCTACCGATACGGCCCCCGCCGCTCCATTTTTTGCGGACGGGACTTTACCCTGATGGAACCTATAGACGCAGTAGACGGTCGGAATCTAACCGAAAGCGGCTACTGGTTCTTCCGGGGAGAAATGGAGCTAACCCAGACCCTGTCCCTGACCAAGGAAACAGATGTCCGGTACACCCTGGAGCTTGCATCACTTCACGTTCCGGCAGCGTCCCTGATGATTAACGGCAAGGAGGTAGCCCTCATGGCCTTCTCCCCCTTCCGATATGATATTACCGACGCCCTGCGGGATGGGGACAATGAGATCCGGGTCAAGCTTTACTGCTCCAACCGGAATCTGCTGGGGCCTTTCCACCGGCAGGATGGGGAATGCTACGATGTTTCCCCCTGGACCTACATTTGTCCAGACGGCCGCTATGAGGATGGTTACACCCTGGTACGAGCCGGTTTGGAATGGAAAGCATAAACCAAGGTTCTCAAAAAATTTACGCGCCTGACAGGCTGTAAAAACCTGCCCGGCGCGTTTTTTTAATTCAAAATAGCCACAGAGCAATTCAAATAAGCAGCAAACAGAAGCCATAAAAGATAGGGAATTTGCAGATAACCGGCCAAAGGACGAACCCGCCAGAACGCAAACGCCATCCATGCAACCAACACCAAAAGAAACAAAAGCCACCCAAACGCCGGCCAGAAAAGCCCCAGTCCAAAGAACAAGAACGGCCAGGCAAAATTCACAAACAGCTGCAGGTAATACAGGTATACCACCCGCTTTTCCAATGGCTGCGGGGAGGCCTGCTCCACAAGAGTCAAACTGATGCCCATAAGCACATACAAAATCGTCCAGACCACCGGAAACAGCCACCCGGGTGGAAACAATGCCGGCTGCTTCAGTGAAGAAAAGGCGGCCATGGCATTTCGGTTCAGAAGCCCCGACACAAAACCAACTACCCATGCAATAATGATATTCTTTGCGTATTTCATCGGTAATCACCCCATAGCAATTATATACAGTTTGCCGGGAAATATGAATTTGCAAGTTGTCAAACGACTTTTCTATGAGGAAGTTTGGCTCAGGGGGCGAAAAAAACTCATTTAAATTCCCCTTTCGCATAATGAATGAATTCCTCCACAGTAGGAATCTGCCCCTTCGTGGGTATCCTTTTTTGATTTGCGGCCTGCGCTTCCGTTTTTTCCGGATTGACCCAAGCCATATTTAATGCTTTTTGCATTTCATCTCTGACCTCTTGTACTGAAACATGATGCTTACGCGCAATTTCTCTATAAATTTTTCTCATACTCATTTTCATATCTCTCACTTTCAGACAGCATGGATCGTCAAAGAATCATTATTTTTAGCAGATTAACCCGCAAACGGGTAATCCCACCTTTTTTCCTTGCTACTATGATAACAACCTGCAAACAGGTAATCATAGTAGACAAGGAGATTAAAATGGAATATTCAAATATTATTGTTTCAAGAATTCGTCAACTTTGCAAACAACGCGGAATTGCCATTAATAAGCTTGCAACCATGAGTGGCGTAAATCAATCTACACTGGATAATATTGTCAGAGGAAATACCAAAAATCCGAAAATCATAACGCTGCACAAGATTGCCATTGCTTTTAATATGACAATCGGTGATTTCCTTAACTTCCCCGAACTTAATAATTATTCTTTTGAGGATATCAAAGATACAGAATAACTATTATTCTGAGCATAAAAATCGTATCTTCCAATACGGGAAAGTTACCCATGTGCGGATAATACGTTTATTCTACTTTAATTCGCTTTAGAAGTCAACCCATATACGGGTAATTTCTACCTTTTTCGCCATTATTATATTATTTCATCCAATTAGAGCAAATGCAGAAAGTAAAACAATAGAATGTTCTAAAAAAAGGTGACACCATAAAGCGAAAACTGAGAAAAGATCAAAATATGGGGACAATTTGCAGAAGCTGCGAAACGAAATGGAATTGTCGCAGGAAAAGCTATGCGCTAAATTGCAGCGTCGCGGCTGTGATATTTGGCCGAACTACCCACCAAAAATACGAAAAAGGGCAGCTGAACATTCATATCAGCGTCATCATCGCACTCCGGAAAATTTATCGTTGCGCCTATATCGATTTTTTTGAAGGCCTGGATCCCGACGCATCTCAACCATAAATTGATCTACAAAAACGCTCCCGGTAGGCTACAACCTACCGGGAGCGTTTTACCACTATGGAAAGGGATTGCAAAAAAGCTATTATAGACGCAAATGGCAAAACAACGGCTGATCAAAAGCAACCAGAAACCCTGCTTTTGGCCGGTTATTTATTCTCCAATTGAATCTGGCCCAACTGCCTGGCCACTTCTGCCGGGGCAATGTCCTGTTCCTGGGCTAGACGCTCCAAGGCATCGTGCTCCCATTTTTCCCGGGTGACACCAAACCCGGAAGCCACCTTACCCGGCACCGGCCCCAGCGAGGTTACCACTGTCACTGAACGTCGGGTCAACATATATCGGGTCAGATCTGCCCGGCGTACCCCCAAAGTGGTGGTATAACGGAACAACAAGGCGGCAAACTCTTCCGCCTGTGACGGGACGCACTGAAGGGTCAGCTGCACACCGGGACGGTTCTTCTTCATTTGAATGGCAGTGGTATACACCTCTTTGGCGCCGGCATCCCGCAAGCGCTGGGTGGCAAATGCGATATCCTCCCCGGTCATATCATCCAGATTACAGGACAATTCCGTCAAGGGACTGGTGTTTCCCTGGCCAGTATCCCCCAAAAAAGCACGGACACAATTGGCCGTTTCAAAACTTTTGGTTCCCATACCGTAGCCGATCTTTTCGGTACGCATCACCGGCATCGGGCCAAATTCCGTAGCAAAGGCCCGCAACAACGCAGCACCGGTGGGGGTACAAAGCTCCCCTTGGGTGCCATCTGAATACAAGGGAATTCCACGCAGCAGCCACGCCGTGGCAGGCGTCGGCACCGGCAACACGCCATGGGCGCACTGAACCGTCCCGCTTCCGGTATGCACCGGAGAAACCACCACTGCATCCGGCGCCAGCAGCTCCATTAAATAACAAACTGCTGTCACATCCGCCACTGCATCCATGGCTCCCACCTCGTGAAAATGCACCAACTCCACCGGCTGTCCGTGGGCTTTGGATTCAGCTTCGGCAATGGACTGATAAACTGCAAGGGCCTTTTCCTTCACTTTGGGAGGTAACCGCAACCCGGCCAGCAAAGCGGAGATATCTCCTAAAGTAGCATGGGCGTGATGGTGGTGGTGATAATGTACCTGTGCCTGGCAGACGGCATGGGAAGCCCCCCGGCTGTGGGTCTGGTGGCTCTCCTCCGTTTTCCCTGCCACGGTTACAATAACATGGGTCCCGCAAATACCGCACTGTTCCTTACAGACAGCCTGATAAACTACCCCTGGGATTCCGGCACCATTCAGCGCAGACAAGACACCAGCCGGATCCTCCGTCAGTTCCAGCAACGCCGCCGTCAGCATATCACCGGCAGCCCCCATATGGCATTGCAAATACAGTGTTTTCATTGCAGCAGTCCTCCCCGTGCGCAATATTCATTATGCCAGTTTATTGTAACACACATGATCCGCAAATGGAAGTCATTTTCCTAAAACAAATGGATACAAAACGCCGCCCCACAGCAAATGGGACGGCGTCTCTCATGGAACTATTCAAATTTACAGGGCCAAAATGGCTTTCCGCAGCAACACCACGTCGGTGACGCTGAGACTGCCGTCTTCGTTCATATCGCCCAGATTTACTGTTTCCGCAGCATTAGAACCGCTCAGGATGGCTTTCCGCAGCAGAACCACATCGGTGACGCTCAGTTTGCCGTCTTCGTTCATATCACCCTTCAGCAGATCTGCATCCAAACTGTTAACCGCCGCCTGCAGGGTATCAAAAGCAGCATTAATTTCAGTCTGTTCCACAGAGTCATCATCCAGAATCGTCTTGGCCTGATCCAGAGCCTTTTGGAGCTTTGCCACAGGGCCGGCGGCATAACCCGTCAGATCCAGGGCGGAAGCCTCGCCATACAACTGGGTCAAAGCATCCTTGGAACCGGCCAGCAGGAAGGTGAAGTCCTTCACATTGCAGACATGGCCGCCGGAACCGTTCTTGAATACCAGATAAATATCTTGCACCCCGGTCAGCACCCGATTCAGCTCACAGGTGGCAAGGGTGTAAATGCTCCAGTCAGCTGCGCCCTGCAGAGTAGAGGTCTGAGGAATGCTGGCAGTACCCAGAAGGGCACCAGCCTTGCTACCCAGATGCACCTCTACCACACAGTCTTCACCGGTATTCCAGCCGGAATAATTAATCTGGAAGGTTTTGGAGCCCTGACTGCCAAAGTCCAAAGAAGCATACTGCGCCCAAGCGCCGCTGCTGACGCCGCCGATGTTGGTGGGCACGCCATTTTCCGTATCGGGCTTAATGGCATTGAAACTCTTGGCCTGATACTCCCAGGCGTTAATGCTGGAGAAGGCGCTACGGTAAGGAACCAGATTATCATAAGCCTCATAGAAAGCGTCAACTGCCCACTGTACAATCAGGTCACCGCTGCCATCAGAAAGCACCTTCTGCACCGTAGCAATCGCTGCATCCAGTTCAGCCAAGCTGGCACTGGAGTAAGCCGTACGATCCAGGGATTCTGCCTTGTCCAAAGCGGTTTCCAGCGCATCGTCCGGCACCCCGATGAAGAGGTTATCCACATAGGTGGTGAAGGAACCAGTATCGGCGCCGTGATCATACGCCAGCATGATCTTTTTCACCGTAATATGATCGCCGCCCAGGATAGCAGACAGATCCACCGTTACGGTGACCCACTGACCAACAGTACCGTGGCCCTTCGAAGGATGCATCTGCACGCCGGACAGATCGATCATACGGGAATCATCCCGCATAGAGCTGCCGTAGTTAAAGTCCAAATCGATAGAGGCAAAGCGCCCAAGTTCGTTATCAACATACAGGTCGAATTGCAGGATAGTACCGTTCAGAATCCGAATCTGTTGTTCACTCAGGGTATAATACACACAGGACTTGCTGGAATCCGTATCGGTGCCGGTGATTTTCAAAGAACGGGAACCGTCAGCAGCCTTCTCGGTGGTAATTTCACAGCTGGTATTGTCAATCCCACTGAAATCATTGCTTGCATTAACGGTATTCTCCAGAACAGGGGTATCCCCTTCTTCAAAGCCGGTCTCAAACCGGTTGGGTACATTCTCCGTCCGGTCGATGGAATCCATCACCGGCGTCACCAGCGTAGCAGCAATGGCGGCATCGGCCTGCTGGGTTGCTGCAAAGAGAATAATGTCAGAATCATTGGGCAGGGTTACTGTGCTTGCACCGGTAATATCCAGCGCGTAGGTGAACATATAGGTAGAAGCAACCACATTATCCTTGCCACCGGTATGGCGGTGCGTTGCCTCAAAGGCCGGCATCTGCTCCTTGATATAAGCAGTAATCCCCAGATCGTACAGGGTACCGGCGCCGATATTCTCCGCATAATCCCCGATTTCCAGCGTAACGGCCTTGCCGTCCACCAGGAAGGTGGCTTCCTTATCACCGGCAACAGAAGCCGCCAGAATGTACAAAGTATCATATCCGCTGTCCAGGGTCAGCTTCTGGCCCTGGCTCCGGACAGCATTGTTCTGCCCGTCTGCAGTGGGGCCCATGGTGTAAGACACACCGGCAAATTTCACAACGGAAGGCACCAGCTCCGTGGGATAACAATCACCCAAAGTGGTGATTCCGCCGTCGGCCTTATTGGCATTGGAAGAATAGGCGTCTACATTATAGGGCAACGCCAAAGCCTTGGAATCGGTCTTGACAGCCGCCGCTTTATCGGCTGCCTTCAGCTTCAGGGCGAAGGTTTTCACCTCATAGCCCGCCAGATCAAAGACCAACTGGTCGTTTTTCACAGTGGCATCGGCCTTGTATTCCTCAGAGGTATACACTTCGGTGGCCGACTGAATTCCGTTGCCCATGGTCAGGGTAACGCCAGACTGAGCCTGGCCGCTCATATCATTGACCCGGACGATGATCACATTGTCATCGGTCTCAGATACCTTCAAAGCCCGGAGCACCACATGACTGCAGTTGGACAGGGCGCCAAAGGAGAAGGTATCCCCCAGCACGCCAGCGTGGGCCACGGTCTGGCTCACAGTCATATGTGTACCAAAAGCCTGGGCCAGCTGGGCAGCTTCAGAGCTTCCCACACTGCCGCTATGGCCGTAGACGCCATAGGCAAACCGGTTCTCCCCCTGATCCTGGCAATACTGCCCGGAAGAGAAAAACTCGTTGGAGTTTCCGCTGGAGCTATCGGTATCATGGGAGTAATCATTGGAAGGGGTATAAAGCAGGGTCAGACGGAAGGTATTGTCATCAAACTTATCCATACCAGTCCGGCCATCGTTGAATACCGAAACACCAAAGCTTCCGTCAGCGTTGGAAATGTCTGCCCATTGCTGCACCGGTACCTCGGCCAGATTGGAGGTGTTGTTCCCACGCTCCACAGCACCCAGGCCCAAATCGTAGGTGGCATTGGCATTGGAAGAAGCGGTGTTGAACTCGGCTTTTAACAACAGAGCGCGCTCCTGCCAGTCAACCAGGTTATCAATGGTCACAAACTGGCCGCCGGCCGCCAGGCTTACCGTTTGGGTATAGGTAGAGTTGCCGTAAGTACGGGTCACCTGAACGCTGGTGCGGCAGGAACCATCTTCGGTTACGGTGATGGTGGTATTGTCGCCGGTGTTGGTAACATAATCGGTACCCAGCTTATTCCAGTAGTCACCGGTATTCAACTCCCAAGCCGCCCAATACTTATCGGTCATGGTCTGGAGAGAGAGGCGAATGGGGCTTTCCAGCAGCTCTTGCCGGATGGTGTTGTCATAAATGCTGGAGATATCTCCTTTTTGATCGATGGTCACCCGATAGTTTTCATTGGAAAGGACAATGGTATCCGTGGTTTGGAAAACGTTGGCCAAATCAGTAACCAAAGAAGAGGGACGGGTATAGGGTACTACCTGATACACTCTGCTGCCCAGAGAAGGAACCTGCGCCTGGAACAGAATCTGATAGGTACCGACTCCGCCGGCCATCTGGCAGGAAACCACCTGGCTGGGCACTTCATTGCCATTGGCATCATACACCCGGACATACCGGTTGGCATCCGCCACATTGGAAACGGTCACGGTGGCCTCTACCACCTCATTGCGGTCAAAACCCAGGGTGTTGGTCACCACCACAGGCACTGCATTAGCCAAGCTGCTCTGAGTATCCAGAGAGGCGGCAATACCTTCCACGCCGGATTCATATTCCCCCTGGAACTGTTTCAGGGAAATAATATAATCATTCCAGCTTTTGGTGTAAACGGTACTGTTGGAGGTACCGGTCAGGTCATCGTGGAACTGATGCATAATCACCCGGGTCCAGATGGTCTCAAAGGCATCGGTATCATAATCGGTGTTGCCCAACCAGTCAGACTGGACGTTCACCGTCTCAGCGGCCACACCCAGCAGCTCATTCTGCCGGTTATACCGCTTAGAGTTGACACGGGAGGTATAACAGCCGGAGCCGTGGGCAGTCATCAGCAGCTCGCCGTCATAGGCGCCCAACTGCTGTTCCAGGCTGGCATCGGTCACATCCTGGAACAGCTCATAGGTGGAAGCAAACTTCACCTGAATATCAGAATTTGTGTTGTTTAAATACTCCTGGGTGATGGCACGAATGGAGGGCTCGGGAGCCGCACCACCCCGGTCACCGGAGGAACCGTACAGCGCTTCGCTGACGCGCAGGGGGCTTCTGTTAATCTTATCCAGGAATTTACCCTCGGTGGTAACGCCGTTGGGGAAATTCTCAGTATAGCCGTTCAGGTTGAAATACGCCAGGGTTTCCACGCCGCCGACACCGATCCACCGGCCAAAGTCCAAGCCATTGGGCATACTGCCTACAAAGCAACCCCAGGACAGCTTCTGGGTAGAAAAACCCAACAGATTAGAAGCCGAAATAATGGTGGGCAGCGCATAGCCGAAGCCAAAGCAGTCCGGCAGGTAAATATCCTTGCTGCGGACACCCAGGTTCTCATCAAACCAGCCATTACCGTAAAGGATATTCCGGAACATTCCCTCAGGAGAAATAATATTCACATCTCCGGCAATCCAGGAAGAACCGGAAACATTCCAGTTGCCGGAATCCACATACCCCTGCAACTGTGCATACAGCTCAGGATAATACTCTTCCAGCAACGCATAGCGATAAGCGCCTTCAAAATTGAATTCAAATTCCGGATATTCATCAATGAGGGCGTAATTGTCCGCAAAGGTTGCCGGCAGGAATTCTTCAATAACCTGTTTGGTGGTCCAGCTCCAGCAAGTATCCAAATGGGAGGTGGACACCGCATAGATGGTATTTTCGCTATAGCCTTCGGTGATGTCGTGTTCCCCTGCAGCAGCGGCAGCCGACAGCCCCAAAGAGGCAAACATAGACGACAGCAAGGCCAGACAAAGCACCAGAGCCAATAACCGTTTTCTCACAAAAACATCTCCTTTTCTAAAAGTCCCGAAAATGTACCGGGGTTTATAAAAAATTATAGCATACACTCCCAAAGAATTGTATTATTTTTTTGCACAAAAAACGGGAAAAATTTTTGGTGTATAGCAGGGAAAGCATTATGGGATCGCACGCCGTTTCCGCTGCAAACAATTAGGCTGTAAAGCACCCACTATTTCCTGTTTTCCATTGTTGGGATACTATTTCCCCTGCAGAATGGCTTTGCGCAGCAACACGACGTCAGTAACACTGAGACTACCATCACCGTTCATATCGCCGGCAGGAGCATCCTCCGCCTTATCATTCTGCAAAATAGCCTTACGCAGCAGTACCACATCGGTGACGCTGCGGCTGCCATCCTTATTCATATCACCCAGGAGAAGGGCATTCTCCCGCAAGGCAGCGATCCGGGCTTCAGCGGCTTCCAAAGCGGCCAATTGGGTGGCCTTGGCCTGCTCCTCCGCCGACAGGCTCTCATAAACCGCACGAGCAGCAGCTACCGCATTGGCATCCTCCAGCGTCAATTCGTCCACAGCCGGCAGCGCCTCCACCAACCGGTCAAAACCGGCGGCATCCACATCCTGGCCGTTGGTCAGGATGATTGTGGCTGTGCAGACAAGGTTTTCCGGGTTAGCAACCGTCTCCGGCAGGCGCAGCTGACCGGTGATTGTCTGGGAAATAGCCGCCTCCGGCTGATAAGCCGACAAATCCCATGCAACAGCCAAAACCGGCTCGGTACCGTCTGATAGGATCCCTTGCACTGTCTCGGGCAGATTCAGATCTGCTGCGGCGGTATCCGGCGGCAGGATACGGGAAAGCTGCGCCGGCAGAATTGCAAGCAAGGGCATCGCTATCACTTCTTCCGCCGGTGCCTCCTCCAGTAAGCCAAAATCCGCCAACTGGGTTTTCAATTCACTGCCGGTGCCGGGCATTATCTCCAGCTTGTAAGTATCATAAGCCGCAGGTTCCGAAATGGAAAACTTCACCTGGGTGCTATTGGTAGCGGGCAGATTGGCCTGCTGACGCATATCGGAAAGCACCGTCCAGGTCTTACCGCCGTCGTCAGAACCGTACAGAACCCAACCGGTAGGATTCCGATCACTGTATTGGGCGGTGTCGTCCCCTGTGGTCACCGTGTAGTCAACGGCCGTCACAGGCTGTGCTGTACGGAACACCACAGTAGCAAATGCATCTCCGGCCAGCGTCTCGCCCTTAAAATAGAACTTGGTAGAGACATCATCGTCCAGCAGCTTTTCATACCCTTCCGCTTCCCCGGACTTCAGGCCGGAAACTGGGATCAGTTCCAGTTCCTTTGCATCAAATTCCTCCTGGTTCAGCAGAGTAAATTCCGCCAGTTGGGTTTGCTTGGCACTGCCGCTGCCTGGCAGAATCTCCAGTTTATAGGTATCATAAGCCGCCGGCTCGTCAATGGCAAACTTCACCTGCTTGTAATTGGCCGCAGGCAGGCTGGCACCCTGGCGCATATCAGAGAGTATTGTCCAAGTGTTGCCGTCATCATTAGAACCGTACAGAGCCCAACCGGTGGGATTCCGATCACTGTATTGGGCCGTATCGTTGCCGGTGGTCAGGGCGTATCCCGCTGCCGTCACCGGCTCCTGGGTACGGAACACCACGGCGGCAAACGCATCGCCGTCCAATTGTTCATCTTTAAAATAGAACTTGGTGGCAGTACTGCCATCCAACAGCTTTTCATAACCTTCGGATTCCCCGGACTTGAAACCGGAAACAGGGATAATTTCCCCATCCACCAGATTGCCGAATACCTGCACCTGCCGCAGGGAGGTTTCCGGTGCAGCATAGGGCGCATTGATGCGGATATACCGATAGCTTTGGGCTGCACGCAGCACCTGATAGAAGGTGGTTTCCCCCGTTGTATTCAGCACAGTATCCCCCAGCTGCATCCAACTGACGCCATCCGGGGAACCAAAAACCTGCAAATAGGCCGGCGCTTCTTCCCCCGGGGTCACCGCCACGGCAGAAACCCTGGACAGAGTGGGCAGCTGCACGGTAATCTCCCAATAAGAGTTGCCGGTATAGCTGCCGTTTTCCACACAAAGATCTAACCCGCCGTCGACCAGCGTCTGTGGCTCCCCGCTACAGGGAACATTGGACAAAATAACGGATTCTGCCGCCAGATTTTCTGTCCCGGCTGCCAGCGCCTTCATGGTCTCCTCGCTGGGAACGTTCCCATCGGTATAGGTATTAGCCTCTGCCCGCACCAGGCGGCTTTCATCAAAAGTCTCCGTACCGTTGGTGAGCTTTGCTTCACAGTAGACCCCGTAATGGTCGGAACAGGGATGCTCTGTCCAAGTCGTGCCATTATAATCAAAGGTAAAGGTATCGTTCACCACCGTATAGGTGGAAACCTCAAACATTCCCTTGGCCAGGAAAATATGATCAATGGCATAATGGGTGTAATCGGTATTGGGCACATCGGTGACCGAATGATCTCCGCTTTCCCAGGTGTCCGGATTCTGATACTGACTGAATGTAGCGCCGTCCACAATGACAGTTTGCGCCACTTCCCGGGCATCGTCCGTCTCGGAGGTAAACATCCGGTAAATCTGACCCAGACCGTCAGGCATGGTAGCATCGTAAGCAATGGTGTTAAAGTCACCGGTAATTACAAAGGGAATTTCACCATACGCGCTGCTAACCTGCTGCACTTTAGCCAGAATCAACCGAGTTTCATGCTCCTGAGCCTCGGTGCTGATATGATCCAGATGGGTATTGAAATGAGCATAGATCTGACCGGTGGTTTTGTCCTGCAGCACGGCATAAGTGCAAATTCGGACGTTAGAGGCATTCCATTCCTTTCCGGACAACTGATCCGGCGTGGTGGAGAGCCAGAAAGTATCTCCTTCCAACAAATCATACTTGTCCGCCCGATAAAAAATACTGGAAAACTCGTTGCCGGTGGAAACACGGGAAGGATCATCGGTACCGGAATCCCGGCCTACACCAACATAGCCATAACCCAATTCGGCCATTTCTACCCGTAGGTAATTCATCCAGGTATCAGTGGCCTCCTGGAACCCCACGGAATCCACATCATACCCCTGAATCAGGGACAGCAAATGGGCGCCCCGTACCTGCTCTGACATCAGCGGATGACTGGTAGTATCATACCGCAGATTAAAGGACATGAATTTATAATGTCCTGAATCCCGCTCCACTGGGCTGAAATCCCCCAGGGCGGCCTGGGCGTCAATGGGCGCCAGCAGACAGCATATGGATAAGATTAGGCTTAGCAGTGCCGCACCTGTTTTTTTCGCATTCATAAACTCTCCTCCTAATTTCTCCCGGCAAAGCCGATTTGTTTTCATCATTGTACCAAAATTACAAAAAAAATAGTAGGAATTTTTATCAACAAAAATAGGAATTATTTTAGATGCGGCAGATGCAATATTTGCATTTGCTCTATCACAAAGATAACGGCATTCAACGCGAATTGTAATCCGGCCAACAACAAATAGGTAGGGATAAAAAATCCCCGTTGCAAATGCAACGGGGATCTTGGTGGACGATAACGGACTCGAACCGCTGACCCTCTGCACGTCAAGCAGATGCTCTACCAGCTGAGCTAATCGTCCAATTCACGGCGAGGAGTATTATAGTATATTTCCAGAAAAAAATCAACCCCTAAATGCAAAAAAATTAAAAAAATTGATTTTTCATTCCAATGTCTGATTTTCAGATAGGTGGACATAATTTGCCGGAAAATCAGGATATACAAAATGTATTCCACAATTTCCACCGAGTTTTCCACGCCTGCACCGGGAACGGAACCACTTTCCCCCGTAATTTTTCCGGAAAATGTGGATAACTCTGTTGGCATTGTGGAAAACTTTCCAGGTTTCTTTGTTAACATAATCTTAGATTCCGCTATGTCGAAAAACCGCGAAATTACCGTTTGTATAGAGTCCGCACGTCTGATCCCATGGTTTTCACCCACAACTGCATGGCGAATTTGCCCACCTTTCCTGCCAGAATTTGAGGGTTGCTCCTCACCGCTAAGACCGGTATACTGAAATCACAATCCATCAACTTCGCCGGTAACAACGCCGGCAAAAGGAGGCGCGCATGAAACTTTTTCGCCTGAAGCCGATACATAAGAAGGAACCAACGGCCAAGCATGTGCCGGTCAAACCGGCCCATCATTCCCAACAAAAGACCGAAACAAAAGAGCTGCTGTCCCCTCTTTCCCTAGGGCTGTTACGGTTTGGATTAACCTGTACGCTGCTGGCAGCTGTGGCGGCCCTAGGTATTGCCGTTACAAACCGCACAGCAGAAGGGTGGCATCTATGGAACAACATGGCCGGCGTAGCCATGAAATTTCTTCTGTTTACTCTTCTGGCTGTCATTATTACCGACCGACCGGATACACAAAAATAGTGAGAGGGCTTTCCTGGGCATTTTACGGCCTAGAATCACTACCATCTCCGGTGGCTCCACGGATGCGGAATGGTCGCCCACATCAAAGGTCAGACCGGTTGCGTCAGGCTCTTCTTGGAAGTAGGCGCCATACGCCCCCAAAAATACGCATATAAAAATACGCATATAATATCTGATAGTATCTCCCATGGGGCGAACCAAAGCTCCCTCTTACATGAAAAGAAGACAACAGCAATCTACATTTAAACGCTCCACGAAAACACGCTGTTGCAACAAAAAACAGGCTGCCCCGTTCTCATGGCGGGACAGCCTGTTGATTTTGCAGCGGACATGCTGCTTATTTTTTCTTGGAATACTGCTTATACTTTTCCTTCTTCGCGGCATTCTTGGCTTTGGCATTCTGCTTTTGGGCAGTCTTTTTAGCAGACAGTTTTGCCTTTTTGGCAGCAGCCTTGGCGGGGGCAACGTTGGCCTTATGTTCACACCAGCGAACCCAGATGGGGCTGGCCACACACAAAGAGGTAAGGCAACCGGAAATCAAGCCAAATGCCATGGGAATCACGAAGGTCCGCAGGGAAGACAGTCCCGACAACTCGGCGACCACCCAAATAGTAACCACTGCAATGACAGTAGTAATGGTAGTAGTCAAAGTACGAACTTTCACCTGGCTACAGGAGCGGTTTACCAAATCCCGGATGGGCAGCTGATCAGTATTGTTCACCTGATTCTCCCGGATCCGGTCATAAATAACAATGGTATCGTTCAGGGAGTAGCCCAACAGGGTCAGGATCACAGCCACAAAGTTCATATCAATGGTCAGCCGGAAAATCGCCATGGACGAGAAAGCAAAGATACAGTCGATGACCAGGGCCAGCAAGCCGGTCAGTGCAGCGGAAATACCGCCAATCTTCCGGAACCGGATCCCCACATAAATTACCACCAGCACAGCAGCCAAAACCACTGCGGCAATAGCCTTAGCAAAGAAGCTATGGGCCACCGTGGGATTTACGGTATTGGAATCACCCAGTTCCACGGCATGATCCGGATAAGCCTCCTGGAGCCCAGCCGTAATCTCGGCCTGCTCCTCTGCCGTCAGAGCTTCAGACCCCACCACGGAAACCACCAGCTTTTTGCTGGCTGTATCGGAAATACCGGTGGAAATCGCCACTTCCACCTTAGGGCAAATGAGATACTCGCCGTTTTCATCCGTAGCAGTAATGGACTGGATCACATCCTGTGCATCGGATTCGGTAAGAACGGAAGTATCCGTATCGGTATATGTATAGGTAAAGCGGGAACCACCCTTGAAGTTAATATCCAGATCCAAACCGCAGACAGCCAACATAATCACAGCGACAACCAGCAACACAGCGGCGGGACTCAAGAACTTTGCCCAGTGCTTGACAAAATTGAAGGACGGTTTCTGCGCCGGTTCGGTCTTGGCGGCACCAAACCAAGAGGGCTTACGGAAAGGCTTGAACTTGATGAGGCTGACCATCATCAACCGGGAGGCCAACACACCCATGACCAGGTTGAAAACCACACCCATGAGCAACGTATAACCAAAGGAGTAAATAGAACCGCTGATGGAAGAGGAGAAGAGACCCAGCAAGGGGCTCAACACCTTATACATAAAGCTGTTGGGCGTACCGAAGGCCCCCATCAGCACGATGGCAACAATCACAACGGTCACGTTACCGTCCACGATAGCGCTCAGGGCGTTCTTATAACCCATGGCAACGGCACCGTCAATCGTACGGCCCCGGCGGAATTCCTCCTTGATACGCTCGGCAGTGATGACATTACAGTCCACACCGATACCGATGGACAGGATCATACCGGCAATACCGGGAATGGTCAGAGTGAAGGATTCCACCCCAGGGAAATATCCGGAAATGCTGGCCACCATACCTGCAACCTGCCCCAACAGGGCAATACTGGCAATAACACCGGGCACCCGGTAACGAATCATCATCAGCAAGCAGATTAGCACAAAAGCAATGGCGCCTGCAATGAGCATGACACTCAAGGCCTCATTTCCCAAGGTAGGGCTGACAATCTGCAACTTAGAATCGTCAACCGTCAAGGCAAAGGGCAAAGAACCAGCATTGATCTTATTCGCCAGTTCGGTGGCACTGTCGGCATCGAAGCTACCGGAAATTATGGCGTTGCCATCGGTAATCACGGCATTGACCGTCGGCGCGGAGATCATAATATCATCCATCCAGATGGAGATGTAATCCCCCTGCAGCCGGGCAGTAGCCTCAGCAAACTTGGCGGCACCTTCTGTGGTCAAGGTCAACTGCACCACATAGGCGCCGTTTTCATCCACGCTGGGCTGGGCCTGGGCAATGTCCGCGGCACCCGAAAGAATCACGGTATCCTGACTCTCATTGCCTTCGCAAAAGGTTAGCAGAGCAGTCTCTCCCAACTCCTGCACAGCCGTGGTAGGATCAAAATCGCTTTCTCCCGACTTCCAGGGGAACCGGACGATAACCTGATGATTATCATAATCGGTATAAACCTCATAGTCGGTGATGCTCTGATCAATCAAACGGGTTTCAATGATTTCCTTAGCGGCATCCATATCATCGTTGGTGATGGCTTCATCCTGAATGTCAGGTGCAAAAACTGCTTCCACACCGCCCTGGATGTCAATCCCCCAACGGATGTCACTGGCGCCCTTGATATACACATTCTGGGTATCACCATACCAGTTACTGATTCCGAAGAAGGAAGTCAGGGTCAGGGCAACAATGATAACCGCAACAATGAAAAACCAAGGCTTTCCAATACGTTTCATTGCGAATCCTCCAATTCTTTTTTTCCTCGTCCTAAGTGCGGAGTCCGACAAAAGAACCGGAATACACACTCAAACAGTCATGAAAATATTATACTGTTTCTTTTGCGTAAAGTCAATGACTTTTGTAGCAATATTTTACACAAAGGGGGCGATTTATACGATTTTCTCTGTTAATTTTTCCAAAGCAGCCAACTGCACTGCAACGCATAGCAGCTCTGCCGCCAGCTTCAACTCCTCCACCGAGGGATAAGAGGGAGCAATCCGCAGATTCCGGTCCCGGGGATCCTTCCCCAAGGGGAAGGTGGCACCGGCGCCGGTAAGCTTCAGCCCGGCCTTAGCGCACAGGGCCGCCGTCCGCTTGGCGCAGCCGTCCAACACATCCAGACTGATGAAATAGCCGCCCTGGGGATTGGTCCAGCTGGCGATGCCCAGCCCCTCCAGGTGATTCCGGAAAGCATCCAGCACCGCCTCAAATTTCGGAGCCAGAATTCGGGCATGCCGCTCCATATGGGCCTGCACGTCCGCCTTGGAATGAAACATTCTGGCATGGCGCAACTGATTCAGCTTATCCGGACCGATGGTCTGAATAGACATACGACGCTTCACATAGCCAATCATCCGAGGGCTAGCTCCCATGGCAGCCAGCCCAGCGCCAGGGAAGGTAATTTTGGACGTGGAGGTAAATTCCACGACCCGCTCGGGATGTCCAGCCTTTTCACAAGCCTCGTAAATATTGGCCAGACTGGCCAGCTCCCCACGCAGGGCATGCAGCACATAGGCATTGTCCCACATAATAATGAAATCCGGCGCGGCAGTCTCCATATTGGCCAGCCGCTCCACTACGGTGTCGCTGTAAACCAAACCCAGCGGATTGGAATACTTGGGCACACACCAGATACCCTTGACGGCCGGATCGGCAGCCGCCAACTGCTCCACCAGATCCATATCCGGACCGTTGTCATCGCAAGGTACCGGGATCATTTCAAAGCCGTAATACTCTGTAATACTGAAATGCCGGTCATATCCGGGGCAGGGACAGAGGAACTTCCGCTTCTCATCCAGGACCCAGGGCTTACCGTCAGGCAGACCGGTGAGCATGGCCTGAGTGATAAAATCAAACATCAAATTCAGGGAAGAATTCCCGGCCACGATGGTCTGCTCCGCCGGCAGCTCCAGAATCTCACCAAACAGCTGCTTCAGCTCGGGCAGACCGTCCAAACCGCCATAGTTGCGGCAATCCGTTCCAAGGGCGTCCTTATAACCGGTTTTGTCCGAAATCTGATGAAACAAATCGTAGCTCAGATCCATCTGATCAAAGCCGGGCTTGCCGCGGGACATATCCAGAGACAGGTTCTTCCCTTTATAGCCGTTATATTCGGCCAGCACTCTTTGATACTCAACCTCTAGCTCAGCTTCCGATAACTGGGAATACATTCGCATTTTTGACCATCATCCTAACTTAAAAACATACAAAACCGCAAAATCTGCGATAATAGATAATTTTAGTATATTTGAATCTGTTTTTCAAGTCCTTTTCCGGTAAAAATCGCATTTTTATATTGCAAAAACGCAAATCACCACCGCTGACTGCAAAAAATGAAACTTGCAAAGATACTTACCTTATATATAATGTATATTTCATGTGAGAAAATCCGGCAAAACAGCTTGACAGTTTCCCCATTTTGAGATACTATATGTATAATGCGATTAGTATGCGATTTCTCCGGCTCGCTTTGGCGGGCGATCCGGAACATTGCTTTTCTGCGCATGGGGCGACCAGCGGCCCCTTGGTAATTGCCGATGAGAGGGTAACAATCTAATGTCGGCCAGCGCTTGCTGTGTTTCAATGTGGCATAAACACACCATCCCGGTTTGGCACTTGACTATCCCCCGCATCCTCGTCTGTTACCTTGGAACAATTTGGCTGAACATACCGTTTCCAACAACTGCTGTTTATATAAGGAGGTGCACAAACCGTGCCATACGTAATTGTTGGTATTATCGCCCTCGTGGTGGGACTCCTGATCGGAATGCCCATCGGCATCATGCTCCGAAAGAACAAAGCCGAAGCCACCATTGGCTCCGCAGAGGACGAAGCAAAGCGCATCCTGAGCGATGCTATGAAGAATGCTGAAGCCAAGAAAAAGGAAAGCATTCTGGAAGCTAAGGATGAAATTCACAATTTAAGATCCGAAACGGAAAAAGAGCTGCGTGAGCGCCGTTCGGAAGTGCAGCGCCAGGAGCACCGCTTGCAGCAAAGGGAAGAGGCCTTTGACCGCAAGCAAGATAACCTGGAAGCGAAGGAAGAAAAAGTTGCCAAACGCAGCAAGGAAGTAGAACATCGGCTGGAAGAAGCCGAACAGCTGAAAAAAAGCCAGGTGGCCATGCTGGAAAAAATCTCCGGCTACACCAGCGAGCAGGCCAAAACCTATTTGTTGGATCTGTTAGAATCTGAACTGACCCATGAAAAGGCAGTTAAGGTCATGGCCTTTGAACAGCAATGCAAGGAGGACTGTGACAAGCAGGCCCGGGAGCTAATCTCCCGCGCGATCCAGCGCTGCGCAGCTGACCATTCCTCCGAGGCCACCGTCTCGGTGGTGGCCCTGCCCAACGATGAAATGAAGGGCCGGATTATCGGCCGGGAAGGCCGGAACATCCGGACACTGGAGAATCTTACCGGGGTGGATCTGATTATTGACGATACGCCCGAGGCCATCACGCTCTCCTGCTTTGAGCCGGTACGCCGGGAGGTTGCCCGGATCGCACTGGAGAAGCTGATCAGCGACGGCCGGATTCATCCCACCCGCATTGAAGAAATGGTACAGAAAGCCAAAAACGAAGTGGATCGTACCATCAAACAAGAGGGAGAACGTGCCATTTTGGACGCCAATGTCCGCAATGTCCATCCCGAACTGGTCAAGCTCCTGGGGCGGCTGCATTACCGCACCAGCTATGGGCAAAATGTGCTGAACCACTCTTTGGAGGTTTGCCATTTGGCCGGAATCATGGCCGCCGAGCTGGGGGAAGATGTGACCCTGGCACGCCGGGCCGGTCTGCTCCACGATATCGGTAAGGCGCTGGATCACGAGTTCGAGGGTTCCCACATCCAGCTGGGTGTGGAGGCCGCCAAGCGGTATAAGGAAAGCAACGCAGTCGTTCATGCCATTCATGCCCACCACGGTGATGTGGAAGCCAAAACGGTAATTGCTTGTCTGGTGCAGGCGGCCGACGCCATTTCGGCGGCCCGTCCCGGCGCCCGGCGGGAAAACCTGGAAAACTACATCAAGCGGCTGGAGAAGCTGGAGGAAATCGCCAATTCCTTCCAGGGTGTGGAGCGTTCCTTTGCCATTCAGGCCGGGCGTGAAGTCCGTGTCATGATCAAACCCGAAAAAATCAGTGATGATGAAATGGTACTGGTTGCCAGAAACATTGCGCAGAAGATTGAAAATGATCTGGACTATCCTGGTCAGGTCAAAGTAAATCTCATTCGGGAGACCCGGGTTTCGGATATCGCAAAATAACCCGACAAATACCAATCAAAAGTTAGCGAAAAATTCAGGCGGTAGGTAGAAGCCTGCCGCCTGTTCTTACTGTTTTTCCCGGCTGTGCCGGCGGCTTTCCCTGAAAGCCGCCGGCAGAGTCCGGCAGAACAGATATCACTGGTATAGAAAGAGGATCCGTATGAATATTCTTTGCATTGGAGACGTTTGCGGCAGCATTGGCTGCGGTTTTTTACGGGAACGGCTTCCGGTTTTAAAACGGCAGTACAAAGTAGATATGGTCATTGCCAACGGAGAAAATGCAGCCGATGGAAACGGGATCCTGCCTAACACCGTCCGCCATCTGTACGATTCCGGTGTTCACGTAATTACCGGGGGTAATCATTCCTTCCGGCGTCGGGAGATATATTCCCTGATGGAAGAGGACGAAACCTTGCTCCGCCCGGCCAATTATCCGCCCACGGCTCCCGGCCGCGGCATGACCCTGGTGGACTTCGGTTACACCACAGTAGCCGTCATCAACCTGCTGGGCACCGTCTTTCTGGATGCTCTGGACGATCCCTTCCGCACCGCTGACCGTTTGATTCAGGAGGCAAAATCCAAAGGTGCCAAGGTCATCCTGTTGGATTTCCATGCCGAAGCCACCGGGGAAAAACGCGCTCTGGGATTTTATCTGGATGGAAAAATTTCCGCCCTGTTCGGCACCCACACCCATGTACAAACAGCCGACGCCCAGTTGCTTCCCCATGGCACCGGCTACATCACCGATGTGGGATTTACCGGCCCCATCCAGTCTGTATTGGGAGTCAAACCAGAGTTGTCCATTGCCCGCATGAAGGAGAAACTACCGGTTCGCTTTGGTCTAGCCGACGGCCCCTGCATGCTGAATGCCTGTTTGTTTGAAATTGATCATAAAATCGGTGTCTGCAAACATGCGGAAGCCCTGAACATTCAATAAATCTGCCTTGTTACTGAATCTTTCCGGTTACTTTAGATTGCTTTAGATTAATTTCGGAAACTTTTTTACCTTGTAGAAAGGATCGCCCATCATGTGTAAGCTGACCCTCCCGCGCCTGTTGGCGCTGTTGTTATCTCTGACGTTGCTGCTCACCGGCTGCACCGCCGGCCAAACCGGGGAGTCGTCTGTTCCTTTGGAGGAACAAACTCCGGTACAGCGCGCCACCACCACCGATGGCACCTTTTCCCTGCCCTACAGCAGCACCGACTCCTTTAATCCGTATGCTGCTGCCACCAAATGCAACCAGGAAATCTGCCAGCTACTTTATGATACATTGGTAACGCTGGACGGGGAATTTCAACCGGTTTACCGGCTGGCAGATTCCATTACTACCAATGGCACCCGGATGGTAATCCGGCTGAAATCCGCCACTTTTACCGACGGAAAAACTGTCACTGCCGAAGACGTTACCTATTCCATTGCTCAGGCCAAGGCCTCCAACACCCGCTACGCTGCCCAGTTGGCGGAGATCGTAGGTTACGCCGCTGCCAACCAGTCCACTGTAGAGTTGACCCTTTCCGGCCAGGATCCTTTTGCCGAAAACCTGTTGGACTTTCCGATTCTGGAGCAAAACACTGCCGGCCGTACCGATACCGACGGTAAAGCCGTCCCGCCGGTAGGATCCGGCCGTTATATCTACGATGCCGAAGGCGCCTGTCTCAATGCCAACCCGGATTATGTGGGCGGTCAGATGCAGATTGCCACAATTCAACTGGTGGAGACCCCCGACGACGAATCCCTTTCCCATAATATTGAAATTGGGAATATTTCCTTCGCTTATACCGATATGAACAACAACAGCACCCTGACCATGACCGGTGTCAGCCAAAGGGTGGACAATAACCAGCTGATTTTTCTGGGAATCAACTATGCCAACGGCTATCTGGAGGACGCACGGTTTCGTCAGGCAGTTTCTCTGGCCCTGGATCGGTCCGCCCTGGCCACCGGTGCCTATTATACCTATGCAGACCCGGCCTATACCCCTTTCCCGGAGGCCTGGGCCAAACGCAACAGCCTGACCGAGCTGTATTGTACTGAAGATCTGCAAAGAGCAGTTGCGATTTTGCAGGAATTGGGGTATAATGATACCGATGAGGAAGGCTATCGGCTGAATTCTACCGGAAAACGCCTTGCCTTTACCCTGCTGGTCAACGGGGAGAACGCCGCCCGCACAGCCGCTGCCAATCTTGTTGCCAGCCAGCTGGCTGCCATCGGTCTGCAGATTACCGTGCAGGCTGTTTCCTGGGAAGCCTATCATGCCGCACTGACCGCCGGCCACTATGACTTTTACCTGGGAGAAGCAAGGCTCATGGCAAATATGGATTTTTCCAGTCTGGTCACCCCGGACAGCGGCGCCTGCTTTGGTTATATCAAGCCCAGTGCAGAACCCACTGACGACGAAGCTTCCTCTTCTGCGTCAGATACCGTTTCCCAAGCCAGCTCTGACGTGGCCTCAGCCAATACCGAAAGCACATCGCCAGACGCTACAGCTGTGGATCCCAACGCCGCGGAAGCTGAACCGGAAGCCGTCATCATTGCTACCTGCGATGTATACAGCAATTTTTACGCCGGTTCTGCCACCCTGTCAGATGTATTGTCTGCCTTCCGCTCGGAGCTACCCATCATCCCCCTTTGCCGTCATTACGGCCAGATCTGCTATACATCCGACATTGCCGTGTCCCCTGAATCCACCGCCAGCGACCTGTTTTTTAATATTCAGAATCTGGCTTTTTACGCATCCTAAGCTGCGGGAGCCACCATACAAAGAAAGGAAGAATTGCTATGCTGACCAAAGAAACTCCCATCGGCAACATCACTATTTCCGGCGAGTATTTTTCCAAACTCATTGCCAACGCTGTTTCCTCCTGTTACGGCGTGGTGGGCATGGTTCCCACCGGCCGGCAGAAGCTCTTTGAGCTGGTGAAACATCCTACCCCCAAGAAGGGAGTCACTGTCAAGGGAACCATGGAGTCCATTGATGTATCCCTGCATATCGTCGTATCCTATGGCGTGAATATCAACGCCATTGCCGACAGCATTGTCCATAAAGTGAAGTTCACTGTGGAGGAAGCCACCGGCATCCTGGTGAATCAGGTCACCGTCCGGGTGGACGGTGTGGCCACTGAATCATAATTGCTGTCATGCCCTCCGGGGCAATTCTGAAGGAGTGATTGACAAACATGAATATCAGCGGTAATACCCTGCGCGACGCCATCATTTCCGGTGCCAACCATATTTCCAATCAGAAGCACCAGGTGGATGAGCTGAATGTATTCCCCGTGCCTGACGGAGATACCGGCACCAATATGTCCATGAGTATCTCCAACGCTGCCCGGGAATTGGTCCGGGTACAGGATCAGAGTGTGGAAACCGTTTCTGCCACCGCCGCCTCGGCTCTACTGCGAGGCGCCCGGGGGAATTCCGGCGTCATTCTGTCCCTGCTGTTTCGGGGAATTTCCCAGGGGTTCAAAGGGGCAAAAGAAGCCTCTGCCCTCCAAATGGCAAACGCCCTGCAAAAAGGGGTGGACGCTGCCTACAAAGCCGTGATGAAGCCCACCGAGGGTACCATCCTGACAGTAGCACGGATGGCAGCCCAGGCCGCCAAAGCCTCTGCCAGTGCCGGAAAGAATGCGGTGGAAACCTTCGGGGACGCTCTGGATGCTGCCAAAATCGCCCTGGCCAATACACCGGAGCAGCTCCCTGTACTGAAAAAGGCCGGCGTTGTCGACGCCGGCGGACGGGGGCTGGTGGTGGTCTTTGAAGGGATGTATTCCGTTTTTAAGAACAATGTCATGATCCCGCTGGACAAGGATACCGCCCCGGCACCTCAAAAAGCAACCACCAGCGCTGTAGTGCGGGCGGATGCCGACATCACTTTTACTTACTGCACAGAGTTCATCGTCAAGCGGGCAGACACGGATTCTGATCCTATGGCGCTGCGTGCCTATCTGGAAAGCATCGGAGACTGTGTGGTTGTAGTGGATGATACCGAAATTATCAAGGTACATGTTCACACCAACCATCCGGGCAAAGCACTGGAAAAGGGCATTGAATTTGGCCAGCTAATCAACCTGAAGATTGAAAACATGCGGGATCAGAATGAACGGGCCAAGCACGACGCCCGAGAAACCGAGACCCCGGTGCGGACTCCGGGCGGTGACAGCTACAACCCTGCCGCCATCACCAAAGAGGTAGGTTTTGTGGCCGTCGCCGCTGGCAGCGGTATTCAGGGGCTCTTTACCGACCTGGGGGTAGATCAGGTGGTAGCCGGCGGGCAGACCATGAATCCCAGCACCGAGGATATTCTCAAGGCCATTGAGCTGACACCTGCGCAGCGGGTTTTTGTGTTGCCCAATAATAAAAATATCATCATGTCGGCGGAACAGGCCATTCCCCTGTCCTCCCGTAAAGTCATTGTCCTGCAAACCCGCACGATTCCCATGGGAATCGCCGCCATGCTGGCTTTTGACCCCAGCCTATCCGACGATGACAACGCCATTGCCATGGGCCGTGCCGCAAAAGCTGTCGGAACCGGTTCTATTACCTTCGCCGCCCGGGATTCCAATTTTGACGGCCACAAAATCAAAAAAGGGGAACTCCTGGCTTTGGAAAACGGCAAAGTGGCCTTTACCGATACCAACCTGACCAAGACAGTGGTCAAGCTGACCCGTAATCTCTGCCAGAAGGATACCGCTTTTATCACCCTGATTTACGGGGAGGATGTGACGGAGGAGCAGGCGGAAGAAGCCCGTTCCGCCCTGGAGGCCAAGCTGGATTCCTCCATCGAGATTACTTTAGTCAACGGTGGCCAACCGGTCTACTACTTCCTGATCTCGGTAGAATCCTAACGCCATGAAACCTGAAACGGATATTCAATATTTAAAGGGCGTCGGCACGCAGCGCGCCCAGCTGTTACAGCGGCTGGGCATTACCACGGTCGGCGCTCTTTGCCGTTTTTATCCCCGAGATTACCGGGATTGGCGCCATCCTCTGGCCATTGCCGCTGCCCCCTTTGGCGAAGCAGCTTGCATCCGTGCCACCATAGCCTCCCCGGTCAAAGTGCGACGGATTCGCAAAGGAATGACCCTCAGCCAAACCTATGGCGTTGACGAGACCGGCAGCCGCATGAAGCTGACCTTCTTTAACAATCCCTATATTGCCGATAAACTGCAGGCAGGAGAAACCTATCTCTTTTACGGCAAGGTGGGAGGCAGTCTCACCGAACGGGAAATGACAAGCCCCACTGTAGCCGCCACTGCCTGCGCCGCCATACGACCGGTCTACCGGATAACAGCCGGACTCTACCAGAAAAATCTGGAGACCCTGGTAGAGCGGGCTCTGCGGGAAGTGGAGCTGGAGGATCCGTTGCCAGCGGCGCTGCGCAACCGCTACCGGTTGTTGGATTTGCAAACTGCCCTTTGGAATATCCACTTTCCCCGGGATCACAAAGCGCTGGAAGCTGCTCGCCGCCGTCTGATTTTTGAAGAGCTTTTTCTGCTGCAGGTGGGATTGAAAACCATTCGCAGTCGGGATCGGGGTGAAACAGCCTGTCTGGTTACGGTTGATACCACCGAAGCACTGCAAGCGCGGCTCCCCTATACATTGACGGATGCCCAGCGTCGCGTCATTTGCGAAGCCTTGCAGGATATGAGATCCGGTGTCCCTATGAACCGAATGGTACAGGGGGATGTAGGATCCGGGAAAACCGTAGTAGCTGCTGCTCTGGCTCTGTCTGCCATCCAGAGCGGTTATCAGGCCGCCCTAATGGCACCCACCGAAATCCTGGCAGAACAGCATTTTCAAAGTCTTTCCAAGCTGTTAACTCCCTGCGGTGCAACGGTGGGACTGCTGACCGGCTCCAATACCAAAAAAGAGAAAGAAACCGTTGGAGCCGCCCTGCAGTCCGGTGCCATTCAACTGGTCGTTGGCACCCATGCGTTGTTGCAGGATAAGGTGGTTTTTCAAAATCTCGGTCTGGTTATTACCGATGAGCAACACCGATTCGGGGTAGGCCAACGGGCCAAGCTGGCTAGCAAGGGCAACCATCCGCACACCCTGGTGATGTCGGCCACCCCCATTCCCCGCACCCTGGCTCTGATGATCTACGGTGATTTGGATTTATCCATCATTGATCAGCTTCCGCCTGGCCGGCAGATCATCAAAACCTATGCGGTTCCCTCCTCCTATCATCCCAGAATATACAATTACATCAAAAAGAATCTGGATCAGGGACGTCAGGGCTATATTGTCTGCCCTCTGGTGGAAGAAAATCCGGAGGATGAAGAAAGCCTGTCAAGCAACCGCATTTCCGCTGAGTCCTATTTCCGGCAGCTACAAAACGGTCCTCTGGCCGGGTATCGGCTGGGACTGCTCCACGGAAAAATGAAACCGGCAGAAAAGGAGACTGTCATGCGGGCCTTTTCCACCGGTGAAATCCAGCTTTTGGTTGCTACCACCGTAGTAGAGGTGGGGGTAGACGTTCCAAACGCCGTGATCATGGTCATTGAAAACGCTGATCTGTTCGGCCTGTCTCAGCTACATCAGCTGCGGGGTCGGGTTGGCCGGGGCAGCTTCCCCTCCAGCTGTATTTTAGTATCCGATGCCAAAGGAGAGGATGCTAAACAGCGGCTGAAAACCATGTGTCAAACCACCAACGGCTTTACAATTGCCGATATGGATTTGAAAATGCGGGGACCGGGAGACTTCTTCGGTGCCCGGCAGCACGGTCTCCCAGATTTGAAAATGGCCAATCTGGCAGACAATATGGAGATTCTCCGCATTGCCGGAAAAGAGGTAGAAACGCTCCTGGCCCAGGATCCGAATCTGTCAGATCCGTCCCACCGGCCTCTGGCTGCCGCTGTGGCCGCCCTATTCCGGGATTGCGACAATACTTTAAATTGATAAATTAATTAATACACCGCCGCCAGCGATGGAGTTTCGCTGGCGGCGGTTATTTTTAATCATATTCTTTTATTATAAACAAAAAACGCAAGGCATATTACAGCCCAAGTCGTTCCACAGCCTCCTGTACCATAGCGGAGAATCGGCAATACAGCGCCTCCCCCAGCTCCTGCACCACAGGATCGCCATCCTTGGCACAGAGCATGGCATAGGTTTGGCCCATGCGCCGCTCTACATCGCCACCCCGGCGATAGGCAAGATAATAAAAGGAAAACACACCGGCATTGGACATCTCCCGGTAGACCTCCGGATTTTCCCGCTGGAGAGCGTCACAAAAGGCACCATAAGCCGTATTGGCATTCCGCCGATCCTGACAAAAGCGGGCAAATCCCACCGTAATGGTAAAGGAAAGCAGGCTTCGCCGCTGGGCCAGTGCTTCCCCTTTGCTGAGGGCATAAGAAATCTCGCCGTCATCCAATAACAGCCGTTTGGCCATTTCCTCCCCCAACTGCTTGGCGCGGCCGGCTTCCTCCCGGGCAACAGCTTCCTGCTCCTGCAGGGCCTGCGCCCGCATTTGCCGTACCGTTTCAGAGGGACGATCGCCCACAATTTTCATATCAGAATCGTCAAAATTATGCATATCCTCACCCCTTCGCATGGTCTTCCCGGGTTCCCATAACAGTTAACCCAGATATTCCTCCCGATAGGCCGCCAGCGCCTGGGCCAGCTGATCGGGACAGGAGGTCCCCCTTGCACCGCAGTGGATTCCAGAAAGCGTGTCAATCACCTGATCCACCTTTTGCCCGGCCACCAGCTTAGAAATGCCCTGCAGGTTTCCGTTACACCCGCCAAGGAAGGATACAGACCGGATCGTATCCCCTTCGATTTCTAATTGAATTGAACGGGAACAAGTACCAGTCGTTGTATACTCAAACTTCATAAGAATCCCCTTATTTCTATTTATGAATTGTATTTATTATACACCCAAAGCACCATGCTTTGCAAGGGAAACTTCCTCAAAAATACAATATATGTATTTTCAAAGATCATTTCCGGCGTTTTGCACAAATTCCCGCCCTGCTTTTTTGGATGCCGAGATGGAAACGTTCCATTCTTTTGTACGATTCTGACCAATTGCCCAGGGGATGGAACTTTCGGCAGGAATTCCCATTGACTTTCCCAAATTCACTGTGTTACTATTGTTTTACAAAAAAGGGTTTTGCTGGGAAGCGTCTGCGCACAAAAAAGGCCAGACACTTTTCCACCGAGGGAAAACCTATCCCGAAAGGAGTTATTATCATGCAAAAGAAAGTAATCGGTTTGCTGCTGACCCTGTCTTTGCTGTTGGGCTGCTTCACCGCGCTGCCTGCTTTTGCGGCTGACCAGCCGGAAGCACAACCCGATGCAAATGCCTATTTGGCGCAAAACGGAGACAATGATTTTACGGTCACCAGCTTGGACGGCACGGTGGCTTTCCATCTGTACTTAAATGCTTCCGGCAACCTATGCTACACCGTTGCAAAAAGCGATGTAAACTGGATTGAGGAATCTGCCCTGGGTGTGATTGTGGACAACACCACCTATGGCCAGGACGCTGCCATTTCCGGTGCGGAAATGGACATCACCAACCGTACCTATGCCTATCTGGGCAACACCAGCGAGATCACCGATCACGGTGTCACCGCTACGTTCTCTCTGTCTCAGGAGGATCTGTCCTTCTCCCTGGAGCTGCGTGTTTATGACAACGGCGTGGCCTTCCGGTATATTCTGCCCGGTGAAGGTACCCGCACCGTAAAGCAGGAACTGACCCAGTTCATTCTGCCGGAGCGTACCGCACGCTGCTGGTACGGCATCAACAACTCCAGCTACGAATCCACCCAGTCCAGCTACAGCCCCATCACCGGTGTCAATGAGAAATATAATCCAGACACCAATTCGGGCTGTGAATCGCAATATATTGGCGGCAATGTCACCGACCATATTAACGCCCCCATGACTGGTGAATTTGCGGACGGTGCCGGCTATGTGGCCATCATGGAAGGCGCTGTCACCGACGGTTACAACGCCACCAATTTGCGCTGGACCGGGGCCTATACCTACCAGGTTTCCAATACCTGGACCTCCGGCCAGGCCGATGTCCGCTACACCACTGCCGGCGATCTGAGCACTGGCTGGCGGCTCATCAGTGTCGCCGAAACCCTGAACGAACTGGTCAATAACTACAATGTCCAGAACGTAGCGCCCGAAGCCGATCAGACGTTGTACGGCGATACCTCCTGGATCCAGCCCGGCCGGGCCGCCTGGAGCTGGCTTAATGATTTCCATGCGGGGCGGGATGCTGACCTGGAGGAATACATCCAATATACCCTGGGCGCTGCCAAACTTGGCTATGAATACAACATCGTGGATGAGGGCTATTCCACCTGGGGCGCCGATTACACCGAACAGCTGAAATACCTGTCCCAGCTGGGCCAGCAGTACAATGTGAATCAGGTTCTCTGGGCTGCTTACGGCTCGGGCTACAAAGGTTTCAGTGGCATTCAATCCACTGCTAAAGCCGATGAATTCGTCAGCTTCCTGAAGGAAATCGGCTTTGCCGGCGGTAAGGTGGATTTCTGGCCGGATGAATGCAACAGCGTCACCATCCCCCTGCAGAATTATCTGCTGACCGCCGCCGCCAGAAAGCAGTTGCTCATCAACCTACACGGCGCGTCGGATACCGCTGGCAACAATGCCACCTATCCCAACGAAATCAGCCGGGAGGGCATTCGGGGCTGTGAAACCTGTGTCAACGATGATTTGAATTATAATTGGCAGACCCAATTTTTGACCATTCAACCCTTTACCCGGTTCCTGTCCGGCCATGCTGACTGGACCCCCGGCGCTAACAACGCCATGCAGTACGCCGAGCTAATTATTATTGATTCCCCCATGCAGAGTGTGGCCACCAGCCCCGAAACTATCCTGGCAAGCGAGGCTTGTGAATTTATCAAATCTATTCCCACCGTTTGGGATCAGACGGTAGTTCTGTCCAACAGTAAAATCGGTTCCCTGACGGTTTATGCCAAGGAACACCAGGGCACCTGGTTCCTGGGCGGCATCTCCGATGAAACTCAGGAGGATATTGTCATCGACCTGTCCGAGTTTTTGGGGAACGGCACCTATCAGATGGAGCTGTGGGCTGACACTACCACCACCCAAAAGACCAAAACAGTCAAAACAGTCACCAAAGACGACACCATCACTATTTCCGGCATGCAACAAAAGCTGGGCTTTGCCGCTCGCTTCACTCAGCTGGAAATGAGCCAGTACGGCGGTGAAATCAAGGCTGGGCAGCCCCTGACACTGACGGCTTCCGATGAAAACGCCGTGGTGAAGTACACCACCGACGGCACCGATCCTCTGACCTCTGAAACCGCTGTCACCTACTCCGAACCCATTCAACTGACCCGCTCCTGCCGGCTCCAGGCCGCCATTGTATCCGGGGAAGGCGCCGGTACCGTCCAGTCCTATCAGTTCAACCGGGTGGACACCATCAATTATACCGTGGAAAACGGGGAGGAGCAGTCCACTGTGACCTTGACCGCAAATTTTGACGGCACACTTTTGTATACGATTGATGGAACAGACCCCACTTATGAAATCATCCAGGATACCCTGGAGCAACCTGGCCAGAAAATCGGCGATCTGAATAGTGACGATACGATTTCCGTTACCGACGTGGTGCTGCTCCGGAAGGCCATCCTGAACAATACATTTAGTGCCGCAGGTGACCTGAATCAGGACAGCAACCTGTCTGTCACCGATGTGGTGCTGCTCCGGAAGGCCATCCTGAACAACCAGGATCTTGGTGCCCTGCCCGGCAGCAGTGAATCCATCTACTACATCCAGCCCACCGGTAACACCAAGATCTACGAAGGGCCCTTCGCTGTCACAGAGGACTGCACAATTAACGTGCTGGGCGTGCCTGCCGATGACGCGGATCCCATCACCATCTCCTTTAACGTGAAGCTGCTGTCCCCCGCCCTGACTCCGGATGTCTACCTGGGTACGGATTATGTGGAGGCCACCACCGGTTGGAGCGGTGACCCAGCCAGCGTGGATCAGAACACCAAGGGCAACACCATTTCCATTGCCGGCATTCAGTATGCTCATGGTATCTCTACCAATTCCGTCGGCAAATTCGTATACAATGTGCCGACGGATGCCACCCAATTTGTAGGCGTGGCGGGTGTAGACGATTGCACCTACAGCAACACCGGCGATGGTTATAAGGCTTCCATCACCTGCTCCATCTCCTTTGACGGTAGTGAAACCATCACGACCCCCATTCTGCACCAAGGTGAGTTCTATAATATCGTTGTAGACGTGCCAGCGGGAGCCAAGCAAATTACCATCACCTTTGGGGACGGCGGCGATGGCATTACCTGTGACAACGCTTCCCTGGGCAATGCCGGCTGGATTCTCTCAGTAAGCGCCGACTAAATTCTGATAATATATCCAGTACAGTACCGCTCCACCGTGATCATACACGGTGGAGCGGTATTTTTAACCCGTTTAAAACGCAACAGAAAGATCGAAAAATGACGAAAATTGTTGATTTTATCCCTGAATAATGCTATATTGTTAATGATGAAATCTTTATTTTGAGGTGGCAATCCCATGGCAAAACGTTTCCGAAAAGAAAAAGTGCCAACGGTGAAAGAGCACATCAACAATATCAAACGCTACATTGTATCCAAAGGCTTTTACTATGAGGACAACGTACTGGAAAATTTCTACCTTTGTCTGAAATCCAAGCCCTTTGTGATTATTACAGGCACATCCGGCACCGGGAAAACCCAATTGGCCAAACTATTTGCCGAAGCCTTAGGAGCCACTGCCGAAAATGGTCAATACCGTTTGATACCTGTACAGCCGGGCTGGTCGGACCCTTCGGATTTATGGGGACGTACGGACTGCAAGGGGAATTTTATTGCCGGCCCCATCCTGGATTTTGTAGAACAGGCGGCGTTGCATCCGGGCAAGCCCTTCTTTTTATGTCTGGATGAAATGAATCTGGCGCGGGTGGAATATTACCTAAGCGGTTTGTTGTCCGTCCTGGAAACCCGCGTCATCACCCAGGACGGTCTTATTCGTTCGGACCCGCTGTTGTCCTCTGCCTGTTACGGCAGCGACACTGCGGCAGCAGAACGGTATGGTGCACTTTGCTTTCCTGAAAATCTGTATTTGGTGGGCACGGTCAGCATGGACGAAATCTCCTTTCCCCTGACCAAAAGAGTGCTGGATCGCATCAATATTTTAGAGCTTTCCCCAATGGATCTGGCGCCCCGCTGGGAGTCAACAAACGAAAAACCGGCTTCTTTGTCCCTGCACAATGACTTTTTAAAAAGCGAATATCTTTTCCTGGCACAGTGCCAGAAGGAAGCCAAATTTATTGATCCGATCTGCCAGGAATTAGAGCAGATAAACCGGATTCTGCGTCGGGCCAATCTGCAAATCGGTTACCGGGTTCGGGACGAAATTGTGTTTTATCTGCTGCATAACAAACAGGAATCTTTGTTACCAAGCGACAGCGCTATGGATTTCGAGATTCTGCAAAGGATCCTGCCCCGCATTCAGGGAAGCAATTTCTCAGTATATCAATTGCTTTGTGAGTTGTTCCGGTTCTGCGCAGGTGAAGCACAAGATGATTCCGCAGCCGGTAAAGAAAGCAGTATACAAATGTGGAAAGCAGCCAAGCAGGCTGATTGCAAATATCACCACAGTACCAGAAAAATCGCCCTTATGGTAAGGAGATACGAAGAAGATGGTTTCACTTCCTACTGGGTCTGACCCTACAAAATCCACTTTGGGCAAGCCGGATATGACCAAAGCTTATCCATCCTCTGTGGAAGAAGTGAACGCTGAAATATATCATTTTGTGGCCGACTGCTTCTCCAAACACAGCAGCGAATCCCAGCAAGAAACCACACCCAGTGACCCGGGGCGCTTCTTTTCCCTTCTGGCAGAGATCCACGCCCATTTTCTCCAAGCCGTTGATTTGCTCCTGACTCCGTCTAACAGTTTGCGGGAAAACATCCAGGACGGATTGTCTACGCATTCCGTCCGGCAGCCGGAACTGCAGCTTTCAAATCGCTTTCAACACCCCGCCAGCAGAAGCAATCCTCATGCGGCATGGACACCCACTGTTTCCAAGACCCGGCAATCCTCTTCTGTCGGCAGTGAAAGATGCAGATTGAAACATTTGCTCCTATCTGTGGCCAAAACCCTGGAGAATTTTGAGGCAAAATACCGGAATCTCACTAGAAAGCCGGACGCCGCAGGCATCATCCAAATGGATCGAATGTTGCAGGAGACCCTCCGCCGGTGCAACACCGCCCCGCTTAGCCAGGTAACTCTGCCGGGAACAACATTCGATCTCTCACCAATACAGGCCGGGCTTGCCGGCGGCCAAACGGTCTATCAACAATACTGTATCTGGATCAATTTGCTTGCTGTTGCCGGACAAGTGTTGCAAATTCCTCTGCAGAACCCGGCAGCACAGTATCAGCATTGGAGCTTTCTCCAAATGGATCAAGTGCGGCAACAACTGCAGATGGCTAATGCGGTCAACACACACCTGATACACAGTATTCCATTTAGTCAGGTAAACTGGACTGCAAGGGACGTTCTCGTGGGCGTACTCCGCAATCGGAAGCAATTGGATATTTGCCTACGGCACAAATTTTACCATGTGCCGGCAGAACAGCTCCCCAACGGTGTACGGGGCCTGCATTATGTGGCAATTTATCAGTCCAAGCGTTTATTCGGTGCAGAAGCGGGAATCCGCTACTATGGGGAAATCGCCAAAATATCTTTGGTTTCCAGGAACGAGATCCGGGAAATTCCACGCAATCTGGAGCAGTCCTACTATCGGCTGGAAATCAAATCCTGGCATGCCCTGGAGCATACCATTCGCCCCGGAGCAAATGGTTTTATTACGGGTTTTACCACCATGTTCCTGCTCCACCACAGTATAGAAGTACCGGCGCTTTGGCTTCGCTCCGAAATGGAATATCAACTCTATTCCGGGTTAAATCACATGTGCCAATCTGCCGCAGCCGGCAGCCTGAGCTCTGCCCACTGTCTGTCAGTGTGTAACGGCCGGATTTTCCTGAAAAAAGGCAAATTCCTCATTGGAAAACATAGAAAGCTTCTGGCCTCCTATACGCTCCAGGATTTTTCACAGGCCCCCAACATAATTGTGCAAAGCATCTTGTCTCAACTGCAAAACGGGTAGCTTGTATTTGAAACGCAGGAAACCCGCAGCCAACACTTGCCATCGTATCCTATAAAAATGCCCACCAGATACACTGTAACGGTGTACCTGATGAGCATTTTTTACTGCCGAAGGTAAGGCAGCATCTTCGGCGAAAGGGCGATTTTACCTTCTATCAATCCTGCTGCCGCCAGTCTACCGAAAATTCCTTATTACGGTCACAAACCAGACGGCCGTTTTCCACGGTAACCTGCGCCATTTGCAGACAGGTGCGGCAATAAGCAGCATCATCCCCGGTATTCGGGTGGGTAAAATACAACACATATCCCTTGTCTCCCACGGTATAGACATCAGCATGGCGGCCCATGGTATTGTCCCGGGGGCGGGTACCGGTACCGGATTCCAGCAGATTCCCCCCCGTCTGGCGGGTAAAGTGGAGCAAATCCTCTGATCGATAAATCCCCTGCCCCTGCCAGACATCTACCAACATCCAATAATAACCACCCAAGGCAAAAACATTGGGGCCCTCGTGGCGGCAATCAGTAATCACCTGACCCCCATACGTCCAATGATACAAATCCGGGCTGTCGGCATAGCAGGTATGGGAATCCTGATTTTCATCCTTATACCACATACGCCAGCCGCCGGAGGGCAAAGGGTACAGACAGGGATCAATAATCCGGGAAGATCCAAAGGAAAGGCCGCTCTGATGCTCCCAGGTAAACAAATCCCGGGAGATATAATGCTCCAGGCAGGCATCTCCGCCCCAATCCATATACACCCCCTGAATATAAGTAACAAACATATGATACAGACTGGTGGGCTCATCAAAAACAATTTCCGGTGCCCAGAAGGTATTATGCCCAAACTCAAAATCCAGATCCAGGGCGCCCCGATAGTGCCAGTGTGCACCGCCGTCATCCGACTGTGCCACCCCAATAGCCGTACCGTAACAATTGGAAACGCCATCTACCTGGGCGGTGGCCCGGCGCTGGGTATAAAAGAGATAAAACCGGCCATCCAGATGGCTGCGAATCACCATAGGGTCGGCAGGACTATCAAAAATTGGATCCCGATACAAAGGGGCAGGAACATTCTGCTGCATCACACGCACTCCTTGCTGCTTTACGATTCTTTTGAAATTACTGCATAGGATACCACATCGGCAAACGATTTGCAAGAAAATCCGCCTGATTCGGGATTCAAATCAGGCGGCGAAAAGCTCCGATTAGGAACGCTTTTGCAACGCGCGGATCATGGCAACAATCCAATAATATAGCGGAATCGTCAAAAACAAAATCCAATAAGGATGCCACAGATTCCATACACAGCCCAGCCATAAATACACCAAAACCACCAGCACCGGATAGGCAAAATGATCCGCATTCCGTTTTTTCACAGCATCTATGGCAGTATAATACAACGGAATGGTCAAAAACAGCAGCCAGCCCGGGTGCCACAGGGAAAAACAAAGTCCCAGCACCAAATATACCATGGTAATAAGCGCCGGGTAAGGGAACCAATGGAAAAAGGAAGTTACCTTATCCCCGTCACCACGGGAATGGAGATGGTTCTTGGCTTCACCGGTTTCCGAAACGTAGACACCGTGTCGGTCAATATGTACATGGCTGCCATCTTTGGCATCCACATGGACGCCGCCAAAACCCACATCCACCCGGTCACCATCCTTAGAATCCACATGGAGAGCGCCGTCAAACCAGACCCGATCCTTTTTGGGAGTGGCACTGTCTGATTCGGCGTTGGGTACAGCATTGGGCTCAGCATCCGCTGCCGCAGCAGATTCCGCAGCAGGTTTTGAGGCCGGCTCTCCGTCAGAAGTCTCCGGACCGGATACTTTCGAGGAATTCACAGGCGCAGCTGCTTTAGGGGGCTTTCCCAGCAGTAGCTCATCCAAGGAAACTCCGTACAGTTCAGCCAGAGCAATGAAATTATCTGTATCGGGGGAAGCCTCCCCACGCTCCCATTTGGAAATGGCCTGTCGGCTAACACCAATCCTGGCGGCCAGATCCTCCTGAGAATAGCCGGCTGTTTTTCGCAGCTCCAACATGCGATTAGCGATTTCCAGATTCATAATATTCCTCCTTCGTTCTTATATGCATTGTAGCAAAAGAAAGCTGTTTTCACCACCAATTCCGGATGGCAAAGACCGCAACCAACGGTTGCGGCAGGAGATCCCTTTATAAAAGGCCCTTTATATACGTTAGCAGGGCCTCCTTTTCATTGGGGAGACGCTCCTCCACAACTGCCTCCAGCAGGGTTTGCAGCAGCGTTCCAATCTGTCGGCCCGGCGGAATACCCAAAGCCAGCAAATCCCGACCATGAACCGCCAGCTGGGAAAGGGTAAAGCAGGCCTTTTCCTGCAACAGACGGCAGCGGATCTCCTCTAAAGCCGCAATTTGCTCTAACCGCTGCGGTACCACCCCTGGCGCATGGGCCAAGGTATCCGCCTTCTGACAAAGCAGCAAGTCCCGGAAACCTTCCGGCCCCAGCCGTCCCATCCATCGGCGAACCACTGGATCAGTAGCCGGCAACATTACATCATGCCAACGCACCAGGGAAATCACCTGGTCTTTCGTGGCATTATCGCATTTCAAACGGGTCAGGGTATCCGCTGCAATCTGCGCGCTGGTTTGGGGATGACGGTAAAAATGATCCATCCCTGCTTCATCAGTAAACCGGCAGGCCGGCTTTCCACTGTCATGAAAGAGCATAGTCAAACGCAAACAAGGCTGAGGCGGAACAGCATCTACCGCCCGGGTTGTATGTTCCCAGACATCATATAAATGCCAGGGATTGTTTTGGGGAACACCCTCCATAACGGCCAACTCCGGTAGGGCGGCGAACAGCACTGGCGCATAATTTTGCAGCACCTGTCCGGCATAGTCGCCGCACAGCAGCTTTTTCAGCTCTGCAAAAATTCGCTCCACCGCAATATTTTGCAGATCCTGCCGACCGGCCATGGCGGCGTCCCAGGTTTCCTGTGTAGGGGCAAACCCCAGCTTGGCAGAAAAGCGAAGCAAGCGCATCATCCGCAAAGCATCCTCCGAAAACCGGACGGTCGGCTCTCCCACCGCACGAAGCTTTTTGTTTACCAGGTCAGCGCGGCCGCTATAGGGATCCAACAACCCCCGATCGGGATGATAGGCCATGGCGTTGACAGTAAAGTCCCGACGGGCCAGGTCCTCCTGTATACTGCGGCAGAAGGTAACACCGTCTGGGTGTCGGTGATCGGTATAGGACCCATCCTGCCGATAGGTGGTAAGCTCATAAGGAGTACCGTGCAGCACTACTGTGACGGTACCGTGAGACAGACCGGTAGGAATCACATGCTGATCCTGAAACAGCTCCATCACCTGAGACGGTAACAGGGAGACAGCCAGATCATAGTCCCCTGGCAGAACCCCCAGGAGCATATCCCGGACACAACCACCCACCAAATAGCCTTCTCCACCGGCAGACTCCAACCGGTGCAGCAAAAACAAAACATCCTCCGGAACCGGAAACGGCACAGAAGCACCTCCTCTCCAAAAGCCGGCAAACCAGACTTGGCAGAATTCATCAGGAAAATTCCCACTGGGTATGGAAATATATGCAAAGCATAAAAATTCGCGAGTCGCACAAAAAATTTACATGATATTTGTTGACATTTCACAATTTTCGGCGTATGATACGGAGGAAAGGAAAACCTTTCCATTGTTGGCTCGGCCCCTTAAAAACTGCGGCACGGCCAACAATTCCAAACCAAAGAAAGGAGATAAAGATATGGGAAACAAATTGAACCTGCACGATCTGGATTTCGCCGATTTTCTCAAGGCCATTGATGCCTGCAAAGGCGACATATTTCTGGAGACGCCGGAGGGTGATATTCTGAACCTAAAATCCAAGCTGAGCCAGATGCTGGGCATTTCCAATATTTTGAAGGAAGGCTCCCGTATTGACGAAGCAATCATCCGGTGTGCAAACCCGGAAGATGAATCCATTTTGTTCCGTTTCAATCTTTACCAAGAGGTACCGGACGAAAATGAATAACACATCATCTTCAAACAAATAGCGTCGACGTGGAAGCGTCGGCGCTATTTTTCTTTTCTCAGTTTCCAGGCAGAAGAGCCAAGGCCTCCACTTACGCCTCCCCACCCAGAGCAAAGGGAAAAAGCATTACCAGGCCTATTCCTCCGGTTCCGGATCGGCGGATTCCTCCAGTTCGGAAGACGTCGACGCCTCCCCCTGACTGGACGAGCTCTCCGGTTCAGACACTTCCGCCGGCTCCGAAGAAGCAGTCTCCGGCTCCGATGCGGTTTCTGAGCTGACCTCCGGTGCAGACTCCACAGAAGCCACCGAAGAGATGGCAGAAGATGCGGAAGAGGCGTATCTGGAAGTACCGCCAGAAACGCCGCTGGGGGCGCTAACGGTATCCAACAGCGTACCGCCATGGGTGGTACAAGCCGGCAGATAGCTGACCTTATACCAACCGTTGGCCAGGGAAGAACAGCGATTGGTCGCCGGCATACCGCTGGAGGTACAATACCGGGCGTAAACCACGCTGTCCGGCTGGACAAAATCCTGCGCATCCAAATCAGCATGCACCTGCTTCATAACGGTTTTCCACGTGTTCAGGGCAGGATTGCCGCTGACTCCCTTCAAGGAGGCAGGGGTATCAAAGCCGTACCAGCAGGCCGCCACATAATAACCAGTGCCGCCAACAAACCAACGGTCATAATTATCCGAAGTGGTACCTGTTTTGCCGAACATGGGGATATTATCAAACTTGGCAGCGGTACCGGTACCGCTGGATCCGTAAATGACATTTTGCAGCATTTTATTCATAATAAAGGCGGTATCTTCCCCGATGGCCACCGTAGCACTGGGCTGCTCCAGCACCACCGCATCATACTGATCGGTAATTTTTACATAGGTGGAGGGCTGGTAGTATTTCCCGCCGTTACCGAAAATGGCATAGGCCGCCGTCATCTGAGTAGGCGTAATGCCGTTATAACAGCCGCCCAAAGCCAGCGAACCCAGCACCAAATCATTTTCCTCATCCAGGGTGGTGATTCCCACCTTGTTGGTCAAGAAATCAAAAGAATTTTTCAAGGTCAGCTTCTGCAGGGTACGCACAGCCACCGTATTGACCGAACGCTCCAGGGCACTGGCGATGGTGGTAGCCCCCCGATAACCGGAGTAGGAGTTCTTGGGCCAGGAGGTGGTTTTACCATCTATGACCGTTTGGATGGGCTCATCCTGCTCAATGGAGGAATAGGTGATCAAATTAGCCTCCAGGGCGGGCGCATAAACGCCAATAGGCTTAATAGAAGAACCGGGCTGCCGGGCCACATTGTAGGCACGGTTCAGGGAACGGTTTGCGGTTTTCTCCCCCCGGCCGCCTACAATGGCCACGATATGCCCCTGATAATCCATAATCGTCATGGCCGACTGCACCATTTCGGACGGATTTTTGGAATTGGAAGCGGCCGTAAAGTTCCGGGCGTCGGCATAGGCCGCCTCCAAGGTAGCCTGGATCTGGGGATCCATGGTACAGTAAATCTTAAAACCGGCATTATAGAACCGCTTGGAAGCGTAATCCCTATCATAGCCATACTGCTCCATCAGATCATTGATAACATTGTCAATGACCGTATCCACAAACCAGTTGTTTACTTCCGCCTCCCCCAAGTCGGCCTTATTGGCTGTAATGATCAACTCCTGGGCAATGGCTTCCTCATATTCATCCTTGGAGATATAACCCTGGTCATACATTTCAAATAAAACAGTATTACGCCGGGTCTTGTTATTCTCGGGATTCTTATCTGGGCGGTACTTTTCCGGTTCCTTGGCCATGGCAGCCAGGGCGGCGCATTCACAGAGGCTTAAATCTGAAGCACTTTTACCGAAATAATACTCGCTGGCCGTTTCGGCACCGTACAAACCATTCCCCATGGCAATGGTGTTGAGATAACACTCCATGATAGTTTCCTTGGTATAATTATCCTCCACATACCTGGCACGCATAATCTCCCGGATCTTCCGCATGGCATCGGTATCGTTATCACCCGTCAGGTTCTTCACCAGCTGCTGAGTGATGGTAGAACCACCCTGCTTGGAGGGGAAGAAATCCAGAAACAAATTGGCAAAGGCCGACACCGTCCGCTTCCAGTCCACACCGTTATGAGACAGGAACCGCTTATCCTCAATGGCAATATACGCATAGGCCAGATCCTCCGGCAGCTCGTTGATGGAAACCCAGATCCGGTTTTCCTCCCCGTGGAGCCGCTGGTATTCCTCATATTGCCCCGTTTCGCTGTTCTTGACATAAATGGTAGTGGTATAGTTCAGCTTCAGTTCATCCAGATTATCGTCCAGGGTACCGTCCACAAAACCGAATACATAAACAGCAAAAGTCCCCACCGTCAGGCATCCGGTGATCACCAATACCAGAAACACCGAAAGCAGCACCCGGGTTACCCGCTGCAAGGGGGTACGCTTTTTCTTGCGGCCGTGGCCACCACGCCCCTTCTTCCCACCGGCAGACTTCCGGGTTGCATAGGAGTTCAGGTCAAAGCCGGATTCCTCTTCATCCTGGGAGAACTGCAGGGTATAAAATTCCTCATCCTGGAAATTATAATCATCGTTTTGGTTGTGCTTTTTACGCATGAACTTCTCTCCTTTTCAGGCCGCGTAACAGCGGAGATCAAAACAATAGAATTATATAAATTAATTATACCACAGTTTTGAAAAAAAGAAATCCATTTTTTATAAATTTCAGGAAAAATTAAGATTTTTGTATAACAAGCCGTTTCCGGTGGGACACTAAAGGCAGGAAACATACTGACCGGGAGGGATCCACATGTCGATCCGCAGCATTTGTACCGCAATATTTGGCTGTCTGGCAGCCAGTGCCTTTCTCTTTCTGCTGTCCACAGCCGGAACCGGAGGCTCGGCAGCTGAGGAGGTCACCGTATCGGTCACCTCGGAAGAATCGGTTCTTTATCTGGTGAAAAGCCAGGAAGGACGCATCGGCGTTTTTTTGCCCGACGCTCAGGCACCGGAATACTGGCTGGAGACAAAACCCAGTCTCCTGCCGGAGTATGACCAACAGCTTTTAGCGCAAGGTATTCCCATTTACCGGGAGGAGGACCTGATCAGCCTGCTGGAAGATCTGGACAGCTGATCAGAAATAAGATTTTTCCAAATTCCCGCCATAAAAAAAGTTTAAGCAGACAATAAAATGACCCGGCAGTTACACTGGCACCCAGATTCCCAGCGGCGCATAGACTGTAATATCCAACACCGGCGGGCCTCTATCCTGTCGGCAAAAATTACCGGAGATGAAAAAGTATGGAGCGACGGCGTCTGAACAGCCTCGCCAAAGGGGAAACGGCAAAGGTTGCAGGCATGGAACCTGACTTTCCGTTAACCCGGCGGCTGCTGGATCTGGGACTAACCAAGGGAACCGAAATACATTGCCTGTTCACGGGGCTGGGGGGAAACATCACCGCCTATTGCATCCGGGGAGCAGTCATTGCCATTCGCAGTCGGGACGCCCGCCGGATCTATCTCTCCGAATAAAGGAGGCCGGGGATCATGCAAACCCAAATGTACCTGCACCCCTGCAAAACTCTGGTGCTGGCAGGAAACCCCAACGTGGGAAAGAGCACCATTTTCAACCACTTAACAGGATTGAACCAACATACCGGCAACTGGCCGGGCAAAACCGTGGAGTGCAAAACCGGCAAAGCCAGCCGGGGAAACCGAAATTACCGGATTGTAGACACCCCGGGCACCTATTCTCTGCTTCCCAGCTCGGAGGAGGAGGCGGTGACCCGGGATTTTCTTGTATTTGGCCAATACGACTGCGTTATTGTCGTTGCTGACGCCACCTGTCTGGAGCGGAATCTCCAACTGGCTCTGGCCGTTCGGGAGTTGACACCGCGGATGGTGCTTTGCGTCAACCTGGCAGATGAGGCTGAACGGCGGGGCATTCATATCAGCGCCCCAGCCCTGCGCCGGGCTTTGGGAGTTCCGGTGGTCATCACCAGCGCCCGCAGCGGGAAAGGAATTTCCGCTCTGCTGGCAGCCACAGATAGCGTGATGGGGGAACCGGCACCCAAACCACCGGGACTCCTATATCCTGCGCCGTTAGAAGAAGGTCTACATACACTAGCCGGACTGCTGCATTGGTCTGGCAACTGCCGCTTTACCCCCCGCTATCTGGCTGTACGGCTGTTGGAGGGGGAACAGGAATTTCTGAATACCGCAGCCCTGGAAACCGGACTGCGGCTATGGGAGGATCCCGTTGCCTCCAAAGTCAACACCGTTCGCCACAGTGTGGAACAGGCTTGTGGCAAGCCCATAGCGGAATTGCTGGCGGAGGCAACCGTGGCCACGGCAGAAGAGGCCTGCCAGGCTGCTGTCACCTGCAACTGCTGCCAATCCTACCTGGAGCAGCGGCTGGATCGGATTCTGACGGGAAAGACCCTGGGCATCCCCTTGATGGTACTTCTGCTGCTGGGGATTCTGTGGATCACCATTGCCGGAGCCAACGTACCCTCCAGCCTACTGGAGCAGGGCTTGAATCGGCTGCTGGAATGGATTCGGGCCGTGCTGCTGCAGTTGGGGGCGGGGCCAAGACTACTGGGGCTCCTTTGCGATGGAGTACTGGGCACCCTGTTTCAGGTGATTGCGGTTATGCTGCCGCCCATGGCCATCTTTTTCCCCCTGTTCACCCTGTTGGAGGACGCCGGCTATTTGCCCAGAATCGCTTTTAATCTGGACAGTTTCTTCGCCCGGGCCGGCACCTGCGGCAAGCAAGCCCTGACCATGTGGATGGTTGGCGACAGAATGCCGGGCAAGCAAAAGCCGACCGTCTGGCTGTGATCAGACGGTCGGCTTTTATGCAATTTCCATCAGGGTAAATCCCGGGTGGCAGGATTATCAATCCGGTGGCCTTCAGGGGTAAACCGAGAACCGTGGCAGGGGCAGTCCCAGGTATTTTCTTCTGGATTCCATTTCAGAGTACAACCCAAGTGGGTACACCGTCGGGTATTGGGGGATACCCAACCCTTCAGTGCCTGGACGCTGTTGCGAGCCAGCTGTACATGCAGCATGGAACGGGAGGGGGAAAACAACGCCGCCAGTTCATTCTTTCGGCCACACACCAAATCGGTCAACAAATCCGCAGCCACCATGGAAGTGGTCATCCCCCACTTGTTGAACCCGGTGGCCACATACCAATCCGGGGTAGCCATGGAATACTGCCCGATATAAGGGATACCATCCAGCGTCATGCAATCCTGAGTTGCCCAGCCAAAGCGCACTCGGGCCTTGGGATAATACAGATTGGCAAACTGCTCCAACTCCCCAAAACCACCGCCCGGCAAGCCGGTACGGTGGCCGCCGCCGCCCACCAGCAGCAGATCCCCGTAATTCCGAAAAGACAGGCCGCTGTGCGTATCCTCTACATACATGCCCTCCAGATGAGGCGCATGCTCCAGCGCCAGCACATAGGAACGGTGCTGATACATTTTGAGAAAATAGCTGCCGTGCCGGTCAATAAAGGGAAAATGTGCCGCCATAATGATCTTTTTCGCAGTGATCCGACCCCGGTCGGTATCCGCTTTGTGACCGGACAACCCCCGTACAGCCGTATGCTCATAAATATGCAGGTCCTGCACCAGATGGGACAGGAATTTCAGGGGGTGAAACTGGCCCTGATGTCGGAGACAAACCGCTCCGCTGACGGCAAAAGGCAGGGGCAGCTGCTCCAAAAAGACGGCCTGGGCTCCCAGGCTGCGCAGGGCCTTCAGCTCTCGCTGGAGCTTGCCCACCTCCCCACGGCTGTACACATAGGCGTCGGTCTCCTGAAAGTCACAATCCCAACGGCGGCAGAGAGTACGGTATTGGGTCAAAGCCTTTTGGTTGGCCTCCAGATACAATCTGGCCTTTTCCCTGCCCCGTTGCCGGATTAGCTTGTCATAGCACAAGCCGTGCTGGGCCGTAATTTTGGCAGTGGTAAACCGGGTAACACCCGATGCGACAGTGCCGGCCTCCACCAACATATATGCTACGCCGGCCTGCTGCAGCCGATAGGCGCACAACAGGCCGGCCATGCCGCCGCCTATAATCAACACATCGGTTTGAACGTCCCCTTCCAGCGGTGGAAAAGAAGGCAGAGATGCGGTTTGCGCCCAAAGGCTGCGTCCGCCCTCAGGCATCCTGGTACCCATGCAGGATTTCCCGGAACTTGGAAGCATGCAAGCCTTCCTCTACGGCAAAATCTGCAAACAGCTGGGCTGTTTCCGAATCGTCCTTGATTTCTCGGGAATAGGCTTCAAAATCCCGCACCAATTCCATGGAATTTTCCCAGGCCCGCAGAACTCTATCCCGGGTGGTAATCTGAATTTGCTGACTGTGTTCCATTGCAAAAACCTCCTGTTGCTGTTTCCACTAGCCTTCCCCTTTTTCCGGCTGCTATTCCTGATTTGCCCAATTTGTCCTGGGCATACCGCCCGGCCGCCACTGCATAGAATACCACAAAACAAAAGGAGGCGGCACAGGTGAAAGAGGAAACATACAACTGCCGGGTGGAATGGCAATTTACCGGAGAAATTCCCCTCCGGGAACTGCTGATACAAATGCTGACGGATACGGCGTATGCGCCGGCACAGGAGCAGCTGCAGCCTGACCCAATGATTCAACAGGAGACAGAACCATGAGCAATACCGGCAGCCAACTCTGGATGGCGGCGCTGTATATGCGCCTGTCCAGGGATGATGAAGGTTCAGCGGAAAGCGCCAGCATTACCAGCCAGCGGCAAATACTCCGGGCCTATGCCCGAGACCATGGGTATACCGTCTATGACGAATATGTGGACGATGGTGTCTCCGGCACCACCTTTGACCGACCGGCCTTCCGGCGCATGCTAATGGACATTGAAGACAAGCGGATTAACATGGTGCTAACCAAAGATCTTTCCCGGCTGGGTCGAGATTACATTCAAACCGGGCAATACACCGAGCTGTATTTTCCGGCCAAACAGGTGCGGTACATTGCCATCAATGACGGATACGACTCAGACAGTCCTTTTACCGACATTGCCCCTTTCAAAAACATTCTCAACGAAATGTACGCCAGAGACACCAGCAAAAAAATTCGGTCTGCCTTCCAGGCTCGGATGCAGGAGGGGGCCTTTATCGGGGCGTTCCCCCCCTACGGCTACCAACGGGATCCGGCAGACCGGCACCATCTGGTGGCCGATCCGGGATCGGCTCCAACGGTGGCCAAAATTTTCCAAAAAGCGGCATGCGGCATGCCACCCGCCGCCATTGCCAGGGAACTGAACGTCAGCCGAACCCCCACCCCCATGGAATACCGGTGTTTCCAGCATCCCCATCTACAAATCGAAGCGTTTTCCAAACGGCGGGAATGGACCTCCTCCACCATCTCCAAACTGCTGAAGAACCCGGTGTATTTGGGGCATATGGTCCAGGGGAAAACCTGCAAGTATTCCTTTAAACAAGGGGCGTCCACCCCAAAACCCCAGAAGGATTGGATTGTGGTGGAGCACACCCACACTCCGCTGGTAACCCAAACATTGTTTGACAGAGCCGGGCGATACAGCCGGCAGCGAATCTGCACCAAAACCGGACAGTTCCACAATCTGTTTTCCGGTATTGCCAGATGTGCCGACTGCGGCAAGAGCATGTCCGCTGTCGGCTCCAGAAAAAAGGGAACCACAGCTACCCTGACCTGCAGCGGATATAAGCGGTACGGCCGGGACGAATGCACCAACCATTTTATAGACTACGACGCCCTTTGCGCCCTGCTGCTGGAAAGTATACAGACCTTACTGGCGCTGTCTCCCCGAGAGATGCAGGAAATTCTGGAAGCAGCACAGCAAAAAATCCGGCAACGATCGCCTATATCTGATGCACAGCGGGAAGCAGCTGTTCTGGAAAAACGCAGTCAGCGATTGGAAAGCCTGATCCGGCAGCTGTACGAGGATTATGCCGCCGGGTTGCTGCAGGAGGAACACCGGAAAAAAATGCTGCAAAAATACCAGGAGGAAGGACAGGAAATTGCGGGAAAGCTACGAGCCCTGCGGGTACAAAAAAGGATAACCCAATCGGAAGCGTTCCGGGGCAAACTGAAGCAGCAATTACAGGCCTGCATCCAACCTGAGGCACTAACCCGGACATTGGTGACCTATCTGGTGGATCATGTAGAAATCGGTCAGGGCTGTTACCGGCAGACCGAACGGGGCAAAATGAAGGAGCAGACCGTGCGGATTTATTTTCGCTGCCGAGGGATGCCCAGCGAACATATCTATATCCAATAGGGGTACATTCTCCCGACAACTACCCATGTGCATGGGGTTGGGATGCAATGCGGTAGGGGTTTCCGGCTGCCGCATCATTGATTCCCCCCGAGAACGGCTCATTGCCATCCTCACCAACAGTCTGATGCCCTGCAATGGGCGGTTTCCTGCTATGATTGCCGTATCCGGCATTTTCTTTGCCGGGACGGGATTGTGGAGTTCTTTCCGGTCAGCGGTACTGGTACTGGCGGTCATCGGAGCGGGACTGCTTCTGACCCTATTAATCTCCCGGCTGCTATCGGCCACCTTACTAAAAGGGGTTCCGTCAGCCTTCACGCTGGAGCTGCCCCCCTTCCGGCCCCCGGAGGTCTGGCGGGTGCTGTACCGCTCGGTGCTGGACCGGACGCTGTTTGTTCTCGGGCGGGCGGCAGCAGTGGCGGCCCCGGCCGGGCTGCTCCTATGGCTCATGGCCAACCTGCAAATCGGCGGGCAAAATCTGCTGGCACTGGTAGGCGGCTTTCTGGATCCACTAGGGCGGTTCATGGGGCTGGATGGCTATATTTTGCTGGCCTTTCTGCTAGGGTTCCCGGCCAACGAAATCGTATTACCCATTGTATTGCTGTGCTACACCGGCGCCGGAACCCTGTCGGCAGCCGCCTCCGGCGATCTGGCCACCCTTCTGACCGCCAATGGTTGGACAGGAAGCACCGCCATTTGCTTTTTGCTGTTCTCTCTGGTACATTTTCCCTGCTCTACCACTTGTTTGACCATCCGAAAGGAAACCGGCAGCTGGAAATGGACGCTGGTTTCCGTAGCTCTGCCCCTGGTGCTGGGGATCCTCCTTTGCAGCCTGGTGGCCGGGGCGGGTCGGATTCTCCAATAAAGCAAAGATCCCGCCCCGGATACCGGGGCGGGATAACACAGCTGCTGATTTACATTTCAAATGCTGCCGTCTTGTAAGGCGGGAAGCTGCACAGTGGCTTTAAACAGGTCTCCGTCTACCTCCACTTTTAAGCTGCCGCCCTGCAAATGGACAAGATTCTGGGCGATGGAAAGTCCCAGACCGGAACCCTCGGTACTGCGGGATGCATCCCCCCGGACAAACCGTTCCATCAACTCTTGGGCAGGAATATTCAAAGGGTCGGCGGACATGTTCTTCACTGAACACCAGGCGACAACGCCGTCACAGTCAACGTCTACATAGACTCTGCTACCGGGCATGGCGTATTTAACACAGTTGGACAATAAATTATCCAATACCCGCCACATATGACTGCCGTCGGCCTGCACCGGAATTTTCTCCCGGGCAAAGCTGCTCCGCAGCGTCAATCCTGCCGCCGTCAGCTTTTCCTCATACTCACCCAGGGCCTGACGCACCAGCTGACACAAGTTCATTTTCTGGGCGTTAACCGTCAAACTGCCAGTGGAGGCCTTGCTGGCTTCCACCAGATCCTCGGTCAAAACTTTCAGTCGCTGGCTTTTGCGGGCCAGCACCTCCAGGTATTCCCGGGCCTTGGGATCCTCCAGCTGCAATCCCTCCAACAGATCCACATAGTTAATAATGCTGGTCAGTGGGGTCTTTAAATCATGGGAAACATTGGTAATCAGCTCGGCTCGGAAGCGGTCGCTTCTGCTCCGCTCCCGTACGGCTGATTCCAGACCATTGGAAATAGAATTCAGATTCTGCCCCAGTGACTGAAGACTGCCGGGTAAAAGTTCGGTTTTTATCTGATAATTCAAATCGCCGGCGGCAATGGCACGGCAGCCGGTTTGCACCTGCTCCCAGCCACGGCACCACCGAAGCAGCAAGAATAGACTGCCCGCCCCCAGCGCCAGGTACAGCAGAATTGCCAGAGGCCAGGCCCCAGCCACACTGGCCACGATACAGAAGAAGAAGGCAAAAAACAGGGCCGCCAGAACCAGAATCGCCTTCCAGAACAGCCGTACCGCCCGAAAAAGCCGGCTCAGCGTACCCTTGCCCCAAAGGAACAGCCGGTAGCACAGCGTGGATTTCAAAAACCGGTGGGCCTTCAGCTGCACTACAAGACTGCTGAAAACGCCAAGCACCAAAGCAAATAACCAAGCGGAGATCCCGGCACAAGCCAGGGAGAACCAGTTCCAGCCGGCAACCCGGTTTGCAGTAGCCAGTTGTTCCAGTGCCTCTAACGCAGAACCGGTTTCGGACAGACGATAGATATAAAACGACCAATTCCTGCCAAGCTCCAAATCAAAACGATCCATCACGTTCACCATCGGAATGACCAAACAGCCCAGCATCATCGCCACCAGCAGAACCACCGAAAAGGGAATCCGATGGAACAGGTTAAGATGGATCCCCTCCACCCCGGCCTTGTGCCCTGCTGCCGCCAGATACAGGACAGCAAAGGCCAATCCAAGCAGCCCCAGAACCACGGCAGCGCTCAGCATGGGAATCACCCGGCCGCCAACGGTCTCCACATCCTCTTTTGCATACCACAAGGCATCCTGCAAAGGCATGGCGGTTGCAACGCCGTATTCCAGAATGTAAGAATCAGCCTGGGTTTCACTTTGGCTCGCCGGTGCAGTAGTACTGCCGGTATTCTGGTCAGGCAGATCAACAATCTGTCCGGTGGCTGCACTGACGGCCTGGCCATAGGGATTATAGAAATAATAGCCTACGCCGTTGGCCCACTGAAATGGATTGTAGTACTCGTCTGGATCCTTCAAGTCGCTGGCATCATCCTCCTGAAACGCAACAATTTCCATATTTCCCCACGCATCAAATTTGCAGATGTTGCCTTCCATATCCCGGTAAAGTCCGTTTCCAAAATAATACATTCCCATTTCCGGATAGTTGCTGTAAGTGGAATCGCTGTCGGTTTCCTTTGCCTCTGACTGCTGGGTCAAAGTGGCAGAGGACAAAGTCAGCTGATAAACCTTGGGCACCTGCTCCTGCAAGACATCCTGCCCCAGATTAGAGACCAGCACACTGCCCTTATGATCCAGAAGCTGGTAGCGGAAATTGGTATTATTTCCAGTCAGTAAATTCTGCAACCGGGTATAGGTTTGCTCCTCCAGGTAATCCAGCTGTTGCAAATCCGGATGTGTCTGCTCAAAGGCATACTTTTCCACCGCCAGATCCCGATACAGTTCCAACACCGTGTAGGCATAACCGGTGTCTGTCCACTGGGAATACTCTAACCCCAATTCACTTTCCGCTACAACGGCCCAGGCGGCACAGAAAATCCCGCCACTGATGAACAGAATGGACAGGGCCAGACAAAGGAGTTTCACCCACAGCTTTGTATTCCATTGTTTCATATTGATTCCTCCATCAACATTGATTCCTCCATCAACGTGGCTTTTCCATTTTATACCCCTGGCCCCAAACCACCTTTAGATACCGGGGATGGGCGGGATCAATCTCCACCTTCTCCCGCAGATGCCGAATATGTACTGCTACGGTATTTTCATTGCCGTAGGCCGGATCGTTCCATACCAGGTTGTAAATCTGCCCCACCGACAGCACCTGCCCGGCGTGACGCATCAACAGCCGCAGAATACTGTATTCCAGCGGGGTCAGGGCCACCGGTTCTCCGTCCACCGTCACCGTTTTGGCAGCGTCGTCCAAAGAGATGGGGCCCACCGTCATGGTATCGGGGGACTTGACCTGACCGCCCAGAGTGGTATATCGCCGCAGATGGGATTTCACCCGGGCGATAACCTCCATAGGATTAAAGGGCTTGGTAATGTAATCATCCGCCCCGGCATTGAGCCCCTGAATCATATCGGTATCCTCGCTTTTTGCGGTAAGAAAAAGAATGGGTACATTGGAATGCTCCCGCATTTTTTTGGCGGTCTGGATGCCGTCCAGCCCGGGCATCATAATGTCCAGCAGCACCAGACTCACCGGATTATGATCCAGCGTCTCCAGAGCCTCCCGGCCGCTGTAGGCGGGAAACACCCTGTAACCGGCGCTAGTCAGATAGATCTCCAAAGCTGCAACAATGTCGCGATCATCGTCACAAATGAGAATGTGTTCCATAGAAGGGCCTCCTTTGTTACATCCTTATCATACCATATGGAGTTTAAGAATCAAGGGAAAATATTTTAAGGTTTATTTAAGGTTCCGTTTCTGCTGTCATCAGACGAAAGCAAAAAGTTTGGGATGTTTTACAAATTTTTATACAGTATGGAGAAATGCAAAAGACTTCCTTTTTCCGGGAACGTTCCATCTTGACAATCGACATATTTTTTCATACAATATCTTAGGTTTCTATTTACATATTAAATAGATTGCTGTAAACTTGGAGTAAAGAAGGAAAAATACGATGGCAGCGCAAATTTGGGCAGTGATTATTTTTATTATCATGTTCGCCCTGATCGTCAGTGAAAAAATAGAAAGGCATGTTGTGTCTCTGGGCTGCGGCGTACTGATGATTGTACTGGTTTTTGGAGCTTGTATGCACAGTATGTCCGCCATTTGGGAGACCTTGAACCTAGGTTGCTTTTTCACCCCGGCTTTCTGGTACTCTGCCGGAGAATCGGCCGAATCCTCCGCCGGGATCAACTGGGAAACCATCCTGTTCATTGCAGGCATGATGGTAATGGTGGAAGGCATGGGCCGTGCCGGCTTCTTCCGTTGGCTTTGTCTGGCCATTGCCAAAGCGGTAAAGTACAAAACCGTCCCCATTTTCATCACCTTTATGCTCATGTCCGCGCTGCTGGCCATGTTCATTGACAGCATCACTGTCATCCTTTTCCTGGCGGCTGTGACGGTGGAGCTGGCCCACCTGTTGAAATTCGATCCTGTACCCATGATCATTGCGGAAATATTCTGCTCCAATCTGGGCGGCTCAGCCACCATGTGCGGGGATCCGCCCAACATCATTATCGGCACCTCCATGGATTATTCCTTTGCCGATTTCATCACCAACACCGGCTTGATTGCTGCCATCTCCCTGATCTTTGTTGTACTGTATTTCTTCCTCTGTTTTCGGAAGACTTTACAGCAAGACCCGGCGGCAGGCACCGTGATTTCCTATCCGGACCCCAAGGACGCCATTGAAAATAAAAAGGATTTTATCATCAGCTGCATCATTTTTGCCTGTGCAGTAGTTCTGCTGGTAACCCATGCCCAGACTGGGCTGACCGTTTCCACCATTGGCGCTCTCATTGGCATCGTTACCCTGCTGACCTCCAGAAAGGCCGCCCCAACGCTGCTGAAAAAGGTTGATTACAAAACCCTGCTGTTTTTCGTCGGTCTGTTTATTGTGGTAGGCGGTTTGGAGCAAACCGGCATTCTGGAAATCATCGCCGGATGGATTGCCCGGCTTAGCGGCGACAACGCCATGCTTATGGTGGCCATTGTTCTGTGGGTCTCGGCCATTGCCAGTGCCTTTGTGGACAACATCCCCTTTGCCGCCACCATGATCCCGGTTATTAAAACCCTGTCAGCAGTACAAGGCGTCGATCTTTCGGTGCTGGCCTGGTCCCTTTCCATGGGAACCGATATCGGCGGCTGCGGCACCCCCATCGGCGCTTCTGCCAACGTGGTTGGCATTTCGGTAGCTGCCAAAGAAGGGCATGTCATCACCTGGGGAAAATACTGCAAATACGCCGTTCCTGCTACCGTGCTGGTAGTTCTCATTTCCATGTTGAGCATTTATGTCCGTTATTTTTAAGGAGGCATAGATATGGAGAAACAATTAATTCTTTCAGTAGGCCGGGAATTCGGCAGCGGCGGACATGTCATTGCTGAAGCGTTGGCCAAGCGGTTTGATCTTCCCCTCTATGACAACAATCTGTTGGTACAGATTGCAGAGGAACGGAATCTCCCCCCGGAAGCCTTACGCAAATACGATGAGAAACCCATCAATAAGCTGTTTTCCCGCACCGTGCGGGGGTACTCCAATTCTCTGCAGGAAAATGTGGCTCACATCCAATTTGACTACCTGCGGGAGAAGGCGGCGGCCGGTGCGTCCTTTGTAGTGGTAGGCCGCTGCGCTGAAACCAAGCTCAAGGGCAATGAAGGTCTGATTTCCATCTTCATTTTGGGAGACCGTGAGGCAAAAGCCGCCCGGATCATGAAGCTGTATGATCTGTCCGAATCGGAAGCCCTGCGTCTTATGGATCGGGAAGACTGGCAGCGAAAATCCTATCATAACTACTACTGCAAAGGAAAATGGGGAGACTCCCGAAATTACGACTTTTCCATCAACAGCAGCAAACTGGGGATTGAGAAAACAGTAGATATCCTGGAAGTTTACATTAAACAGCGTTTGGCAGTAAAGTAACAGAACAAGGGACGGTAACAGAAGCGTACAAAGCTCTGCCACCGTCCCTTGTTTTCTTTATCACTAATGAAGCTTTCGCAGATTGTTCCATTCCTGCCACAATTTTCCCGGATGAACCACCAATCCGCGCGTCAACCGACAAAACGGCAATAAAAAACGCAGATGTTTATGCCGGTAAAAGAAAGGATAAAACTCCTTGCACCGGGCTTCCGAAGGAAAACAACGCTCTGAAAAATACCGGCGTTTGGCCTGCTTTAGATCTACGTGCTCTGCCTTTTGCAGCTTTTCCACCCGCTGCGCCATACAGATCTCATCGGTGCCGTAGGTGCCACAGCCCAGCAGATGGTACAACAGCTGCAAATCTGCCGGGATCAGGCTTTCTTCCGGTGCAAAAGCATGGCAGGCCATCTGCCGCAGCTGCGCCTCAAACTCTGTCAATCGCAGGGTCTCCAGCTCTCTCCGGATAAAATCCCAATCCAGCCCGGCGCCTTCCTTCTTCAAAAAGACATACAGATCCACCGCACAACGAATGCCGCAGCCACTGCCGTCAAAATGCTTAAACGCATGTGCCAACAGATAAACATATTCATTCTCAGGCGAAAACGCAAAGGCGTGTGGATTTTCCCTGTCCTGCACTGCCCGGGACCAGGGGTTCTCGTAGTAATCATAAAATGGATTCACCCGGGACATCAGGCTCCGGTGCATCTCAAATTCCAGAAATGACGCCTTCCGGTAAACATCATGCGCGCCTAGAAAGGAATCCGCCTGAAAACCGCAGCGTTCCATGATCTCCCGAACGCACGCCTGGGCTTGACGCACCGTCTCCTTCCGGGCGGCAGCATTCTCTCCCCGGATCTGATATCCACCGGCAGGACACGGCTCCACAAAGCCATATAAAATATCATTATCCCCCATGGAACGCATCCCGGGCTGGGGATAATATGACGCCAGACGAATCCCCTTCAGCGGCAGATAGGATAGACCGGCAGCATCCATTTCCTCCAGGATTCGGCGGCGTTCTTCAGAAAAGGTCAGATACCGGAACATATCCACATCTGCCTGCTTTTTCCAGGAAACTTGCAGTTCCCCGTCCGGTGGCTCCTGCAAACCATTCAGGCCGTAAAAGCTGATGCCGTCCACACTGTTTTGTTTGGCCAGCCTGTATACCTGTTCCCAGGTGCAATCTGTTGGCTTTTCTTCCGCCGGGAGACTATGCAGAGCACAGCGGATCAAATGAACCAGATATGGCCCAACAGTTTGAAATTCCTCATGCATCCTATTTTCCTCCCTATGGACGCTGTTTTACCAATGCCGCAGCTTTTGCCCGAAGACGCTTATATACCCGGCGCAGAGGATACAAGGCACACCACAGGCGAACATACCCCCGGTAGCATCCACCCTCCAGATTCAAAGGCTTTTCTCCGCGGTAGCAGGCTGTCAGAACACCCAAAATCTGACTGTCGGTTACACCGTATTCCCGTTGCACACAGTTGTCGCCGCAAATCACATAAGAATCCGGCAGCACCTTAACAATCCGGTGCAGAACATAAGCGTCTCCCCGTTTGTACAGAGGAATGTCATACTTTTGCAGCCGACCGGTACAAGGGGATATTACCACCGTATCCTTACGGTTCCGGAGCATTGGGTACATACTGACTCCCACTGTAGTGCTAACAAAAACCCCTTCCTCCCGGAGCACATCCTCCACCCGGCGGTTCATGGAACCAGAAAGCCTTCGGCATCCATACGGGCAATAAGGGCATCCGTATCCGCCAGGGCTTTTTGCTCATCCACCCCATATTTCTCTGCCAACTGCTTGGCAATTTCCCGGGAAGACAGCCCCGCCGTTACCCCCTGCCAGATATCCCGGCCAGTTTGATTCAGCTTAATCATGCCGTAGAAATTCTCACTGGCCTCTCCAGTAGCAATGACCACATACTGTCCGGCGACCTCTCGCAGGACAAACCCTTGTTTGATTCTCATACGGTTTCCTCTTTTCTTCTCATTGGATAAGTAAGGCCGGTCATAGCCTCAAAGCTGCATCGAACCGCCGCTTCCGACATGTCGCAGGACAGCTGATACAACGGCACCGTGCGCAACACCACATCCACTAACTCTAAGGTACGCGCGCCGGCGGCAGTATCTTTGGGCAAAAAGACCTGCCCCAGCAGCAGCGGCAACACTTCTTCCGGCAATAGACGGCGAATCCGGTTTTCCTTGCTTTGCTGCAAAAAGCAGATGGCCGAAAGTGGCGCACTGCAATTTTTTTGCCAATTTTCCTTGCCACCCCAGGGGGTCCCGCAGACTCGAATCGGCGGCTCCACCCAAAGCATAGGCTTATCCCCATTGATTATTTCCACATCCCTGCCCAGATACTTTCTCCACAAGGCAATATGGGTAGACTTTCCGGTTCCGCTGGGCGCAGTGAATAAATAGCCATTGGCGCCATAGGACACGGAGGCTCCGTGTACCAGAAGTCTGGAAAAGTGGGGCGCTGTTTCGGCGATCTTCTGATAAATCAGGATCTCCTCCGCTTCCTCCGGTGTGTTTTGGGGATATTCTTCACACATGGAACGGATCTCCCCATCCGTAATTGCCAGGGAGATCGCCTCCACAGCCTCCGAATCCGGAACCAAGTAGTCTCGGCAGCGTTCCCGCACCTGAGAATACCGATGCTGCACGGCAAAAGCAATCCCGGCAATGCGACAATAAAACAGCCCTTGTTCCATGGGCCTTCCTCCTAATATCAACCGGCAATTCCACGCAGATAACACCGATCCGGACAGCCCGGACAGAAATCGGAACGGCAGATTCGGTTCTACCTCATGCTTGCGATTTTTCCGTTTTACCAACGAACCGTTTCTAAGAGCAAAGATCCGGTTCCCTCTGCGCCATGATTCACCGGATTCCATCGTTATAGGAAATACCATTTTTCATATCTAGTTTACCACATCTCTTCCGGTCTGTAAAGAAAAATAAATTCCTAAAGAACGGGCAATAAAGGCCAAAAAGCCGCTTCCCATGCAGGGAGGCGGCTTTTACAACAATGGACAGTAGGCTGGATAGCATCAGGTGGAAAACCCGGCATACTGGGTCATATACAGCTCATAATACTTGCCCTTTTGAGCCAGCAGTGCTTCGTGATTTCCGCTTTCCACAATCTGGCCGTGATCCATAACTACGATGAGATCCGAATCCCGGATGGTGGACAACCGGTGGGCAATGACAATGCTGGTACGGTTCTGCATCACCAGCTGCATGGCGTCCTGAATGGCCTTTTCGGTGCGGGTATCCACATTTGAGGTGGCCTCATCCAGAATCAAAATCCTGGGATCAGCCACAAAAGCACGGGCGATGGCCAACAGCTGACGCTGCCCTTGGCTGATATTTTCGCCGGAACCGGTAAGCACAGTGTCATAGCCCTGCGGCAGCATGCGGATCATATCCTTGCAGCGACTCATACGGACGGCTTGCTCCAATTGTTCCTCTGTGGCGGCTTCGTTCGCATACTTCAGATTGTTGCGTACGGTATTGGAGAATAAAACAGTATCCTGCAGCACAATGGCAATATTTTGCCGCAGACTTCCCCGGGCCACATCCCGGATATTTTGCCTGTTGATGAAAATATCTCCGCCGTCTATATCATAAAAGCGCATCAGCAGATTGACGATAGTGGTTTTCCCGCTGCCGGTAGCCCCCACCAGAGCCACCTTTTTACCCGAGGGCACAGTCAGGGTAAAATCTTTGATGACCGGACTCCCCGGCACATAGGAAAACTGCACGTTGCGGAACTCCACAGTGGCTTTGGCTTCTTCTGCCAGGGACTCCCCTTCCTGCGCCTCGTTAATTTCGTCCAGTACCGTAAACACCCGCTCCGCACCGGCAATGGCCGTTTGCAACTGGCCGTAGATCTGGGCAATTTCATTAATGGGGCGGCTGAACTGCTTCGCATATACAATAAAAGCGGAAATGACTCCCACCGAAATGAGATGGTTCACCGAGAAAAAGCCGCCAAATGCTGCAATAATTACAAAACCGATATTGCCAATGCAATTCATAATAGGCCCCATGATACCGCTGAACACATCGGTTTTAATGTCGGCCTTGGTCAGGGAATCAGAGGTACCGCAAAAATCGTCGGTGGTAATGTCCTGGTGATTGTAGGCCACTACGGTACGATACCCGGACACCATTTCCTCCACTGTACCGTTGAGCTGCCCCAACAGCATCTGCCGCTTCCGGGAAAACTTGCGTACCTTTTTAGACAGGATCTTCGTAGCCAGAAGGGTCAGAATTACGGTGGCACAGCTCAACAGCGCCAACTGCCAGCAATAACAAAGCATAATCACCACCGTACCAATGATGGTCAGAATCCCGGAAAACAAGGAAGGCAGAGACTGGGAAACCGTAGTGGAAATATTCTCAATATCATTGGTCATCCGGCTCATAACATCGCCGTGGGAATGGGTATCCAGATAGCGGATGGGCAGATCCATAATTTTACTGAACAGCTCTTGCCGCATCCGTTTGACGATGCGCTGACTAAGCCTGGCACTGAACAACCCCTGCAGCAGCTGACTGCCGCTGTACAGCAAATACACTGCCAGCATGAGGAGCACAGTGCCAAACAGATTGCCAGTAACGCTCCCTGCGATCATATCAATGGCGTTGCTTTGCAGGCTGGGCGCATAAACGCCGCAAAGGGTGCCGAAGATTACAATGGCAAGCATGAATATGACCATCATTTTTTCATGGGCAAAATAGGCAGCGATGCGCTTTAAAGCAGCGCCCACATGTTCGGCATGCTCCACCTGCACAAACCGTTCATGCCGGTTCATACCTGGAATATTGCGCTCAGCCAATTTCTGTTCCTTTTGCTCAGGCATTTACCTCGCCCTCCTTTCCGATCTGGGAATGATAAATATCCTGGTAAGCAGTACAGCTTTGCAGCAGTTCCTGATGGGAACCAACAGCGGCAATCTGCCCATTCTCCAGCACGACAATGCGATCCGCCCGACGCACAGAAGCAATGCGCTGTGCAATAATGATTTTTGTGCTTTCCGGATTTGCTTCCTGCAAGGCGGCGTACAGATTGGCTTCGGTCTTGAGATCCAAAGCGCTGGTAGAATCATCAAAAATTAGAATCTCGGCCGATTTCAAAATGGCTCTGGAAATGGAAAGCCGCTGCTTCTGTCCGCCGGACAGGCTCATGCCCCGCTCTGCAACAGCGGTATCATATTGCTCTGGTGTGGAAGAAATGAAATCATCCGCCTGGGCAATGGTGGCAGCGGCCTGCACTGCTTCGGTGGAAGCCTGAGGAGAACCCCAGGAAATATTTTCCCGGATAGAGGCGCTGAACAGCTCGCTTTTCTGCAGGGCAATGGCAATCTTTTCCCGCAAGGCTTTCTGTTGGTATTCCCGCACGTCCACACCATCCACCAGGACAATGCCCTCGGTTACATCGTAAAAACGGGGAATCAGATTCACCAGGGAGGTTTTACCGCAACCGGTAGCCCCCATAATCGCCACGGTTTCCCCCTTTTGAATAGACAAATTAATGTGTTTTAGAACAATTTGATGGCTGCCGGGATAGGAGAAAGACACGTCCCGGAACTCCACCGTTCCCTGCTGCTGGGAATCGCCGTCAAAAGTGCCATCCTGCAACTCCGGCGCACGATCCAGCACTTCCTTGATCCGTTTCCAGGAAGCAATACCTCTGGAAATGTTTTGGAACAGCATAACCAGCATTAAAATACCGTTTAGCAGCTGCGTTGTGTAAGTAATGGCCGCCATGATATTGCCCGGCGATGTGATGCCGCCGCTGACCTCCACCGAACCAACCATTAAGATAATGGCCACTACAATATACATCAGCGCATTAATGACCGGATTCATAAAGGCAAAAATCACCAGCACACGAAGCTGGGTGCGGATCAATTCGTCATTTGCCTTTCCGAACCGCACCTTTTCATATACTTCCCGCACACAGGCCTTGATAATACGGATGCCGGACACATCCTCCTGCATGATGGCGTTAATAGCATCCAGCTGCGCCTGTAATTTGGAAAACAGCGGGTTGGCTTTGGCCAGGCAAAGAGCCAGGCAGCCCACGATCAAGGGGAAAGCACACAGCACAATCAACCCAAAATCCCGGTTCAGCCGGAACATAAAGTACATACTGCCGAACATCAGGAGACTGGTGCGGATCATCCCCCGGACAAACTGGGAAACAAAGTTCTGCACTTGGGTAATATCGTTGGTCACTCTGGTCACCAGAGAGCCGGTACCGAATTTATCCAGCTGGGGAAAAGAAAAGGTCATAATATTGCGAAAACAATCCTTGCGGATCTCATTGCCGATGTTCTGCCCCGACAGATGCACAAACACATTGTTCAATGACCCGCAAAGGCCCCCAAACAGCACCAGGCCGATCATCTGCAGCCCCAATTTCCAGATAAGATTCAGATTTCCTACACCACCATTGTTGAGTCCAAGGACACCGTCATCCACGATTTGGCTCATCAACCCCGGCTGAACCAAGTCCATCATCACTTCCCCGATCATAAACAGACCGGCCAGGATGGCAAAATGCAAATATCGCTTTATGTATTTCCACATACTTCTTTAGTTCTCCTCCTGTTCCAGATAGCGGGATTCCCAATGGGCATTGAGCTTTTCCAACAACGACACCAGCTGTTCCTTTTCCGCTGCTGAAAGGCAGGAAAACATTTCCACATGCCGTCTTTGTCGCTGGCCGGCAGCCTCCATCGCCTGCCGCTTCCCTGATTCGGTCAACTGAATATCCACCGTTCGCCGGTCATTGGAACTGGGGATGCGGGTAATCAACCCCGCATGCTCCAGCTTGGCCAACACCTCGCTGGCCGACCCAGGCTGCACCCCCAGTCGTTCGGTCAGTTCCCGTTGCGTAATGGATCCCACTTCCCGGAGAATAATCAGGATCCGCTTTTGACTTCCCTTTCCTTCAAACAGAAGGCGCATTACATGCCCTGCGTCCCGCAGATTAATAATTAGTTTATCATTGATATCATTGGCATTATCATGCTGTTGACGCTGCATTCGATGTAGCGCACTACGTCTACCGTACGGCATTCTTCTGTCCCCCCTTCGCAAATTATTTCGGTACCTTGATATTATAGCAACGGTTCCGCAATTTGTCAAGGTACCTTATAAAATGATAGCGTCAAAAAAAGAAGGCAGAGCAAAAACGCTCGCCTTCCCTTACGAATTAGTTTTTCTATGATTCCGCGCGTCCAAATCCAAACAGGAAAAAGTTACTGTATGGCAGTATTCTTTCTTTCTGATTCTTCCCACATAGGTAAGCAATACGCCTCCCAAAAACCATCAATCTTATCAACATCAATAGATTTACATAACGCACAACCTGGCTTGGTATATATAATATTACCGATGCTTACGTCTTTCATTCCCGCTGGAAAAGTATACTCCCTATCGTAATACTTTACTTTTGCAACTTCTCCCTCTGCAGCAAGGGCATATCCTACTGCGAGAGGGCCAAAATCCATTTCAATTAACCCTATCGCATTCAGATTAACCAGGCTTTCAAAGGTAATCCCGAGCTTTTCATAATCCTTTAGCTTTGATTGAAGGACGACCGGTGCAATTCTATCTTCTACAGATACAGATATTTTACACAATGCAGAAAATGTTTCTGCATCATCCTTATCCATCTGTGCCAAGATATATAACAATACCTTAGGAATACTATTCACCTGATTGCATTCCGTTGCCAAAATTTTGCCCCATATCTGTTGAAATTCTTCATCAGATACTAGTCTCGCTCTATCCATGAACAAATCCAGCCAGTCCACATCAAGTTGTTCCGGTTTTGCATTTTTCCGCATGGATTGCATTGCAATTTCCAAAATATTATTCTGATTGCAATACTCTTTGATTGTTTTTCTTGCATTACTAATAAGGGCCGCCTTAATCACTGGATCATAGTTGCTGTTTTGAATATCTTCGATATATGTATTGACAGCAGTTTTTTTAGGAGTTTCCCTATTGGCAATCCACCCAATTCCATCTGCCAATTTATTTGTCAAATGAACAGCAGCATCTCCAATAGCGCTGAAATCAAGAAAAGGACCCATCTCATCACCCATTCCTGCTACACACTTTTCCTTCTATAATACAACATACAATCTAATAGCCGCCAAACCGTAGGAATGACATATCCATGCTGCGATTGGTGCATCACTTTATACAACATTAAAACCAAACAATGAAATGAATGCTTACTTCAAATGGGCTTTGCCGATGTCGGTGCGGTAATGAACACCGTCAAAGTGAATGGATTCCACAGCGGCGTAGGCATTGGCCAGAGCAGTATCCAGATCCTTACCACGGGCGGTGACACCCAAAACCCGGCCACCGTTCGTCAGAAACTTACCGTCCTGGTATTTGGTGCCGGCATGATAAACCGTAGCACCTTTCACCTGCCCCATGGCATCCAGGCCGGTGATTTCCAGCCCCTTGGCATAACTACCGGGATAACCGCCGGAAGCCATGACCACGCAGGCGGCCGGCTCCGCCGACCACTGAATCTCCAGCTGATCCAGCCGACCGTCAATCACGGCTTCCACGATGTCCAACAAATCGGTTTCCAACCGGGGCAGAACCACCTGGGTCTCCGGATCACCAAACCGGGCATTGTATTCAATCACCTTGGGACCATCGGGGGTCAGCATCAGGCCAAAGTACAGGCACCCCTTGAAGGGGCAGCCCTCCTGCTCCATAGCGGCCACGGTAGGCAGGAAAATTTCCCGCATGCACCGGTCGGCCATTTCGGCGGTATACACCGGGTTGGGGGAAATGGTTCCCATACCGCCGGTGTTGGGACCCCGGTTGCCGTTATAGACCCGTTTATGATCCATAGAGGAAACCATAGGTTTCGCCGTTTTGCCGTCGCAGAAAGATAGCACCGACACCTCCGGGCCGGTCAGGAATTCCTCCACCACTACCCGGTTACCGGAAGCCCCGAAAACCTTATCCTCCATAATGGAATGCACCGCCGCCTGGGCAGCGGCATAGTCCTCACAAATGACAACCCCCTTCCCCAGGGCCAGGCCATCAGCCTTAATGACCGTGGGGTACTTGTTCTGGGCCTTGATATAATCCAGGCAATCCGCCGGGGAAGTACAGACGTGATACCCGGCAGTGGGGATGCCATACTTTTGCATCAAATCCTTGGAAAAAACCTTGGAGGCCTCGATCCGGGCGGCCAAGGCACTGGGGCCAAAAGCGCGGATACCGGCAGCCTCCATGGCATCCACCATACCGGCGGCCAGAGGGTCATCCGGCGCCACAAACACCAAATCCACCTGCTCCGCCTTGGCCAGAGCCACCATGCCGTCCACATCGGTGGCGGCTACATCAAAGCACTTGGCATCCCGGGAGATGCCGCCGTTTCCGGGCGCGCAGAGAATCTCCTTCACCCTGGGACTCTTTTTCAAAGCCAGAATCAGAGCGTGTTCCCGCCCGCCGGAACCAACCATTAACAATTTCATAAGGTACCCTCCCTTAATGATGGAACAGCCGGATGCCGTTGAAGCACATGGTAATGCCGTATTTATTACAAGTGTCAATCACCTGCTGATCCCGGATTGAACCACCGGGCTGGACAATGGCAGTCACGCCGCTGCGGCGGGCCCGCTCAATATTATCCCCAAAGGGGAAGAAGGCATCCGATCCAAGAGAAACCCCGGAAATGGTGGCCAGATAGGCCTTCTTTTCCGCCGGAGTGAAGGGCTCAGGCTGAACAGTAAAGGTCTCGGCCCAGACATCCTCCCCCATCACATCCTCCGGTGTGTCACCAATATACACATCAATGGCATTATCCCGGTTCGGCTTGGCCACATCGGCACGGAAAGGAAGATGCAACACTTTGGGGTGATGGCGCAGCTGCCAGTTGTCAGCCTTTTGGCCGGCCAGGCGGGTGCAGTGGACCCGGGACTGCTGCCCGGCGCCTACCCCGATGATCTGCCCGCCGCTGGCGTAGCAGACCGAGTTGGACTGAGTATATTTCAAGGTGATAAGACACAGAATCAAATCACGCTTCTGTTCCTCTGTAATAGTCTTGTTCTCGGTGACGATATTCTCCAGACAGGAGGCGTCAATTTTCAAATCATTATGCCCCTGTTCAAAGGTGATGCCAAAGACCTGTTTCTGTTCCAGGTGAGCCGGGACATAGCTGGGGTCGATCTCCACCACATTATAATTTCCCTTTTTCTTAGAGGACAGGATCTCCAGAGCCTGATCGGTATAGCCGGGGGCGATGATACCGTCAGAAACCTCATGATGAATGATCTCGGCAGTAGATTCGTCGCAAATATCAGACAAGGCGATCCAATCTCCGAAGGAACTCATACGATCGGCGCCCCGGGCCCGGGCGTAGGCGCAGGCCAGAGGGGACAGCTCCATCTCTGACGGCACATGGTACATCTGCCGCAGGGTATCGTCCAGAGGGAGTCCCAAAGCGGCCCCAGCGGGAGAAACATGCTTAAAGGAAGCGGCGGCGGGGAGGCCGGTGGCCTCCTTCAGCTCTTTCACCAGCTGCCAACTGTTCAACGCATCCAAAAAGTTGATATACCCCGGCTTGCCGTTACGTACAGTGACCGGCAGATCGCTGCCATCCGCCATAAAAATGCGGGAGGGCTTTTGATTGGGGTTGCATCCGTATTTCAGTTCAATTTCATTTGCCATGGAGCTCCATCCTTTCGATCAAATTATTGATTCTTATTCACAATACGGGTTTGGGACGCACCGGTGGCAATATCCACAAACCGCACAAACAAACTGACCTTATTGGCCTCGTTAAGATTGCTCCAGACCAAATCAGTAAACCCGTCGATGTCGCCGGAAACAACCACCGGTTCCGGGTCTCCGGCAAAGGAAGGAATGGGGTCACCGTCACACTGATAGGTATGGATAAAACGACCCTCCCCAGCCAGGGGAGTATCGTAATCATAGAAAAACCGCTCACAGGAAGCACCGTTGCCAAAAGAGGATTTCAAAATGGACATTTCATAAGCAAACTTCCCGTCCCGGAAGTGACCTACCGCTGAAATGCGGGGAGTAAAGTTGGGAGCATCCGGTTCAAAAGCCCGGGTACGCAGTGCAGCGCAGAAGGTTTTACCGGCCTTGAGGAAATCATAGACCGTATCGGTCTGATCTCCGTTGGTAACGATGAGATCCTGGCCCAGCTTCCGCACAGGGGAATAAATAATCAGAGAGGGATCAGACAGCTTGGAGGGATCAAAGGCTTCGGTGCGAATGCCTTCTCCATCGGTGACGAACACCCGGTTCCGGCTGTTCTCACTGCGGCCCATGATAAAATAGCCGAAAACGGCCTGTTTCCCATCGGGGGTGACCCCCACAACAATACCCCGACCGGGGTATGCGTTGGTATTCAGTAAGGTTGCAAGATCTAACAGTGCCATACATGATTCCTCCCTATTCTTCGTTCAAAATGGAAACGTGATTGTCCGTAATACGCAGCCGGTCAGCACAGAACAATGCCACAGCCCTGGGCAAAATCTTCCATTCAGCTTGCTCCATGACCCGCTTCTGCAAAATCTCGGGGGTGTCCCCTTCCCGAATCTCCACCGCCTGCTGCAAAATAATAGCGCCGCCGTCAGGAATTTCATTGACGAAATGAACCGTGGCACCGGTGACCTTGACACCGTAGGCCAAAGCGGCCTCATGGACATGGAGGCCATAGAATCCCTTTCCACAGAAGGAAGGGATCAGCGCAGGATGAATATTGATAATCCGGTTTTCGTAGGCCTTGACCACCCGTTCACCCAGAATGGAGAGAAAACCGGCCAGAACGATCAGGTCGGCTTGATACCGCCCCAACAAAGCCAGAAGGGCGAACTCGGGATCTCCCTCCTTCCGGGAAGGCAGCACCTCTCCGGGGATACCGGCCTTGGCCGCCCGCTCCAGAGCATAAACTCCCGGCTTACTGGCGATGACCGCCACAAATTCCCCACCGGGAATCTCCCCGGCAGCTTTGGCATCCAGCAAAGCCTGCAAATTGGTACCGCCGCCGGAAACCAGCACTACGATTCGTTTCATGCCGCCGCTCCTTATTGCAAAATAACGCTGCCGTCGCCTTCGGTGATCTCTCCCACCACATAGGCAGACTGACCCAAAGCCTCCAGCATCCGAACCGCTTCATCCGCCTGCTGGGCAGACACTACGGCCATCATACCGACACCCATGTTGAAGGTGTTAAACATATCCCGCTCGGGGATGTCGCCAGCCTTTTGCAACAGGTGGAAAATGGGCAGCACCTGTACCGACCCCTTGCGGATCACAGCATTCACATGATCCGACAGCATACGGGGAATGTTTTCATAAAAGCCGCCGCCGGTAATGTGGGACACGGCCTTGACCTCCACCTTCTTCATCAGGCCCAGCAGAGGCTTCACATAAATGCGAGTGGGGGTCAGCAGGGCTTCACCCAGGGTCATCCCCAGTTCATCATAATAAACCGACAGGTTCTTCTCATTCACGTCAAAAATCTTCCGCACCAGAGAGAAGCCGTTGGAATGGACACCGGTGGAAGTCATAGCGATAATGGCATCCCCGGGCTGCACCTTACTGCCGTCAATGATTTTGGGCTTGTCCACCATGCCCACGGCAAATCCGGCCAGGTCGTATTCATCCACAGGGTAGAACCCGGGCATTTCCGCCGTCTCGCCGCCCACCAGAGCGCAGCCCGATTGGATGCAGCCTTCGGCCACACCGCTGACAATCTCAGCAATGCGAGTAGGAACGTTCTTTCCGCAAGCAATATAATCCAGGAAAAACAAAGGAGTCGCCCCGGCGCAAACCACATCATTGACGCACATGGCCACGCAGTCGATTCCCACGGTATCATGCTTGTCCATCAAAAAGGCAATCTTTAGCTTGGTACCCACTCCGTCGGTACCCGAGATCAGCACCGGTTGGGACATACCGGTCAAATCCGGCTGAAACAGGCCGCCAAAGCCGCCGATGCCGGAAAGGACGCCGGGGGTAGTGGTGGCACTGACATGCTTCTTCATCAGTTCCACGGCTTTGTAGCCAGCCGTCACATCCACACCGGCAGCTTTATAACTCTCGGAAAAACTATCTTTACTCATCACAATTCTCCTTTTCTGCCGTGACCGGCGTAAACTGTCAAATTTCCTGCTGCAGAGCAGCATCGGCGTCAATAACACCTGCCTCCATGGAAGCCCGTTGGGCTGCCAGTTTCTGCTCCAGATCAGCATCGGTAATGGCCAGCATCTGAACAGCCAGAATGGCGGCATTTTTTGCACCGTCAATGGCCACGGTAGCCACAGGAATACCGGAAGGCATCATAACAGTGGCCAGCAGGGCGTCCATGCCGTCCAGCACCTTCCCGGAGCAAGGCACCCCGATAACAGGCAAAGTGGTATTGGCCGCCAAAACACCGCCCAGATGGGCTGCCATACCGGCGCAGGAAATAATGGCACCGAATCCATTCTCCCGGGCGGCCTTTGCAAAGGCCACGGCGGCGTCACAGGTACGGTGAGCCGACATAACATGGACCTCCACCGGAACACCGAATTCCTTTAACGTATCAATGGCAGGCTTCACCACAGGCAAATCGCTTTTGGAGCCCATAATTACGGCAACCTTCTTAGACAATGTCAATTCCTCCCAGATTCGGATATATAGCTATATTTTAATCTATAACCCCGACAATTGCAAGGGAAAGCATCCAGAAAAAACTTTTTTTCTGTTTCCCTTTGAAAACCAGAGACCCGACCCCATATTTTGTATAATATGCCAATAGAAGCCCCTCTTCCCTTCCACAGGTGGTGATCCGCCAAAATTCTTCCCAGGTTTTTATGCAAATTTCGTCCTGTTTTTTTCATTTACAAGGCTTTTGATTTCTGCTATAATGAAACTCTACAAAATCGGAAAGGAGTGCGTGGGCGTTGGAATATCAAATCAATCCAGCCAATCTGAACGCGGTTTTCATGGTACCCGCCCAGGTGGTGGATCAGCATATCAAGCTGGCCGGAGCTGTGCAGCTGAAGGTGCTGCTCTGGGCTATGCGCCACATGGGCTCCGGCATCACCGCCCAGCGCATCGCCGAGGCACTGTCTTTACCTACAGTGGACGTGGCCGACGCCCTCCTTTACTGGACGGAATCCGGCATTCTGCTAGCCGTCGGAGACACAGCTGAGCCCCAACCGGCTTCGGAACCGGTTACGACCGCCCCGACTGCCCAGCGAAAAGCCACAGTGGTGCAAAAACCCAGCCGGGAGGAGGTGATCCAGCGGGGAACCGAGTCGGAGGAAATCGCCTTTCTCCTGCGGGAAGCGCAAACCAAGTTTGGTCGCCCCCTGCGTCAAAACGAAGCCTCCACCCTGGTGTGGCTCCACGATCAGGAGGGCATGGATCTGGCGGTTATCCTGATGGTGCTGGAATACGCCAAATCCCGGAACAAGCTGTCTATGGGCTATGTGGAAAAGGTGGCCCTTTCCTGGAATGACGCCGGCATTACCACCGTCACCCAGGCCGAGGAACGGATTTGCATCCTTCAGACCCAGCATTCTGCCTGGGGGCTGGTGCAGCGAGCCACCGGCATCGACCGCCGCCAACCCAGTGAAAAAGAGCTGACTACCGCCACCAAATGGGTGGAGGAATGGAAGTTCGGTTTTGATATGCTCAAGGCGGCCTACGATCAATGCGTGGATCACACCGGAAAATTCTCCCTAGCCTATATGGGAAAGGTATTGGAATCCTGGCACAAAGCCGGCGTTACCACACCCGATACCATTCCTGCAACACCTATTCAGCCCCAAAGCCGGAAAAGCGCAGCCGCAAGCAAAGGAAAGCCTCCCCGCCGGTTTACTAACACCGACTGGGATGAGGTGCAGAAAAAAATACAGAATTTCGAGGGATAAGCCATGGGATTCAACAATCAATTGGTGGAGGCTGCCGTTCGAACAAAGGCCGAAATGCGCGCAGCCGCAGAGGCCAAAGCCCGTGCCAAAAAAAATCAGGTTTACCGGGCCTACCCGCAATTGGGGGAGCTGGATCAGGCCATTTCCCAGGTGGGCTCCCGCATTGCCATTGCCGCCCTGGATGGGGCAGACCTGACCTCCATTCGTGCCCGGCTGGAACAGCTGACCGAAGAACGCACAGCCCTGCTTCAATCTGCAGGCTACACCGACGCAGATTTTCAGCCCCAATACAACTGTCCGCTCTGCCAAGATACTGGCATCGTATCCGGCCGCCGGTGCAGCTGCATCGGGAACCTTTGCCGGAAGCAGCTGTTTGAATCCATGACGGTTTCCATGCCGCTGGAGGAAAGCACCTTTGACCGGTTTGATGTCACCCTCTACCCGGAATCCACACCGGATGGGCTGCATCCCAGGCAGCAAATGACGCGGATTCTGCATTTTTGTGAAAATTACGCCGCCGAATTTGGCCCGGAAAGCAAAAATCTCCTGTTTTTCGGCAACACCGGTCTGGGCAAGACGCATTTGTCCCTGGCCATTGCTGGGCAGGTCATTGCCAAGGGATACAGCGTCATGTACGGCGCGGCTGTGGATCTTTTCGGCCGGGTGGAAAAAGAGCATTTCACCGGCAACCATACCGACACGTTGGATCTGATGCTGGACTGTGATTTGCTGATTCTGGATGACTTGGGCACGGAATTCATCTCTCAGTTTTCCCGGTCGGTACTAAATCAGGTGGTAAACAGCCGGCTCCAGAGCCGGAAGCCCACCATTTTAAGCACTAACTTCGATTTCAACCAGCTGGAAACCATGTACGATTCCCGGATTACTTCCCGCCTGATCGGCAGCTATAAGCCGCTGCCCTTCCAGGGAGACGACATCCGGATTAAACAAATTGCCAACTAATACACCATTATAGAAATGAAAGGCATCGTCCAGCCGGGCGATGCCTTCTTTTTACAATTTCCCTTTTTACAGTATCTTTGATTATACCGGGGCGCCGGAGGTGGCATACACCTGACCGCTTTCGGTCACAAAAACGCCTTCCGTATCAGGCATTTCTTCCAACAGGGCCATTCCATCCTCCGCACCCAGCAAAAAGCAAAGGGTGGACAGGGCATCTGCCGCGGTGGAATCCGCCGAAATCACCGTCACCGAAGCCAACCCGGTTTGGGCAGGCATACCGGTTTCGGTATCCAAAATGTGATGGTAACGAACCCCATCCAGGGTAAAACCCCGCTGATAAATACCTGAGGTCACCGCTGCCTGATCGGTCAGGGACAGCATGGCGCTGAAGCCGTCGCCCAGCGGATTCTGCACCCCTACCGAAAAGGGCTTGCCATCCATCTTGGCGCCCAAACAGTAAACATTGCCACCCAGATTCAGCAAAGCGGAAGTGACCCCCTGTTCCCGGAGGTATTCCACCAATCGGTCAGCAATATAGCCCTTGGCGATGGCCCCCAGATCCACCTGTACCCCCTGATGCAAAGTCACGGTCAAGCCGTTGATCTCCACATTCTCATATCCAACACAGGCGGCCGCCTGGGCCAGTTCTTCCGCCGAAGGAAGCACCGGAGATTCGCTTTGAAAATCCCAAAGGTCGGTGAAGGCGGCTACTGTAATATCCAGTTTCCCATTGCTTTGCCGGCAGTATTCCAGCGCCTGCTCCAGAAGCTCCACCGTCTCAGCAGAGAGCGTCATAGGCGCCCCTTCCCCATGATTTAACCGGTAAATTTCACTATCCGGTCGGGTGCGGGAAAACAATGCTTCATATTGACTGCACAGGGTCATGGCTCCCTCCAGCGTTGCCTCGGCGCCGTCATACAAGGTAATCTGCACCACCGTATCAAAGTAAAACTCCGTACTGCTGACCCCCTGCTCCCTGCTGCAGCCCGCCAATAACACAGCCGGAAACACCAGCAGCAACAGCAGCGATATGGCCTGTTTTCCCATTCGACTCGCCTCCTCGGTTTGTTCAAAACATTATACCGCAAATGCAGGCCCAGGTCAACGGCTAACCGGCCTGCATACTTAGCCGGCTCATCCGCACAACCAACTCCCTGCATAAATAACTGGCTTGCACACCAGTGTAAAACATTTTCACCGGCGGGGGTTGCAATCCCAGTGGAAGGTGTTGTATAATAATTTTGTATATGACCATTCCCTGGGGCAAGGAGGGCTTTTCTTGAAACCACGACCGTTGCTGCGGCTGGGAGACCGGCTGTTGCTCCTATTGGTGGGCATTGTGGCAGTGGCTTGTATCTGCCTGCTGTTTCTGCTTCGCCATAGCGGCACCTTTGTCACGGTCACGGTAAACGGCAACTTTTACGGGCGGTACAGCCTGCAGCAAAATCAGGAAATCCCGATTGGAGAAACCAATCTGTTAACCATTGCTGACGGAAAAGCCACCATGACCTGGGCGGATTGCACCAACCAAATCTGCGTCCATCACGCCGCCATTTCTGCGGTGGGGCAATCCATCATTTGCCTGCCCAATCAGGTCATCGTCCTGGTGGAAGGGGAGGCAGCCACAGATGCGGTAACGGAATAACGGCTCAAAAGAAGAACTGCGGCATTGGCAACACCCGCCATCTTTTCCCTTTGCCTCATTCCCAATTTGCTCCATTACCAACCAACCGGGAGGGAGTCCATGGCCAAGAAAACTGCATATTACGGTGTCAGCCTGGCTCTGACCTTGATCTTCAGCTATTTGGAGACTCTGTTTCCTTTGCCGATTCCCGTTCCGGGAATCAAACTAGGGTTGGCCAACCTGGTGATTTTACTCCTGCTCAACCGGGAGGGCGTGGCAGCCGCCGGTCTGGTGAATCTGACCCGGATCCTGCTGGCGGGGTTACTTTTCGGCAGTATCACTTCCCTGCTGTTTTCCCTGTGCGGCGGTGCATTGAGCCTGGCGGCCATGTGGGGCGCCAAACATACTCCCTGCTTTTCCACGGTAGGGGTCAGTATTCTGGGGGCCATTGCCCATTTGATAGGCCAATGGCTGGCGGCCGTTTGGATTCTGGGCCTACAGGGGCTGATCTGGTATCTGCCTTTTCTGTTGCTGGCCGGCGCCGTCACCGGCGGGCTGCTGGGCTTTCTGGCAAACCTGATCCAGCCTCGGCTTCCAAAGCTATAATTCGTCGGCGGAATCCGCCGACCTGATATTAAACAAAATAAAGGAGAAAGAAACATGCAGCAATACAAACAGGATTTTATCGAATTTATGGTGCGCGCCGGTGTGCTGACCTTTGGAGATTTCACCACCAAAAGCGGCCGGAAAACCCCTTATTTCATCAACACCGGCAATTATAAAACCGGCCAGCAGGCCACCCAGCTGGGGAAGTTTTACGCCGCCTGCATCAAGGAGCATTGCGCTGCCCTGCCGGACGCCCTCTATGGACCGGCTTACAAGGGAATCCCCCTGTGTGTCACTGCATCCATTGCCCTTTATGAAGATTACGGCGACAATATCAATTACTGCTTTAACCGAAAAGAAGTAAAGGATCACGGTGAAGGCGGTTCTATCGTGGGATATAAGCCCCAGAACGGAGACAATATCCTGATTATTGAGGATGTCATCACCGCCGGCACCTCTATCAGTGAATCGGTACCCCTGCTAAAGGCGGCGGCCGATGTCAACGTCACCGGCGTTGTGGTCAGCGTAGACCGTATGGAACGGGGTAAGGGAGAGGTTTCCGCCCTGCAGGAGGTGCGGGAAACCTACGGCATTGAAACCTATGCCATCGTCACCGTCCGGGAGGTCATCCAGGCTCTGCATAATAAGCCGGTAGACGGTAAGATTTATATCGACGATGCCATGAAGGCAAAAATGGAGGATTATTTGGCCACCTACGGTGCCACAAGCCTATAAACAGCATGCCGTGTCAGGCGGAACATACAGAACCCGACGCCTTCTGCATTTCACAATTTTCATTTGGGAGGGTTTGCATTATGCGTGATCTCAGCACCCGTGCCGTTGCCGCCCTTTTAACCTGTACTCTGTTGCTGGGGCTGGCCGGCTGCGTCTATTCCTATGACGACAGCAGCAAGCATTATGACCGATCCTACATTCCCGCATCCAAGGATCCGCTGACTTTGGATACCGATGTGCAAACAACCATCGCAGAATTGGCCATCGCGGAATACAACGATGGCCTTCAGACAGATTACGATGCCCAGGTTGCACAATATCTGGACGATCTGGCAGCCGAAGAAGCAGCCGCCAGTGCCGCCGCTGCAGCCAGCGCATCGGCAGCCGCAGCCTCTGCCTCCGCTCTGTCCAGCTCCGACAGCAGCGCAGGCACCTCCAGCCAAAACACCTCGGGGAAACCAGGCACTGCTTCCGATGCCGCTTCCGGCACGGTTACTTCCACGGCGTCTGGCAGCCAGGAATCAGGGAGCAGCGAATCCGTCTCCACCTATGTCTCTTCAGATTTGACGTTGCCGGCGGAGCCGGATTATCTCACTACGGAAGATGTCAATTTTTACTGTTATGCCGGCACCTACAACGGATATATAGCCGTCAAGTATAAAATCCGTGGAAAAACCGAACTGACCCCTCATAATAAAGACACCCTGGTCAAGGACGTAATTGCCAATTACAACTTCAGCTACTATCCCAATTCGCCCACTATGGCACTGTATCGGGACGGCTCCCTGTATACCATCCGGGAAATATATGAAGCCGGTGGCATTTCAGAGGAGGATGTGAAAAACATCTGGTATTATTTTTACATTGAATCCTGACACTTGCAAAAAAAGCCTGATCCATGCGCTAAACATGGGTCAGGCTTTTTTGATACCGCAAAAACTGATTCCGGCATTACTTACCAGAGGACTTATTCCCAACGTTATTGCCGAATGCCAGCCAAATCAAAAGGCATAATCAGGCTCAGATAGGTACCGTAGGAGAAGGCCGATTCCAGGCGATCTCCATAAGGCAAGGCGCCCCAGGCAGTACCCACCAGGCCCATACTGTAGCGGTTGCTCCAACCGGTGGTAATATTCAGTGCCAGCCAATCCTGATAATCGGCGGTTCCGGACGCATCAATATATTGGTACAGCCAGCGGACAAAGATCCCCTTGAAGCCGTCAAAATCACCGCCCCGTTCATCATTGATGCAGCCATTGTGGTACTTGGTAATTATGGTATAGTCCGCAGCCAGCTTGGCATCCTCCAGATAAGCGGCCCTGCCGGTCAATTGATACAGAAGGGTGGCAGCGCCAATAAAAGTACCCTGATTATAGGTAAAATAAGCCTCTGCCAAGGTTCCGTCGGTGGAAATGTTATCGGCTACGCCACCGGTCTCAGGATTAAACAGGGAATCCCGTTCCCAGGCATAAAGAGATTTGGCGTAATCCAGATAGGTGTCTCCGTACACCTGCGCCAGATAACAGGCGGCAATGGCAGCCGGCCCGTTGATGCAGGCGTTCTTGCCGGGAGTTTCCTCTGCTCCCCACTGGTATTTCCAGTAAATACCGCCGCCCAACACATCGTCATAGCTACGGCGATAAACTGTGTCAAAATTCTGCTTAGCCACCTGCAGATAGGAATCCTCTCCGGTCAGCGCATAGGCACGGCAACAGGAAATCACCATCCACATAATATCGTCATTATAATTGTTGGAACTCCAATCGGTACCATGGGCATTGAGGAACCCCTGATAAAAGGCCTCATAATCTTCCAGATACTTCCGATCTCCGGTAGCTTCATAGCAATCCAGGATCATTTCGGTCAGCTCAGCAGGCTGCCAGAAATCAAACTCGCCCATGCCAAGGAAGTAAGCGCCGCCTTTCTCATCCTCACCCCGGAACTGCTCCATGAAAGTATCATAAATTCCTGCAGCCCAGGCAGCATCAAAGGTGGCCTGCTCCACAGGCGCATCTGTTGCAGTGGCCTGAACCACCGAGAATTTCCGGAAATCCTCATCGGTAATGGCGTCCGACATCCAGACGCCCCAACCATCTGACTTGGCATTATCCCCAGCCAGACCGGCAAAGGAAATCTCCATGCAGCAGTCCGGCCCGGTGGTTTCGGCCGTAAGATACCAATTTCCATCTCCGGTGGGTAGCAGCAACCATTTCTGTGTCGGATCACCGGTATACTCGGTCAGACGAAACATTTTCATGGGAGAGCCAAACACCTCTACATCCACCACTGTCAGAGCCAAGTTGCTGACCGCCGCCCGGAGACTGTAATACCCGTCCTCTACCGGAACGGCACGCCATAACTGGTTGGCAGCACCCACATCTGTCCACTGGCTAAAACCGCCGTCACTGTCGGTCTGGCACATAAGTTTGCCGGAAAACAAAGAGGTAATCTGATAGGTAGCATCCAAATCCGCAAAGGGAGTCTCAATGCTGGAACCACTTTCCGCTAAAATATTCTTCCGTAGCAACACCACATCGGTCACCGTCAGCTTACCATCCCCATTCAGATCACCGCGCTGAAATTGGCCGGCAGTAATCCCCGTATTCTGCAGAATCAATTTCCGCAGCAGCACCACATCGGTTACCGACAGCGCATCATCTTTACTGATATCCCCCAACCAATAGGAATCGGCCGAAGCAGTCAGCGGCAGGCTGCAAAGCAACAGACTCAGAACCAGCAGGCAGGCTAACAGCCCCTGAAACCATTTTTCCTTCATAAACGGACGCCTCCTTATCGATTGTCAAGCGGGATAAGGGTTTACCCAATAGATTCCAGCGGATACGGCATAATCAGGCTCAGATAGGTGCCGTAAGAAAAGGCCGACTCCAGGGTATCGCTGCTAGAACGGGAACCCCACTGAGTTCCCACCAGACCAAGGCTGTTCCGATTATCCCAGCCGGTGGTAATATTCAAAGCCAGCCACGAATTATACTGGGTGGTTTGCATGGTGCTGATGTATTTATACATCCAGCGAACCAAGATGCCCTTGAAACCATCGGCATCCCCGCCCTTTTCATTGTTGATACAACCGTTCTGGTACTTGTTCTGCACCGTAAAATTCACGGCCAGCTTGGCATCCTCCAAATAGGTGTTATCCTTAGTCCGCTCATAAAGCAATGTAGCGGCGCCGATAAAAGTCCCCTGATTGTAGGTATAACTACCCCGGTTCAAAGAACCGTCCACCAGCATATGATCGTAGACCCGGCCATTTTCAGCGTTGAACAGGGTGGCTCGTTCCCAGGCATAGAGAGACTTGGCGTATTCCAAATAGACCGCACCCACGGTGGGGCCGCACATATCGGCAAGATAGCAGGCAGCAATGGCAGCCGGCCCGTTGACACAGGCATTCTTTTCATTATTGTTGGTGGTCCAATAGATACCGCCGCCAAGCACATCATCATAACCACGGGCATAGACCAGGTCAAAATTTTCCTTGGCCACGTCGAAATACTCCTGGTTTTTGGTGAATTGATAAGCTCGGCAACAGGAAATCACCATCCACATGATGTCATCGTTGTAGATATTGGAAGCCCAATTGGTTCCATGGGCGTTGATAAAGCCACGATAGAATGCGGCATAATCCTCCAGATACTTGGCATCACCGGTAGCTTCGTAGCAATCCAGGATCATCTCCGTCAGCTCGGCCGTTTTCCAGAAGTCAGGGGTCCCGATGAAATAGGCACCGCCATTGCCGTCATCCCCCTTAAACTGAGCCATAAAAGTATCATAAATACCTTCCGCCCAAGCCGCATCAAAGGTCTGGGTCGCTGCCTCCGCCTTGGTCACCGAGAACTTCTGGGCATCCGACCCAGAAATTTCAGAAGACAGCCACAAGCCCCAGCCATCATTCATAGCATTCTCCGTCAAGCCGGCATAAGAGATTTCCATGCAGCAATCTGCGCCAGCGGACTGCACCGTCAAATACCAGTCCCCATTTCCAGCAGAAATCAGCTTGAATTTCTGATTTTCGGCGCCGGTATAGGCAGACATCCGGAACAGCTGCAGGCCGTTCCGATCTGGATCTGCCAGGGTCAAAGCCCAGCCGGTAGTGGCTGATTGCAGAATATAATACTCATCGCCAGCAGGAGTCGCCGTCCACATCTGATTTTCTGCACCCACGTTGACCCACTGGCTGAACCCGCTGCCGCCGTCCGACTGGCAAACCACTTTGCCGGAAAATTCAGAAGTAATCAGATAAGTGGCACTCAGATCATCAAAGGGCGTTTCCAGAGAAGGATCAATCCAGACACCTTCCTTTTCGGACAGAATAACGTTTCGCAGCAACACCACATCCGTAACGGTCAGACTGCCGTCCATGTTCATATCACTGCGCTGCAGTTGATCCGCATCGGCCGAATCCTGTAAAATATAAATCCGCATCTGCACGATATCCGTCACAGAAAGCCAACCGTCTCCGTTGGCATCTCCCAGCAGATAGCTCTGAGCCGAAACTGTCAGCGGCAAGCTGCAAAGCAACAGACTTAAAACCAACAAACTGGCCAGCAAACGATAAACAGATTTTCTCCTCATAGTATCGACTCCTTATTGCTCTTGCGTAGTATAATATCCATCCAGAAGATACAGCACACCAAGGGTACCGCACTGATCCAGAAGTGTCGTATTCTGATCCCGGTCGGTGGCAATGGCCTGCCAGGAACGGTTCACATAGACCGTATCGTTTTTAGGATGCCGGGCACCGTTCTCCACTGCATTGGCCAGATGACCGATATACACATCAGCGGACTGGGCGTCCACAGCAGCAAAGTTCCGGTATCCCTCCAGCAGCACCAGATGGAACCAGGGCTCTGCTGTCCCCAGAATATACACCCCTTCTGCATTGATCTGGCCAAAGTAACGGTCACTGGCACGGGCCAGTGTAATGGCATCCATAGCATATACCGATTTGCCGGTAAGATCAGCCAATGCAGATGCAATACTCAGCATATATCCCGAATTATAGGTCCAAAGGGACATCTCCCGGGTACCGTCCATATTCACCTGGTTGCCATATAGGCCAGTGGCTGCATCCTGAACATTGTCCTGCGCCCAGGCATACAAATTTTGCGCCCAGGTCAGATACAGTTCCTCCCCCGTTGCCTGATACAGCATAATGTTGGCATAACCAAAAGCCACAGTAGCACAGGTGGCAGAAAAAGGAGACATCTGATGATTATTATTCCACCACAAGCCACCCAATGTATCATTCCATCCGGTGCGCACAAATTCCGCCACGGCCACAGCTTCCTGCAAATAATCCGGATCCTGCAGTAGCTGGTAGCCCCGGCAGTAGGCCAGAATTACCAGAGAATTGTCGTCATAATACAAATCCCCATAACCGCCGGCACCCGGCGCATAAGCGGTATATCCGTTGGTGGTAATGCGGTACTGGGTCAGGCGATCCAGCGCCGTCCGGTAGGTCTCCTGTAGAGCGGCATCTGCGGGATTGGCAGTCAAAGCCCAGGCCAGCGCATCCAAATAAGCTGTATAAGACCAGAGAAAGCTGGTAGACGACTCTCCAAGAGTTTCCAGCGGCAATCCTGCTCCCGGGAAGAAATCCGCATGAATGGCCTGCTCCAGCGGGGCAGCCAGCTGGGCATATACCGATTCCTCCGCAGGTGCCGGATCCGGCTCGGGTGAAGGATTGGGATCCGGATCCAGTGGAAGCTCACTTCCGGTCTCCGGCAGGGTTCCCAGATCGGATCCCTGCAGAATGGCCTTCCGCAGCAGCACCACATCGGTAACCGATAGGGTCCTATCCCCGTTCAAGTCCCCGGAAATATCAAAGGAATTCTCCCCTTGCAGAATGGCCTTCCGCAGCAACACCACATCGGTAACCGACAAGGATGCATCCCCGTTCAAATCCCCTATTTTTCGGCTGGCGGCCAAGGCAGTCAACAGCCCGGTCAACAGCAAAAACAAAGATAGCAGCAGACAAACCAGCCCGCGCAAGGTTTGATTTATCATAGGAAAATACTCCTTTTCATCAGTTAGGCCAATATTTCCGATCCAGACTGCGGAACCGAATAGCAACAGAAATATGGGAGGCATCAATTCGGTGTGCCCCGTCCAGATCTGCAATGGTTCGGGCCAGCTTCAGCAAACGATCATACCCCCGGGCAGAAATGCCCAAACGATCAAAAGCGGCCTGTACCATCTGTTCCGCCTCCGGGGTCATACAGCAAACCTGTTGCAACATGGCAGGAGGAATACCGGCATTACAGGTGATTCCCGTCCCGGCATAACGCGCCTGCTGTATTCTGCGGGCGGCATCCACCCGCGCACGGATTTGAGCAGAAGATTCCTCTTTGGTGGCTCCTTGCAGTTCCTCGTAAGCCACCGGGCCCACCTCCACATGAATATCCATACGGTCCAGCAAAGGGCCAGACACCCGGGAAAGATACCGCCTGACCGCAGTGGGAGAACAAATACACTTTTTGGTAGGATGGCCATAATTGCCACAGGGGCAAGGATTCATAGCTGCAACCAGGGTAATATTGCAGGGGTAGGTCAGGGTTCCAGCCACCCGGGAAATGGTCACAGCTCCGTCTTCCAGCGGCTGCCGCAGCACTTCCATGGCAGTGCGGGAAAACTCAGGCAGCTCGTCCAGAAACAACACCCCATTATGGGCCAAAGAAATTTCCCCCGGCCGGGGAATGGTTCCACCGCCGGAAAGGCCGGCGGGCGAAATAGTATGATGGGGTGCGCGGAAGGGGCGGGTAGTCAGCAAAGGCTGACCGCCCAGAGTACCGGCAATGGAATGAAGTTTGGTGGTTTCGATACACTCTTCAAAAGTCATCTCCGGCAGAATAGAAGGAAGCCGCTTAGCCAGCATGCTTTTCCCCGAGCCGGGCGGCCCAATCATCAAAATATTATGGCCGCCTGCCGCTGCCACCTCCAGTGCCTTCTTGGCCAGGACCTGACCTCGTACCTCCGCAAAATCCGGCACTGTCGCCATTTGGGCCGGGGACGGCAACGTAAACACTGTGGGAGCGATTTCCGCTTCTCCCCGAAGATGCCGGAGCAGGGTAGCCACATTGGGGACAGGATAGACCTGCACCCCCTCCACCACGGCGGCCTCCTCCGCATTGGCAGCTGGCAGGAAAAAGCGACGGATTCCCGACTTTTTAGCCTCAATGGCCATGGCTAGGATCCCGTCCACCGGACGAACCTCCCCATCCAAAGACAGTTCCCCAATCAGAGCAGCGTCCCGCAGATCACACCCTACCTGGCCACTGACCACCAGAACTGCCATCAGCAATGGCAAATCATAGAGGGAACCTTCCTTGCGGACATCAGCCGGGGCCAAATTCACCGTCAATCTGCCCTCCGGAAAACGAAATCCGGTATTTTTGATGGCAGCCCGCACCCGGTCCCGGCTCTCCCGGACAGCGGCATCCGGCAGGCCCACAATATCAAAGGAAGGAAATTCCGGAGAAAAATCGGCCTCCACCTCCACCATGAAGGTGTTCAGGCCGAAAATTCCTACACTGTTTTGCCTGGAGAACATGCGTTTACACTCCCCATCATAATTTTAATTATTATAACGGTTTTCCCGAAGGGATTCAACTATTTTTTCTGAAAAATAAGGAAAGCCTGCATATTTTTCGAGACTTCCTTTTCGTTGGATCGGTTTGTTTACAAACTATTCAAATTCACCGCAAGTCAGAGGCGTATTTTGCAGGTATCATAGGCTGTAAAAGAGACGGATTTCGGGACAAATTTTCCGGAGTACCCCTTGACAAAACAGCAGTTGAACGCCATGATAAAAGAAAGCAAAAAGGAGGCATTGCCATGGAGCAAAAAACGGTTTTAATCGCTGACGACGAACCCCATATCCGCACCCTGGTTTCCGATTTTCTGAAAAAAAGCGGTTACCGGGTACTGGAAGCGGAGGATGGAGCCCAGGCACTGGAATTATACCGCAGCCATCCGGAACTGGAACTTTTGATTCTGGATATTATGATGCCCGAGCTGGACGGCTGGGAATTGACCCGTCGTGTGCGGGAGACCTCCCTGATTCCTATTCTGCTGCTTTCTGCCAGATCAGAAGAATTTGACCAGTTGACAGGCTTTGAAGCCGGTGCGGATGATTATGTGACCAAACCTTTTTCTCCTGCTGTCCTGGTGAAACGGGTGAATGCCCTGCTTCGGCGAACTGTGACCCTCACGGCAGGACTCGGTTCCGGAGAACTGCTCATTGACACCCAGGCCTACACCGTCTATCTGCGGGGACAGCCCCTAGAACTGACGCTGAAGGAATTTGAAATTCTCAACAAGCTGTACAGTAATCCCGGCCGGGTTTTTACCCGGGATCAGCTGCTGGATGACATCTGGGGTTTTGACTTTAACGGAGACCCCAGAACGGTAGATTCTCATGTAGCCCGGCTGCGAACCAAACTGGGAGATTACGGCAATACACATCTGAAAACCGTCTACGGGTTGGGGTATAAGATTGAGGTGTAAGGGTTGAAATATAAAATATGGGTACGGATCTTTTTCCAGGTTTCGGCCATCATTGTCGCCTTTGTTGTGATCCTGACACTGGCCGACAAAGCCTTCCTGACGGGTTATTTTCTATATGATGAAAAGCGGCTGATTCTTTCCGCTGCGAAAACCCTGGAGCAGGTGGATTGGAGCAATTGGGAAGACGCAGCGGACCAGATCTCCATTCTGGAAGAACAGCAAAGCCTGTCCATTCAGATCAGCGATGCCGGCGGGAATCTCCTCTATGATACTTGGTATGCCAATTTTTCAGATGACATATCTGTCTTAGATCGCAGCGGTCCCAAAATACGGCAGGAAAAATACCGACCGCTGGACTACGATTACCGGGAAGACGGCAGTGTATTTATAACGGCTGTCAGCGATTTCAGCAAGACCCAGTACCTGCTGTATAACTGGCAGATGGGGAGCGGCTATCTGGGAGAGATCCAGGTACAGAAGGATATTATTCAAACCTCCGCTAACACTGCCGGTAAATTCATTTTCCTGATCGCTATCCCCTGCCTAATACTGGCTCTGTTCTGGGTACTGTACTTTGCCCGCCGGTTTGCCCGGCCCATTACCCAGATGAATGACACTGCCAAATACATGGCTGAGCTGCACTTTGACCGAAAGCTGGAAATCACCTCCAAAGATGAGATCGGACAGCTGGCAGTTTCCATCAACGAGCTGTCTGACAATCTGGATCGCACGCTTGCCGATCTGCGGCAGAAAAATTCCCAGTTGGTAGGCGAAATCCAGATGGAGCGGAAAATTGACCAGATGCGCAAGGAATTTATCGCCAATGTTTCCCACGAGTTAAAAACCCCCCTGTCTATTATTCAGGGGTATGTCGAAGGGCTGAAGCTGGGCGTGGCGGAGGATCCCCAGGTCTACTGTGATGTGATTCTGGAGGAAAGCGCGCGGATGAACGAGCTGGTTCTAAGCCTTCTGGAACTGGCCCGATACGAATCAGGCCAGGCGGAAATACATAAGGATAAGTTTGATATTGCAGAAACCATACATGTGTTCTGCCAAAAACTGGATAAACAGGCGGAGGAGCGAGGGGTCACCCTGCAACGGGAATTGCCGGAACACCTTTTTACAGTAGCTGATTCCACCCGGATCTATCAGGTGCTGCAAAATTACATGAGCAATGCCTTTTCCCATGTAAATCCCGGCGGCGTCATCACCATTCGAGTCCGAAGCAATGACACGCTGGTGCAAGTAGAGGTGGAGAATACCGGCTCCGGTATTCCGGAGGACTCCATTCCCAAGCTGTGGCAAAGCTTCTATCGGGGGGATCCCTCCCACAAACGGGAAGCCGACCGATTTGGCCTGGGGCTCTCCATTGTTCGCTCCATTATGCAGCTCCATGGCCGGGAGTATGGTGCCTTCAATACTCCTACTGGTGTATGCTTCTGGTTCACCCTGGATCTGTACCGGGAGGCAGACTGATCTACCCTGCCTTCCCTGAATCCTGTGGAATTGTCGCACCCAAATACATCCCACATTACTAATACATCCACTTTACTTTTGAAAAGACTTCCCTGTCAGGAACGGAACCTTTCAGGGAAGTCTTTATGTTTCTATAGATGGATATTTATTTGCACAGGATTTTAGGAACAAGCAATCCTACGCTTGCTGGCTGACGGTATCGCAAAAAACCGTCTCCACCAGTTTGTCACTGCTTTCGGGAGAATACCGCCAGCGGGGCAGATAATTCCCAGTATAGAAATACTCGGCTGGGCTATGAATCGGCTCCCCTGGGAAGGCATCTATAATAATCAACTTTACCTTCATCTTATCCGGCAGCAGATTTTTGATATAAACACTGGCATTCTGGCCGATCTTGGCGCCGGGATGAGGCTCAGCCAATCCGGCCAGGTTGGGGGTCAGTTCCACAAAAACCCCATAGGTTTCCACCGAGCGGATAATACCCGATACGGTTTCCCCCAGGGAAAAGCAAGCGGCATTTTCCTCCCAGGTGCCCAGCAGTTCCTTGTGGGAAAGGGTTATGCGGCCCAAAACATCCCGACTTTTTACCACCACCCGGATATCATCCCCGGTGCGAAACCGATCGGATGGATGTGAAATCCGGGACACTGAAATGGAGTCAATGGGAAGCAATGCCGCAATCCCGCAGCCCACATCGCAAAAAGCGCCAAAATGATCCAAATGGGTCACCCGTGCCGGGATCACCTGACCGGGCTTCAGTAAAGATAAATATTCATTTTGACACCGGCGTTGTGCCTCCCGCCGGGACAAAATGGCATAAGGACGGCCGTCTGATCCCAAATTTACCGATTGCACCTGAAAGGCCACCGGTTTCCCTACCCGGGAAATCAAGGCGATGTCCCGGGTCTTACCCTCAGCAATTCCCAAAGCCCCTTCCTCTCTTGGAATAATCCCCCGCATACAGCCCAGATTCACCGTTAAATTATGGCTGTTATCACACAGGATCACCGGTGCCTCCAGAATCTCCCCCCGCGCGGCCGCTTCTGTCAGACGCATGGCAGAGGTAAAATATTGCCGGTTTTTCGGCGTGTTACAAAGATACCCTTCCGGAAAAAATTGCATCGTTTTTTATCCTCCCGTCTCTTGACCGGGACAAGGCCGAGCGCCGTTATTCCCGACCGCTACCCTTCTCCCGGTTTTCTATCCGATGCAAATATATGTACCGGCAGCAAAATTTATGAACAGGAAACCTCACGCAGTATTTGTTCTGACACAGCTGAATCATTTCCTTGTCCATCACACGCCATCGCAAAAAACGATGCAATCTGCGGCAACTGTTGCTTGCACCCTTACAGGAAAACTGCTATACTATGGATATTAGAATCGCTATTTATATTGGCTGCCCTCCAAAAAACATGGAAAGAGGATTCAACATGCTAAAAAACAAAAAATGTATTACCAAAATTGTTTATTATCTGGTACTTGCCAGCTTTGTGATCCCGATTCTGTTCCTGATCTATCGAATCGTCGCCACCCAGCACATAGACATTTCCGACCCGGAATATCGGTCCAGGGCAGATTACGTACTTATGCTGGTGGAATGCATTCTGGGAATCATCGTGATCCATGTGCCGACCTTTCTCTCCCGGCGTTTTTCCTTTGAATTGCCTAACAGCCTTTACCTGATGTATATTGTGTTCCTGTACTGTGCCATCTTCCTGGGAGAGGTCGGCAGTTTCTATTACTTGGTTCCCCATTGGGATGTGGTGCTCCATGCTTTCAGCAGTCTGATGGCCGGCAGTTTTGGTTTTATGGTGGTGGATATTCTCAACGAGAACAAACGGGTCACCATGCACCTGTCCCCGCTATTTGTGGCGTTGTTCGCATTTTGCTTTGCCGTTTCCATCGGGTCACTGTGGGAGATTTATGAATTTACCTTTGACGGTTTGCTGGGACTGAATATGCAGAAATTTCTTTTGGCGGACGGTACCCAACTGGCCGGTCATCAGGCTCTGGGCGATACCATGAAGGATATTATTGTAGATTGTCTTGGCGCACTCACAGCCTCCATCTTGGGCTACGTATTCCTGAAGCGGAAACAAAGCCGAGCCAAAACCGAAGGTTTGACTGCCGTTTACAATGTCTCAGAGCAAGTTTGTCAGAATGCGAAAAATTCTTGTGGCAATGAGCAAACCGAAAGCGTCTGACACAAAAAAATGAATAATAATTTATTTTTCCATCTATGAAACAAAAGCCCTTCGACCAGGGTGCAGTATCGTAACGAAGGTTTTAAAAACGAACACAACCAGCTGTGATATTTGTTTCATGAGGTATTGACAAAAATAAAATCATGTGATATAATGCAGCAAATTAAATAATTGCCAAACCTGTGGAAACGCGGTGACGGAAAGCTTTGGAGTCTAATGCTGAAAAGCAATGACAGTCCGGTTGCAAATCTAATGATTCTGCACGGGCTGTTTTTTATTGCCCGTAAGCAAAAAGGAGACATTTATTATGAAAAAATTAGTATCTGCTATTCTTGTGTTGATGATGGTTGTAGCTACAATTCCGGCTTTGGATGTAAGTGCATCTAATATTGTTTATTCTGACCATCTAACATACAACAACAAAAATGGCTATGATTACGACATCACCGACAGTGTGATTGCTTGGGTTAAACAGGCGAAAGGCGCTCTCGTTTGAGTAGCTGCAAATGACACCCGTAGCGATAATGAAATTATTGCGCAAGCAAAGAACGCTGACACATCATTGGCAAGTGCTACAGAAACATTTGTTGTTTTGAGGGGTGAGGGTCTGAAAAGACTCCCAATACAAATGGTTCACAGGCAACAATCACTTTATATACCGTATATATCAGCGCAAACGGAAAACTTATAATGAGTATCAACGGCGCATACAGCCACTTTGTCAAGGGAACTTCTGCGAACAACAGCCAACCGACAGAGCCTGAAAATCCGCCTGTTTCCGAGCCCGAAAATCCCCCTGTTTCCGAAGATGGCGAAAAAATGAATATCAGAATCGACACACCCTACCGAAAGATCTTTCGGCACACAAAAAATTGCAGTCCTATATCCTGCAATTTGAAGCGTCTTTGGTAAAAAAAGCGCGAAAACGCTGATAAGCAGCACAAGGTGTCGGTCAATAAGGCAAAGGAGAATATTGTAACGCTGAAACGGCATGGTGAAAATTTGGACACCCTTTCAAGCGTATCTATGAGGATTATGGTTTTAGGTTGGATTGCAGCGGAACGCTGGATAAACTATCCTTAGCATATGAGGATGGCCAGAAAAAGGTCAATCAAACAATTGAAAAATTACAGACCTTAATTAACACGGGTGAGCAAAACGAATTTGACCTACAACAATTTCTCAAATAAGTTCGCAAGTATACCGATCCAAAGGAACCAACTCCTGAACTGCTGAACGACTTAGTTGACAAAATCGCGATATGTTCCCGACAAGAATAGCGGGAAGCGTAAGCAAAAATTGAAATTTACTACAAGGCTGCCGGAACTATGAATATCTGTAAGGATAACTGTTTCACAGATAACGGCAGAAAAGAGGGTTGGCAAAAAAAGAAACCCGCCCAAACGCAGAATGGCGGCACAGTTTTCGCTGTACCGCCACACTACATAAATACTTCGATATCGCACCTCGGCATAGCCGGAGAGCCTTTGTTGCATCAGAAAATCACGGATCGATTCAAAGACTTCCTGATATTGGAAACCGCTTCCCACCGATAGATGGGAAGCGGTTCTTTAAAAGAATTTTACAAGCAACGCCGGAAGCGCAGAGGTTATGCGGTTAGGATGGCCTTCCGGAGCAGCACAACGTCGGTAACACTCAATTTGCTGTCACTGTTCAAGTCAC
>CAYZTR010000004.1:0-85455 GCA_964481575.1 uncultured Eubacteriales bacterium
GAACCCACGTAACCAGCTTGGAAGGCTGGAATTCTACCATTGAACTACACCCGCGTATCACAAAGCATATTTTACCATACCCACTGTTGTTCGTCAAGTGTTTTTTCCGGAAAATGCGGGAAATTTTGCCGGAAGCAGGGATGGGCACTACACCCACCCCCGCATATTTCCTCAATCCAAATTGGAACAGATCCGGATTTGCCCATCATAGCTCACAGTGATTTCAGTCACCACTTCATTACAATGCCGCACCAGCAAATCTACGATTTTGTCCTCCACCTGCTTGCGGATAAAACGGCGCAGCTCCCGGGCACCCCGTTTCCCCTGGTAGGTCTGCTCCGCCAGGTAGGTACAAATGGCGGGATCATAAGAGAATGTAATTCCCTTTTCGGCAAAACCGGGCTTTAATTCCTCCAGCATCAGGCCGGCGATCTTTTCAAACTCTGGTTTGCCCAGGGCATGGAAATGCACCACCTCATCTACCCGGCTCAGGAACTCCGGACGGAGAAACTCCTCCAGCGCCTTATGGCTTTTGGCTGCTGCAGCATCTTCAGCTGTCTTGCCAAAGCCCATAAGAGTACTGGAACGGTCAGAACCGGCATTGGAGGTCATAACCAGAATGGTATTTTCAAAATTCACCGTACGTCCCTGGGCATCGGTAACCCGGCCATCATCCATGATCTGCAGCAAAATATTCAGCACATCGGGGTGAGCCTTTTCGATTTCATCAAACAAAATAACAGAATAAGGCTTGCGCCGCACCTTCTCGGTCAACTGACCGGCGTCATCATAGCCCACATATCCGGGAGGCGCGCCAATCAACCGGGAAACCGAGTGTTTCTCCATAAATTCGGACATATCGTACCGCAACAAAGTCTCAGGGGTATCAAACAGCTGCTGAGACAACACCTTAACCAGTTCGGTTTTTCCCACGCCGGTGGGCCCCACAAAGATGAAGGAAGCCGGACGGCGGTGGGTGGAAATCTGCACCCGGGAACGGCGGACAGCGGCAGCCACAGCGGACACAGCCTCCTCCTGCCCGATCACTCGCTGACGGATGGCATCCTCCAGACCGGCCAGCTTGGCCAGGTCGCTTTCCTTGACCTTGGCGGCGGGAATACCGGTCCACAGCTCAATGACCTTAGCCACATCATCCTCCGTCAGGAGATTTTCTGCTGCCGGCTCATAAAGCCCCTGGGCAATGGCCCGCTGCTGGGCCAGATTGGATTTTACCTGGGCCAACTTTTCATAGCTCAGGTTTTCCACATTGGATTCCAGGCTTTCCTCCTGGGCAGACAGCTCGGCAATCTTCTTGTTGACCTTATACAACTCATCAATGGCCTTATTCCGCAGGGAGGCACAGGCACAGGCTTCATCCAGCAAATCAATGGCCTTATCCGGCAGGAACCGGTCGTTAATATACCGCTCGGACAGGGTTACAATCCGGTGCAGCATTTCATCGGGAACCGACACATTATGGTATCCCTCATAATAACCCTTAATCCCCTGCAGCATCAAAACCGTATCCGCCAGAGACGGCTCCTCCACCGTAATCGGTTGGAACCGGCGTTCCAGGGCGGCGTCCTTCTCGATGTATTTCCGGTATTCTTTAAAGGTGGTGGCACCGATCACCTGCACTTCCCCCCGGGACAGGGCTGGCTTCAAAATATTGGCGGCATTCATGGAGCCTTCGGTAGCATCGCCGGCACCTACCATATTGTGAATCTCATCCACAAACAAGATAATATTACCGGCGTTCTTCACCTCGTCAATCAAACCCTTGACACGAGCCTCAAACTGGCCTCTGAATTGGGTTCCGGCCACCAATGCAGCCAAATCCAACAGATAAATTTCCTTATCCATCAGACGGGCGGGAACCTCTTCATTAGCAATTCGCAGAGCTAATCCCTCTGCAATGGCCGTTTTCCCCACGCCGGGTTCCCCAATGAGACAGGGGTTATTCTTACTGCGCCGGGAAAGAATTTGGATGGCCCGACCGATCTCCTGCTCCCGGCCGATAATCACATCCATTTGACCGGACTTGGCCTTCGTGGTCAGATTAGTACAAAACTGACTTAAATACTTATGCTTTTTCTCCGCCCGTTCCTTTTTCTTCTCGGCCTTTCTATCGGAGGACTTTCCCTGCTCCGAAGGAGTATCCGGACGCGCTTCCCCGGCGTTGCCGCCAAAGATGTTCTGCAAAAAGGGAAAGGGCTGGGCGCCGCCCATGGAAAAACCTGCGCCATCCTCCTCATCGCCGGTCATCATGCCCATCATATCCGACATCTGCTCCCCCATGGCTTCAATGTCCTCATCGGTAACGCCCATTTTATCCAGCATATCATTGATTGGCTTGATGCCCATTTTCCGGGCACAAACTAAGCACATCCCTTTGGGGGTGGTTTTTCCGTCCTTCACCTCGGAGATATACACCACGGCGGGACGCTCATTACAAATAGAACACAGTTTCATATCGTAAACTCCAGTTTCTGAAAATTGGGGCAGACAAAGCCTGCCGGTGGATCAGATGTATACAGCCGGTCAAAAAAAGAACGGCAATCTTATCCGCGCCGCAAGACACGGTAGATTTTCGCATAATAGGCAAAAAAGGACAGCACAGTGGTACAAATGGAACAAATCATTAATACGCCGGGCACAGCCGCCGGTATTCCCGGGTAAATATCCCACAGCACCGTCATCACCATGGTAATAAAAAGCACCACTGTGGACAGCTTCCCCCACCACTTGGCAGAGGGCGGATTCACCTTGACTTTGGTCCGAAGCAATAGGGCACCGATAAGCATGCAAGCCTCCTTCACCACCACCAGGCCAGCCAGAACGATCAGCATGGTATGATGGATACACAGACAGATCAGCACAGTGGCCTGAGTCAGCTTATCGGCCACCGGATCCAGTACCTTTCCCAACTCGGAAGTCATATGAAATCGGCGGGCAATCCATCCGTCGGCCACATCCGTAATGCCAGATAACACAATCAGCAGTGCCGCCCAAAGCAGGTGATTATCCAGGCGGGTGTCAAAGTAAAACAGCACAATAGCCGGCACCATTAACAGCCGGAGCAGGGAAAGCAGATTGGGAATGGTTAAATTTCTCTTCATGATTTTGCACTCCAAAATAAACAATTCATAATGTCACAGTAAAGCCCATCATCAATTGATAGAAAAAAGATGTGGAGAGGAAATCCGCAGTAAAAAAGCTATTGCTATCCGTCACGATGGATGCCACCAGTGTCAGCAGCAGACAAAGGAGTACTGCAAACAGACAGCCTTTCAGGGCACCAAGCACACCACCCAACAACCGGTTGACAGCCCCCACACCCCGATAACTGAAAACCCGGTTAAGACAGCGAGCCAGCAGCCGAACCAGGAACATGCCAACGGTAAACAGTAAAGCCACCAGAATCCAGCGAATCAAGGAAAGCATAATAGGCTCCACCACATGGGTCATCATCTGGGCCGTCACAGCATCGGCCCCGCCGGACAGGGAAGCCGCCACGGTATCCGAAACCAAAGTTTTACTGATCCCGCCCAGGGCGGCAGTATTGGTCAGGAATCCCGGCAAATTTACCCACAACGCCTGGGAGGTCTCGGTGGCCGTTGCCGCCACTGAAGCATGCACCGACTCGGTGATTCTGGCATTTAAAGCAGGATAGACAAAGGTTTTATAAATGACAGAAGACAGGCTGGGCGCCAACTGCATGGCCAGATAAAATACAGCCAACCAGCCGACCAATTCAATGACGGTACGAACAAACCCATGCCGGGCAGAACGAAAGGCGAAAAACAAAACAATCCCAATCAAAAGCAGGTCCAACAAAATACCTGCACCCATCTATCTTACCCCCTTCAGGAAAAGAAATCCCCGGCCGCAGTGCAGCGGCACACCTTGAATAAAACAGTAAAACACATCATCCGGCACTTGCTTTTGCAGCTTCTTTGGAAACCGGACCCATTAACGCCAACTCCCCTGCTGAAACCGCCAGCACCCGGCCGCCGGTATATCCGACAAGATCAGTAACACTGTAATCACAGACATATTGCTCCACAGGTACTCCATCATATGTATAAGCCGTCACAGCATCGTCCCCCAGCAGAAACAAATAATGATCAGATAGGGCAATATCCTTCACGGAATGATGCACTTGAAAGGTATGAGACACCTGGCCGTCTGAAAGCAGACACACGGTATACAGCCCGGCATTGCTGGAAGAAGCATCCACCAGCGCCACCGTACTTTCTGTATGATCCACCAGGGCAAGGGCACCGCTTGCCGAATAAGTGCCCAGAATCGTGCCGGCCCAATTTACTACCAACGCCTGATCGGTACACAACACCAAAAAGGTATTGGCGGTCAGCCGCTCCATGGAAACCACCAAACTGCCGGACAGAGGCAACGTAGCCACCGGCTCCGACTTACTTAACTGAAACAGAGTTACAGTGGAAAGATACTGCCCGTTTTCCACCTTGACAGCAGCAGTAGCCACTTTTCGGCCGTTGTCCGAAACGGCGGCAGCCGTCAGCGTACCGTCCGCACTATACCAATGATACATATTTTTTTGATGTTTATTATATACCAGCAATTCGCCGTCATAGGAAGCAGACGCGGTGGCGAAAGCAACCACACCGGAACGTCCCACAGCGGCCGCAAGAATTCCGTTTTCCAGGTTCCCGGTAAACAAGGTACCGGATAGATTTCCAATTTGATAGCCGGTTCCGCCCCGGTCAAACAGCACATATCTGGAAACGCTTTGAACCAGTGCAGGCGTATCATAGGCCAGAGATGTATAGGTAACAGTCTTGCCCTGCTGATTATAAAAGCTTACACAGGATTGGCTCAAAGCAGAAACTACTTTTCCGTTAGTCTGTACCGAAGTAAAGACCTCGCCCACAGACTCCACCGGATATCCGGCGCCGCTGCCAAGCATGGCACTTTGATTCTGGATCCATTCCAACAATCCCACCGGTGTACAGGCGGAAACAAGTACAACCGCCGCCAACACGACCGCCACAGCTGCCAGCGCCGCCAGTTTTTGATGCTGCCGCAGAGCCTTGCGGCCCTCCAGCAAAGAAAACACCGGACGGTCATTCTCCGAAATCACCGGTTTCACCGGCGAAGCAGATTCCTGTCCGCGAAACCTTTTACGGGGGGCTTTTTCCGGCTTGGGAGAGGGGGTTGTACGCCCAAAGGGATGCTTCAAATGCCGGGGCGGTTTTCGCTGTTTCGTCTTGGAAGGCAACCTCTCTTCCGGAGACTGCTTCTTCTCCGGAGACTGCTCTGGCATCGGGGCAGGCATCGGTTCCAGTGGGGTAAATCCCTGTTCCTCCGGAACAGCCGGCGCCGGATTTCCAGAAGACCGCTCCACAGACGTGGGCGACTGCGCCTGTCTGGCTGCCATCCGACGGACTTTGCGGCCGGTATTCACTTTTACATGTTTTTTACGCCGGTAATCCGCCATGATCTTCCTCCGCATAATATACTTGGTTTAAAAACAGACCCTGTGCCGGCGCGGTTCGCCCCGCACGAGTCCGATCCTTTGAAGCTAGAATATCAGGTATGGTCTGGGCCGTTGGGTGCTCCCTGGCCAAATCCACCAGAGTACCCACCATGATACGTACCATATTGTATAAAAAGCCGTCAGCCGTCACATAAAAATCCACTCGATCCCCGAACCGTTGGAAATAGCAGTCGCTGACAGTACGCACCGTATCTTCCACACTGCTGCCGGCGGCGCAAAAGGATGCAAAATCGCGTCTCCCCACCAGTTGGGCAGCCAAAGTATTCATCTGCTCCACCGCCAAGGGATACTTCACCTGCCAGGCATATCCCTCCAAAAAAGGATCCCGTTGGCGGGCATTTAAAATCTGATAGCAATAGGTTTTCCCCTTGCAGGCATATCTGGCATGAAAATCCTCCGCCACCTGGCGGCAATCCCGGACAACAATATCCCGGGGTAAATGGGCATTCACCGCCGCCACCAGCTTCAAAGGCGGCAAGGCAATTTCCGCGTCAAAATGGGCACAGAACATCCTAGCATGAACCCCGGCATCCGTTCGGCTGCAGCCGGTAAGCCCCGGGCGCCATTGCAACACTGCCTCCAGGGCATCCTGCACCACCTGCTGCACGGCCAGGCCGTTTTTTTGCACCTGCCAACCGCAGTAACGGGAGCCGTCATATGCAATTGTCAGCAAAAAGCGGGACACTGCCGCACCTTCTTTCACGTTGTTTTTGAAAAAATTTAACCTATGGTAAAGGGAAACAGCATATTACATGCGATGACAGCACCGCAAATCACCAGAGTAATTAACAGCATCACGGCATCCCGGGGGGTATAATGAAGCTGTTTCATACGGCGGCGCCCCTTGCCGCCGTTATAGCACCGGGCCTCCATAGCCTCGGCCAGTTCGTAAGCCCGGCGGAAAGAGGAAATCAGCAAGGGGATCAGGATCGGCACCATGGCCTTGACCCGCTTCAACACCCCGCCGGAATCCATATCTGCACCCCGGGCCTTTTGGGCCGAGATAATCTTCTCGGTCTCTTCAATCAGAGTGGGAATAAACCGCAGGGCAATGGTCATCATCATGGCCAGGATATGCACCGCCGACCCCAGCCCCACAAAACGCAAAGGAGACAATAGCCGTTCAATGGCATCGGTCAAAGCGGTGGGGGTGGTAGTGTAGGTCAGCAGGGCGCTGGCGATGACCAGCAAAATAATACGAATGGCAATCAGCAGCGAACGCTCCACACCCCCCAGGGTGATCTTAAAGATCCAATATTGAAACAACACCCGGCCCTCGTCCAGATACAGCACATTGAGAATGGCGGTAAACAGGATGATGGGCAACAGCATTTTTATATTACGAAGATATACCGTAACCGGCACCCGGGAAACCAGCATCAAAGCCACCAGACTCAAAATAATAAAGCCCACGGAAACCGGCGTTTTTGCAATGAAAACAAAAACAATCAGAAGAATGGAAAGGATAATTTTTGCACGGGGATCCATCTTATGAAAAACAGAGTTGGCCGGAAAATACTGGCCCAGAGTAATATCCGTCAGCATGCCGACTTTCCTCCCTTCAAATGGCGCAGCAGGATGGCTGCGGCATCTTCCACCTGAAAGGCATTTTCTCCAAGGCACAGCCCCTTAGCATGAAGACCGTTGAAAATCCGGGTCACCTGTGGCACATTCAACCCGATCTGCGTCAGCTCCTCACATCTGCCATAAATCTGCTCCACCCGGTCAAACATCACCACCTGCCCTTTGGACAGAACCAGCAATCGGTCGGCCACTCGGGCCATATCCTCCATGCTGTGGGAAACAATGAGTACAGTAGCCCCTGTCTGTTGCTGGTACTCCCGAACGCGGGTTAAAATCAGGTCCCGCCCGGCCGGATCCAAACCAGCCGTAGGCTCATCCAGCACCAGAACCTCCGGCTGCATAGCCATAACACCGGCAATGGCGGCCCGGCGCTTTTCCCCGCCGGACAAATCAAAAGGGGATGCCTGCAAATGGGCATCCGTCAACCCGACCAGTCTGGCGGCATTCAGAACCCGATTGCGCACTTCCGCCTCCGGCAACCCCATATTGGTGGGACCAAAGGCAATATCCTTATACACCGTTTCCTCAAACAGCTGATATTCCGGATACTGAAATACCACACCCACCCGGAAGCGGATCTTCCGGATTTCCTTGGGATTCTCCCAAATATCGGCGCCATCCAGCAGAATCCGACCGGCATCCGGACGGATCAAGCCATTAAGATGCTGGATCAGGGTAGATTTTCCTGAGCCGGTATGACCGATGATCCCCACCGTTTCCCCGGCTTCAATCTCCAAACTAACATTGGTCAGGGCCTCCTTGGCATAGGGGGTCCCTGCCGCATAGGTATGGGACAAGTTTTCAATGCGAATCAAAGACAAAGCAAATTCCTCATTTCAAGGCAGCTGCACACCGGCAGCATTTATTGCAGCAAACCGGTCAACGCCGTAACGGCCGCGTCCACGGTAATGACGCCGCCGGACAGGTCGATGCCTTCCTGCTTCAAACGGTAAAACAATTCTGTCGGCTGGGGGACATCCAGACCGGCACACTTGAGGGTTTCCACCTGGGAAAACACCTGCGTTGGCGTACCGTCCAGGGTAATTTTGCCGGCATCCATAACCAGCACCCGATCCGCCTCAGCAGCCTCGTCCATATAATGGGTAATCAGGATAATGGTAATTCCCTTCTCCCGGTTCAGCCGATGGATCACTTCCATGACATCCCGGCGGCCCTGAGGATCCAACATGGCAGTTGGCTCATCCAGGACAATAACGCTGGGCTCCATGGCAATAATGCCGGCAATGGCAATGCGCTGTTTCTGCCCGCCGGACAGTTTATGGGGCGCATGCTCCCGGTATTCATACATTCCAACCGCCTGCAAGGAGGCGTCTACCCGGCGGCGGATTTCCGCCGGCTCCAGCCCCAGATTTTCCGGGCCGAAAGCCACATCCTCTTCTACAATAGTAGCCACCAGCTGGTTGTCCGGATTCTGGAACACCATCCCCACCTTCCGGCGGATATCCAGCACATTTTCCTCCCGGGCGGTATCCATACCGGCTACCAGCACCCGGCCGCTTTCAGGTCTGTTCAACCCGTTCATCAGCTTGGCCAAGGTAGATTTTCCAGAACCGTTATGCCCCAGGATCACCGTAAAAGAGCCCTGGGTAATATCTAGGGAAAAATCCCGCAACACCCGGCGATCTGACTCGGCGTCATACCGGAAGGTCACATGATCCATTTGTATGATTGGAGGCATAATCCTCTTTCCTTTCTCTTTTATTTGCCGCACCCAAGGGGCGCGAAATTGATGGAGCATCCTCTTATTCCAGTGTCCAGAGGGTAGTATTTCCGCAGGGCAGAATCAAGCCGCTGGCCGTTACCGGCAGACCGATTTCATCCGAGCGGGTGGTTCCGCCAAACCGGTTTTCAATGAGGGTATGCACCATATAGTTCAGCACCGTGGGCGAAAACCCGCCGGTGTAAGAATTCAACACAAAAAACAGCGGCTTTTCCGAAAGCAGCTGGGCGGTCAGCGAAAGAAGGGTTCCCAGCTGCTGCTCCAGCTTCCAGACCTCACCGTTGGGGCCCCTTCCGTAAGAGGGCGGATCCATGACGATGCCGTCATATTTGTGGCCCCGGCGAATCTCCCGCTGGGCAAATTTGACACAGTCGTCCACCAACCAGCGGATGGGAGCTTCGGTCAGGCCGCTGATCCGGGCGTTTTCCTTCCCCCAGGCCACCATCCCCTTGGAAGCATCCACATGGGCTACACTAGCCCCGGCTTTGGCGCAAGCCAGGGTGGCGCCACCGGTATAGGCAAACAGGTTCAGCACCTGAATGGGGCGGCCGGCTCCACGGATCCGGTCGGCCATCCATTGCCAGTTCACCGCCTGCTCCGGAAACAACCCGGTATGTTTAAAACCCATGGGTTTTAAATTGAATTTCAATTCGCCGTAAGAGATGCTCCAGACATGCGGCACCTTTTTGTAGGCTTCCCAATGGCCGCCGCCCGAAGAGGAACGATGGTATCGGGCATGGGCAGTGCGCCACCGGGAATCCTGCCAGCCGGTAGACCAGATGATCTGCGGGTCAGGACGGATGAGAATCACCTCTCCCCAACGTTCCAGACGCTCGCCATCCGTTGCATCCAGCAATTCATAATCTAAAAAATCGGTAACAGCTCGCAAAATGGTATCCTTTCCAACGAGGAATTTAATGGAAAATTCCATTCCTCGTTCCAACACTTCCTTTTTTATAAGGGAAAACTCAGCACAGCTTCCGTTTTACCACATCGGCAATGGAGGCAGCCACGGTTTCGGCCTCCTCCTGGGTCTCCCCTTCCACCATAACACGCAGCAGCGGCTCAGTGCCAGACACCCGCACCAAAACCCGGCCGGTATCTTTCAGCTTTTCTTCCGCAGCGGCAATGGCAGCCGTAATATCCGAGTCGGAATCCCACTTGGCCTTGCCCTCCGGAGAAACTTTGATGTTCACCAAGGTCTGGGGATACACCCGCATAATGGCGGCCAACTGGCTGGCCTTTCGGCCGGTGCGGGCCATAGTGGACGCCAACTGAGCTCCCGATAACTCCCCGTCGCCGGTTGTGGCAAAGGCTTTAAAAATAATGTGCCCCGACTGCTCCCCGCCAATACGGAAATCATGGGCCAGCATGTGCTCCAGAACATAACGGTCTCCCACCTTGGTGGTGGCCACAGTAATACCATTTTTCCCAGCGAATTTATGGAATCCAATATTGGTCATCACGGTAACCACTGCGGTATTGCCGGTGAGCTGACCCTTTTCCTGCAATTCCTTTGCAAAAATGGCGATCATTTTGTCTCCGTCAATCAGTTCGCCCGTTTCATCCACCGCCAGGCAGCGGTCGGCATCTCCGTCAAAGGCCAGGCCCAGATCCACGTCATGTGTTTTGACATAATCCCGCAGTGCATCCATATGGGTGGAGCCGCAGTCGGCATTGATATTGACCCCGTCCGGATCGTCGGACAACACATGCACCTGAGCGCCCAGTGTGGTAAATAAAGTCTCGGCGCAGACCGAAGCGGAACCGTTGGCACAGTCCAACACAATCTTCAAACCGTCCAGACGGGTATCCACCGTGGAAACCACATGGTCAATATAATCCTGCACCGCGCGTTCCAGAAAGGTAACACGGCCCAGTTCTCCCCCTACCGGCTGCGGGATGGGTTCCGCATGATCCAGAACAATGGCCTCAATCTTCTCCTCCAGGGCATCGGGCAATTTAAACCCATTGCCGTCAAAAAGCTTGATACCGTTATATTCGCAGGGGTTGTGGGAGGCCGAAATCATAACGCCGGCATCGGCGCCATATTCCCCCACCAACCAGGCTACGGCTGGGGTAGGCAGAAATCCGGCCAGCAGCACATCCACTCCTACGGAGCAGAAACCAGCTACCAGGGCGGATTCCAGCATATTGGAAGAAATACGGGTATCTTTTCCGATAAGCACCTTGGGTCTGCCACTGGCCTCTCTGGTCAGCACCAAAGCAGCGGCGCGGCCAATGTCCATAGCCAGTTCACAGGTTAATTCTGTGTTTGCGACGCCCCGGGCGCCGTCAGTTCCAAATAAACGCATATTAAAAGCTCCTTCTCCGCCATTAGCATCACATTTCCCAGAACTGGGACGGGTCTGACGAACGCCATGGCCAAATTGTTTTCAAATTTCAATCCAGACAGACTGGATTGATCGAATTGGTACAGGGGTACAGGATTAATCCAGCGTTTGCTGGCCGGGGAGCATTTGCTGCCCGGAAAGGGCCGGAGGCGTCAACCCCAAATGTTCATAGGCAGCGGGAGTCACACATCGACCCCGGCTGGTACGCTTGAGAAAGCCGATCTGCATTAAATAAGGCTCATAAACATCCTCAATGGTAATAGCTTCCTCTCCCATGGCAGCTCCCAAAGTATCCAGCCCCACCGGCCCGCCGTCATAATAGCGGATGATGGTATGGAGCATCCGTCGGTCAAAATCGTCCAGTCCCAGTTCATCAATTTCAAACCGGTCCAGGGCACGCCTGGCCACCTTCTCATCAATGACTGATTCATACTGTACCTGGGCCACGTCCCGCACCCGCCGCAACAGACGGTTGGCAATCCGGGGTGTTCCCCGGGACCGGGCGGCAATTTCCAGGGCACCGTCCGGGTGAATGTCAATGCCCAGAATTCCGGCAGAACGGGTGACAATCTGGGCCAGCTCCTCAGGGGTATACATTTCCAGCCGCAACACTACGCCGAACCGATCCCGCAGGGGAGCCGTCAGCTGGCCTGAACGGGTGGTGGCTCCCACCAGGGTAAAGGGGTTCAAATCAATATGGATGCTGCGGGCAGCCGCTCCTTCCCCAAAGATGATGTCTACAGCACAGTCCTCCATGGCGGGATACAGAATCTCCTCCACGCTCCGGGGCAACCGGTGAATCTCATCAATAAACAGCACGTCGCCCGGTTGCAAATTGGTCAGCAGAGAGACCAGATCCTTCTTCTTCTCAATGGCAGGGCCAGAGGTTTCCCGGAGATTGACCCCCATTTCATTGGCAATGATCTTGGCCAGGGTGGTTTTCCCAAGGCCGGGCGGCCCGTAAAGCAGGGTATGATCCAGAGATTCCTTCCGCATCCGGGCGGCGTCCAGATAAATCCGCAGATTATCCTTGGCCTTTTCCTGCCCGATATATTCTTCCAGGGTCTTGGGACGGAGGGTTAACTCATTGCGCTCATCCTCCAGTCCATATTCCGGCGCCATAGCCCGTGGCACATAATCCACATCGCCGAAACGGTTTTTAAACTCGTGATCTTCCAAAAAAGCCCCTCCTTAACCTAAGACCTGCAAGGCCTGTTTAATCAGGGTATCGGCCGGCAGGGCGGGATCCAGCTTGCGCACAGCCGAAACCGCCTCGCTCTGGCTGTAGCCAATGGCGATCAGGGCCTGGACGGCATCCTGTATATTACTGTCGGCGGCTTCCCCGGCAGAGGCAGTTCCATCCACAGGGCCGATGTAGTCCAACCCCATTTTATCCTTCAGTTCCAGGACAATGCGCTGGGCCATTTTTGGCCCTACACCGTTGGCCTTGGTGATACTCTTAAAATCGGCGGTGGAAATCAGCAAAGCCAGCTGATCTGGGGTATAGCTGGAGAGGATCGACAACCCTGCCTTTGGCCCCACGCCGTTGACCGAGATCAGCTGCTTGAAGCAATCCAGTTCCCGGGGGTCAGCGAAGCCATACAGCTCCACAGCATCCTCCCGGACGGATAAGTAGGTATAAAGAAAGCACTCCTCACCGTTCTTCGGCAGCTGAGCCAGGGTGTTCTGGGTGGCGCGGCAGCGGTAGCCCACTCCGCCGCATTCCACCACAGCGGTATTCAAATCGGTATAAATCAGGGTTCCATGCAAGGAATAAATCATGGTTTTTCTCCTTTAATGCTGCTGCAACCGGTACAGCAGGTTTCCGGCGTTTTGGGCATGGCACAGGGCCAGAGCCAGGGCGTCAGCGGTATCGTCCGGTTTGGGAACCTCCTTCAGCCGCAGCAATATCCGGGTCATTTCCATCATCTGAGACTTTTGGGCCTTGCCGTAGCCGGTCAGGGCGGATTTCACCTGCAAGGGGGTGTACTCAAAAACCGAAAGCCCTGCCTGCTGAGCCGCCAGAAGGATAACCCCCCGGGCCTCAGCCACCGGAATGGCAGTGGTAATATTGGTATTGAAAAACAGCTTTTCGATGGACATGGCCTCCGGCTTCCACTTGGCAATGATACCGGACAGATCGTTGTAGATGGATTCCAGCCGCCGGTTAAATTCCATCCCGGCGGGGGTGGTAACGGCGCCGTAAGCCACCGGGGCAAAAGAAGTTCCACGATTTTCCACAATACCCCAACCCACAATAGCATAACCCGGGTCGATTCCCAGAATCCTCAAACCATCGGCTCCCTTCCCCCGTCGCATAGCGGGATATAAATATTCAGTTAATTATAGCACACAAGACGCTTCTTGACAATATTTTCTTTGCAAAAAATAAGGATCTATGCTACAATGAAAACAATCTAATTTGACCAAAAGGAAGTGCTGTCATGCAGACCGTTTTAATTTCCGGCGGCTGTCGGGGCATCGGCGCTGGAACCGTTCGCTATTTTGCCCAGGCGGGCTGGCAGGTGGCTTTCGGATACCTGCATTCCAAAACCCAAGCGGAAACCCTGGAAAAGGCCCTGACGCAGGCAGAATCTGCCGCACTGGCGCTCCCCCTGGACGTCACCGATCCGGCTTCTGTGTCAGCCGCCGTGTCTGCCACAGTTGCCGCCTTTGGCCCCATAGATGCTCTGGTAAACAACGCCGGGGTCTCCCACATTGGTCTGCTCCAGGATCTAACCGACGACGCCTGGAACAGGATTCTGAACACCGATCTAACCGGCGTCTTTCACATGTGCCGGGCTGTACTGCCGGGGATGATTGCTCGCCATACCGGCGCCATTGTCAATGTGGCCTCCATGTGGGGGCAGGTGGGCGCCTCCTGCGAAGTGGCCTATTCGGCCGCCAAGGCAGGGGTCATCGGCCTGACCAAGGCCTTGGCCAAGGAGGTCGGCCCTGCCGGCATCCGGGTCAACTGCGTATCTCCCGGGGTAGTAAACACCGACATGAACGCCAGTCTTTCCCAGGCGGATCTGGCTGCCCTGGCGGAGGAGACCCCCCTGGGCCGCGTCGCAAACCCGGCGGAGATCGCTGCCGAAATCTTCCACATGGCCACCTCCCCTTTTACCACCGGAGTCATTCTGCCGGTCAACGGCGGCCTGGTCATTTAAAACAGCAGAAAACGCCGCACAGTCTGGGAACATTCCCCAGCTGTGCGGCGTTTTTGTATTTCAGTGGTTATCCCTGCTGCAGAATGGCCTTCCGCAACAATACCACGTCGGTAACTGTCAGCTTGCCGTCTCCGTTTAGATCACCAAGCAAAACCGATTCCTGTATTTCCGCTTCGTTTACAACAAAAGCTGTTTTGACGGAAGCCAGGGACAGCGCAAAGGTAGTATTTCCATCTTCCACCCTGGCAACAAGCGCCCTTTTGCCAAAAATGCAGAGGGCGCTTTGTGTAAATGTTATAAAGACAGCTTTTTAGAGCAGGCAAGGGCTAGTGCACCGGGACCAATGTGGCAGGAAACACTGAGGGACAGGGGGTTCATAATGATGTCATGACCGGGGAACATGTCCAACACCTGTACCTTAAAGGCTTCAGCCGCCGCCAGATCATAGGTATAGGCAATTTCCAAATGCATGGCATTGTGATCACCGCCGAACCGCTCAGCGATATCCTTTTTTATAGCGTTTAACATCAGGGTTTTGGCATGCTCCACACTGCGGGCCTTGGCAAAAGCATCCAGCTTCTCGCCCTGAATCTGCAACACCGGCTTAATTCGCAACACCGTAGCAATGGTGGCAGCCGCGGGCGTCACCCGGCCACCCTTTTTCAGGTATTTCATGGTATCTACCATAATATAAATGCTGGAATTGAACTTCTCAATCTCCAGAATCTCCTTAATCTGTGCGGCAGTTTTCCCGGCCTTGGCCAGAGCCACAGCATCCATAGTCGATTGCCGCTGGGTAACAGAGATCCGCTGATTGTTCACCACCTGTACCCTACCGTCATAATCTTCCGCCAAGGCCAAGGCCGTAGCACAGGAGCCGGACAGGCCGCTGGACATGGGAATATGTACCACCGAATCGTATTCCTGCAGCAAAGAATCCCACAGGCCGGTAACATCAGAAGGAGTGGGCTGGGAGGTGGAAATATCCACATCCTGTTGCAGCCGCTGATAAAATCCATCCTGATCCAGACTGATATCCTCAAACAAGGTCTCCCCATTAATCAGAAAGGGCATGGGCAGAACAACCACACCCAGCTTTTTGGCCTCTGCCTGGGTAATTCCGCTGTTGCTATCCGTAACGATTACTACCTTTTCAGACATGTTTTCATCCTATCCTTTCCGAAAAAAGATTCTCATAATGCAGTATTATAACACAGGAAAAACTTCTTGTCGAGAGAAAAAGTTCAAAATTTTGAAGGAATTTCCCTTTTCATTGTTTATCTGGGAAAAATCGCTTTTTTTACAAACATCATTGCAATTTACAGCATCCTTTGTTATAATTAATTAAAAGAATTCTGATGAAAGAAAGGGGGAAATCTGTTGAATATTATTTATCGGTTTGGAGACGGGGATTTGTACTACCATCATGGTCTGGATCAAACGCCCAACGCCATGGAATTCCCCCGGCATGCCCACTCTACTTACGAAGTCTTTGGGTTCATCTGCGGCCAGGGGAAGTATCATGTGGAAAATACGGTGTACCCCCTGGAACCGGGGAGCATCCTTCTGTTTCGGCCGGCGGAACATCACCAGATCAAGGTCAATCCGCTAATTCCCTATGAGCGGGTAACTGTACTGTTTTCTGAGCAGCAGTTAAAAGGGCTGGATCCGGAAGGAATCCTTCTGTCCCCCTTTACACACCGCCCCCTGGGGCAGGGAAATCTGTATGCCGCCAATGAGGTGCCCGGTGCCATGGACTATTTACTGCAGATGTCCTCCCCCGGCAAAAACATGAAGGAACAAAAGCTGGATCTGCTGTGCAATCTGGTTCCCCTGTTGTACTGCATTAAAACCGCCTACCAGCGCAAAGGATACCAGGACGCTTTCGGCCTTCAAAACTCCCGGGCCAATCAGGTGATTACCTATATCAACGACCACCTGTTCGAGGATCTGTCCCTGGACAGAATCAGTGACGCCCTGTTCATCAGCAAATCCCAGCTGAACCGCATTATGCAAAAAGCGGTGGGGCAATCGGCCGCCCAATATGTCACCACCAAGCGGCTGGTCTTTGCTCGGGCCAGGATCCTGACGGGAGAACCGGCCAACGCCGCCAGCCAGGCCAGCGGCTTCAAGGATTATTCTACCTTCTATCGCGCTTATAAAAAGCAATATGGCCACCCGCCCACAGGAAAATAAACGAAAGCTGCCTAGCAAGGAAGCGACCCAAAACCAGGGCCATTCCAAGCAAGGCAGCTTTTTTCATTCGGCGGTTATTACGGAGCGGGTGATTCCACCTCCGGTATCAACTCCACCAATACCAGCTCCAACGGGCAGAACAGCCGGGGAATCCGGGTGGCGATCTTACCAAGCCCTCGGCTGACAATAAGTTTCCGATCACCGTCTGTATATAATCCACCGGCCAGTTTGGGAAACAGTCCCTGTCCCGTGGCGAAGGTACCGTTGAGCAGGCCGGGAATCCGCCACTGGCCGCCGTGGGTATGCCCCGCCAGAGTCAGGGAAAAAGCCGCAGCCTCCGGCCGGTTCCAGACCTCCGGCCGATGTACCAACAGAATATTGTAATCCGATGGCCGCACCTGCCTGCTGCAAGCGGCCAGCTGGGCTTCGTCGGCGCCGGCAGCAGGGTAGCTGTCATCCACGCCGGAAAGAGTCACCCCCTCCGCCAGCGAGATTGTCTCTCCCGCCAGAACCTGAATACCCAAATCCTTGATACGGCGCCGCACCCTGTCGGGATCCGGCCGCTTTTGTTCATGATTGCCGGTTACATAACAGCAGGAATAGCGAGCCGCCACAGCCTCCAGAAACGCCCAGGCAGGTGCTTCCGGATACCGGTCATCCACCAGGTCTCCCCCCAGCAGCACCAAATCTGGCCGGGACTGAGCCAGCAGCTCCAGCAGTTCCTTTTGCCCGGCTCCATAAGGAGAAGAATGCAGATCGGTAACCAAGGCCAGACGCAGAGGATGCGCCAGCTTTGGCGCCGTCATCGTATATTGGACCGTCACCGGCCGATTGGAAAAGGCGCCCAGAAAACCGCAAGCCAGCAATGCTACTGCCAAAACACAAAAAACACCCAGTAACACCCAAACCATTACCGGCCACCCCCGCCTCGCAGCACGGTATCAAACAACCGAGCACAGCCAACGGTATCGGCAGCGGGCATCACCGGATGCTCCAGCCATCCGGCCCGGACAGCCTCCACCACAGCGGCAATCTGATAAACAAATCCGTTTTCAAAGGGGGCATGGAACCGTTCTGTCTCCACGCCATTCTGCCGCAGCACCACCGTGTCGCCAAAATGGGCGTTTTCTACCGTCAGAGTTCCCTCCGTACCGGTAATCTGCACATAGCGGGGCCCATCATATCCCATAAGCACTTGCAGTACAGCGGCGCAGCTGGGATATTCCAAAATGACACTGTCCACCTGATCCACCCCGGTTACGGCGGGGATGTAACTCCCCCGGATACCGGTCAGGGTTTCGGGGATCAGATAATCGGTCAGTTCAAAAGCATACACACCGGTATCATACAGTGCACCGCCGGCCAGATCCGGGTGGAACAGGCGGCCTTCCGGATCAGTATCGCACCGGAAGGCAATGTTGGTATTGGCGCCGACAATTCTCCCTAATCGACCGGCGTCGATCCATGCTTTGGCCTTCTGATACACCGGCAAGAATCGGCTCCACATGGCTTCCATAATAAAAAGACCCTTTTCCCGAGCCAGGGTAAAGACACGGGTAGCTTGGACTTCGGTCAGCACCATGGGCTTTTCGCAAAGCACCGGCTTACCGGCCTCCAAACACTGAAGGATATTCTCATAATGAAAATTATGGGTGGTAGCGATGTAAACGCAATCAATTTCCGGCCGAGCCAACAGGGCGCCATAAGAGGAAAATGCCAGAGAGATCCCCTCTTCCCGGGCAAAAGCCTCCGCTTTACCGGAGTGGGAGGCCACAGCCCCCACCGTCACCCCTTCCAATCGGGAAACTGCATCACAAAAATGCCGGGCGATCCGCCCAGGTCCAAGAATACCAAAGGTAAAAAGCTGCATTACTCTCCTCCGATCTGCGGCTAAGCCGCGCATCAGGTCAACAATTTTTTTCGCTGCCATGCGGTGGAACAATACCGCACGATAAACAGAATCGCCCGGATGACCCAGTCCAGAATCATGGCCACCCAAACGCCAAAAACGCCCATTCCCAGGTGTCGTCCAAACACATATCCCAAAACAATCCGGCAGGCCCACATGGATACCACCGATACCACCATAGTATATTTCACATCATTGGCCGAGCGCAGCGTATTGGGCAGCGTAAAGCCCCAAGGCCACACAAACATGGCAACGCTGCCATGGAACCAGAGAATTTGCGACGCCATACCGGTAGTCTCGGGGGAAAGCTGATAAAGTTTTAAAATCCACGGCAGGCATAGCAGAATCAGACCGTTCACCGCCCACATAGACAGAAAGGTAATCCCCATGAGTTTCCGGGTATAGTACCGGGCCTGTGGATAATCCCCCGCACCCACGCAACGGCTTACCACCGTCACCAAAGCCAGTCCTATAGCCATACCGGGCAATACCTGGAAGCTGGCAATGGTATTGCTGACAGCGTTGGCAGCAATGGACACCGTCCCAAAAGTAGATACCAAAGACATCAGCAGAATCTTCCCCAGCTGGAACATGGAATTTTCCAAACTGTTCGGCACCCCAATCTGCAGGATTCGTCGAATCATACCACTGTCCGGACGATACCGGAAGGGACGGCGAATGTGCAGGGACAGGCTTTGATTCCGCAGCAGCGCCACAACCACCACAGCCGCCACAGCCCGGGAAACCAGTGTGGGAATGGCAACCCCTTCTACCCCCAAATGAAAAACAAAAATTAACAGCGCATTTCCGGCGATGTTAATACCGTTCATCAGCAAGGAGGTACGCATAGAAATGGCCGAATTCCCCATCACACGAAACAGGGCCGCACCGCTGTTATATAGGGCGATAAATGGGATCGAGGCCGAAACAATGAGATAATAGGTGTTGGCATATCCCATCACTTCCGGGGTAATCTGGCCAAACACAGTATGCAGAACCCAGTATCGCAGGGCATACAGCAAAGCCATAATTCCCAGAGCGATGAGGCCGGTAAACACCAGTAGCTGCTCCCCGGCCCGGCTGGCCTCTGCGGGCCGCTTCTGCCCCAGGTACTGTCCAGCCACCACGGCACCGCCGGTAGCCAACGCCGCAAAAATATTAATCAGCAAAATATTGATGCTGTCCACCAGAGAAACCGCCGAAACAGCAGACTCCCCCACGCTGGCCACCATCATGGTATCGGCAATACCCACAGCCACTGCCAAAAATTGCTCCACCACCAGGGGGAAAATCAAACGAACCAGATCCCGGCTGCTGAACAACCGATCCGGCGTGCCGGTCAAGCCGGCAGAAACATGCTTCATACCATCCGATTCTTTCCATTTATGAAAATTTATTTACAATAGTATAGCACGAATTTTACACCGCTGCAACCGAGCAAAACAGATCTGGCTTGAGATTTTTGCCTTTGCACATCACATCGACGGCTGCAGCTGCCGTCCTCCGCCCCACCGGCGATGTAACCAGTTAGGTTGACGGTGCCGGTGTGGGGCAGATCCGCTTTGGCAAAAATGACAGCTTCCATAAAAATAACCGGTTCCATATTCTTTTCACCAATAGTGAGAAATCATTCGCCGTGAAAAAGAGTGTTGACCAAACCGGACACCAGAGGTAAGAAAATCTTTATAGCATATAAAGCAGTAATCCATAGGATAAAATCATGAACGTTTTTAAATTGTTTCAATTATCAGATTCCACCGGATTAGATTCAACCGGATCATGAAAGTGTATCCGTTCACTCTCATAAGCACAATTTTCTGACATATATTTGCAACTTGTGAAATAATTCCCAAAGAATTTGCATGATTTCAAAGAATTTTGATTGCAAATTAACAATATTTATGATACACTGAAAACATCCTACTTGGATACAGAAAGGAACGATGACTGTTGAGCAGACTAACCATTATGACCAAAAGCCAAGCTCAGGCTGCGGTCGAGGGGCTCTACCGGGACATGGAACGGCGCATTATCGCCAGCCCGCCCGGCATTTGTCCCGTTGACCTGACGGCAGCTTTTCTGCGTATGTGCATGGCGCAAACCTGCGGAAAATGTGCCCCCTGCCGTATCGGACTCAAGCAGCTATGCAACCTGCTGGATGACATTCTAGAGGGGCGTGGTACCGAACAAACCTTAAAGTTGCTCCGCAGCACAGCCTCTTCCGTGGCCTTTTCTGCGGACTGTGCCTTGGGGTTTGAAGCTGCCAAAATTGTCCTGAAAGGAATGGACGGCTATTATGATGACTTTGAGGCCCATGTGACCCACCACCGCTGCAATTCCAAGATCACTCAGGCCATTCCCTGCGAGGCCAACTGTCCCGCTGGGGTAGATATTCCCGGCTACATCGCCCTGGTAGGCGCCCAGCAATATGCGGACGCGGTGCGGCTCATCCGGAAGGACAACCCCTTCCCGGTCGCCTGCGCCCTGATCTGTGAGCATCCCTGCGAAGCCCGTTGCCGCCGTACCATGCTGGACGCGCCGGTGAACATCCGGGGGCTGAAGCGCGCTGCTGTAGACAACGCCGGCATTGTACCGGCCCCGGCCACAGCGGAAAAAACCGGCAAAAAGGTAGCCATCATCGGCGGTGGACCCAGCGGTCTTTCCGCTGCCTACTACCTCCAACTCATGGGCCATCAATGTACTGTGTTTGAAAAGCGGCCCAAGCTGGGCGGTATGCTGGTTTACGGCATTCCCTCCTACCGGCTGCCCCGGGAGAAACTGCAGGAGGACATTGACTGTATCCTTTCCACCGGTGTAGAAGTGCGGATGAACGCCTATATTGGCGGCAATGAAGATCAGATCAGCATGGAGCAGCTCCGGAAGGACTACGATGCTGTATACATTTCCATCGGTGCACATATGGACCGGAAGCTGGGCATTGACGGGGAGGACGCTCAGGGTGTCATCTCCGCTGTAGAAATGCTGGGCAGCATCGGCAACGGAGTGTTCCCCGACTTCAAGGGCAAGAAGGTCTGCATCATTGGCGGCGGCAATGTAGCCATGGACTGCACCCGGTCGGCCATCCGCTGCGGTGCGGATAAGGTTTCTATTGTTTACCGTCGTCGGGTAGATGATATGACCGCTCTGCCGGAGGAAGTACAGGGCGCCATTGCGGAGGGCGCCGAAATGCTGGAGCTGTGCGCTCCCCTGCGGGTGGAAACCGATGGGCAAAACAATGTCACTGCCCTGTGGGTCTCCCCCAAAATGGTCAGCCGTATCCGGGACGGCCGTCCGGGCATTGCCGATTCCGGCAAAAATGAGGAACGGGTTCCCTGCGATGTGGTCATCGTCGCCGTAGGGCAGGCCATTGAATCGAACTATTTTGCCGAGGAAGGCATTACGGTAGCCCGTGGGGTTATCAAAGCCGATGAATGGGCCGGCATTCCCGAGGCCCCCGGCGTCTTTGCCGGCGGTGACTGCGTCACCGGTCCCGCCACCGTCATCCGTGCCATTGCCGCCGGAAAGGTAGCCGCCAATAACATTGATCAATACCTGGGCTTCCATCATAAAATCTCAGTGGATGTGGAGGTTCCCGCCCCCAATCTGGACGATAAGCATTACTGCGGCCGCGTCAACATGCGGGAACGCGCCCCTGAGGATCGGAAACATGATTTCAAGCTGATGGAATGCGGCATGAGTCTCAATGAAACTCTGCAGGAAGCAGGACGCTGTCTGCGGTGCGATCACTTCGGGCTTGGAAACTTCAAGGGAGGACGGAAAAAAGAATGGTAAACATGAAGATCAATGGACGGGAATTTACCGTCCCGGATGGCTCCACCATTTTAGAGGCCACCAAGCTGGCCGGTATGCCGGTCCCAACCCTGTGCTATTTGAAAGAGATCAACGAAATCGCCGCCTGCCGCGTCTGTGTGGTGGAAGTGGCAGGAATTGACCATCTTATCACCGCCTGCAACAATGTGGTGCGTGAGGGGATGGAGGTATTCACCAATACCCTGAAGGTGCGCCGGGCCCGGCGGACCAACATTGAGCTGATGCTGTCCCAGCATCGGACCAACTGTCCCACCTGCAACCGCAGCGGTACTTGCCAATTGCAGAAAATTGCCAACAGTCTCAACTTCCTGGACGACGTCCATTACAAATATGAGCCTAAGCCCTTGGACTGGGATCTGGACTTCCCCCTGATCCGGGACGCTTCCAAATGTATCCATTGCATGCGCTGTGTTTCTTTCTGTGACAAGGTGCAGCGCCTGGGGGTCTGGGACATTGTCAACACCGGCTCTCATCAGGAAATCTATATTTCCGGCGGCCGGGATATTCACGAAACCGACTGTGCCCTGTGCGGCCAGTGCATCACCCACTGTCCCACCGCCGCCCTGCAGGAGCGGGACGACACTGCCAAGCTGTTCGGCGTCCACGGTGCCATTAACGATCCGGACAAGGTAGTTGTCGTGCAGGTGGCTCCGGCCGTCCGGGCTGCCTGGGGGGAGCGCTTCGGGCTGGCACCGGGAGTTGCCACGGAAAAGCGCATGGTAGCGGCTTTGAAACGGTTAGGCTTTGACTATGTGTTCGATACCAACTTCACAGCAGACCTGACCATCATGGAAGAAGGTACCGAGTTCCTAAATCGCCTCAAAGAACCCACCAAGCACAAATGGCCCATGTTCACCTCCTGCTGTCCCGGCTGGGTGCGGTTTGTTAAATCCCAGTATCCTGAAATCGTGGAGAATCTGTCTACCGCCAAATCTCCCCAGCAAATGTTCGGGGCCATTGCCAAGAGTTATTTTGCCCAAAAGATCGGCGTGGAACCGGAAAATATCGTTTCCGTCTCCATCATGCCCTGCGTAGCCAAGAAGGCCGAAGCCGCCCTGTCCACCATGGCAGATGCCGGCGCCGGCCAGGATGTGGATATCTCCCTGACCACCCGGGAAATGTGCCGGATGATCGCTGCCGATCAGATCGATGTAGAGGGTCTGCCGGAAGAGGAGTTTGATTCTCCTCTGGGTACTGGCTCGGGCGCCGGCGTGATTTTCGGCGCTACCGGTGGCGTTATGGAAGCTGCTCTGCGTACCTGCTATGCCGTGGTTACCGGTAAAAATCCGGATGCGGATGCCTTCCAGGCGGTCCGGGGCATGGACGGTTGGAAGGAAGCCGACTTTGACCTGAATGACACCACGGTACATACCGCCGTAGTCAGCGGACTGGGCAACACCCGAAAGCTGCTGAACGCCTTGCAGCGGGGTGAGGTTTCCTATGACTTTGTAGAGGTCATGGCCTGTCCCGGCGGCTGTGCTGGCGGCGGCGGCCAGCCAATTCACTTTAATGAGGAGCACGCCGGAGACCGGGGCATGACCCTATATGAATATGACCGGAATAACACCCTGCGCTTCTCCCATGAAAACCCGGAGGTACAAGCTCTGTACAAGGAGTTCCTGGGTGAGCCCTGCGGTGAAAAATCTCACCATTTGCTTCACACCAATCACCAGGCCTGGCGGATGCCTCTGGCTCCCGAACGGGACGATTAATTAACACAATGAAAAAGGACTGCCTCATCTTTGTTTGGTGAGGCAGTCCTTTTCTGCCTTTTTATAACGCCTGGCGAGCGTGGAGAATCCATTTGGCACGATCCCGGGGATCCACCCCACGGCGGGGGGCAGTGGCTTCTACTCCAGCAGGTGCATCGGCATAGTGAGAAAACCGTGCGGAGAAAACGCCCCGGCCGCCGGTAACCGACGCAAAAGCCGTTGGAAAATCCAGACTTTCTGCCACCGGCATTTCCCCTTCCAGGGTGAAGCGCTCCCCAGCCGCACCTGGACTGTCAAATACCGCGCGGCGGGCCACCAGAAGACTGATGGTCTTGCCCAAGGCTTCAGCCGGGCCGGTGAGCCGAATGGCATAGATGGGCTCCAGCAGCTTGGTGCCGCAATGTTCCAGGCCATTCATAATGCCCATGGGGGTGGCCACAAAAAAATCCAGAGGATGGGTGTGCTCCAAATGATGCTCCCCGTCTATAAGGGTCACCTTCAAATCGGTAACCTCCCAGCCATAAAGCCCCTGCTCCAGAGCACGGGGTACCGCTGTCGCCACATGATTGCGGTAACGCTGTAGCAAACGCCGTTCCGGCACAACGCAGTCATATTGTAGGCCGCTGCCTCTGGGCAGCGGCTCCATGCGAAACCAAACCTTTGCCCAGCAAGGCTTGGGCATGGTATAAATTTCCACGCCCTCCCCCGCCTTACAAAGGGTTTCTTTATAAATCACCGATGCTTCCGAAAAAGTCACAGACAAACCGTACCGGTCCCGCAGAAGGATCTCCAAAATCTCCAGCTGCATTCGGCCGGTAATTCGGATGTGGAGTTCTTCCTTTTCGGGAATCCAGAGAACATCCAGAAAGGGATCCTCGTCACTCAATTCCTGCAGTGCCGCCAACAGCGGCATCCGTTCCTCGGCTATGGCAGGCAGTACCTGTACCGTCAGTAAGGGCTGGGTCATGGAATAGGTGCGGTTCGGCGGTTCCACCCGCCCCAGAAAATCCCCGGCCTTCACCGAGGACAGACCGTACAACGCGCCGGATTCCCCGGCCGTCAGCTCCCCCAGATCCTGCTTTTGCCTACCCAGCACCCGGCGGATTTGGGTCACCTTTTCCTCCTGATCGGCACGGCGGAGATAGACGCTGTCCCGATTCCGAACACAGCCGGAAAACAGCCGGACAAAGGCCACCTTCCCCATGCCTTTCTCATGCTCCACCTTATAGACTTGGGCGCAGAAAGGGCCGTCTGTATCGGCGGACGCAGCAGGAAACCAGTCGTTGAGACAATCCAGCAGCACCTCTACCGAAAGTCCCAATTTGGAGGCACCGAACACCACTGGCACAATCCGCCGTCCAGCCACGCCCCGCCGGATGGCGGACTGCAATGTGTCCGGCGCCACCCGGCCGGAGTCCAGATAGGTTTCCAGGATGGACTCCTCCACCCCGGCCGCCGCCGTCACCAGCCGTTCCAAATAAGCCGGATCTTCTAATCCGTGGCATGGGGCGGCAACCGATTCACTGCCCTCTCCATTGGGAGGATTTACCGCCAAAGGTTCCCATCCCATGGGTGACAGCAGCCGGGTTAAATGGGCCAACACAGCAACACTGTCACTGCCTGCCCGGTCAATTTTATTGATAAACACAGCAAAAGGCAATTTCAGGGTGTGAAAGGCCTCCAGCAGCACTTCGGTTTGGGCTTGTACCCCTTCCACCGCCGACACCACCAGAACGGCGGCATCCAGCACCGACAGACTCCGCTCCACCTGGCCGGAAAAATCCACATGTCCCGGCGTATCAATCAGGAAAAAGCGGGTATCCCGCCAGGTCAAATCGGTGGCGGCTGCCTGAACTGTAATCCCTCTGGATTGCTCCACCGGGAGCCAGTCAGTCTGGGTAGTACCCGAATCCACACTGCCCGCCGTACGCACTGCTCCACTGGCATATAGCATTTGCTCCGTCAGGGTGGTTTTCCCAGCATCCACATGGGCCACGAGGCCCAAGTTCATTGTTTTCATACGCGCCCTCTCAATGGATAAAAGAAAAGGCATTTACATCAAAAAGTCCACTGTCACAAAGACGAAGTTCGGGGATCACCAGCAGGGGCAAAAAGCCCAGGATCATCAGAAGCTTGCCGCCGTCCCCGTCCAGCTGGGCCACTGCTGCCAACACCTGTTCCTGATCGGCCAGGACCTGTTCCACCGGTGCATCGGTCATGAGACCTCCCACCGGCAGTGCCAGCTTGGCCAGGCATTTTCCCTGCTTCACCACAGCAATACCACCGTCCCGACCCAGCGCTTCCACTGCCAGGTGCATATCGGCGTCACTGTCTCCCATGACGATGATGTTATGGGAATCGTGACCAATGGACTGGGCAATGGCACCGTCGGCAATGTGAATTCCCTTTACAAAGGCCCGGCCGATATTGCCGCTGGCCTGATAACGTTCTATCACAGCCAAATGGTTCAGTCCCTCTCCTGAGGGCAGATAGGTCTTTGCCGTCCGTAAGGTATCGGGAACAATTTCAATGACCGGAACTTTGGGGTCAAATTCCCGGGTCAGATCCCCAGGCTGCAAAGAGCGAATGTTCACCGTATTCCGCACTGCAGGATCCGCCACAGGCGTCACATCAAACAGGGCCTTGCCTTTCTCGGCCACCAGCCGCCCCTTCTTATACACCTGCAAAATTCCAGTCTCATCACAAACCACCAGGTCGGCCTGATAGCCGGGGGTAATGGCCCCCACTTTCTCCAGGCCATGGCACTGGGCCACATGAAGCGTGGCCATGGCCAGAGCCATTTCCGGCGCCAGGCCGGCGGCAATGGCTACCCGGAGACAATCCAAGATGCTGCCATGCGCCAGCAGATCATCAATATGCTTGTCATCGGTACAAAAGGCAAACCGGGTGCAATTCTTCGCCGTCACAGCAGGCAACAGATTCACAATATCCTTGGACACAGTACCCTCCCGCAGCAGAATATACATCCCCAGCCGCACCTTTTCTGCGGCCTCCTCCGGAGTAACACTTTCGTGATCGTTGCCGATTCCGGTACCAATATAGGCCCCCAGATCATTGCCGGTGAGAGTAGGGGCATGGCCATCTATGCGGCCGGTGGCCTCCAGCTTTCCCAGCACTTCCGGATCCTTTCCCAGAAGTCCGGGATAATTCATCATTTCTCCCAAACCGTGATACTTCCCGGTTTGCATGAGCCGGACGGTATCAGCGGCCGTCAAACTACAACCGGCATGCTCAAAGGGGGTAGACGGTACACAGGATGGCAACATCCAGCGAAATTCCAGAGGCACACTTTCCCCTGACTTGCGCATAAATTCCAAGCCTGCTTCCCCACAGGCATTGGTAATCTCATGGGGATCGGCCACCACGGTGGTAACTCCATGAGGCATGGCCACCTGTGCATAACGATCCGGCGTCAGATAGGAGGATTCCACATGCATGTGTCCGTCAATGAAACCGGGCAGCAAAAATTGACGCGACAGATCCAATTCCTGCCGGCCGGTATACTGTCCTACTCCAACGATGGTGTCCCCCTCCACCGCCACATCAGCGGTAAAGAAGGTTTGATTAAAAGCGTCAAAAACCCTGGCATGCTTCAGCACCAGCTCTGCCGGTTTTTCTCCCCGGGCTAATGCAACAAACTCCTGCTTGGATATGGACATACAAATTCCTCCTATCGGGGCATCCCCCGGAATATTCGCTTTCATTCTACATCATTTTGCCCCCCGCTTCAAGGGGGAAGACAGAAAAAGCCCACACACCACGGCGCAAAAAAAGGCCGCCTCACCAACCCGGTGAAGACGACCTTTTTCAGTGATATCAAAATTTTCTTCCGCAGTCACACCACATGGACCGCTGCACCAAAGGATCCCTGTATCAAAGAATTCTTACTGGGCTTGACTCAAAATGGCTTTCCGCAGCAGCACCACATCGGTAACAGACAGGCTGCCGTCCTCATTCAAATCCCCCAAAGGACAGTCGGCGGCATCGGTACCGGCCAGGATGGCTTTCCGCAGCAGTACCACGTCAGTAACAGACAGGTTGCCGTCTCCGCTGATATCCCCCGGCAAACCCACCACCGGTGGATCCTCATCATCAGGCAGCTGCGCAAAGGTTTCCTCTGCAGCAGTCAACACCGCGTAATTGGACACCAGTAGCTTCTGCAAATCAGACAAACCGTCATAAGCGGCACGGGTCACGGCCAGCGCATCAGCGCTGTCTTTTGTGATTTCACCAAGGGCATCAATCTGCTGCTCCACAGCTTCCATGGCAGCATGATCCTCTGCGGTAGCCACAGTAATGTTCTGGCTGTTATAAATCGCCGAAACTTGATCCGCCGTAATACTGGAAGCGGTAAAGCCCATTTCCTCCAGGGTGGCGCACTGCTTTCCATTGATCTCGATGTTGTCAAAAACCACATTGGAAACATAGTAATCCTTACCCTCGTAGGTAGTACCTTGCAGCTTTGCGTAGGACGGATTGCTGCACCAAACCTTCACATTCTTGACTACGATATCGCGGATGTCACCATAATACCCGTTCTTATGGTTGGCGCCATACTGGATAAAGAAGGTGGCCCAGGCTCTGTTATCATCATTGCTGAAGCTGATGTTTTCCACATCAATATTCTCAAACCGCACGTTGTAAATATCATGGTCGACGGTGTCGCCGTTCTGCTTATGGTGAATGCCGATACCGACGGAGCAGTCATAGGCCACGCAGTTCTGAAACAGGATGTCATGCTGGTCATAAGCAAAGCCCTGGCCGCATTTGAAGCCATAGCAAATGGACCAACCAATGCAATCCTCAAAAGTAACGTTAGACAGCTCTTTTGCCGGGCCGGAACCATAGCCTGTCAGGCTGGCACCCTCGCCGTAGACATAGGTTTTGGTAGAGAAAGTATCGTCCAGGTTGATGCACAGGGCATGCTGCACCGTGACGTTCTGGCTGCCCACCACGTCGATGCCGTCATCCTCGCCGCATCTTGTGGTATTCAGCACCTTGAAATTTCGGAAGGTACAGTTCTCCGACCAAACGGGGATCACCGACCACATGCTGGAATCCCGATAGGTCACACCATCACTAAGGAAATGATTCACCGAACGGATCACCAACAGATCCACACAGAAGCCATTGGCATACATATTGTAGCCGTTGCCGTCCACAGTACCCCGGCCGGTGACAGAGATGTTTTCCCCATGATCCTGGGTATACAGCAGGAAGGTCATTGGCTTGCTCTTGTTGGCAAAGGTCTCAAAGGCCTTGTAATCGGTGGTAGCCCGCAGCACAGCGCCACCCTCCAGATACAAGGTAGTGTTGGACAGCAACTGGAAGTTATCCAGGGAGTAAACACCGGCAGGTACATACACCACACCGGGCGCGTTGCCTTCCACAGCACCGTAAGCAGCGGCATCCGCCATGGCTTTGTCAAAATTGGGGGTAGAATTGTACGCCCCTGTGGCATCTGCCTCATAATCCATTACATTGAAAACACCTTGGCCGGAAGAGGCAGGTACATCGGTCTCGGCCGGATCGGCGGTGATAACCAAACGGCGGCCGGTGCCGTTAAATTGCAGAATCAAATATTCGCTCTCCTGAATGGAGAAGGTCACATTGTCACCGTTGATGACAGCGGGAATGGCCAGCTTCCGGGGAGAAATAACACAGGAGGTAATGGCCTGATTGTAAGTAACGGTGATCTCCACAGGTTCCCCCTCTGTCATGGAGAACTGGGCATAATCATATAGGTCGCAGTAATCCACCACTGGAACCTTAACCCCATCAGCGGTCACCAAGAAGCGGGAGGATTCCTGATAGACACTGTATAAGGGGTAGGCGGTTACCTTGTCAGAGGAAGCTGCCGGCACGATTTGCTCATAAGCCTCTCCCTCATAATCATAGATCGCGTTGGGATCATCCAGCAGGAATCGGAAAATATTCAACTTATAGGTGCCAGAGGTGCCGGGCGCAAACATTTCAAAAGTGATGGTGTTGGCACCAGCCACAAAGTCATAGGTACCTAAAACGCCGTTGGAATACCGAACATCGGGGTTTCCGGCAGAATCAAAGGTTTCCGACAGCTTCACACCGTTCAGACAAACATAGGCCTTCCCCACTGATTCGTGCGCGCGGTAATCTATGGTCAGCTCATAAGTGCCGGCCTCCTCCACCCAAATGACAAAGGCAGCCTTTTGGCCAGCCGCGCTGCCCTCAAAACGGGCAAAAGGCACGCCATCCTTCTTTTGCGCATTGACAAAATCCTCGTCAGAATTGGCAGCATCCTCCGCTTCAATGGCGTCATAGCACAGGGTGGCGCCGTCCAGCGTTGCCTTGGCGCCTGTAAATTCAACCGGATCCGAATCAGGTTCCGGGGCGGTCTCACCGCTGGTAGGAACAAACTCGAAATAGTCCACAGTAAAGGCGGGGGTTGCATCGCCCAAATCCGTCAAGGTAAAGCGAACGGTATCAGAACCGTCCGCCTTCAGTATCACGGTTCCTACCTTGACCCGCTTCATAGTATTGGCCGCATTGGCAGACCCATTTACGGTGACCCCGCCCTTCTGAGAAATCTCACCCAGGGCTTCTTCGCCGTTCACCGACACCGCCACGGTAGAATAACTCAACTCATTGGGACGGAAATTCCAGTAAAGGTCATAGTCTCCGGCCTCCAAGCCATCAGTCGCCGGAACGGTATACTCAATATAGCCGCCGAGGCCGCCGGAACGGAAATAGGCCAGCTTATTGGAAATCTCCCCGGCAATCCCAGTAGTGCTTAAACTCAGACTCCAAGCCCAGGTGCCCAAGGCATTGGACGTTTCCACCGTATTGCCGTTGGAATCCACAGCCACAAAAGAGGTGGACTCTCCCTCAAAGCGATAGGCGGCGGTGTCTGCAGAGACACACACAACAGAGAACATGGATACCGCCAGCATCAACGCCAACACCAGCGCAAGGCAACGTTTCATTCGCATAGATTTTCTCCTTTCGTTTCTGGCAGTTCTTCCCGCAAAAGGAATAAAATGCAGGGGGACGAAAACCACCCCTGCATTTTACTAATTACTGGTTCAGGATGGCCTTCCGCAACAAAACCACATCGGTTACCGACAGATTGCCGTCGCCATTCAAGTCACCCAAGGGACAATCTGTAGCAGTTGTCCCAGCCAAAATGGCCTTTCGCAGCAGCACCACATCGGTCACCGACAGGTTGCCGTCCCCATTGAGATCCCCCAGTGTTCCTTCAGTCGGCGGGACATCAGGCTCCCCGGTCAAAGCTTCTTCTGCAGCCACCAGCACGTCATAGTTGGCAACCAGCGCCTTCTGCACATCGGTCAAATCCTCATAAGCCTCTCTGGCCTGTTCCACTGCAGCAATACTGTCCTGCGTAATCTCGCCCAAAGCGGTAATCAACGCTTCCACATTTGCAATGGCTGTCTCATCCTCAGCGGAAACCACATAAATATTGGAACTGTTGTAGGTAGCAGACAAATTGGCGATGGAAGTGATAGTGTCAGGGTGAATTCCCAAATCTGCCAGGGTGGTGCAAGCCTTCCCATTGATAGTCACATTACGGAAGACCACATTCTCCACGGTATAGTCCTGGCCGTCATAGGTCACGCCCTGCACCTTACTGTAAGAGGGGCTGGGTACCCGGACATTGATGTTCTGAACCATGATATTGCAGATGTTGCCGAAATCCGTCCGGCTGCCGGTATCCTGGATAAAGAAGGTAGCCCAGGCCTTGTTATCATCATTGCTCCAGCTGATGGCCTCAATATCAATATTATTGAAGGTTATGTCGTGAATATCAGCACCACCGGCTTTGGAATGGGCACCAAAGCCCACCGAGCAATCATAGACATAAGAATTCTGCACCGTGATATTCTCATGATCAAAGAAGATCCCCTGGCCCATTTTATAACCGTAGCAGCCAGTCCAAGCAAAGCAATCATCCATGAGAATGTTGTCATTAGGCTGGCTATCCCCCACCGGCCAGCCACCGGTAATTTCGGTGCCGGTGGCATTGTAAGCCTTGGTAGAATAGCAGTCATCCCAGTTGATGCAGACAGAATGCTGCACCGTTACATCCTGGCAGCTGACAATATCAATACCGTCATCCTCTCCCAGGTTGGCCTTATTCAGCACCTTGAAGTTCCGGAAGGTCAGCCCGGTGGACAGAGCAGGCACCACCGACCACATACCGGAATCCCGGTAGGTAATGCCGTCGGTGACAAAATTGTTGGTGGCCACCGGCGCCAAAGTCATCAGGGCAAAGCCCAGCCCCCGGACATTGTAGCCATCACCGTCCACGGTACCGCGGCCGCAGATGGTCACATTTTCACTGTAGGAAGCCGTATAAACCAGGTAGGTAATGGGCAGACCCAGGGAATTTTTCCGCCCCTTTTCAGCGAACTCTTCTGGATCGGTGGAAGCCCGAAGCACTGCGCCGCCGGCCAGATACAGGGTCACATTGCTGGGCAGTTCCAGAGAACCGGACAGGTACACACCGGCAGGTACATACACCACACCGGGGCCATTCCCTTCCACAGCGCCGTAAGCGGCCGCATCAGCCACCGCCTTCTGCAAAGCAACATAAGAAGAGGTCAATCCGGTGGGATCGGCACCATAGGTGTCATCCGTCACATCATAGACACCATCGGCAGCAGGATCCGGCACATTTTCCTGCACCGGGTCGGCATTGATCAGCAACCGGCGATTCTGCCCGTTGATTTTCAGAATAAGATACTGGCTTTCAGAAATGGTAAAGGACAGGGTCTTACCGGAAACAGTGCCGGTGATTTCCTTAGCCAGCGGAGAAATACTGTAGGAGGTGATATTACTGTTTGCGGTTACTTCCAAAGCCACCGGTGTTCCTTCCTGTTTCAGGGAGAATTCGGCGTAGTCATAGGCAAAGGTACCGTCACTGTAATGAATTACCGGAACGTTTACGCCGTCAGCAGTCAGCGTATAATCTGTGGAAAGGGGATACAGATCATACAGCGGATAAGAATCCACCAGGTTGGAGGAAGCTGCCGGCACAATCTCTTTATAACCGTAAAGTTCGGTATCTGTAGGCTCAGACAGCTGGAAATCCACAATATTCACCTTAAAAGAACCGTTGGAGCTGGGCTCATTTATCCGGAAGGTCAAGTAATTGTCCCCCTGGCTGAACTCATACATTCCCATATTGCAAACAAAATAGCCGTTGAAGGAACCGGTAGAGGCAAAGATCTTCTCCTGCTTGACACCGTTGAGATAGAAATCTGCCTTTCCCACAGACTCGTGAGCCCGGTACTGGATCTGCAACTTATAAGTACCGGCCTGGGGCACCTGCAGGATGTAGTTGGCATAAGAACCGAGGGCCGTCCCGTCAAACCGGGAGAAAGTCACATTATTGGTGGTTTGATGCGCAAAGCAGTCAGAAGAATAGTCTGCACTTTCGGCATCGGTACCCGGGAAGGTAGCAATACCGTTGCTGACACTGGGAACAGCGCCAAGGGCACCGCCCACCTGACCGTAAGGCATATCGTCGTCACCGTAATTCACTTCCAGATCAAACTCCTCATGAACGGCAAAGGTAAAGGTAAACAGGTTCACGCCGTAAGCACCGCCGGAACCGGCTGTAGTAGTCACAAACTGAATGGTATTTTCTCCGGCCTGCAGTTCTACTGTACCAACCTCCAGGTTATTGCAGGAGTTGGCATTGCCAACAGGATTCAGGGAAACCGCCAGTTTTTCACCGTTCAGGTAGATGTCGGCCTGACCGGTGGACTCATGGGTCCGGTACCGGAGGGTAAAATCATAGGTGCCGGCCTTGGGCATATTCACCGTGAAGGTAGCCCGCATGCCGGATTCGGTAAAGTTGGCACGGGAGAAGGTACCCTCGCCGTTATTGTTACCGCTTGCATCATAGTATTGGTGAACAAACGCAATATCAGATTCTTCCTGATTTTCGCACTCATAAGCCCAGAAGACCCACTCGGTCTGATGCTCAGCCTGCAGCTGCGCCAGGGTTTCCTCAGCAGCCGTCAGGGTGGCATAATTTTCCACCAAATTCTGCTCCGCTTCGGACAACGCATTATACGCATTCCGGGCAGCGGTAATGGCAGCCGCACTATCCAGCGTAATCGCCCCTAACGCATCAATCTGGTTCTGCACAGCAGCGGTGCGGAGTCGGGAAATCACTGCCTCTGCATCCGTCAACTTTTCATAGTTGGTAACACCGTCCCGATCCGCTTCGAACAGTAAATCATAGGCAGTACGAACGGTTGCAACAGCATCAGCCTGATCCAGAGAGGTGATCTCACCCAGATCGTCAATCATTTTGATAACATCGCTGACACCGGCGGGGGCTTCAGCCGCTGTCAGAGTAAAGCCCTCCCAGTAATACCGCCAAGAAAGCGTTCCGTTTTCCACAGCGGTAAAGGTAATGACATGTTCTCCGGCAGTCAACGGAAATGCAGTAACGGAGCCATCCGACTTTCCGGTGCTGGTAGCGGGCTGGGTTTCCAAAGTTACGCTGTTGGCTGACCAGCTATAAGAACCGTCCACATAGCCGATGTCCACACCGTCAATGGAAATCCTGGTATTTTTGCCGCCGCTGGCAACCACCTGCCAACGGAAATTGTCCCATGTAAAGGTGTAGTAACCGGCATCCTCAGAATCCACGGTAAATGCATAGGAATACCATGCATCCGTACCGGCCTCAATAGAAGAACTGCCATTGTAGTTACCCGTGCCAGGCTTTCCCGCAGCATTGGCATCCGGGTTGGTATCATTCCAAGCGGCCTGAAAGGTCACATTCGTGCCATAGGTATAGGTAAGGGTTTGCCCCACCTCCAGAGCCGTAGCCGGGACTATGGCAAATATACCGGCAACCAGTAAGATTGCTAGCAATGCAGCCACACATTGTTTTGTCTTTTTTACACAAAATCCTCCTTTTCACAATACGGTTTTCTATTCATAGAATACAACAGAAAAAATTTAAAGTCAATAAAAGATTGGCATCAGGAAAAAAGAGGTAATTTTCGTGCAAAAACCGTCCATGAAAAAGTCAGGATTGTACAAAAACAGTTGTGCCAACCCCTCTGTATCAGTAAGAAGAATATGGATCAAACCTGGAAATTCTGGCTGCGGGAAGCACAAGGCGAAAATGATTCCTTGGTAGGCGTGCGCAGAGCGTCTGACCACAAAATGTGCGGGTATTTCTGCCGGGAAATGGTAGAATTATTCACGGGTTTGTGATATACTTTGCTTGGTTACAAAAAGATTGCTGGAAGTTGGAGGAAAACAGAAATGATAAGGCCGGCTGTAATGGAAGATCTGGAATCTGTAGAGGAAGCGTATCATGCGCATTTTATCCAGGAACAAAAGCATGGAGCATACACTGTTTTTCAAAAAGGCGTCTATCCTACAAGAACCGATGCAGAGAAAGCCCTGCGTCATGAAGCGCTGTATGTTTATGTGGATCATGGCGTTGTGCTGGGCAGTATGATATTGGATCATCATCAACCGGAAGAATACCAGAAAATAGACTGGCCAAGCCACGCGGCGGCAGATCAGGTGCATGTGATTCACCTACTGATGGTAAGGCCTTCAGCTACCGGCAAAGGGATTGGTTCGTCCCTGGTACATTATGCGCTGGACATGGCAAAACAGCATACCTGCATCGCCGTCAGACTGGATACAGGAGCGCAAAACATTCCCGCCGTTTCTTTTTATCAAAAATTAGGATTTCAACTGGTGGCAACATCCTCCATGAAAGTCGGTGGTGCAATTTCTCATAACAGGCACCTGTTTATGGAAAAAATACTGTAAACCGGCGGCCAACTTTTCAGGAATGCAAAAAACACAAACACAAGAGGCTGCCTCGCTTTAACAGTGAGGTAGCCTCTGTTTTCCCGGATGCTCCGTCCGCCAAAGAAACCAGCAACCCGTACCTGTTGGCTTCAGCGTTTCACCAAACAAAACAACTTTGGCCAAAAGCCATGCTGTTTTTGATAAATATGAACCGGTTCTATGTTTCAAGATTCATCTTTATTTCATCGCATTGCGTTCTATGGGCATAGTCGACAACACGCCCGGGCCACCGTCCGGGAAGAGTACGACCGTCATTCTTGTACGGTTTTCCGGCCGTTTCATCACTTGGGTGGCAGCCCACAAAACCGCACCGGAGGACGGCCCACAGCATAACCCTTCCGTAGCCGCCAGACGCTTCACCGTGTCCATGGCGTCCCAGTCGGTACATGCCAGCACTTCATTGAAAATTCCGTCGTTCAAAGACGCGGGGATAAAACCGGCCCCCAACTCCGGGATCCGATGCTGCCCCGGATAACCGCCCGACAGTACTGGACTGGCGGCAGGCTCCACAGCAATCACCTGGATTCCCAGATTTTGGCGTTTCAGGTATTCCCCCACACCGGTAATGGTACCGCCGGTACCTACCCCGGCCACAAAAATATCCACTTCGCCTTTAGTATCCTCCCAGATTTCCGGCCCAGTCGTCAAAAAATGTGCCTTGGAAACCGATTCACTGTCGAAGGGATCCAGTAAGTAGCTACCGGGAATCTGGGCCTGCAACTCCCCGGCCTGCTTTACCGCACCGGCTAATCCCAAATCTGCCGCTGTGCGATAAAGATTGGCTCCATAAAACTGCACTGCCCGCTGCTGGGACAAGGGGACATCTGCCGGCATAACAAAGAAGCAATGGTACCCCATTCGCAGAGCAAAAGCAGCTAATGCTACCCCCAGATTTCCGGCAGTAGGTACGATAACCGTTGCACCGGGCCGCAAAGACCCGTCAGCTCGCGCATCCGACAGCAGCCGGACAGCTGCCCGGTCCATGGCACTGCCAGTGGGCCCATACCACTCCAGCTTGGCATACAGATTCACCGTCAGCCCGCAGGCTTTGGCATAGCGATCCAGGGCAAACAGAGGGGTATGCCCCACTAAATCCCCATAGTCCCGGCAAATCTCAGCCATGTTCCCTCGCCTCCCCCCGGTTCTTTTTTGCGGCCAGATAATCCTCCAGAATCATGGTAGCCGCCACGGCATCCACCACGTTTTTCCGCTTTTTTCCCCGGACGTTATCGTAATTCAGAGCAGTATGGGCAGAGACGGTGGTACACCGCTCGTCCTGAAGGACCACCGGCAGCCCGGTGGCGGCGGCAATAAGATCGGCTGTTTCCGCACATTCCTTGGCCTTGAATCCCACACTGCCATCCATATTTTTGGGGAATCCTACCACGATTTGCTCCGCTTTCAGTTCAGCTGCCTTGGCGGCGATCTCCTCCACCAGACGTTCCCGATTCCGCTGAAATAGAACGCCCTTGGGAAAGGCAAAACTTTCGGATGAATCGGAGAGGGCCAACCCCGTCCGTGCAGCTCCCAAATCCACAGCCAAAATCAACATGGTAAGATTCCTCCTTTTTACAAGGTATTATTGTTGTTGTGTCTCCTTACCAGAGCTGCACCGTACCGGTCAACTCCCGGACTGCGGCAATGCCGTTTTTCTCGCAAAAATTCTGCAACCCGGTAATTACCTGAATGGGTGCATAAGGATCGGTGAAATTGGCCGTTCCGATCTGAATGGCAGAGGCGCCTGCCTCCATCATTTCCACCGCATCCTCCCATTTGGCAATACCGCCCATGCCGATAACCGGGATCTTGACCCGATTGGCCACCTGGTACACCATGCGGACAGCCACGGGGAATACCGCTGGGCCAGACAGGCCGCCAGTATTGTTTTTCAAAATGGGACGGCGGGATTGGATGTCAATGCGCATTCCCGTCAGAGTATTGATCAGGGAAACAGCATCTGCCCCTTCTGCTTCCACCGCGGCGGCCACCTCGGCAATATCCGCCGCATTAGGGGACAACTTAACGCATAGCGGCTTCTTGCTAACCGCCCGCACCGCTTTGGTAACGGCGGCGGCCATGGACGGCACCGTCCCGAAGGCCACGCCGCCCTCCTTCACGTTGGGGCAGGAAATATTCATCTCGATCATATCCACGGCCGAGTCGTTGAGCTTCTCTGACACCGCTACATAGTCCTCCGGCTTGCTCCCGGCGATATTGGCCAGAATCCGGGTACCCTGCTGGGACAACCAGGGCAGATCATATTGCAGGAAGAAATCCACCCCCGGGTTCTGCAGCCCCACCGAATTCAGCATCCCGGCCGGGGTCTCGGCGATTCGCGGATTCAAATTACCCAATCTGGGCTCCAGGGTAGTTCCCTTACAGGAAATGCCCCCCAGCTCCTTTAACGGATACAGCTCGGCATACTCCCGACCAAAACCGAAAGAACCGGATGCGGTGATCACCGGGTTTTTAAATTCCACTCCGGCGATATTGACAGACAGATCCACCATTACCAAACGACCTCCTTTGCATCCATTACCGGGCCATAGCGGCAAACCTGGGCGCTGCGAACAGTACCGGCTTCATCCTGAATCCGGACGGCGCAGCCTACACAGGCCCCGATGCCGCAGCCCATACGCTCCTCCAGGGAGACCTGGCAAGACACGTTATATTTCTCACAGAGTTTCGCCACATTTTTCAGCATCACCATAGGCCCGCAGGCACAGACCAGATCAAAGGGCTGCCGGGACGCCAGACGCTTCTCCAGAATATCGGTGACAAACCCCTTGAGCCCCAGGGTGCCGTCATCGGTACAGAGCATGACTTCGTTGCAAACCTGCTCAAAATCGTCCAGCAAAATGGCTGCAGAAGCCGTGCGGAACCCCAGGATGGCATCGCACTGCTTTCCCTGAAGCTTGGCGGTCTCCAACATAGGCGGCACGCCGATACCGCCGCCGATCACAATGGCATCCTTGCTTTGGGACAAATCGAACCCGTGCCCCAGAGGGCCCAGCAGATCCAGCGTGTCCCCAACTTTGACCTGCGACAGCCAGAGGGTACCCTCCCCTTTGACCATATAAACCATACGCAGTGTCCCGGCCACCTTGTCGATCTCGCAAATGGAAATGGGGCGGCGCAGGGTCTTACCCGGACAGTAAATCTCCACAAACTGACCGGCTTGGGCATCAGCGGCCTGTGGGGTCTTGACCAGCAGGTCATAAATGCCGGGGGCAATGTTTTCATTGCGCAGAACCTTGGCAAATGCTTTGGTGTATCCCATCATGCTTCACTCCCTTTAGATAATTCTGAAACAGGCATTGGCAGGAAATAGCATCCCACGCAACATCTGATTCTCATCATTTACAGTGTAATCTTTCCGATATGACCCAGAAGCTCATCCCGCATCCGGATGGCTTCATCCCGGGCCGCCTTGGCAAACTCTTCTTCGGTTAGACCGGCCTTTTTCCAAGCACACATAATGCCTCTGGAGGAATTGATCACAGCGCCAAGACCATGGGAATCAAAAGCGCCAGCCACATCGGCGGCACCGCCGCCCTGGGCGCCGTATCCCGGCACCAGGAAGAAGGTATGGGACAGCGCGGCGCGCAACTCGGTGAGCTGGGCCGGATAGGTGGCTCCCACCACAGCCCCCACGCCGGAATAACCATATTCCCCAGGGAGCTGCTCCCCCCAGGTCTCACAGAAATCCCCCATGGTACAGTAAACCGTCCTGCCCTGGCAATCCCGATCCTGCAACTCACCGGAGGATTTGTTGGAGGTTTTTACCAGAATAAAAATCCCCTTGTCCTTGTGACGGCAGATATCCAGCAGGGGTTCAATTCCATCAGAACCCAGATACCCGTTAACCGTCAGGGCATCCCCACCAAAGGGAGCCAGCATTTCGCCGTTAACCGCCACGGTACCCAAATGGGCGGCGGCATAGGCCTCCATGGTGGTACCGATGTCGTTGCGCTTGCCGTCGGTAATGACGAACATCCCTTTGGATCTGGCATAAGCAATGGTCCGTTGCAGGGCGCGCATTCCCTGCCAACCGTACATTTCATAATACGCACATTGGGGTTTCACCGCGGGGACAATGTCGTACAGGGCGTCGATAAGCCCCACGTTAAACTGATACAGCGCCTCGGCGGCCCCCTCCAGCGTGTTGCCGTACTCCCGGAAGGCGGCCTCCTTGATGGAAGTGGGAACAAAATCCAGCTTGGGATCCAACCCGGCTACGGTGGGGTTCTGCTTTTCCAGAATTCCGGTGATCAAGCGGTCAAAAGACATAGTAGTTCCTCCTGCTTTGTGCCCGATGCTCCGGGCTGTTTTTATCATTTGTGGTTTTCCCTTAGTTATTCGACAAATAAACAATTTCGCCCCGGCAAACCGTGGCTTTTACCTTTCCCTGCAGGGTTCTGCCCTTGAAGGGGGTATTTTTGGATTTCCCGGCCAGCTGCGCCGGTTCCACCGTCCAGGATACCGACGGATCAAACAAGGTTAGATCAGCCGGTTCACCCTCTGCCAGACTGCCGCCGGGTACGCCCAGAATCCCGGCCGGAATCAGGCTCATTTTTTCTGCCAGCTGCAGTATACTCAGCAGCCCGGTATCTACCAAAGCCGTGTAGCTGGCAGCCAGGCTGGTTTGCAACCCAATGACCCCGTTAGGAGCAGCGGCAAAATCGGCCTTTTCGGCAGCGGCATGGGGTGCATGGTCGGTGGCAATGGCGTCAATGGTGCCGTCGGCCAACCCGGACAGAATGGCCTCCCGGTCGCTGTCCTCCCGCAGGGGAGGATTCATCCGGTAATCCGCATCCTTTCGGTATAATTCCTCATGAGTAAAGGTGAAATAATGGGGGCCGGTTTCGCAGGTCACCGGCACACCCCTGGCTTTTGCGCGCCGCACCAGCTCCACCGATTCCCCGGTGGAAACATGGCAAATGTGCACCGGACAGCCGGTCTGCTCCGCCAGCGTAATCTCCCGCTGAATGGCTTCATATTCCGCCCGGCGGGGCATTCCCTGAAGCCCCAGCTCCGCAGAAACCGCACCTTCGTGCATTTTGCCCCCCTTGTCCAGCTCAAAAATCTCCGAATGGGACAAAACAGGCAGGCCCACTGCTCTGGCCTGCACCAAAGCGGCTTTCATCAAATCGGCAGACATCACCGGCAGCCCATCATCCGACAGGGCAGCAGCGCCGGCAGCTTTCAGGGCAGCAAAATCCGTCAGGGTCTGGCTTTTCATGCCCAGAGTAATACAGGCAGCCTGATGAAACCGAATGGGCAGCTTTGCACCCCGATTGTTTAGATCTGCCAGAATCGCCGGACTGTCTACCACCGGCGCAGTGTTGGGCATGGCCACCACCTGAGTCACGCCGCCGGAAACGGCGGCGGCAGCGCCGGAAACCAGATCCTCCTTCTGGGTCTGGCCAGGATCCCGGAAATGGACATGCAAATCAATGAGTCCCGGCAGCAAATAGCAACCGGTACCGTCCAGAATTTGCGCCGGGTCAGCAAAAGGGGTGGCAATCCGGCCACCGTCCACATAAATATCCTGCTGCTGTACTGTGCCGGCGGCGGGATCCACCACCGTGGCGCCGGTAATTTTCAGTTTCATAAACTACTCCTTATTCCATTCTGTGGCTATTGTACCAAATAAGCCTTGGTCACTGCTAATATCTCTCTGGCCAGGCTGGCCTCCAGCATATACCAGGGCGTGTCAGTCGGCAAATTTCCCACCACAAACAGTCCAGCCCGCCGGGCCAGCAATCCGCTGCGGTACAGGTGATAGCCATCGGATACAATAATATATTGTTGGGGAAGATCCACTTCCCGGGCCAGTTCTTCTGAAAACCGCAGATTCTCCATAGTGGTTGCAGCCTGTTCCTCCTGAAAAATTCGACTTTCTGCAACACCGCAATCCAAAAGATACTGTGCCATAACCTGTGCCTCAGATACCGGCTCATCCGACCCATGACCGCCGGATACGATACAGAGGGCATCCGGGTTTTCTTTTAAGTAAGCGGCCGCAGCATCCAAACGCCGAGCCAACATCAGACTGGGGCGCTGATCATACACCCGACACCCCAACACCACAACCGTATAAACTCCCTCTTGGGGTGGCTGGGTAAGGGTCGGCGTCAAAATCAATCCGGTAACAATACCGCTAAAAGCAAACCAAATCCCCAATACAAAAACCAGTAAGCGGTACCAAATGCGGCCTCGTGTCCCTTGTCGCTTTTTCCGGAGCCACGGCCAATACCAACAAAGCGGTAGCGGCAGGCAGGTCACCAGAGTAACCAATGTTCCAATGCCAAAAACACCCAACAGGAAGGGCAGCAAAGACCAAATCATTAAAACAGCGAATAGTGCTGTCAAAATTCCTTGCAGAAATCTACAAGCCCGAACAGACATTGGCGTTACATGCTTTCAGGCGCATCAATTTTCAGCATATCCAGAACGATCTTAATTACATCCCGCACCAGCAGACACAAAGTCAGCCGGGCCTGCATCAGGGAGGCATCCTCCACCCGCACCTTACAGGCGCTGTAGAATTTATGGAACAGGGTGGCCAAATCGTAAACATAGGCTGTCATGCTGGCCGGGTCGTAATGTTTGGCGGCGGTAATGATCCGGCCGGTCAGGCCTGACAAATGGCGGATCAGCTCCCGCTCTTCCGGTGCGGTCAACAGTTTCAGCTCTGCATCGGTCACCGGGCGGGGCTCCACCCCGTCACCGGCCAGCTTTTTCAAAATACTGTAAATCCGGGCATGGGCGTACTGGCAATAGTAGACCGGATTCTGGGAGGATTGCTCCACTGCCAGATCCAGATCAAAGTCCATCTGACTGCCAGCTTCCCGCATATTGAACAGAAACCGAGCGGCCGAAACGGGAATTTCCTCCAACAAATCAGTTAATGTAATGGATTTTCCCGTTCGCTTGGACATCCGAACCACTTCTCCACCCCGCACCAGGCGCACCAGCTGCATCAGCACCACATCCAGCCGGGAGGAATCAATACCCAACGCCGCCAGGGCCCCCTTCATCCGGGCCACATGTCCGTGATGGTCGGCGCCCCAGATGTCAATGGCCTTGTCAAAGCCACGAACCTCCAGCTTGTTCCGGTGATATGCAATATCAGCGGCGAAATAGGTGGGGTTGCCGTTGGCCCGGATCAAAACATCGTCCTTCAGCTCCAGTTTGTCTATCTCTTCCTGGGACTTGCCAGCCTTTTTCAGTATCTCGGTCTGCACCTGGATGTTTTTGTACCACAGAGCCCCGTCCTTTTCGTAGGTCATGCCCCGCTCTTTCAGCAAATCAATAACCTGTGCCACCTCCCCGTCAGCGTGCAGATCACTTTCGGGGAACCATGTATCGTAGGTAATACGGTACGTATCCATGGTTTTGTGCATGGCTTCAATGTTCAGGGGCAGGGCATAATCCACCAAAGCCTTGGAACGCTCCTCCTCGGTTTTACACATGTATGCGTCGCCGTAAATCTCAGCAAAGGCTTTCGCCAAATCGAGAATATCCAGTCCCTGATAGCAGCTTTCCGGCAGAGGATGGGCTTCCTCCCCCTCAAAAATCTGCTGATACCGAACGGAAAGGGACAGCCCGAATTTGGCAATCTGGTTCCCGGCGTCATTGATGAGAAATTCCCGGGACACATCGTACCCGGCAAAATCCAGAACGGCGGCCAGGCAATCCCCCATGGCGCCGCCCCGAGCGTTGCCCATGTGCATGGGGCCGGTAGGATTGGCCGAGACAAATTCCACATTGACCCGGGTGCCTTTGCCGTAGTCGCTGCGGCCGTAATCCTTGCCGCAGGCCATAATATCCCGGAGAATGGCAACATAATAATTCTCCGACAAAAAGACATTCATAAATCCTGGCCCGGCGATTTCCACCCGATCCACATAAGTCCCGGCAGTATCCACATGCTTCAGTAACGTTTCGGCAATTTTCCGGGGCGCACTGCGCAGGGGCTTGGCCCACACCATAGCGGCGTTAACGGCAAAATCCCCGTGACTCCGGTCATTTGGCACCTCCACGTGAAAGGCCGGCAGCGCTTCCCCCGGAAGCTCCCCGGCGGCAACCGCACGACCGGCGGCCGCCAAAATCAATTCCTTTACCTGATTTTCAGTTTCCATCACTACTTTTGACATACTGTTATTTCCCTGCTTTCCTGAAACGAAATTCACCGAACAGGCCGAAGCCCTGTCCGGCGTCTCATTTTACCGTAATTTTTAATGTGTTTCGGCTGAGCATAGCCATGTTGGCGTCAATGGTATAACTGAGGGAGAGACTCCCACCCGACTCCGTCAGCCGATTTTCCATATTTTCTCCGTAGACCCCGATCATCAAATCCCCGTAAGGGGTTTCATAGCGGCAAAGTTCCCGCTGTCCCCTGGTCACAGTCAAACGGGTCTGGCTGCCGCCGGATCGCTGCATCACCAGGGATTCCTCCCCCTGAATTTTCAAGGTAGTGGTCACCGGCGTATCATATTCCCCTTCGGCTTCCTCATAGATCAGGTAGATTTTTCCGTTTTTCTCCCCGATCTTTCCAACGGTGGTCAGCCGGATCTCCTCCGGCAATTCCTCCCCCAGAGTCTGGGAGCCGAGAATATCAATTAAGACTTCCTTCATACGCGCACCTATTATCAGTACTTGGTAATCTCTACGGTGGTGACCCGGTCTCCGATATCCTGTCCCAGCAAAATCTTGGCTACGTCGGCAAAGGATTTAGGCCGGTCAGAAACATAAAAGGTCTCGCTGCCCTGTTCCCGGCCGGAACGCAACCCGTAGGTCTCCATAAAATCGGCGGCTGTATTGGCCGCGGTAAGTCCGGTATTGATAAGGGTCACCTGCGGCCCCATAAATTCCGCAATAAAAGGAGCCAGCACCGGGTAATGGGTACATCCTAAGATCAGGGTATCGATGTCCTTTTCCTTCAAAGGAGACAGGTACCGCCGCACCGTTTCCGCTGTAACGCTGTCCCCGGGAGTAATCCACCCAGCCTCCACCAGAGGAACGAACAATGGACAGTCAATACTAAACACCTGGGCATCCGGCCGCAGGGACAGGATCCGGGCTTCATAAGCACCGGAATGAATGGTGGCGCTGGTGCCGATGACACCGATGCGCCCTGTCCGGGTGCCGACCACAGCCGCCTCCGCCGCCGGAGATACCACTTCAATAAAGGGAACCGGCAATGCCGCGCCGGTATGGCTGGCCACCGAGCTGACAGTACCGCAAGCGGCAATGATCATCTTGACCCCTTGGGACAACAAAAAGTGCTCATCCTGCCGGGCATACTGGGTAATGGTTTCAGGACTTCTGGAACCATAAGGCACCCGGCCGGTATCGCCGAAATAAATTAAATCCTCTCCCGGCAGCACCTTAACAAACTCCCGCAAAACCGTAAGTCCACCTAGGCCGGAATCGAAAATACCAATGGGCCTGTCATCGGCCATAAAAAATCAAATCCTTCCAAAAAAGCTATAATCAACCTATTTTATTATAATATAGGTCATTTTATCATATTTTCCCGGCAGTTGCAAGAAATCCCAGCAAGATTTATAGCGGTTTCTCTGATATTTTTTCCGCGCCGTCAAAAAATAACGAAGGAAACCGCAACAGCGAAAAAAATAAAAAGAAAGGGGTGGTATTATGGAGGGCAGTTTGCCGGAAAATGCAGTGATATTCAGCACCGGCGCGGTGGGATACGGTCTCATTGAGGTGGCCTTTCGGGGCATAACCCATCCAAGCATGCTGCTGGCCGGGGGAATCAGTCTGATTTCCCTGGGGGCAGTAAACCGGCGCATGCGGGGGCAGCCTCTCCTGTTTCGTGGAGTAGCCGGCAGTGCCGTCATAACATCGGTAGAGCTGCTATTCGGGGAGATCTTTAACCGGCTGTTGGGGCTGAAGGTCTGGGATTACAGCGCCATGCCCTTGAATTTTCAGGGACAAATCTGTCTGCCATTTTCCCTGATCTGGGGCTTTCTCTCCCTGGCAGCCATGGCTCTGGATGTATTTTTGCGGCGGCGATTCCGCTGTCCCGGCTATTTTTTACAGAAAACCGGCACCAAATCCGAAAAAGCTCCCGCCGGCCAGACCGTTTAATCGAATTTCCGGAACGCAAGAAAATTTTTTTGAAAAAATTAGAAAAAACACTTGCATTTTGCAAAAAGGTGTGATATATTATTTTTTGCATTGAGGAAATGCAGTTGGTGCCAATGACGTTGAGGGTCCACCTGTTCCCATCCCGAACACAGAAGTTAAGCTCAACGGTGCCGAAGATACTTGGAGGGCAGCCTCCCGGGAAAATAGGGCGATGCCAACACATGACAAAGCAGTCATCCAATAGGGTGGCTGTTTTTATTTTTCCAAAATATTCTCCTTTCCCTGCATTCTCCCCCTGCGGAACCGCTCCTCACTCGGTTCCGCTTTTTGTTTGCCAAAAAACAAACCACCATCTGCTGTTCACGCACCCGGATACATCTGTAATTTTCCGCTGCAAACGGTTGCCATTCCCGACAAATTTTGCTATAATAATGTAATAGTATAGAATCCGGAGGTGTACGCAGGTTGAAAAACCGTATGAAACGTTACAAAACATTCATTGTCTGGTTTTTATTTATCCTGGCAGTTCTGGTTGCCAATAAGCTCATTTCCCGGGTACGGGAGCTGGGGGTCTTTTTTAATACCCTTGGCCAGGTACTGATGCCCTTTATCGTAGGCTTCATCATTGCCTTTGTGCTTTCCATTCCGGCCCGCAAACTGGAAGGCCTGTTTTTAAAAAGCAAGCGGCCCTTCCTGCTAAAAAGGGCCCGGGGGTTCTCGGTTCTCATTGTTTACCTGATTTTCTTTGGGATCGTAAGCACCATTCTGGGGTTTGCCATCCCCTGGATTGCAGGAAATGTCATTTCCCTGGTGAAAAATGTCCCCACCTATTACAACACCGTGGTGGATTTTGTCAACGGGCATATTACTGATTCCACCATCGCCGGCATTAACATTTCCGCTCTGCTGGAAACCATCACCCCCCAGAAGGTTTTGGCCAATTTCGACATGTCCTCCATCACCTCTTATGCGTCCGGCGTTTTTAAATTCGGTTCCGGCGTGGTCAAGGTCTTTATTGCTGTCATCATTTCCATCTATATGCTCCTGGGGAAGGAATCTATTCTTCGGGCCTTGAAACAGCTAATTGGCCTGGTGATTCCCAAGAGGGGGCAGCAAGTTCTCTTTCATTACGGCCAGGTCATCTGCGACACCTTTTATAAGTACATTTACGGCCAGTGCCTAGACGCCTGCATTCTGGGAGCAGCCTGCATCCTGGTATTTACCCTGATCGGGGTACCCTACGGTGCCCTGTTGGGCATCTGTGTGGGGCTGGCCAACTTGATTCCCTATTTTGGCGCCATTCTTTCGGGCATCGGCGTGGCCGTCTTTACCCTCATCGCCAGTGGGCCTTTGAAAGCCATCATTGTTGCGGTAGCCATTCTGGTGATTCAGCAAATCGACGGCAACATTATGCAACCAAAAATTGTGGGTAGCAACGTGGGAATCAAACCCCTTTACGTTTTGTTGGCCATTACGGTGGGCGGCGGATTTTTCGGCGTTCCCGGCATGATCATCGGCGTACCCACTATCTCAGTTCTGCGAACCATGGTGTTGGATCTTATCACCTACAAAGAACAGAAAAATGCGTCGGCAGAAGCAGCAACACCTACACCGATGCAAACCGCCGTGGGAAACGCTGCTGAAGCAGCAGAACATATTGTCCGGCATGTAATGCAAACAGCACAGATTGACCCGGAAGAAGCCGATGAAACAGAGCCGCAACCGGATGGAACCGGCAAATCGGCGGTAGAAACCGACACACAGGAGAAACTCTGAATTCGGGTATCTCGTTAGCATTTCCTAGGCCGCTGTGATTATCAAATCTCAAATTGTAAAAGAAGGCTGACCAAACGATGTTTTTGCATCGTATGGTCAGCCTTTTATCGTATGCGTCAGTCTTTTATCCCTTACTCCTCAGCCGTAGCGATTGGAATAAACTGCCGAAAAGCGGTGGGTAAAGGGTAATCTTCCGGAAGTCCCCAGGTGAAATCGCCGCCTTGTTCCCCACAGGGAATATAAAAGCAGCGCATTTCCCATTCCATGTGGGTGAAAATATGATTCCGTTCCAACATCCTGGTCAAGGTCAAGGGATGCAGCCCCAACCGGGCGGCATGCTCCAGCGCCTCCCCCTCCGACAAAAATCCGGACGTCTCGGGTAGCTGCCACAGACCGGCCAGTAATCCGGCCTGTTGCCGCTTGCAAAGAGCTACCTGCTCCCCCACCGTAAAATAAAAGACGGTTTTCTTCTCCCGCTTCCGGGGCCGTTTGGGGCTTTTCACCGGCAGCTGCAGGACAGTTCCCTTAGCACGGGCAGTACAAAACTCACCCAGTGGGCATTCCTGACACAGTGGCTGGCCATTTGGCAGGCAGACCGTAGCCCCCAGCTCCATCAAACTCTGGGTAAACTCCCGACAGTTTCCCTTCGGATACACCGGACAAAGCCCCTCCTCCATAGCTTGCTTCACCGCCGGAACATCAATGGGAGCATGACAATTGGCCACCCGGGTCAAAACCCGCAGCACATTGCCGTCCACCGCCGGGGTGGGAGTATCAAAGCAAGTGGAACAAATAGCCCCAGCAGTATAAGCGCCGATACCAGGCAGTGCCAGCACCGCCTGGTAGTCCCTGGGAAACATCCCGGCATGCTGCTCCAGGATAACCCGGGCAGCCTTTTGCAGGTTTCTGGCTCGGTTATAATACCCCAGACCTTCCCATAGCTTCAACAACTGCTGTTCCGGCACATTGGCCAAACTTTGCAGGTCCGGCAGGGCATCCAAAAAACGGGTATAGTATCCTTTTACCGCCTCCACCCGGGTTTGTTGCAGCATAATTTCCGACAGCCACACCCGGTAAGGATCCCTGGTATGCCGCCAGGGCAAATCCCGGGCATGATCGGCAAACCAGGGTAACAAAAGGGCCGGCAGTCTTTCATAGACTGCCGGATCCTGCAATTTTTTCAATTCCGGCATCCCTACAGTTTCTTTCATATACATTCCTTTCTATTGTATCAGGCAATCTCTGGCCTTTTCCGGCGAAGGAAGGACAGCTTTGTCTCTGAAATGACCACCGCCAGCAAAATCAAAGCAAACCCCAAATACATCCGCAAAGTGGGACGTTCCCCGTAAAAAGCCAGGGAAAAGGCCACGCCAAACACCGATTCCAGTGAAAGAATCAGGGAAGCGGAGGAGGGATCGGTATATTTTTGGCCGAAAGACTGGAGCAGCAGAGCCAAACCACTGCAAATGAAAGATAGATACAGCAGCGTCCCCCACATATCCCCTGAAATAGGCGGCTGGGTCTCCAACAGTAGAGAAGAAATCCAGCACAAGGCTCCGGCCGTTACGAATTCTACCAGAGTCAGCAGTACTGGATCCTTTCCCCCGGTGAACCGGGCCATAAACACCATCTGAAAGGCATAAAACAATCCGCCCAGCAGGGTCAGGGTATCCCCCAACCCCATGGTAAACCGCTGGGTTAAGGAAACTAAGCCGATGCCGACAATACAGCACAGTGCCGCCATCACATGGTACCGATCTGGCCGGCGGCGATCCACCACCCAGGAAAGGAAGGGGACCAACACACAGTATACCGCCGTTAAAAAAGCGTTTTTTCCCGGCGTTGTACCGGTAATACCAACCGTCTGAAAAGCGTAAGCCAGGAAGAGGAAGACTCCCAGAAGAAAACCGTGCAACAAATACGCCCGGTTCCACAATCGGTATTTCGGCCCAGCCAGTAGCGCCAGCGCCAGGGTCCCAAGGGAAAACCGTACCGCCAATAAATACATGGGAGGTAGCAGTTCCACCGTCTCCTTCATGACAAAAAAGGAGCTTCCCCAAATCAGAGTGGCAAATAAAAGGGCCAGCTTCGCCCAAAGACTTTTATATTTCATTCTCTTTTTTATAACAAGGAAGAAGCGCCAAGGTCAGAGAGCAAAGCGGCCATTGTGGCCTGCGCCTGAAAGCTACCCTTTGCAAACAAATGATATCCCATGAAAAGGAGAAACGCCAGCAAGATTACCGTAATCACCGCCATCAGAATTTTCACAACCAAACCGACCTTGCGGGGAGAACCAGGCTGTTCCTCAAAGGTCAGTGGTTCCTCCGGTATTTCCTGGATCGGTTGGACACGAATGGTATCGCCCTTTTTCGGCTCTTGAAATTTATGTATCGGCTGAGCGGCCGGCCCAGTGGGCGTAGGCAACTCCACCGGAACAGGCGCAGCCGGTACCTCCGGTGTCGGCAATTCCACCGGCGCAGGTTGAGCTGGTGCAGTGGGAGTGGGCAACTCTACCGGTGCAGGTGTAGCCGGTACCTCTGGCGTGGGTAATTCCACCGGCACAGGCACGGTGGGCACAGTAGGGCCAGGCGTTTCCGCCGAATCAGGTGTGGTCGGCGCGGCTGTCCCGCGCACCTTTGCTTGCAACCCAGAGAAAGACCGGGCATTTGTATCGGTTTCACCCTGCAATTGGTGATCCGGCAGCGCAGGCGAATCTGCCGGAGTGGTTACAGAGGCGGCAAACTGTTCTTTGCCCGGGGCGACCGCCCGGTCAAACGGCGTGGACTGCTGCTCACTGGCAAAAGAAGCACCGGCTCCCACATTGAGACGATTCAAACGGGTAGCAGGCAAAGGATTTTCTGCCCGCTCCGCAGCTTTGGCGGCCATACGCTGTTCCCGGTTGGAAAGCTGCGCTATGGTAGACAAATCCTTGACCTTATCATCGCGCCCATTGGCATAATTCGTATTTGCTTCGACCGCCACCAGTCGTAAACTGGGCAGCCCTTTCCCCTTACGCCCGGTCGGTTTCTCTTCCGATCGCAATACCACATGCTCCATGGGAACAGAAACTGGCGACACTGGGGTCCGTGCCAAAGACAGATCCGGAAGTGCCGTTTCTGCTCTGGACGCCGATGGCTTCACCTTCCGGGAAGGTGAAGGTTGTTTATCAAATACCGGGACCGCCTGGGAAGTCGATCGTTTCTGGTCAGAAGCTGAGGCAACCGGTATCACTTCCGGAGTAGGGGCAGGGGGAAGCTGGGTTGGCGCAGTATCCGTCCCGGCACTGCCAGTTTTCAGAAAAGCATCCAGCCGCTCCTTACCGGAGAGCAGCTGTTCTGCCGGAACCGACTGCTCCGGCGCAACGGACAGTTTCGCAGGCTGCACGGACTGCTCCGGCACAGGCGATGTTTCGGCGGGTGTCTGTTTCGGCACATGCTGCTGCACCATATAAGGGATAATATAATTCGTAATGAGCTTTTGCCGGCAGGCACGATCTTCATCCATAAATACGATCATCTGAGGACCAGCGGAAATGGAGGCCCCCACAATTTTATCATCCACCACAAAGGGAGTTGCACCGGTAGGTAACAGGGCAGTACGAACACCCCCACCGGTTTCCAAACCGATCTTCTGGCAGGTCAAACCCACAGCCTTAGACACCAAAGCAGGCAAATACCGCTTGGTATGCCAGCCGCCTAAAATCAAAATAGTTTCACTGCGGCCTACAGCCCGATTCAGCTTCTGCAAAATCTCCTTCGTCGGGGCATCCTCCGTCATAGTCTGGGACAGCAGACGGACGTTATAATAATCCTGATACAAGGCAGTCTCCAGAGCCCAATCGGCCGGTACGCCATAATACAAAATATCCAGGCGGATTTCCAAGCTCATAATACGAACTCCTTTCAAATATCACTGGGTCGTGTTGAATATTTCATCATCAATGGCAGTGTCCGGCTTACTGCCGCCCCGGCTTCGATACCAGGCGGCCGGATATTCCGGCTGGGGATTCACCGTTGCGGCATCAACCTGCACCGTGGGATCCTCTCCGTCCCGCACTTTGCGGGCCATCACCACCAGACGGGCATCGTTAAAATCATAGGCACAGGTGGACAACGTAAGGATCTGATCTCCCGCCTGAATATCCACCGGCGTATTCAGCAAAGAACGAACCTGACAAGCCTGGATCCAGCGGAGAAACAGGGCAGAATCGGCAAAGTCGGTAAAGCGATAATTAAAAATGTAGCCGTCGTCATCCGCCGCCTGAGCATTGGCCAGGAACACTGCGAAAATCTTGTAGGTACCGCGGCGGTACATGGTATCAAAGGTCAGGGTAGGATGGGTCTGGTAATAACTTAAATCCCGATAATACCGCAGATCGTGAAACATGGTGCCATTGGCCATATTGTGGCCGTAAAGAATGACATTCTGGCTGTTCCCCCACTCGCTAAGCCAGTTCTCAGTATCCATAAAAACAGTGCCGGCCTTGGCATACTGCTCATCCAGGCCCTTGTAAAGATAATAGTCATTGCGCTCCTGAGCGGTATCTCCCTTGGTGGTGTTGTGCACCACAGCATAATCCACACGGGTATCGGCAATGGTGAGCCAACCCACAATATCAGAGTTCACCTGCTGCTGCAGGTCAGTGAACCGAGCCAACATCTCGGCATCAACATCCGGTTGGGGCTCCACAGAAGCAACCACGGAGCTGCTTTCCGAAGGCTGCTGCCCCTGGCCGGACATCCAGCCAGACAGGAAATATACTGCTAAATAAACAACAGCAAGAGCCGCTACCCCAATTGCCACCCAACAAAGGATCTTCCGTAAACGTCGGCCGGTCGACTCTCCCTGTTCCAGCAGCAGTCGGTGGCTTTTGTGCCGCCGCTGCTTCCGGGAAACAGAATGAACCACAGTCCCATCCTCCTGGGAAAGCGCGGTTTCCTTCTCAGTTTCCTGCTGCACAGGCAACCCATTTTCCTGTACAAGCGCCGCATCCTCCTGTACATCAGTATCCGTTACCGACCCGGTTTCTAAAGAAGGTTCCTCCACCAGCAAAGGCGGGATCTGAGGATAGGCATCCGCCTCGTAAATACGATCCATATCCACCCCATCGGCAAGGGAGGTTTCCAAATATCGGATGGCCAGATGCAGCACCGATTTGGCTGCCAGCTCCCGGATTTTCTCCCGGGGTTCCGCCTTACCGTGAGATAGCATCAACCGCCGGACATAGGCCTTTTTCCCATCGCACAGTCCGATATACACCAGCCCCACCGGCTTCCCCTCAGAAGGATCGGGACCAGCCACACCGGTAATGGAAAGGCCCATATCTGCCCCACTTTTCTCCCGGATCCCGGCAGCCATTCCGGCGGCAGTCTGGGGGCTGACGGCGCCAAAGGTATCCAACACTTCTGTGGGGACGCCCAGTTCCTGGGCCTTGACCTCATTGGCATAGGATACCACGCCCATATGAAATACGCTGGAGGTGCCGGGCACCTCTGTAATCTTCTTAGCCGTCAGTCCGGCGGTGCAGGATTCGGCAGTGGCCACTGTCTTTTGGACCTGCTTCAGTAAAGCTACCAGCTTATGCTGCAGATCCGGTACATCCACACCGTAGATATACGATCCGATCCGGGCCTGAATTTCCTGCAATATCGGCTCACAAAGTTCCTCGGCCTGCTGCTCACTGGCAGCGGAAGCGGTAACCCGCACCTCCACCTCGCCGGTTTTGGCATAAGTGGCTACTGTGGGATTTTCTCCGTCCAGCAGGTCAGAAAGGGCCTCGGCCGTGGCCGATTCCCCCAAGCCGAACACCCGCACCACATGGGAACGAATGGTTCCGCCTGTCTTTTGCTCCAGGATGGGTTTGACCCGCTCCAGAAACATGGGCTTTAATTCCTCCGGCGGTCCGGGCAGCAGAAACAAATCCTTCCCCTCCTGCTGAATCCAAAGCCCCGGCGCCGTTCCCCAGTCATTACGCAGCACCTGGGCACCTTGGGGCACCAGCGCCTGCTTTTTGTTGGTTTCAGGCATTTCCCGGCCAGTCCGGGCAAAAAAGGCCCGGATATCTGCCAGAACGTCTGCATCTTCCTGCAAAGGGAGATGCAAAACCTCCGCCACTGTTTCTTTGGTCAAATCATCCTTGGTAGGACCAAGGCCACCGGTCAAAATGACCAGATTGCTGCGCTCCAAAGCCTCCTCCAGTGCATCCCGCAGTCGGGACACATTGTCCCCCACCGTCACCTGGCGATACAGGTTAATTCGGAGAACCGCCAGCTCTTCTGACAGGAAGCGAGCGTCGGTATTCAAAATATTTCCTAATAACAACTCAGTTCCGACACAAATAATTTCGCCGTTCATGACCTTCCTCCTTTTGGCTGTAACCCATAGGCCGCTCCCATCAGGGGGCGATATAGGACACCCGCACACCTTCTATAGCGCGCCGGATCAATCCTTCCGCATCCAAGGAAGTCTCCGCCTCCTCCACCCGTTCCAGCTGGGGTCTGGTTTTGGGGTGCTTGGGGGTAAAGACAGTGCAGCAATCCTCGTAGGGCAGGGTGGACAATTCAAAGGTGTCAATCTTCCGGGAAATCCGGATGATCTCCTCTTTATCCATGCCAATCAGGGGCCGCAGGGTGGGCATGGTAACCACCGCATCGGTCACAGCCAGGGCGTGCAGCGTCTGGCTGGCCACCTGCCCCACGCTCTCGCCGGTAATCAATGCCAAAGAATTACGCTGCCGGGCAAGCTGCTCCGCAATTTTCATCATAAAACGCCGCATAATCAGGGTAAAGTAATCCTCCGGACAATGATCCCGGATGGCCTCCTGAATCTCGGTAAAGGGAACAATTTCCAGCCGGATGGTGCCGCTGTACTCGGCCACCTTCCCCAGCAGATCAATCACCTTTTGCTCCGCCCGCTGGCTGGTATAGGGCGGGCTGGCGAAATGCACGGCATTCAGCTCCAACCCCCGCTTGGCCAGCATCCAAGCCGCTACAGGACTGTCAATACCGCCGGAAATCAAAACGGTGGCGCGGCCGCCGCTGCCCACCGGCATACCGCCGGCGCCGGTGATCTGCCCGGCGTGGATGTAGGCACCGTAATCCCGCACCTCCACCATGACCACCACATCGGGAAGATGCACATCCACCCGCAGGTGCGGGAATTTGGACAGTAAATACCCCCCCACTTCGGAACAAATTTCCGGAGATTTGTAGGGAAATTGCTTGTCCGCCCGGCGGGCCTCCACCTTGAAGGTGGAAATCGACTCCATGGTCTCTTTTAGATATTCCCCGGCAACCGCCTTGATATCCTGAAGATCCTTCTCCGCCACGGCCGCCCGGGTAAAAGCAGCAATACCAAACACCTTGGACAGACGGCGAACCGCCTCCTCAAAGTCAAAATCCTCCCCTTTTGGGACGATATACATGGTGGACTGGGCCTTTTGCATTTCCATTTCCCCGGCAGATTTTAACTGGTGCCGAATATTTTTGATCAGGCCGTCCTCAAAGGTAAAGCGGTTCAGCCCCTTCAGAGCCAATTCGCCGTTTTTAATTAAAATAATTTCTTTCATACTGGTTCCAATCCTTTATCTAATCCGTTTATTTCACATGCTGCAGAGTGGCCGCCGCCTGGGTAATCCCCGCTGCCAGTCCATCCACTTCCTCTTGGGTATTATCCCGGCAAAAGCTGATACGCAAAGCGCTATCTACCCGGCTAGTGGGCAGGCCCATAGCACGGAGCACATAGCTTCCCGCCCCCTTGGAACAGGCCGAGCCGGAGGAAACATAGATTCCCCTGGCCTCCAAAAAATGCAGCAGCGTCTCCGACCGGAGGCCGGGCACTGAAATATTGAGAATATAAGGCAGGGCATCCTCCGGAGAATTGATATAGCAGACCCCGGTGGCCAGCAGCTTCTCCCTGGCATAATTCCAAAGGGACTGCATTTTGGGCAGCTGGAGCTTGGGATCCGGCAGTTCCTCCAGCGCACCCAACAGCCCGGCAATGGCCGGAACCGCCTCGGTACCGGGACGGATATTCTTCTCCTGTCCGCCGCCGAACACATGGGGGGCGATATGTACCGCCTTTCGTTTTATCAACGCCCCTACGCCCTTGGGGCCGTGAATCTTGTGGCCGCTAACCGAAAGCAAATCCGCTCCCAGCCCCTCTAGAGTAAAGGGCAGTTTCCCAAAAGCCTGCACACAGTCGCAATGTAGCAGCGCAGGGGAATTGGCCGCCGTAATGGCTGCCCGGGCTGCCTTAACCGGCTGGATAGCGCCGGTTTCGTTATTCACCAACATGAGGCTCACCAAAACAGTCTTGTCGGTAACCGCCTCTCGGATGGCCGAAACCGGAATCTTACCGTCGGCATCCGGTGCCAAACGCACCACCTGAAACCCCGCTTGCTCCAAAGCGGCAGCTGTTTCCAAAATGCTGGAATGCTCCTGGGCAGAAATCACCACCCGGTTTCCCCGCCGTTTCAAAGCGCCGGCCGCACCAAACAAGGCCAAATTGTTGGCCTCGGTACCTCCGGAAGTAAAAAACACCTCGTCCGGACGGCAGGCCACCTGCCGAGCCACCCGCTTACGGCAATCCTCCAGCAACAGCTGGGCCGATAGGCCGAAATCATACAGGGAGGAAGGATTGCCCCAGGTTTCCGTCAAAGCCTGGGTCATACGCTCCACAGCATGCCGGCAAGGCCTGGTGGTGGCGCTGTTATCGAAATAAGCCGTCATTTGCACATCTTACACTTCCTTGATGCCATTTGCTATACAGTTTATTATTATACAACAAACTCCGCTTTCTTACAACCGTTTCCCAACGGAAAATCCCCGAATTCTCCAAAAAATCTTGGAGAATTCGGGGAAGAATGGAATAAAAAGGCGACGCCGGAAAACATTGCATTTTTGGGAATCCGGCACTATGGCATAGCCGGGAAGTTCGAATTTCATCTCCGTCAGCGATAGACGGGGGAAAACCGAACAGCATAAGCCCAAAGGCCCCATCTCACGCACCTCGGCGGGTCCCTTTCGTCTTGACATGCACCACAGTCAGGGTTTTCTCCCAGCTGTAGGAAAAAGATATCCATGAAACCTTACAGGTTTCAGTCACCAGCTATACCGTAGAGGAGACGGACGGCTCCTGTTGATCCCAGGGCAGCGTCCAATAAAAATCCAGCACCTGCAGCACCTTTTGGCCGTCCTCTCCTACGGTTACGGAAACCGGCTGCATGGTTCGGTCAAAACCGTTGGCCTGTACTGCTACAAACACCTCCGCAATGCCGTAAACCAGCAACACAGCGCAAAGCAATACCAAAAACACCAGACCTGCCCCGTACCAAAAGGCCCCTTTCTTTCGTTTTTTTCCGTCCTTTGCCATAACTACGTCCTTTTCCTTTCTCGGGGAGAAGTGCCTACTGAGTGGCTTTCAGCACATTGGCCAACACTTCTCCCGCCAAAGAGGCAGTATACTCGGCTTCCTCCAGGGAATTAACCTCAGTTCCGATTTCCAGCAGCATAGAGCCGGAGGTCAGATTTTCGTTATATCGCTGGGGCTTCAGCAGCAGAGAGCGGGCCAGACCGGGGTATTTGGTTTCCAAAGCCTGCTGATACCGTAACGCCAAACGCAAATTATCCTGCCAATTTGGAAAATCTGTGACACTGCCATCCTGACATCCCATAACCAGCATCATTTGAGCCGCCGTTTTTCCGTTAACCGTGGTCACCGCCTTGACCTTATCTGTGCCGTCCCCGGACACGGAATCCCGATGAATATCCAGCACCACTTTTATGGAGGGATATTGTTCCAAATACTTCTGGATGGTTTCGGCAGCCCGGCCATAGCTTCCGGTATAGGATTCAGCATCATGCTGCGTGGTGTCATGAATCACCGAAATGCCGGCCTGTTCCAGTTGCTGGGCCAAAATATCACCAATATGGATCATATTTTTGGTCGGATCCGTGGTGCGGGTGGGATCGCTTTCAGTATAATAGTCCCGATCCTCCAACAGATAGCTTTCCGTGGCGTGTGTGTGGAGAATCAGCACCTCCGGCGCATCGGAAAAGGTACACTGCACCGGCGTTCCCGCCTGGAGCAGCGCGGGAATATCGATGGTTTTGGAGGTACTGTTCTTAATATAAATATTGCCGTAATGTAAAGCAGCGGTATAAGGGGAAATGGTTTTGGCTACCACTGCGCCGGCTGCGTTGGACAGTTCAGTGGTCACCACCTGGCTGGCCGTGTCTCCTTCCGTTACAGTTACCGCATCATTGCTGCTGGAACCGCTGGAGGACTGCTCTGTTTTCCCTTCCTCCGCAGCCTCCTGGGAAGACGACATCTCCCAGGGAAGAAAACCAGCTGTCGCCATCTGGGCGGAGAAGTGTACGGCTGTCGCTGTGTAATCCCCCAACCTGCTGCCCAGCAAGATATTTCCGGAAAAGTGCATCATCAGCAAAAACGCCAGCAATGCACAAGCTCCGCGCAGCACCCTTTTCATATTCGCTCCGCCCCTTTCAACCCTGATGCCAAAACCCCTTTTGCGTTTCCCTAATTTTTATGCGGCTGACAGAAAAACTATGTCCTATTGCCGCGCCAATTCCAGCAGCAAATCCGGGGAAAAGGCCGGCTGTAATGCACAGTTGATGGCGTGGCCCAACAGAGCAGCCGCCCGGGCAATCAGCAGATCAATTTCTTTGGGGGTCACCAACATTCCGGCATTTTCCGGCAAATGCACCGGATGTCCCGCCAGATCCTGGCAAAGGGTCTCGGCATCCACCACCGTGGGAACGCCCAGCGCAATGACCGGCACTCCCAGTGTCCGGCGTGAAAGCTCGGCCCGACGGTTCCCCACTCCGGCGCCGGGGGAAATGCCGGTATCGGACATCTGTACCGTACATCCCAGCCGTTCCACCTTCCGGGAAGCCAGCGCATCTATGGCGATAATGGCGGAGGGCTGTACCCGCTGGGCCACCCCCGCCACAATCTCAAAAGATTCAATGCCGGTCTGCCCCAAAACGCCGGGGGCCAGTACCGCCGTACCCCGCAATCCTTCCAGCCCAGCCGTCCGGGCCAATTCCCCGGTAATATGCCGGGTGGCCAGCACCGCAGCCGCCGTTTTGGGGCCAAGAGCGTCAGGGGTAATCTGGGTGTTTCCCAACCCCACCACAAGAACAGGGCCCTCTTTTGGCAGCAAACCGGACAAGGATCGGGCAATGCAGCCGGAAAGCTCCGGATCCGGTACCGGCGTATCCGATAAAGCCGGCATGGTGACGGTGATATACTCCCCCTCCGATTTTCCCAGAGCAGCGGCCCCTTCCCGGTTCAAAACAGAAATGTGGGTCACCACCGCCTGCCCCTCCTGCCGCTCCACCGAACGAACCCCTGAAGGCAGGGTTCCCTCCTCAGTTCGCTCAATAGCAAGATCCGTGCGGAACTGCATCATAATCCATCCTTTCGTATTTCGCGCATGCATCCTTCTTTCAGCTATTGTTTGTCGCTGTCCCCGCAGTATGCGGCCTAAAAAAGAAAATCCAACTTTTTGCAAAAAAATACTTGCAATCCCCCCGAAAAGGTGGTAATATGGTGGTACTGTCAATTAAGGAGGTGCAACTATGCCGAATATTAAGTCTGCCAAGAAGCGCGTTTTGGTTTCTCAGAAGAAGGCCGCCCAGAACAAGAGCACCCGCTCCGCTCTGAAAACCGCCATCAAAAAGGCTAACGTCGCTATCGAGAATAAGTCTGCTGACATGGATGCAACCGTTAAGGCCGCTGTCAAGTCCATCGACCAGGCCGCTTCCAAGGGTATCCTGCACAAGAATACCGCTGCCAGAAAGAAGTCTCAGCTGGTGCTGAAAGTCAACAAAGCAAATTCCTGATTTCCTGTTGGAGATTGGTTCAGGCTTTATGCTTCGGTTTTATTCCCGAAAGATAAGGCCTGTTTTTTGCGTCCCGCAAGAAGAATTTGAAAAGAGCGAAAAGCCGCCCCGGCGTCCGTTGCAAATGCGGACGCCGGGGCGGCTTTTTCTGCCAATTTTATTGGAACGTTAGGTGGATTCAATGAAAGCAATCAGTTCATCTGCCGGTGCAAGCCCTGTCACCAAGGGTCCGAAAGTCTCCTCACCGGTTTGCTCGGTCATCCAGGTGCAGGTTTGAATGCTATTATAATCCACTTCCGCTTCCTTCCTCAGCGAAAAGATAATATCATGGTAGCCGTCCTGCCCATAATGATAGATTAAATAGCGGCCGGTTTTATAATAATTGGCATCGGTCAACAGGGTTCTAAACTGATCCCGAACGCCCCGGGGATTTCCATCCCGGTCGGTGTCGTATAACAGCCCTTCCACATCCCTGGCCGCGTTCAGCTCCAGAATTTGAGCAAACGCCGCATCCGTGGGCAAAAAGGTTTTGACCTTACCGTCAACCACATAAAGGATCGTTTCCGGCTGGTTTAAATTCGCCACATCATCCAAATATAAAATATCCTGGGACGTAGTTCCAAAGGCTTTGGGCGGCTGATACGACCCTGTATCGAATTGGAACCCTGCAGCCGTCTCTGTTCTTCCGCCGCAGGCAGAAAAAAAACAGAACATCATACAAATCCACGCAACTATAATCACTCTGCTTTTCATACGTTATCTCCTTTCATTCACTGTTTAAGCTGCTCCAGTATAATTCCCATCGCCCCAAAAACCGGGGTTGCAATCAATATATCCCCACGATAAGCATTCGTCACATGCCGCTATCCATGCACTGAGCACACTAGTGCGGCCATTCAGTCTCCCTAAAAATCGCATATCAAATTGATAAGATGTACCTGCCCCTAAGGAAATCTAGACTTAGGGGATTCACATCTAGCAGAATCACAAGCATCTAAATACACAAACTTCCAACCAGATGGAATTATGCTAGAATCAATTGTCCAATTCTTATTTGCATCAAATAGTTTACTTGAGAAAAGGGTTACCTCTCCATGACAGCCCAAATACAATCCTTTCAACCCAGAATGAAGAAGAACATATTCGATATCAGCCTGACTAATTTCGTAATCTACTTCATTCAAATGGTGCTCATAACCAAGTCGTAACAAAGCTTCTTTTGCTTGATAAATGATATAATCATTTCTATAAAGATCTGGGCACGGACCTACTGCACGAGCTAGCGTTCCCTTAATCGTGTCACCTCCCAATATTTCCCCTGTTAATGCATCAATATAAACAAACACGGCATGATCTGCTTTTACAATCCAAGACAAACAGATAAAATTTGCCGGCTCATATTCTTGATCTTCCCAATAGTAGTTTGGACGAACCAGGGCTAATTCGGCATAAACAGAATCATATTCATATAATTCTAATACGGGATTCGCCAATAAAACAGCCTGATCCTGTGTCACAATAGGTTCTGTTGCATTGGGTTCTATAGTATTTCGAACAATCATCGAAATAGAACCATCTGTTCCATCAATTGTAACAACAACAGCATCAAATGGATTCAGCAATCCATTACCCAAATCCTTATGCCATAGTAAAGACCAAACACCTGAAATATCCTCACTGCTTCTAACCAGATGATAATTATCTAAACCCAAATAAGATTCTAATAAAAGAATAATTGATTGCAAATCGCTAACAGATTGAATTGCATTCTCTGTTATCGGCACAGCTTCTTGCTGAACTTTTAATCGACCATCCCCATCGATATCCTCTAAGTTTACCAATCTCACCAATTTGTTTTCTGCATCCAAATCAATCTGGGCGGTTTCGGCTTCAATACGTTTAATCACTCGATCTGAACCTGTATCCTTCATTACCGTTGCGGGATCTTCCATCCTACAAGTAACACCAACCGATGCCAAAAAGGCATCTGTTTGCGGATCGGTTAACACATCGGCTGTCTCGACGCACCGCCACAAAGGAATATAAGGCGGAGCTAAATCAAACGATTCCGCTGACAATGGTATCCGCTCTATGGTATCCAAAATGCCTTCCTCCAAAACTGGAACCCGCTCCGCTCCAGCAAACACTGTACAGGTGAGAAAAAGGAACACTATTACAATCAATAAACTGATACCTTTGTACAAATACTTTTTCATGTCCCTACCCTCTTTTCTTATTTCGTTAATAATAGTTGATAAACTATTACTATATTTTGATCATATCATATATTTTTTATGATGTCAACAAAATTAGTTATAATATTGTAAAATAAATATAAAAGTAACACAACACACGCCATGACCGAAACACAACGGACACCGGGGCGCTTTTTGTTTTGCAATCAGGTCCCCTGGATATAAGCAATCCGTGCATTTGATTCTCATGTATGCCAGAGACACCCGCCACGGGATGCAGCATAATTTGGACTATGCTAAAAAAATACTAAAAGCCGGTGATTCGTTTATAACAGAAAACGCGCCCCGCAAAGCCGGAACCTGGCCATGCTGCGGGGCGCTTCCTATTTCCTTTTTATCCCAATCGGCCGTCCAAATAGCCCTTTTCCAGCATAGACTGGGCGGCCAGGAGAACACCCATGGAGGCCGAATCAAAATTCAGCCCCCCCTGAAGCCACGCGGCATAGGGCGCCCGCAGGGGGGCGTCGGCCGACAGTTCAATGGATGCCCCTAGGGTAAAGGCACCGGCAGCCATAATCACCTGGCTGTCATAACCGGGCATATCCCAGGGCTCCGGGGTAACGAAAGCATCCACCGGCGCACCGGTCTGCATCCCCTGGCAAAAGGCGATAAGCGCTTCCGGATTCCCTAAAATCACCGTCTGGATAATATCTCCCCGGATCTCCTCAGGCGTGGGAGTCACATCATAGCCCAGACGGCGGAACAGGGCGGCAGCATAAGTGGCGGTTTTGACCGCCTCCCCCACCACATGGGGCGCCTGAAACAGACCCATAAACAGCTCTCGGCTGTTGCCCAGGGTGGCGCCCACCTCACGGCCCACACCGGGGGCGGTGAGACGGTAGGCGCACTGCTCCACCAGATCCTTACGCCCGGCAATATAACCGCCGGTGGGGGCGATGCCGCCGCCGGGGTTTTTGATCAAAGAACCGACAATCAGATCTGCGCCCACCTGGGTGGGTTCTTGCTTCTGGACAAACTCGCCATAGCAATTATCCACCACAATCAGGGTTTCCGGGTCGGCCTGGCGCACCGTGTCACACAGGGCGGCGATGTCCTCCACTGTCAGGCTGGGCCGGAGATTATAACCCCGAGACCGCTGAATATAGGCAATTTTATAATGCTTAGCAGCTAACTTTTTCCGAGCCAGCGCCGGCTGGGGGGCGCCATTGGCGTCCAGAGGAACCTCCTCATAACTTACTCCAAACTCGGCCAGAGAACCGGCAGAAGGGCCGTCAATGCCCAGCACACCAATCAGAGTATCATAAGGCCGGCCCGTCAGGCAAAGCATGGTATCCCCCGGACGCAGCAGTCCGAACAGCGCCACGGTCAGGGCGTGGGTACCGGAGACAAAATTGTGCCGGATCAAAGCATCCTCCGCCCCCACAATCCGGGCAAACACCCGCTCCAGCGTCTCTCTGCCCCGGTCATCATAGCCGTAACCGGTGGAACCAGCAAAATGAGATTCACTAACCCCCTCGGCAATAAAAGCTGACAGCGCTTTTAACTGATTGTACCGGGTGATTTCATCCCGGGCGGCAAAAAGCGGCGCGATCTCCTGCCGCGCCGCAGCATCCAGCTCCTGCAAAGCAGGGACAATATGAAAAAAGTGCATATGTTATACCTCGCAAAAGGCGACCGTGCCGGTTTCGACAAAGCCCAGCCGCCTGTAAAAATTCAATTGTTCCGGCCGGGACAAAACAAACACATCCCGGTTTTCAGAAGAAAGACTCTCCAGCATCCGTTCCACGGCCGCCGAACCGTAACCCTGGCCCCGGACTTCCGGCAGGGTGGCTACCCCGCTCAACAGGGCGGCATTTCCCGCTTCGGCAGAGGTCACCGCCGCAGCCACAGGGGTGTCCGACGAATCCCGCACCAGCACTGCCCGGGCGGCATGATGCCGCACCCGGTGGCTCAAATCAGCATAAAAGGCCGACGCATCCGGCAGCTCCATACTTTCCCCTGCGCCGCTTTGGAGAATGGAAAAAACAGTTTTCAAATCGCTGACGGTGGGAATCACCTTCCCCCATTCCCGAACTCCCCGGCGAAACAGCACCGATGCAGTAGAATGGATCTCCAATTCCAGAGCATGGGCCAACTCCAGGGAACAGGTGAGGCTTTTGCCCCCCACCACCCGGAGGAACTCCCCCAGTTCAGGGAGATCCGCCGTCTCCAGCGCCGATAGAGTGAGGTTTCCGTCCAAGGAGGAAATCCAGGCGGTGGTATTCCCGGCAGTATCGGTCTGCTGCCAAAACAGGGCGAAGGAATAGCCGCAACCATAGGCCGACAGGACCCCCGCCATCCGCACCAGCATGGGATCTGACAGGCGGCCGAACCAATCCTCCGGCTCCCGCAGCAGGCGGATCACAGCGCACCACCGGCAATCCGGTTGGCCATGGCCTCCACCAGCCGGGCTACGCTTCCCACATCCTGGAGATTGGCCACGCAAAAGCCGGAGTGAAGATACCGGCAGGGCATCGACACCGCCAGGGTACGAACCCCTGCCCGGGCGGCGTGAATGGCTCCAGCGTTGTTGCCCCCGGCCACCGCCAACTTGGACTGGCAGGGAATCCCCTGTTCACCGGCGGTTTCCAAAGCGGCAGCATAATAATCGTGATCGTACAAAGTGCGGCCATCCATAAAGGACAGGACAGCCCCCTCCCCCAGACGGCAGACCCACTTCTCCTCCGGGTTACCGTCAAAGTCCGCGGCCGTAGTAGATTCCACCACAATGGCCGCTTCAGGCGCCACATCAAAAGCGGCGACAGCCGCCCCAGACAGGCCGGTTTCCTCCTGCACCGTAAAGGTGAAGGTCATATCATATTCCAATTCCGAACCAAGAAGCTGTAACAAAACGGCTACCCCAGCACGGTCATCAATGGCTTTGGCAGCAATTTGCCCATCCGCCATAGGCAGGAAAGGAGTATCAAAAACGCCTTCCTCCCCCACCCAAATCCGGGCCATGGCTTCCTCCCGACTGGCGGCGCCAATGTCAATATACAGGGTATCCAGCTTGGGCAGCTGTTTGGCTTCTTCCCCGGTCAACAGATGAATGGGTTTGACCCCAATTACGCCAACAACGCCGTTTAAAAACCGCACCCGGCGGCCGGCCAGCACAGAAACATCCACACCACCTACCGTGGCAAATTTTAAATAGCCCTCCCCAGTGATATGAGTAACAATAACCCCCACCTCATCCATGTGGGCATCCAGCATCACCTGCACCTTGGGGCGGCGTTTCCCCTTTTTAAAAACAATCAGATTTCCCAGTGCATCCATCCGGGTTTCGGCCTTATCGCCGATGGCATCCAGCAGATACTGCCGGACGGCTTCCTCCCGGCCGGAGGGAGCGTTCAACTGGCACAGGGTCTTTAACAGTTCTGTCATCACGCGCCACCTCCCAGACAATAGGCAGCCAGCAGCTCGGCCACATCCTCCACATCCGACAGCTGGATGACCTCCGCTGCCGTGTGCATACTCCGCAGGGGAATGGATAGCAAGCCGCAGGGAACCCCCGCCTTGGTGACGGCAATTTCATCCGCATTGGTGCCGGTGCGGCCGCCCATGGCTTCATATTGGAGATGCATCTGCCGTTCCTCCGCCAGCATCTGCAACCGATGGGTGATGGCGGAAGATAAAATGGGAGAAATCCCCAGCATTGGGCCGCCCCCCAGCTTACCGCACTTTTCCTCCGCCACGCCGGAGGCATCCCCGAAGCTGACATCCACGGCAATGGCTTCCTGGGGCGTCAAGGCAAAGGTATTGATCCGGGCCCCCAGACCGCCGGTTTCTTCCTGATCGGACAGCAGCACCGCCACTTTACAGGGGCAATTCCCCCTGGCAATCTGCTCTGCTGCAAGAATCAAAGCAGCGCAGCCTGCCCGATCATCCAGAGATTTGCCGGTGATTCGGCCATGGGCCAGTTGGGCCGGGGTCTCCAAAAAGGTCACCCGATCCCCAGGCGCAATAACGGCAGCGGCGTCTGCCAGACCAGTATCAATGACCATGTCGGACAGTTCCGGCAGGTCGTCCTCCTTTTTTAAATGCGGCGGCAGGGTAGCAAATATTCCGGTGACCGGCTGCTTCCCGTGGATCACCACCGGGGCAGCGGGCAACACCCGCCGGTCAATCCCGCCGACCTTGGCCACCTTGACAAATCCCCGGGGCTTCACCTGGGTAACGATAAACCCGATCTCATCAATGTGGGCGTCCAAAAGGACCGTTTTGTCCCCCCGCCCCAGCGTGGCCAGCAGGCTGCCGCCCCGGCGTTCCACCTGGGCATGAGGCGTCAGATAGGCTTCTGCCACATCCAGCGCATCAGACAACCCGCTGCCGCCGGCGGCCACAGACAAATCCGCCAGCAACTGCTTCAATTCCATTCCATCAAAACCCCTTTACGATCTCTTTAAAGGCTTTGCCCCGAACAGCAAAGTTTGGATAGGCGTCAAAGCTGGCACAGGCCGGAGACAAAGTCACAATATCCCCTGGCACAGCCTCCTGCCGGGCCATGCGTACCCCTTCCTCCATGCTGGGTGCATGCAGAATCCGGGGATGGCCCTCCATATAACCGGGATCCTCCCGCACTACCTTTTCAATGGCGTCAGCGGTAGGTCCGGACAGAATCAGCAGCTTCACCTTCTCCACGATATAGGGTGCCATGGGATCAAAGGGAATATGCTTATCATAGCCGCCTGCCAGCAAAATTACCTGTTGCTGGAAGGAGCGCAGCCCCGCAATAGTGCGGGTAGGGCTGGAGGCGATGGAATCGTTATAATACCGGACACCATCCACCTCCCGAACAAACTCGATGCGGTGTTCCACTCCCATAAAAGTGCGGGCCACCTGTGCAAGGATCTCCGGCTCCACATAACCCCAAACCGCCGAAATAGCCGCCAAATAGTTGGCCACGTTATGATCCCCTACAATGGCAATTTCCTCCCGGTGGAACACCGGGGTATCCTTGCCATTATGCCGGAAATGGAGAACGCCGTCCTCCGCCAGATAGGCGCCGTCTTCCACTGGGCCACGCATAGAGAAGAAATACATCTGCCCCCGAACGTCCTCGGAAAAGGAACGGGTGATGTCGTTATCATAATTCAGCACCGTCCGGGAAAAGCCATTCTGGTGCAGAAGCACATTGCGCTTGGCGTTTACGTACTCATCCATATCCTTATGGATGTCCAAGTGGTTCGGGGCCACATTGGTAACCACCGCCACATCAGGACTCTTCCGCATGGAAATTAGCTGGAAGGAGGAAAGCTCCACCACCACAAAGTCATCAGCCGTCATTTCCTCAATATCGGGCAGCAGAGGCTTGCCGATGTTGCCGCCCACATAGACCTTCTTCCCTGCCGCCTTCAGCATCTCGGCAATGAGGGTAGTGGTCGTTGTCTTACCGTCTGAACCGGTAACGGCAAAAATGGTAGCAGGACACAGGTCGAAGAACACCTCCATTTCAGAGGTGACGGCCACGCCTTTCCGGCGGTATTCCGAAAGAACCGGCAGATTAAAGCTCATCCCCGGGGTACGGAACAGAATATCCACATTCAAACGCTCCAGATAATCCTCCCCCAAATGGAGGATCGCTCCGGCGGCCTCCAACTGATCCGCCGTCTCCCCCAACTGCTCCCGGCTCCGGCGGTCACAGGCGTAGACGATGGCCCCCTCTTTCAGAAAACGGTAGATCATAGGGGTATTGCTGATACCGATACCGCAGACGGCAATCCGCTTCCCCCGTACATTTTCAAAAAACTGCTTATAATCCATAACGGTACCTCCAACGAAACAAAATTTGCACAACAATTCATCCGGCGCAAAAATACATTGTCGCAAAAACATATTTATAGCCAAAAGGAGTCTCACAACACAAGGTCTCCGCTCAGCTATGGCCGCCTGCTACAGCGAACGGCATATTCAAACATATGATACCATGAGCGCAGCGAATGGGATCATGCGCCATCCCCGCCGGTCCCCCGGTGTGGGGGCGATTTGTGGGTATCATGATTGCTTTGCAATTATTATACCATGAAGTAAAAAAATAGCAAGGAGAAATATGGGGAAAGGAACCGCTCAGACACATTTCCTGCCGGGGTCCGGCCATCATTTCCTACAGCACCGGTGCATTTGCTGCAGAAGGAAACATTGACAACGCACGGAGATTTATGGTATACTACCCCTGGCGACCGGGTTGGACAGCTGCGGGCCTTTGGCCTGAGGAAAGTCCGGGCTCCACAGGGCAGGATAACGGTTAACGACCGCCGAGGGTGACCTTAGGGATAGTGCAACAGAAAGAAACCGCCATGTCTGCATGGTAAGGATGGAAAGGCGAGGTAAGAGCTCACCGGCGTGCGGGAGACCGCACGGCCATGTAAACCCTATCCGGAGCAACACCAAGTGGAACGATACATTGGCCCGATGTGTTCCGAAAGGTGGCTGGAGCTGTGGGGGCAACCCCCAGTCGAGATAGATAGCTGTTCACGACAGAACCCGGCTTATAGATCCGGTCGTATTTCAAAAGAAAAAGAGAGTATCCCGCTGAAGGAGATGCTCTCTTTTCTTTTTATTCTGATTCAGTATACGACAGAAAAATGGCATCGAATTCCGGGGCGGCGCGTTTCAAACTGATGGGGCGGCCATTCTTCAAAAAGCAATGGCTGCTGGTGCCCAAATTTCGGAGTTCGCCGGTGGCTTCATCCACCACCCGATAGGTAAGGGACAGCCGGGTGCCGGTATATTGGGTGATGGTTACCTGAATAGCCACAGTGTCGCCGAACCGCACCATGGATTTATATTCGCTGGACACCGACAGTACCGGGGTAGTAATGCCGGCCTGTTCCATCACCACCATGGGAAGGCCCATCTGATCTAAAGCGGCCACTCTGGCCTCCTCAAACCAGCGAATATAATTGGAATGATGGACAATGGCCATCTGGTCGGTCTCATAATAATGGGGACTGCGAAGATAAGGGTTCAATTTCATAAGTACGATTCCTTTCTGTTACCCGTTCATTCTTTCATCTGCATTACCAACAGCGCACCATCGGCCACCGACAAAGTAACGGCATCCTCCAGCTGCTCATTGGAAACGCTGATGGGCATGGCCGGATCCAGGGTCGCCTGTTCCAAGCGCCACCGTGTACCGGTCAGGGTGACGCCCCTGGCAGGGCCATTTACCGGCAGGATGGAGAAATACTTTCCCCAGGCCGGCAGGGTCAAACTGCCATTTTTCAGCAGCCGGATCCGGTGGGTTTCGCTGCAGATCTCCCCGGCCGCACCCCGCTGCTCCAAAAAAGAAAGCAGCGCCAGATTGGCCAGGGTATGATCCAGGCGGCCGCCCAGGGCACCCAACAGCCGGAACCGGCAAAATCCCCGCTCCAATCCGGCAAACAACGCCTCATGGGAATCGGTATAGTCCTTTGCCGCCGGCAGCCGCACCGTTTCCACCGCCGGCAGCACACCCCGATAGGAATCAAAGTCGCCCACCAGAAGATCCGGCGTAATTCCGGCAGCCAAAGCCGGTGTCAATCCGCCGTCCGCGCAGATAATATAATCCGTATCCGTTAATACATTCCGCAAAAATGCAGGTGTAGGAGGATCCCCGCCGCAGATGACTGCACAAGTCACTTTTGCATCCATGGCTTTACATCCTTTACTAGTTCATATAAATGCAGGTAGCTTTCATACCGGCTGCGGGGGATCTTCCCCCGTGCTACAGCTGCCGCCACAGCGCAGCCCTTCTCCCCTATATGGGCGCAAGAGGTAAACCTGCACTGCCCCAAATAAGGCGCAAATTCTCGGAAGGCATCTGGTAAATCCTCCTTTAAAATAGGAGTCACCCGCTCCAGATCCAAAGCAGCAAAGCCGGGGGTATCTGCCACATAACCGCCCCCGGGCAGATCGAACAATTCCACATGCCGGGTAGTATGCCGGCCGCGGCCCAGCTTTTCACTGACGTCACCGGTAGGGAGCTGCAATGCCGGAAACATGGCGTTGAGCAGGCTGGATTTCCCCACGCCGGAATTGCCGGTAAACACAGAAATCCCCTGCTGCAGTTCTTCCCGCAGGGTGTCGATCCCCTCCCCGGTAAGGCAGGAAACCACAAAGGTACGAAAACCGGCTTGCCGATAAATTTTCGACCAGGCAGAAAAATCTCCCTGATCGCATTTATTGAATACCAGTACCGGTTCAATTTGCTTTTGCTCAGCCATGGCAATGAGCTGATCTATCAGCAGCGTGTTGGGAGCCGGGTTAGAAAAAGCCGATACCAGCAGTAGCCGATCAATATTAGCCAGCGGCGGCCGAACCAGGTGATTCTTCCGGGGAAGGATGGACAGGACAGTAGAATCAGCTTCCCCGGTTGCGATTTCCACCTCCACCTGATCTCCTACCAATGGCTCCTGACCGGATTTTCGAAACTTGCCCCGGGCCCGGCACTGATACAGCACTCCTGCCGATTCCACATAGTAAAAGCCGGAAATGGCCTTTTTGATGAATCCACGAGCCATACTATTCACTGGCCTTGGGGTAATCGTAGGTTTCTACAGCCGTTGCGGTTCCCGCTTCAAAATCAATGGTATAGGACATATATTTATCGTTGTTCAGCTTAATCAGAGCGGAAACCGAGCCGGTACCGGTCACCGAGAAGGTATAGCTGGTCTTGACGCTGGTATCCACCTTCTTGCTCACCGAGTTTTGCTCCCCGTCAATCCAGATGGAAACCACACAGTCGCCGCTCTCCTTATAATCCGCCGGCAACGGCACCGTCACATCTACAGTGGTATCCTGATTGGCCGAGATGCCGTTGGACACCGAGATATTGACGGCAGTTCCCTTTTCGGCCTGGGTTACCTTTTTGGGATCCGGTGTCTGGGACACTACAATCCCTTCGGGGGAATCGGAATTCACCTGGGAAATGGAGCCAACCGTCAGGCCCTTTTCCAGGATCAGTTGCTTGGCCACCGCTTCGGTCTTGCCAACCACACTGGGCACATCCACATAGACGGTGGGAGAACCGGTGGAAACATAAATGGTAATGGTACTCCCTTCTTCCACACTGTCTCCCCGCACCGGATAGGTATTCACTACCACGCCGGCGGCAATATCATCGTTGGCCACCTCGGCACGAACCACCTTAAATCCGGCATTTTCCAGCGTGCTGGTGGCAGTGGAAGCATCCATATTATACACATCCAACACCTTAACCGTGGGCTTACCGGAGCTGACCTTTACCTCAATGATCTTGGAATCCTTAATGGACTTGCCTGCCACCGGATCCTGGGAGAAAACCTGCCCGTAAGCATACTCGTCATTTGCCTCCCAGGCCACGATCTGAATATTATAGTCGGCGTATTCCCCGGTGGTCAGCGCCTGATAATCCACGCCCAACAGATTGGGGCAGACAATGGCGCTGCCGGTGGAACCAAACATCTTGGGGACAATAAAAACGCCAAACATAATGATCAGACCCAGAACAATAGCGCCAGCCACCCCGGCCAACACCGGAAGAAAGGAAGACTTCTTCTCCTCCTCTTCCTCCTCCCGTTCCTGCCGGGGCTCCCTGGCCCGGATCTCCGCAGTGGAAACATACTTGGTGGGAGAGTTATCCACAAAATAATCATAATGGAAGGTCACGGAAGGATCCCGCTTAAACTCCTCCAAATCCTTGAGCATTTCGGCTGCCATTTGATACCGCCGGGAAGAGTCTTTCTGCATGGCGTGCATGGTGATCTGCTCCAGGCCGATGGGGATGGATCCGTTGATCTCCCGGGGCAGCTGCGGTTCGGTTTGCAGCTGCATAATGGCCACCGAAACAGCAGACTCGGCCTGGAAGGGCAAGCGGCCGGTCAGCATTTCGTAGAGCATAACCCCCACCGAGTACACATCGGCCTTTTCGTCGGTGGTCTCTCCGCGGGCCTGTTCGGGGCTGATGTAATGCACCGAACCTATGGCCTTGTCGGTCATGGTCTTGTGCTCGCTCCGGGCAAACCGGGCGATGCCGAAATCTGTGACCTTAATAGTGCCGTCAGAACAGAGCATAATATTCTGGGGTTTCACATCCCGATGCACAATGCCCTTATCATGGGCGTGCTGCAAGCCCCGCAGAATCTGAATGGTAAAATGAATGGCGTCCTTCCAGGACAGGCTGCCCTGCTGCTCAATGTACTCCTTCAGGGTGATGCCGTCAATGTACTCCATAACGATATACTGCATCAAATCCCCGAAGCTCACATCATACACCTTGACGATATTCGGGTGGGATAACACAGCAATGGCCTTGGACTCATTTTTGAACCGGCGAAGAAAATCCTCATTGGCCACATACTCCTCTTTGAGGATCTTTACCGCTACAGTGCGTCCCTCAATGGCGTCGTAGGCCTTATAGACCACGGCCATACCGCCAACGCCCACAATTTCCTGCAATTCATAACGACCATCCAGCCGTTTACCAACAAAATTTTCCATAAGTCAACTTCCGTTCCCCGCAAATGCGGCGTAATTTCCTTTGGGTTTGATCTGCAGCAGCTTCAGTTTGCAATAATTACCACAGTAATATTGTCGCCGCCGCCGCCTGCATTGGCAGCATCCACCAACGCCTCCGGACAATCCTGCAGTTGCTTGTGCTGCAAAATGGCGGAAATCTCCGACGCATCCACAAAATTAGTAAGTCCGTCGGTGCAGATCAACAAGGCCTGACCTTCCTCGAATCGCTCCTCATTATAGTCCACATCAATAGATTCCTCTACCCCCAACGCCCGGGTAATCAGGTTCTTTTTGGGGTGCTTTTTGGCCTCCTCCGGGGTGATACGACCATCCTCAATCATATCCTGCACCAGAGAATGATCCTTGGTAATCTGCTGCAAACCAGCGTCAGACACCCGATAGGCCCGACTGTCCCCGGCGTGCACCACCTGGATCAGGTCGCCGGAAATCACAGCAGCCACCACAGTGGTTCCCATACCGGACAGCTCGGCCACCGACTTGGACATATCAAAGACACTGACATTGGCCGAGTAAACCGCCGATTGCAGCATGGTGCGGATGGAATTAGCAGTCATCCCCTGCCGATAGGTGGAAGAAATGATGTCAGAAATCATCTTAACGGCAGTGGCGCTGGCAATGTTGCCACCGTTAGCGCCCCCCATACCGTCACAGACCACCGCCCAGGCCACACCGCCCGGCAGCTCTCCGGCCGCATAGGAATCCTGGTTGGTCTGCCGCATTTTTCCCACGTCGGTTTTGCTGACGATCTTCATGTTATTACCTCCCCTTCAAGGGTATGTTTCCGGCGCAGCTGCCCACAGGAAGCGTTGATGTCTGCCCCCAGGGTGCGGCGCACAGTGGTATTGATGCCTTTGGTGTTGAGTCGGGCGGCAAACTGCTGTACCCGACGGTTGTCCGGCCGGCGGTAGCCGTTTTCCGCCACAGGATTGGCAGGGATCAGATTCACATGACACAGCATCCCTTTCAGCCGGGCCGCCAGTTCATCGGCACAGGCGTCTGTGTCATTGACCCCTTTCACCATGGCATATTCAAAGGAAATCCGTCTGCCGGTAGCCTGGATATAGTCTCGGCAGGCCGTTAAGAGGGTCTCCACATTCCACTTTTTATTCACCCGCATCATCTCCGAACGAATGGCATCGTTGGGGGCGTGGAGGGAAATGGACAGGGTCACCGGCAGCTGCTCCTCCAGGAGCTTGTAAATGCCAGGTACCACCCCTGAGGTGGAAACCGATATATGTCGCAGTCCGATATTCAGGCCCTCCTCCCGGGAGACCAACCGTAAAAACCGGATCGTATTGTCGTAATTATCCAGCGGCTCTCCCATGCCCATCAGCACCACATTGGAGACCCGGATGCCGTTATCAGCAGCAGCGAAGCGCACCTGAGCCAGCATTTCCGAAGCCGTCAGATTCCGGGCCAGACCGTTCAACCCGGAAGCACAGAAGCTGCACCCCATACGGCATCCCACCTGGGTGGAAATGCAAACGGTATATCCGTGATGATAGGACATAAGCACCGACTCAATATATTCCCCATCATGAAGACGGTAAAGATACTTTTTGGTTTCATCCAAGTGGCTTTCCAACTTTTGCTGAACAACCACCCCGGCAATGTAAAACCGTTCCTCCAACTGCTGCCGCAGAGATTTTGGAAGATTGGCCATTTGGTCAAAGGAGGTCACCCCCTTTTGCAGCCAACCGAAGATCTGGTCAATGCGGTACCGGGGCAACCCCCATTCCTCCACCGCAACCTGGATCTCCTCCGGCAGCATAGAACCGATATCTGATTTCTCAAGATTCATGGATCTCACTTCCTCTCGGGAGAGCACCATCTATGTTACTTCCGCCGCAGTCGGGCCACGAAGAATCCGTCGGTCCCGCCCAACTGGGGCATCATGGTCAGCATTCCGTCCTCCACGGCCGATTTCACACCAGGCAAGGCAATGGGATCCAGGGAAAATTCCGGGTGCGCCGTCAGAAAACGGAAAACAATCTTTTGATTTTCACTGCGCCGCAGGGTACAGGTAGAATATTGTAACACACCGCCAGGCGCCACCGCCGCCGCGCCCCGCTCCAAAATCTGAAGCTGCAGGGCAGGGAGTCCCTTTAAGGTGTCGGGATTTTTATATTTTATGTCCGGCTTCCGGCGAATAATACCGAACCCGGAACAGGGCACATCACAAAGTACTTTTTGAAAACTGCCATCCGGTGCGCCAGCCGTGGCGTCATTGACCGTTGGCGCCACCGCCGTCAAACCCAGACGGTTCCGGCCTTCGGCAATAAGAGCCACCCGAGCCCGGTGCAAATCGCAGGAAACGACCGTGCCGGTATTCTCCATTCGCAGGGCAGCGGCAAAGCTCTTACCTCCAGGCGCAGCGCACAGATCCAGCATCCGCTCTCCCGGACGGGGATCCAGCACCTCCACCGACAGCTGGGAAGCCAGATCCTCCACAAAAAACAGCCCATCCGTGTACAGGGAGGTTTGCAGCAAATTGCCCAGTTTTGGCAAAGCCAAAGCAGTTTCCAGCAGGGTTTCCTGGGGTTCCAGCCCCAACGCAGTCAATTCCTTCTGCAGGGCAGCTGCTGTTGTTTTTTGAGTATTCACCCGGAGGTAGACCGGCGCCGGTTCCAGGCAGGCGGCCAGATACCCTTGGGTCAACGCTCTGCCATAGTCGGCCAGCAAATTCTGCACCAACCATAAGGGGCAGGAATAGGCCACCGACAAGTCTTCCGGCGTATCAGTCGAAAATTGGATCAAATCTTTTCCAGCCTGGGCAACCCGGCGCAGCACAGCATTGACAAAACCGGCCGCCCTGGCTTCTCTGGAATGACGCACCAACTCCACCGCTTCATGGACAGCGGCAGCATCCGGCACACGATCCAGATATAGGATCTGGTAGGCTCCGGTGCGCAACACCTGGGTCACAAAGGGAGAGGTTTTCTTCCCGGCGGTTTGGAATCTGGCCAGGATAGCATCCAGGGTAGTCTGCCGCTCCAGCGTTCCATAAAACAGGGCGGAAACAAAGGCGGCGTCCCGGCCAGACAGCCCGGCCCGCTCCAAAGCCGCATCCAGTACCAGGTTGGAATACCCCTCCCCTAGGGTTACCCGGAGCAGGGCCTCCACCGCAATATATCTCGGATTCGCCATAGTCATTACCGTCGGCTGTTCCGATTGCCGGTGAAGCGGATGATATAATACAGCAGCGTGACAAAGGACTGGAGCATGGCCGCTACATAGGTCATGGCTGCCGCCGACAGCACCTTTCGTGCGCCTGGCAGCTCCTGCTCAGACAGTAAATTGCAGCTGCGGATGGTTTCCAAAGCCCGCCGGGAAGCGTTGAACTCCACCGGTAGGGTGATAAATTGGAAAATAAAGGTAAAGGAAAACAGCAGAATCCCCAGCCAGGTCAGCCCCATGAAATTGAGCAAATATCCTATCAGCATCAAAACAACGCCGATCATTGGCCCATAATTGCACAACGGGATGATGGAATTCCGCAGGGTCAAAGGCGCGTAGCCGGTGGCATGTTGCACGGCATGCCCCGCTTCGTGGCAAGCCACGCCCACCGCCGCAATGGAATCGGAACCATACACATCCTGAGACAAGCTTATGGTCTTGTTCCGGGGATCGTAATGATCGGTAAGATTCCCGGCTACCGGAAGAATCTGCACATCGTAGATGCCGGCATTATGCAGCAGCTGCTCCGCCGCCTGGGCGCCGGTAAGCCCCCGGGAGTTGCGGATTTTGCTGTACTTGGAGAAATTGCCCTTAACCTTGGCCTGGGCAATTAGCATAATCACCAGACAAGGGATCAGCAAGGTAAAATACAAAGGATCGAAATAATAACCGTAGCCTAACAAACGCATCCAACCTTTCCTGGATTATTGCAATTTAATGCCTATCGGGATAGGATGTCCCCGGAGCAGATCCGGCACCGGCATTCGTCTGGCGCCCTCCAGCTGCAAATCGGTCAGCTCCACGGCACCGTCCCCGCAGGCCACAATCAGATGGCCGTCGCTTTCCAGAACGGTACCCGGTGCTCCCTTCCCTGCCGCCGGACAGGCGGCAAACACCTTCAATCGCTTGCCCGCCAGAATCCCATAGGTAGAGGGCCAGGGAGTAAACCCCCGAACCAGGTTGCAGATGGCTTTCGTCGGCTGGGTGAAGTCCAGATGTCCCATTTCCCGGGTGATGATAGGTGCCTTGGTGACCCCCTCCTCCGGCTGCGGCTTTGGGGTCAAAGTACCGGCCTCCAACCCCGCCAATGTGGAAAGAATCAGCTTGGCTCCCATAGCCGACAAGCGGTCATGCAGAGTCTCCCCCGTATCCTGAGGGGTAATGGCCGTTTCGGCCACCTCCAACATAGCACCAGTGTCCATCCCCGCATCCATCTGCATGGTAGTAACGCCAGTTTGGGCGTCGCCGCAAACAATGGCCCACTGGATAGGCGAAGCGCCCCGATGCCGGGGCAACAGAGAAGCATGGACATTGACACAGCCGTATGGGGGCAGATCCAGAATTTCCTGGGGCAGGAACTTACCATAAGCCACCACCACGATACAGTCGGGGCGGTGTTCCTCCAGAATCCGCAGGGCTTCCCCGTCCCGCAGGGTGTCAGGCTGATATACTGGAATCCCCAGCGCAGTAGCCCGCTCCTTCACCGGCGGCGGCGTCAGGATTGCCTTGCGGCCCACCGGTTTATCCGGTTGGGTAAACACGCCGGTAACAGTATGACCGGCAGCCACCAACGCCTCCAAACAGGGCACCGAAAAATCCGGTGTTCCCATGAAAACCAGCTTCATATCCTTACCCCTCGCAATACGCAGTCACATGAGACTGGAAGGTCACACCGTCCAGATGATCAATCTCATGGCAGAAGGCCCGGGCCAGCAGGCCTTCTCCTTCCAGAGTGAAGGTCTTACCATTGCGATCCTGGGCCTCCACCTTCACCCAGGCCGGACGTTTGGTATAACCCCAGACGCCGGGATATGACAGGCAGCCTTCTGCCTCCTGTTGGGTTCCCTTCTTGCAAAGGATCCTGGGATTGATCAGTTCCATGACACCTTTTTCATCTCCGATGTCCACGATGCAAACCCGGCGCAGCACGCCCACCTGGGGGGCAGCCAATCCTACCCCTTCCGCCACATGCAGCGTCTCAGCCATGTCATCCAGCAAAACATGCAGCCGCTCATCAAAGTTTTCCACCGGACGGCATTTCTTATGCAAGAAATCGTCATCCTGTACAATTGCGCGTAACGCCATACTCTTATTCCTGCTTTCTGATTTACAATATCTGAGTGAAAATGAAGCAAATGAAGCAAATAACAATTTAAGCTATAAGTTATAATAAAGTTATAATATATTATATGGATTCATGTCGGCAAAAGCAGTAACGCCGTGGCCGGCATGTCCAGAAAACTCCAGCAGTGCCGTCCGGAGCATTTCCCGGAACCGAGCGTTGTTTTTACATTTAAGCAACAGTCGGTAGCGATAGCGCCCGGCCACCAAAGGTACCGAAGCGGGTGCCGGACCCAGCGCCATGATCTTCACGTCGGAAAAGTCTCCCTCACAAAGGGCATGAATCCCGGCCAGCAAGGCTTCGGATCCCGCCTTGGCGTCAGACCCCTTGGGGGCCAGAATACCCAACTGGCAAATATCGCAGTAAGGCGGATAGATCATCAGCTTCCGGGCGGCCAGTTCCCCGGCAAAAAAAGCATCGTAGTCCTGCCGTCTAGCCAGCTCAATGACGGTGTTTTCCGGTTGGGTGGTCTGTACAATAGCCAACCCCGGAGAATCCCCCCGGCCAGAGCGCCCCACCACCTGAGTCAGCAGAGAAAAGGTGCGCTCGGTGGCCCGGTAATCGTCACTGTATAAACTGGCATCGGCGTTCAACACCCCCACCAGCGTCACCCGGGGGAAATCCAGCCCCTTGGCCACCATTTGAGTGCCCAGCAGAATATCATACTCCCCCCGGCCGAAGGCCTCAAACTTTTCGGCATAAGCGGTACGCACCATAATGGTATCTGCGTCCATCCGAAGAATCCGGGCATCCGGGAATCGGGCGGCCAGCTCCTCTTCTGCCCGCTGGGTACCGATGCCGGCATAGCGGATATGCTGCTGCCCACAGGCAGGACAGGTATCGGTATAAGGCTGGGAAAAACCGCAGTAGTGGCACATGAGCCGCTTATTGGCCGAGTGATAGGTCATAGAGATGCTACAGTTGGGGCAGGTCATCACATGACCGCAAGACCGGCAGGATACATAGGTATTATGTCCACGGCGATTTAATAATAAAATCGCCTGTTCCTTGCATTCCAAAGACTGCCGGAGGGATTCCAGCAGAAATTCGCTGAAGGGACTGGGATTGCCTCCCATCATCTGGCTTTGCATATCCACAGTATGCACCGTGGGCAGCACAGCACGCCCATATCGGTTTCGCAGAGTACAAAGGGTGTACCTACCGACTTTCGCCGCAGCAAAAGTCTCCAGTGACGGGGTGGCTGAAGCCAACAGCAAAAGTCCCCCATGATGCACCGCCCGGAATCGGGCCACATCCTTGGTCATAAAACGGGGACTCTGCTCGGATTTATAGGTGGATTCCTGTTCCTCATCCATAATGATGAGGCCCAGCTGTTCAAAGGGAGCAAATATCGCCGAACGGGTACCGATGGCCACCACGGCCTCCCCCTTCTTCACACGCTTCCATTCATCCATCCGCTGTCCCAATGACATGGCCGAGTGAAAGACAGCCACCCGGTTGCCGTATCGCCGCCGGAAAATCCCCAGGGCCTGGGGGGTCAGGGAAATTTCGGGCACCATAACGATGACCCCTTTCCCTTCAGCCACTACGGTATCCGCCAGTTTCAGAAAAACCTGGGTTTTCCCAGCACCGGTGACACCGTAAAGCAGCGCCGTTTTCCCAGCTCCACTGCGATAATCTGCCAGCAGGGTGTCGTAAGCAGTCTGCTGCTCCTGCGTCAAGGTGATCTGCACCGGATCGGCCTTTGCTTCGGCCTGGGGCGTTCGGTAAACCTCCAACTGATACAGCTCGGTCAGTCCTTTTTTCGCCAGATTCAACGCCACAGATTGGGTGATCCCCAAAAAGTAGCTCAGTTCTTTCACGCTGGCCGTCTCTACCTGCCGGAGCAACTCTAGCACCGCCTTCTGTCCCTTGGTCAGCTTGCCGGTATAGTCCCGACCGGCTTCGGTGAGCCGAACCATGCGGACGGTGGCATCCCCCATGCGTCGGACAGCTTCATCCGCCCGATAAAGGATCCCTTTTTTGCAAAGGGCTTCCGGCGCATCCGAATCCCCGGAAAGGCCCAGCGTCTTCAGCAGTTTTTCCCGCTCCACAGGGCTGCGCCGGTGTTCCAGCAGGAAGGCGGCCACCGCCGCTTCCTCCCCGGTCAAAGGGGATAGAGTGGCGGGGGTGACAGATTCGGCAATGTGGTAGGTAGCTTTCAACCGCAGGTTGATTCCTGCCGGCAGCATCAGCCGCACCGCGTCAAAGTAGGTGCAGAAGGTACGCTCCTTCAGCCAGATTGCCAAACGCAACATTTCTTCATTCAGCACCGGTTCCTCCTCCAGCAGGCGAAGGACGGTTTTCAACCCTTCTGCCGGTCCGGACTCCAGGGAAAAAATCATACCGATACGGGTGATGTTTCCCTGGCCAAAGGGCACCAGAACCCTGCAACCTGGCCGGGGCGCTGCCCCCGTCGGCAGGCGGTAGCTGTACAGCTGGTCAAAAGAAAAAAGAGAGCCATCCAGCGCCACTTGGGCGATGATATTCACAGGAGCCGTCTCCACGGGATCACTCGTCATCCTCCAGCTCGGAGGTCAGGTAGTTCATGGCCAGAGTCACCGGCTTATCCAGCAGAATTTCCTCCTCCTGCTCAGCCCGCTCGGAGATCTGCCGCGCTTTGTGGGCTACATCCAACACCAGCTGATACCGGCTGTCATAATGACGGATTAATTTACCAATTGCAGGATTCAACATCGTTTAACACCTCATCTATAAAATTCATTTGGCGATGACGGCGGCAGCGCTCAGCCATGATAATGGTGGTCAGCGCCGCCACAGCATCCTCCAGCCTGTCATTCACTACAATATAATCATACTCCCCGGCACGGCGAATCTCTCCGATGGCCGTTTCCAGCCGGCTATGCACCAGTTTTTCCGATTCGGTACCCCGGCGGGAAAGCCGCTTTTGCAGCACCGCGAAGGATGGAGGCATGATAAAAATACTGACAGCCTCCGGCATTTTCTTACGCACATTGGCGGCGCCGTTTACATCAATTTCCAGGATCATGTCGGCCCCCGCCGCAATGGCGGCTTCCACCGGCGCCTTGGGCGTGCCGTAATAATTGTTGACATATTCATTATATTCCAGAAATTTGCCCGCATCCAGATCTGCCAGAAATTCCGCTTTGGAAATAAACTGATATTTTCCGTCTGCCGTCTCCCCCTCCCGCATGGGACGGGTCACGCAGGAACGGGAAAACCGGATCTCCGGATGCACCTGGAACAAAGACTCCAGAACCGTATCCTTTCCTGAGCCGGAAGGCCCAGAAAGAATGAACAACTGTCCTTTACACATCGGCAGCGCTCCCTTCTTCCCCATTCAGTCGGGCCGCCACAGTGTCCGCCTGAAGATAGGTCAGAATAATGTGATCCGAATCGGTAATGATGACCGCTCGGGTTCGCCGCCCCTGAGAAGCGTCGATAAGATTTCCATGTTCCTTCGCGCTTTGCACAATCCGCTTAATGGGGGCGGAATCGGGACTGACAATGGCCACAATCCGCTGATCGGATACCAGGTTCCCGAATCCAATATTGATCAGTCGCATGCTATTCACCCTTACTCCATATTTTGAATTTGCTCCCGGATCTTCTCGATCTCGGCTTTGATGTCCACCACCCGGCGCGTGATCTCCACATCACTGCACTTGGAGCCAATGGTGTTGGCTTCCCGGTTCATTTCCTGCACCAGGAAGTCTACCTTGCGCCCAATGGGCTCCGGCTTAGCCACCAATTCGGTAAGCTGGGCCATATGGCTTCGAAGCCGAACCGTTTCTTCGTTCACTGCCACCTTATCGGCAAAAATGGCCGTCTCGGTCAGCAACCGCTGCTCATCCACAGCAGTATCCCCCAACAGTTCCCGCATTTTGGCTTCCAGCTTCTGCTGATAGGCCGCCACCGTCTCCGGGGAGCGGGCCTCCACATAAGACACCAGCTCCTGAATAGCGGCAACCCGGCTGCAAACATCCTCTGCCAGCTTGGCGCCCTCCCGGGCCCGCATAGCCAAGAATCCGTCACATGCAGCTTCAGCCGCGGCACGAACCGTCTCCCAAACGGCATCTTCATCCACCTGGGCCTTTTGTACTGTAAGAACGTCAGGATACCGAGCCAAACTCCCGGCTGTCAGATCATTTTCCAACCCATAGTCCCGGCTTAGCTGTTCCAACGCATTGACATAGGCCCGGGCCAAAGGGGCATTGACCTTCACCACAGCAGAATCGCTTCCGGTCTCTTCCAGCGTCAGAAAGACATCTACCTTTCCCCGGGCAATCCGGCTTTGAAAATAAGCCTTGAGCTTTTCCTCCAGGAAGGCATAGGTGCGTGGCAGCCGAACAGAAAATTCAAAAAACCGATGATTCACCGACTTGATTTCCAGCGTCACTTGCAGATCCGGGCCCAACGCCTGGCCCTGCCCATAGCCTGTCATACTATTTGCCAAATTCAAACCCTCCTTTTGCTGTATATACAATGCGTATGATAGCAGAGAATCTTCAAAAAAGTCAAGGAATCTGCCAAAATTGTAACCTTTTTGTAACTCTTACCCGCCAGCCCCATGTAATCCCCCATCCCGGCACTGTAAAGCCATTGACTTTTCTCCCCCAAAAAGCTATAATAAGTTCATCTTATTCTTGATATTAAAGGAGCGTTTTATTATGAAAAAAGCAATTTCCGCTTTGCTGGCCCTATGCCTGCTGTTATCTCTGGCGGCCTGCGGCAGCACTGCAGAGAACAGCAGTTCAAAAACCTATGTTTCCACCACTGCCGGTTCCGACGACAATTCCGCCGCTTCCTCTACAGGCGTTGTGCTGGACACCAGCGAAAATCTAACCGGTAACCATCATGTGGAAATCCAGGTGGCCGACTACGGTGTGATCCAGGTGGAGCTATATGCTGATGTGGCCCCCATTACCGTCACCAATTTTATCACTCTGGCTCAGCAGGGCTTTTATAACGGGCTGACCTTTCACCGGATCATCGAAGGGTTCATGATCCAGGGCGGCGATCCCTTAGGTAATGGCACTGGCGGCTCGGACACCACCATTAAAGGTGAATTCTCGGTCAACGGGGTAGAAAACAACCTGTCTCACACCCGGGGTGTTATCTCCATGGCCCGGTCTTCTGCTTATGACAGCGCCTCCAGCCAGTTCTTCATTGTCCAGGAGGACAGCACCTATCTGGATGGCCAGTATGCCGCCTTCGGCAAGGTGACCGACGGTATGGATGTGGTGGATCAAATCGTTAAGGACGCCAATCCCACCGACAGTAACGGCACCATCGCCGCTGCAAATCAGCCGGTCATTACAAGCATCGTTGTCATCGACTGATTCGCCCGCCATTATGTCATCATGTCCTTTGGCTGACACCAAGGCAAACCCGCCGGTTAAACCGGATGCTTGATCTGCCGCAAGGGCACTTCAAAAACGCAACCCCTCAAGGGCTACCGAAAAGATTTGCGATTACATTCCTTTTTCGGTCTACCCTTAAGGGGTTTTATTTTGGGATTCTTGTTCTCACCAGCTTCTTGTTCTCACTACCCGTTAGCCGGCCCATGTATTTTGAAGCGCATTCGATCTTCTTCTAACTGATATTTGTCTAGCAGCTCCTCTAAAAACCATTGATATTACTGATTTTTCAGTAATTTGATACTCTACGTTACTGTAGCCTCTCTTATTTCTGCCCTTATGAACTGAAACAGAGGAAACTTTATCGCCGAGACAGGCGGCGAAATTCGCAGTATATTCCGGAGCAACATCAGTTCTTGATCTGTATGCAGATTAAGAGGATAATGGGGAAAATGAGATTTGTCACCAGGAGATTGCAGTGTTCCGTCATACCGTTTCTTCCAAAGAATTGTGTACTGAAATCCCAATGGGTAATGACACTTATCAAAGGGTACGAGGCTGTTGTGTCCTACCTATCCAGAACCCCCCGATGTTTTCAGGATTCTTTCGGTTTTTATATCAAAAAACGAAGTAAAAAACAAGGTCTAAAAGTCTTCTCTGATTTTGCCGAGTTTTAATGGATTTTTGGAAAAATCTATTAGAACTTTTCATAGAACTTCGCCCAATTTTGCCCCAGAATCACCCGTTTGGCAGTGCAATAAAAAGCACCTGCCCCGACATACAAAACACAAAATCGTGTAGGTTAATTCTTTTAAAAAGTGAAAATTCATTCTTACTTTAGCGAAGTGAAAAATGTTGTATGCTCTGACCACTTGTTTTCAGAAAAAAGCAAAAAGAAAAAGCCTGAAATCGGCTTGATTACAGGCTTTTTCGGTGGCAAAAGGCTATAAAAAAGATATAATCGGCAGTTTTGCGTATGAATTTGAACGCTTGCACGAGAAATAAATTATCCGCAAAACGGTTGACTATCGTTTCGATATGACCACGCAAAATTTTTGGTCGCAAAAATTTTTTGACAAAAAAGTGCTCCGCGCGAGGCGGAGCAAAAGATCAATTGGTTGCTTTGGCACGAATTCCGGCAATAAATTCGCTTTCGTTGCCTTCAAACAGCACATTTAATATTTTAATGATTTTTTCTTTGTAGCGAGTATCGTTTTCTGTGTTTGAGATTGCTGTCAGATGATACGACAGCAACCACGCCAAAGGTTCTATGGTAGATTTTGCAATTTTTCTTTTCTCTGCATTGTCTTGCAAAATGCGCACAAGTGCAGTTTCGCGTGTCTTATATAAGTTCGGCAGTTTCTCGGCGTATTCCACCGCCTTCTCATAATCTCCGTATCTGTAATACGCATCGGATATATTGCAAAGCGCAGCGCCTCGCACTTCCGAATCGTCACAGTATCGCAAGATCTGCTCGTGAATCATAATAGATTCTTTTAGATATTCACGCTTTTCTGCTTCACTGCCGTCAAGCCGTTCAAGGGATGCAGACAGTTGAATCAGTAAAAGCGCATTGTTTGGATAAAACTTCAGCGCATTTCGCATAAGTTTTACGTTTTCTTCATGCTTTCCGAGCGTTCTGTTTTTCTGCCACTTCTGATTGATCTCATCAAGTTTCTTTGCTGAAGATATTTCGTCCATACCGATAAGCTCGTCAACGGACACCCCAAAATAATTTGCCAATGACGGTAACATCGTAATATCGGGATATCCGTCACCTCGTTCCCACTTGCTTATCGCCTGAAAGGAAATACCAAGGTGCACTGCTACTTCTTCTTGGGTCAAGTCTTTGTTGCGGCGCAGTTTTTTTAATTTTTCGCCAATCATGAGTTCCATAATAGTTTCCCTCCATATTTTATATTGTTCCGACGCGTCTGGGTATATTATAAAGCATTTTTGATTGTAAATCAATAAACGCAACATAGACATGATTCTACGAAGCGTAGTTTTTTTCTACTGGAATAAACCAAGGATACATAAATAAAAAGAAAGGAAGTGAGCCAATGAACACCAGTTAATCCCAAAGTGCGGACTCGGTCAGATACTAAACGCGGCTACGCCTGCTTGCCGTCTTTGCGGTGGCAAAGACTTTTTAGGGAGGTGGTCTCCCTAATGCCCACGAATATACAACAGGATGATAAATAGGCAAAAAAATCGAGTGTCCATAACTCAAATCCGTTATGAACACTCGATATGGCGGAGAGTGAGGGATTCGAACCCTCGTGCGATTTCACTCGCAACTCGATTTCGAGTCATGTGTCAAAAAACGAACTTAACTGAATTTAACGGAAGATAAAGTAAGTTGTGAGAACCCTGAAAACTCCGATGTTTTC
>CAYZTR010000005.1:0-84585 GCA_964481575.1 uncultured Eubacteriales bacterium
GCAAAGGCACAAAAGCATCGCAATTGTTTTTTTCATAGACGCTCACTCCTTTTAATATTACTTTAATTATAACAACACATGGTGCAAAATTGTATGAAAAATTTTCAGTAAAATAAGAATTGTTTTAGATTACGGCTCCTATTTGAAATGTTTTTATGCACTATGCCGAAGCCAACACAAAATAAGAATCAGCGGAAGAATAATCAAAAACACCCTGTTTCCCACGGAAGGAAACAGGGTGCGATTTGTATTTGGCCGGGTTGTATGCCTTTCTTTTTTAGGAGGGAAAGGCCCCGGCCGCTCAACCGGAACAGTGCCCTTGCAAAGCCAAAATTGCTTTCACGGTTCCGATTTGGAATTCAAAACAAGGGAAGAATGTCCCCAAATCCGGCAAATGGATTTTCCATGCGCACACGGCCCTCTCCAACATCGGAGAGACCGCTATAAAGATCCACCAAGCCAGCCTCCCGCGGGACAATGCCGCTGGGGAAGGCGCAGTCCTGCAGATTGTCCTTCTTGGCTGGCGTATCCGGGAAACAGGAGCGGGTAGCGATAATCTTTTGCTCCAGAACCAGACGGGTGTCCGGATCCAGCACAAAAGAAATGACGGCATAACACATCTGTTGAATCCCAGCAGCATCCTCATAGCGGAAACAACGGTGGCCGATCACGCCAACCTTGCCACTGGAAAGAGGATAGCACTGGTTACAGCCGCCCCATTCTCCAGGGCCAAACAGGCCATCCACCACCGGGGCGTTTTCCACCACGGAATCGGTCAACTGGTTCAGATCATCAATCACGGTAAAACCAACCACAGCGCCGGAACCGTACTTTTTCTCAATTTCCGGGCTGCGGGGCCGGGAAAACACACCGATCCGATTGCCCAAAGGAACCAGGCGGATATCCTTCATATAAGCCGGGCCGGTGGTAAAATAATGCAGATCCTCTAACCGGGTGCCGCGGAAGAAATACCCAAAATAGGTAGAGACAGCGCCGGCAACCTTCTGGACGCTGGTACCACCTAGAACAAGCTCTGCCCCAATCCGGGTAACAAAGGGATCCTCTAAGGTATAGATCATACTGTCGGGCACCAGGGTATAAGTATCCGGGCCGGTTTCCCGAAACAGACGCACCCAGGAGCGGGCCCATTCCTCCCGCCGTTCCACCCGGCCAAAGAGATACCGCTGCCCTTCCCATGTGAAGGGAATGGAACAATTATATACATCAAAGCCATTCACCCCGTGAAAGGTCAGCAACGTGCCATCCTGATGGCGATGATTTGCCTCGAAGCGTTCTTTTTCTTCCTGAAAAGTCATGTGGCATCCCCCTTACAACTCTGTTTTATTATAGCAAACCTGCCAAAAGGTACAAGAGAGATTCCTGCTAAAAAATAGGAATTTTTTTAGATTCCCAGAGCTATTGCTAGCGATGGCATGCTTGAAGCAACACTTAATCTGTTAGATGAACTATTAAAAAAGGTGGATGTGATACTGTAGACATGATACGATAGAAAAAGCAAAAACCGCGCAACCCTTACAGTTACACGGTTTTTACTTTGGTGGAGATAAGCGGGATCGAACCGCTGACCTCTTGAATGCCATTCAAGCGCTCTCCCAGCTGAGCTATACCCCCAAATATATTTTGTTTTGGTGTCGCTCCTTGCGACTTCATAATCTTACCACATCCGATTTCAAAATGCAACCCCTTTTTTTAAAAAAAATAAAAAAATTTTACTGGCATGAAATCATTTCCAGGGGGAAGACGGCGAAAAAAATGAAATACGGTCGATTCGCCCCTTTTCATTCTCTGGCCTTTGTGCTATAATAAATACGTATATAGATTTGACCCTATAAGGAGTTTTGACATGAACGATCAAGAGAAACGAAAGGAATTTTCGCCTGATCAAAACATCATAATCGGGCGCAACGCTGTGCTGGAAGCCCTAAAGGCTAACCGCAATGCCGACAAATTGCTGGTCGCCCACGGCGCGGCCACCGGGCCGGTTCGCGCAATTATCGGAAAATGTGCAGACCGGGGTATTCTGATCAAAGAGGTTCCTGCCTCTAAGCTGGATTATATTTCCGGCGGCGGAAATCACCAAGGCGTGGCCCTATATGTGGCGGCCCACACCTATGCCAATCTGGACGATATTCTACAGGCAGCCCAAGCGAAAGGGGAACCCCCTTTCCTGATCCTTTGCGACAATCTGGAAGATCCTCACAATCTGGGGGCCATTCTCCGCACCGCAGAGGCTGCCGGCGCACACGGCGTGGTCATTCCCAAACACCGGGCGGCTTCACTGACCACTGCTGTGGCCAAGGCTGCCTGCGGCGCACTGGAATATATGCCGGTGGCAAAGGTGACCAACCTGGCGGATACCATTGACCAGCTAAAAAAAGCCGGACTCTGGATCTACGGTGCAGACATGGCCGGAACGGCCTGGTGCGGCACCGACTTTACCGGGCCAACCGCCCTGGTCATTGGCTCGGAGGGCAACGGCATTGGCACTTTAGTCAAGAAAAAATGTGATGGCCTGGTTTCCATGCCTATGCTTGGGAAGATCAATTCCCTGAATGCCTCAGTAGCCGCCGGCATCTTAATGTATGAAGTGACCCGGCAGCGACAAAGCATCTCGGCACGAAACAAAAACTAAGAAAGGAAGTTACATCCATGCAGACTCCGTTTGAACAGGATGATTTTTCCATTGACACCATTGTCAACGCTGCCAAAGGCAAAGAACCGGAGAAAAACGCAGAATTTGGATTTTCTCCCATTTCTTCCAATGGGGAGCATCTTCACCCCCGACACATGCTGACCCCAGAGCAGGTGGCCAGCGGGGACCTTTCGGTGCCAACCGAACTGGACAATGAAATTCTAAAAAACATGGGCATATTACCCCAACAGAAAGAACCGGATTTTTTGGTGTTGGAGGAAGATATTAACCCCAGCGAAGTGGTAGATCAAGCGCCACAACCTACCGAGGATACAGAGGCTAACGCAGATTATATGAAGCAATTTACCTTCAGAGATACCATAGAAATTTCGGTGCAACCGGAAAAACCTGCCGCAGAAACTCCGGAAGCCCCACCTGCTGTGCAAACTTCCTCCGTCCCGGCGTCTGAAACACCAGTACCGGAACCAGTTACAAAACCAGAAGCAGCTCCCCTGACGGAACAGAACCCTCCAACCTCTTCTGCATCCGTGCCGATGCCCGGCACAGTGGGCGCAGCTATTGCCAACTCCCCTATTCCGGCAGCGTCTTCCATTGGATCCACAGATCTTTCGGTGGATGAACTGATTCGTCGCATGGAGGAAAAGGCCAGCCGGACAACGCAGAATTCTTATGGGGTAAACACGGCCATCATTTCCCAGGATATGGCGAAAAAAAAGGAATCAAAAGCGCCCCATCATGATATTGGGCCGGTCATTGCCCATGTGAAGGCGCGACGTCGGGAACAACTTCCCCAGGCGCAGCATATTGGAAAAAATGATATATCTTCCAACTACCAAGCCGATGCAGCCCCGGCTGTAGAAGATTCCGGCAGCCTGGAAATTGAATCCTTCACCGGAACCAATCCCGGTAAGCGCGCGCTGCATGTTACTCCTGTAAAGCGCTCCAGAGTTTTCGTGACACCGGTAGAAACCGGAGCTATAACGCCGGCTACAAAGGTGGTAGCCAAGGCGCACCCCATACATGTGGACATCGTTGATGAAAAACTGAATCTGTGGGGAGAAAAAGAAAAGCCCACAGCCTATACCCAACAGTTCAGCCTGGCGGATGCCGACCTGAGCGGACATATTTATACCGCGCCGGTTCCCAAGCCTGAAGATTCGCCGATACAGGAAGAAGATCCTGTGGATATTCTCTCGTCCCACAGTGCAACGACCGAGGAGAATTCGGAACGAACCACCAGCTTTACCACTCTAAAGGAAAAGCAGACAATATCGGACAGAACCCACTTCCTGGAAGAATCTACTGATTCTGCATTGAATCCGGATACCTTCCAGAAGGATGAAACCTTTGCCCAAGAGGATACAGAATCCTACTCCTTGGAATTCAACCGGCCGGAAGATGCCCCCGCTGTCACCGAATTTCTGACCCACCGTGTCATGGTGCAAACACTGAAGCTGATTCCTTCCCTGCTCCTGACACTGTTCCAAATTCTTTTACTTACGCCAGCTGTCCAGCTGCTGGGCTGGAGTGACGGCACCATACGACTGGCGGAGGCAATTTGCTTGGCAGTCAATCTGCTCATCCAAAATGAAGTATTTGACGGTTTTACCGCTTTTGCCAAACCGGAACATGGAGAATATCTGCCGGTGGCGCTGGCTGCTGTAGGCACGCTGATTGCCGGCACGCTTTCCATTGCACTGTTTCAGACCGGCACCGCCGGGATCTGTGCGGCCGGTTCGGTTGCGTTACTCTTTGCTCTGTTCGGCAGCCGGATGCAGGTTGCTTCGGCAAGTTCCGCTTTTGTGCTGGTGGGCAGTCCGCGACTGAAAAAGGCTATTACCCTAGAGCATCGTCCGGAAATCACCGGTCAATTAGCCGGCGATTCCATCCAGGGAAACATCTGCCTCGTAACAGCCAAAAACACCCACACACCTACTGCTTTTATGGCCCACGTCGATGCACCAAGCCCATGGGCTTCAACATGCCGCATTTTAGCAATGGTGGGACTCCTGGTCGCCGTCATCGCTGGTATAGCCGGATATCTTTTGGCTGATTTGGAAACAGCAGTTTTTGCTTTTGCGGCTACCCTATGCCTTTTTGCTTCTCCTGCTACCCTGTGGGTCTGTCATTATCCTTTCCGCTGTGCGTCCAAATCTCTACATCATCTGGGTGCCGAACTATCCGGATTTGACAGTGTGGAATCCCTGGATCGTTCCAATGCCATGGCCTTGGAGGCCAAAGATTTGTTCCCTGCCGGCACCCTATTCCTGCGGGATATGCATGTTATCACCCCCCATGAGGTGGAACAATCCATCCGGGAGGCTGCCGCCATTACCAAAGCCATTGGCAGTCCTCTATACGCGGTATTCAAATCCATCATCGGGGATTCGGTGGAGCTGCCGCCCGTGGATACGCTTTGTTATGAAAATGAAATGGGAGTTTCCGGTTGGTTAGGTGAAAAGCGCATTTTCATCGGGAACCGAACTCTAATGGAAGCCCATCAAATTGAACTGCCTTCTCTGGAAATTGACAAGCGAATTCTGCAAAGCGGGTATTTCCCGGTATTTGTGGCCGATACGGACGGGGCATGCACCCTGTTCCAGGTTGGCTACCGGGCAGATGAAGAAATCTCCTATCAGCTACGGCGGCTAACCGCCACTGGCGTAACCTTGCTGGTGCATTCCTGCGATCCCAATGTGAAAAAAGAGATGATCTGCGACTACTTCGATCTGGATCCAGAAACGGTATTCTGCATCCCACAGACGGCTTCTGAGACTTTCCGCACCCTGACAGCCCAGGAGAACATCACCCCTGCTCTGGCCACCACCCGAAGTTCTGCGGGATATGCAGCCCTCTTTACCTCGGCCATCCGTATGAAGCAAAACTTCCGGATCGGAGCCATCCTCCATATACTGGCCATTGCCGTTGGCGTGCTGTTACTGGTGCATTGCTGTTTCCGGCAACAGTTCCCGACCATCACCACCCTTTCCTACTTAGGAATCCTTCAGTTGATAGATCTGCTGCTGATTTGGGCGGTAAATCTCTTCCACAGACCATAAAATTCACATACAAAAAGACCTCTCATCCCTGAACAGCGCCAAATTGTGCGGACAACATAAAAAAGACCTTTATGGTAGGTACAATTAAAATTTAAGCAACAAACTGATTTCGTTTTACTAACGGAGTCAGTTTTGTTTTTAGCTGCAACCTTTCGTGGTTATAAAAGTGGATGTACTCATCTATGAGGATGCGAGCCTCCTCATAGGTCTGAAGTTTGACTCGATAAATACACTCTGTTTTGAGGATTGAAAAGAAATTTTCGGCCAAAGCGTTGTCATACGGGTTCCTGCGTCTTGACATTGATGGCGTAATGTCGTATTCTTGTGTTAGCTTAAAATACGGATGAGATGTGTATTGAAAGCCTTGGTCACTGTGGAGTTGCAGCTCTGCGGTGACCTTCTCTTTTCTCTTGGCAGCACGAATAGTAGACAGTACAAGGTTGACGTTCTGTGCTGTGCCGGTCTTGTAGGCAACAATACTGTTGTCAAATAAATCTCTAATGATCGATAAATACAATGTTCCTTGTGCAGTTTTGATGTATGAAATGTCCGTAACCCATTTTTGGTTTGGTCTATCTGCTTTGAAATCTCTGTTTAATAAATTAGGATACTTGTGCAGAACATTACCGTAATTACGATATTTCTTTCTTCTAACAACTGATAGAAGATTGTATTTCTGCATAACACGCAAGATTGTTTTAGGATTATGGTGTACACCGTTCCGTTCTAACCATATATGTACTCTGCGGTATCCGTAGATTTTGCCGCATTTGTCTTGGCATTCCCTAATCTTTTCTGCTAATGGCAAATCTTTTGCAGGTATATCCATTCGCTTTACATAATCGTAGTATCCGCTTCTTGACACTTCAAAAAATCTACACATTTCACTAATTGGATATTTGTCTTTGTGACGGTAGATCACCATATATTTTACGCTTGTCCTCACTTCCTTTCGGTGAGCGAGAGAAAATCCCGCATCAATTCATTTTCCATTTCCAACGATTTAATCTTTGCGTCCTTGCGGGCAAGGATATATTTTAGTTCAGCTATCTTGTCTTCTTCTGATACAACATAATCCTTTGGTGGTCGTCCTTTGCGTTTTATTGCTATTCCTGCTTCTATTTTCTTTTGGTTATTATTGTAACGAGTGATGAAATTTTTGTATCGCTTTAATGTGAATCCAAATTTTTCGCATATTTGTCTGCCACTATATTCCTTTTCTCGTAATTCCATAATTCCTTTTTCATATTCACTGATATGTCTATAACTTCTAGGCATAAAAATTCCTCCTATGGTAGTTTCCTTCATTCTACCATAGGAGGTCTCTTTTTTCTATTGTCCCTTTTTACTGGTCTTGTTCAGTTAATTGGGCTTTGAGAGGTTTTTTGCAACAATTCTACTGATGTATCAGATTGCCATATACACCGGGAAAGGAATCCGGAATGGGAATCGCCTGCACTGCTTTCTGATAAAAACCAGCGGCGCCATCAGCCCAACCGATCACTGCATAGCCATATCCCATTTCCCGCATAGCGGCAAGACTACGCAAAAGCAATGTCCTGCCGACTCCTTTTCCGCGCTGATCTGCCCGGACGCCAATGGGGCCAAAAAAGCCTCTGGCCGTGGCATCCACACAGGCAAATCCCACCAGTTCCCCCTGCTGTTGGGCAATAAAGCAATTGGCAGGAACAGAGAACAAGGAGACACGAGCCTCCCCCATCCAACCTTCACCAAAGTTGTTCCGGACAAAGGTAAGAATCTTCTCCAAATCCGGTGCCAAAGCACGTTTGATTACCAAACCCTCCGGCGGGGAGAAGCTTGGAAGATCATAAAGCTTCACCAAATAATCCATGTTAGTCCGCCCGCATCGCTGCACGCTTCTTTTTCCGGCGAATCTGAATTAACACCAAAAGTAAAATCAACACTACAACAACGGCGGCACCCACAATAATCTTCCAGGAATTGGAGCCATTGTCGGTCTTAACCGTCAGCCACAGGGAATCCATCAGCTGGCTCGCCTCGGTAGACAGCGTAGAATAGATAAAACCATTTTCCAGGGTCTCGGCATCGGGATAGGCAATTTCACTATCCGCTACTGAAGAATCCATATAAGCCTTAGCTTCCGTTTCCGGCGCAGAATACCCCAGATATTCCAGGTTCTGACCGCAGATTTCAGGATCCAGCAGAAAATTAATATAGGCCTCTGCCGCCTCTACATTGGTAGCAGAAGTGGGAATACAGCAAGCATCAATATACAGATTAAAGCCCTCCTGGGGGAAGAAAAAGCCCAAATCTGGATTCTCCTCCACCATGGTCAGATAATCTCCGGCATAGTAGGGAGCAATATAGGCTTCCTCCCGCTCCATCTTATCAAAGACCTGATCCATAACATAACTTTGCACCAGAGGCTTTTGCTCCAGCAACAAATCGGTACAAGCCTGCAGTTCCTCCGGATCCTCAGTATTGGCGCTGTACCCCAGAATAGACTGAGCCACAGCAAATGCATCCCGGTTGTTATCAAACATCAAAATCTTGCCGGCATATTTTTCATTCCACAGCAACTTCCAAGAACCAATATCGGCTTCATCCACATATTTCTTATTATATATTACACCGACAGTCCCCCAGGTATACGGAACAGAATAGGCGTTTTCCGGATCATAAGAGGTGTTTTGATAAGCCTCGTCCACATAGCTGTAATTGGGAATGTTATCAAAATTGATCTTCTGCACCAAACCCTCATTAATCAGGCGGCCGATCATATAATCCGAAGGGATAATCACATCATAAGAGCTACCGCCTGTTTTCAGCTTGGTATACATGGTTTCATTGGAATCATAGGTCATATAATTCACCTTGATTCCAGTCTTTTCCGTGAACAGGGCATTGACATCAATGGATCCGTCCGATCCATCGGCAATATACTGTCCCCAGTTATACACATTGATGGTGACGGTTTCCTCCCCGGAACCACCACAGGCGGCAAAGGCCGAAGCCAGTACCAACAGCATTAAACAGAAGGCTACACCTTTCAATACAACATGTTTCATGATTCCACACTCCTTTTGACTGGGAACGCGCTCCGCTTTTTATCCCGGGCCTGCAACAAATTCATTAGAACCATCAACGCCAGGATTACAATAAAGATCAGGGTAAATAAGGCGTAGATTTTGGGATGGAGCGGTTTTTTCGTATAATTATAGATCTCTACAGGCAGGGTAGTATACCCAGACCCGCAAACGAAATAGCTGATAACAAAATCGTCCAGACTCATAGTAAAGGCCATGATGGCACCGGAAATGACGCCGGGCATAATCTCATGCAGCACCACTTGGAAGAAAGCCTGTATTGGCGTACAGCCCAAATCCATGGCAGCTTCCTCCAAATCGGAATCCATTTGTGCCAGCTTAGGCATGACCGATAAAATGACATACGGCATATTGAATGTGATATGCGCAATCAGCAGAGTCCAAAAGCCCAGGATGGCATTCAATTTCATGGCCGAACCGGCAAACGCAAACAGCAGTGCCAGGGAAACACCGGTGACAATATCCGGATTGGTCATGGGAATATTGGTCATGGTCATGGTGATGGAACGCATCCGCTTCCCCATACGGGAAATCCCCAGGGAAGCCATGGTGCCCAATACAGTGGCGATCAATGCAGACAATACTGCAATGACCAACGAATTGCGCACATCTGTCAGCAGAATCCGGTCTCGGAAAAGCTCCCCGTATTGATTCAAGGTAAAACCCTGCCAAGTGGCGATATCAGTTCCCCGGTTGAAGGAGGCTACCACCAACACCAACATGGGAAGATATAAAAAGACAAAGATTACAGCGGTACAAACATTACAAAAGCGCTTCATCCCATCCGCACCTCCTGCTCTCCATCCTCTGAGAAATAGTTCATAACACCAACGCAGATAAACACCAATACCATCAGCAACAGTGAAAGGGCTGCGCCTAGATTGGGATTATAGGCCGACTTGAACTGACTTTCAATAACGTCGCCAATGAGAATGGAACCGGTTCCGCCCATTTTTTGGCTGATATAGAAGGTAGAGACTGCCGGAACAAAGACCATGGTCAGGCCGGACAAGATTCCGGGTGCCGACATAGGCAGCAACACCCGCCGGAATGTCTGAAAGCCGTTGCAGCCCAGATCCATGGCTGCTTCTTCTATCTTAGGGTCAATCTTCAGAATCACGGTATAAAGCGACATGATCATATAGGGTAAATAGTTATACACCATACCCAAAATTACAGCGCCGTTATTCCGGATCAGCGGCAACGGGCCGATTCCGAAGTGGCTCAAAAATCCGTTGATAATACCGGTATCTTCCAGAAGACCCACCCAGGCCAGGGTACGCAGTAGGAAGCTCATGCACATAGGCAACATAATCAGCATCGAAAGCAGCCCCTGCCACTTTTCCCTGGCATGGGCAATACCGTACGCCACCGGATAGCCAATGAGCAAACAGATTACGGCAGATACAGCAGACAGCCAGATGGAACGCAGGACAATCGGCAGATAAGTACCCAGTGCTGTCAGGTTGGCAAAGGTAAAGCTACCAGTTCCCTGTTCCGTAAAGGCAAACACGATGACGATGCCCAGTGGGATCACCGTAAACAGTACCATCCATACCAGATATGGAACAGCCAACAACTTATTCTTCATCTTCCGGCACCTCCGTGGCGTCCCCAATCTCATCATACTCGTCAGAGTAGGAGGAATAGTCACCGAAGCGTTCGGAATACTGACTCTTTTTCATAATGTGTATGGCATCCGGCGCCAGAGATACCCCGATCCTGGCTCCCACTGACTGCACCTGGGTGGACTGGATTAACCATTTAAAGCCGTTGAAATCTACGATCATATCGTAAAAAGTGCCCTTGAAGGTAACACCGGTAACAACCCCGGACAAATATCCATCTACAGCGGGAACGATATCAATATCCTCCGGCCGGATAACCACATCCACAGGCTCATCCACGCCGAATCCGGCATCCAGGCAGCGATATTTATGGCCGAAAAATTCCACCTGGTAATCTTCCCGCATAATACCGTCTAAAATATTGGATTCCCCAATAAAATCTGCCACGAAGGCATTCTTCGGCTCATTATAAATATCCACCGGAGAGCCAATTTGCTGAATATGGCCCCCATCCATGACCACCACCGTGTCGGACATGGCCAAAGCCTCCTCCTGGTCGTGGGTCACATAAATAAAGGTAATTCCCAACTGCTGCTGGATCCGTTTCAACTCGTTCTGCATATCCTTCCGCAGGCGCTTATCCAAAGCGCCCAAAGGCTCATCCAACAGCAGAACCTCCGGTCGGTTCACCAAGGCCCGGGCGATGGCAACCCGCTGCTGCTGACCGCCGGACAAAGATTGCACTTTCCGGTTCTGAAACCCCTTCAGGCTGACAATTTCCAGCATTTCAAACACACGCTTTTTGATTTCATCCTCCCGGATTTTGGCGACCCGCAGGCCAAAAGCAATATTGTCAAATACATCCAGATGAGGAAACAAAGCATACCGTTGAAACACGGTATTAATTCGTCGTCGGTATGGGGGGGTATTGGTAATGTCTTTTCCTTCAAAACACACATTACCTGCGGTAGGTGTCTGGAATCCACCGATGATGCGAAGGGTTGTGGTCTTACCACAGCCGCTGGGGCCGAGCAGCGTCAGGAATTCTTTATCATAAATCGTCAGATTGATAGAATCTAGAATCGTCTCGTCCTCAAAGGTCATGGTCACATTGGACAACCGAATCAATTCCCTTGCACGATCAGTCTCTTTCGTCATTTTCCTCCCCCATTTCAGATTTTTTCTGGGACAAAAAACACCTGTCCAAACCGCAGTTTCCTGCGCCGGTTTCGTCCGACGTGAAATTGGGGGACAGGTATTAATTTTATTATAAACAAAAATAAAAAAATGTCAATATTAAAATGTCAATATTTTTTGTCGGATTCGGAAGGATTTTCCTATTTTATCACGGTGCCTTCACCCGCTTTCCACCTTTGACTTTCTAAGGCGAGATACAGAAAGCCCCCGGCTATGCCTTAGCGTCATAACCAGAGGCTTTGACCATGTTCGCTGGGATCGCAACAAAAATCAGTTCAACACTTTATACACCGCTGTTCAAAATCGCTTTTCGGAGCAATACAACATCTGTAACGGACAGATTACTGTCCCCATTCATATCCCCCACCGGGTCAAAGTTGCCAGCCAGAATGGCCTTCCGCAACAGTACTACATCGGTGACGGAAAGTTTACCGTCGCCATTCATATCGCCAAGCAGAAGATCTGCCTGCAGATTCTGGATGGCATGCAGGATGGCCTGCGCGTAACCATCCACCAGGCTTTGGCTGGATTCAGGCAGATGATACACCACATTGGCAACAGCAGCATCCAAAGCCGCCAGAGAATCTGCGCTGAATTGACGCCGGTCAACAGCTTCCGCTTGCTGGATTGCGTCATTTACAGCGGTATAATCCGCGGACACAGGCACAATATCCTGCACATTATCCAGGGCCAGTCTGGCGACCTGATCCTCTGTTAAGGCACGATCGTAAATCATAAAATCATCCGCATAGAAATTGTCAGAACCCCACCAGTCATTATGGCCGCCCAGTTCGATGGTTTTGGACCACCGGAAAATGTCAGTAACTCGGGTCACATCCTGATAATTGATCCCCTTGGTATAATTGGAATCATCCGTGGACAGGAAGGGACTGCCGTTGATATAGACCACCACTTCGTCGTCCGTGAAGGTCACCGTCACAATATCCCAGGTATTGTTGCTCATGTACTTCAGCTTATCACTGGAACCGGGCAGATTATCCGGCTTATTGGCATCAATCCAGCCGCGGGATCCGGTATACCCCAGATACAATTCTCCGCTGAGCCAGAAGAAGTTATTATAGCCGTCAGTGGCCGACAGAATGAATTCATAATCGGAATAGCCAATTCCCTTGGACAGGAAGGACACGGTCAAGCCATCGGCAATATCGGTACCATACAAGGGATTTTCAAAGGACACCTGAGAATAATTGCCGGAGCCGCCGGAATTCAACTTCACCACTTTCCCCTGCTGACTGTCGGTTTCCAAAGTTGGCAGAGCATTATTCTTGGCAGCAGGAACAGCAACCTGACTGGGATTGAGACTGTTACTCCAGTCGCCCTCAAATTCATATTTTGCCACCAAGCCGGTGGTCACATCAGCGTTGATTACCGATTTCTTAATCAGCTCATTGGAAGCTTTGGTGATGGCCTTAACAGCAGCATCCACCTCCGCTTGGGTAGCAGTTTCCGGCACAACTTTGGCAGAAGCCACAGCAGCCTGCAGTACGGCAAACCTCGCTTCCACATAGTCATCCTTCTGCAGAGCTTCCGCCTGGGCAATGGCTTGCTCCAGGGCTTCAAAGCTCACCTGGGTAACACCGCCAACCCGGCACATAACGCCGCCCTTATCCAAAGGGCCGGAGGACTTGGTCAGGACAAATTTATCCAGCAGGATGCCATCCTCCCGCTCCCAGATAGACAGGGTATGAACGCCGGCCGACCCAACCTGGACCTGACTGCCCAGTTTCAGCCACTTGAAGGTGGCGCCCATGTCTTTAGAGTCATTGAAGGACACGGCTGTGCCTCCATCCAAAGAGACCAACAGAGAGTCATCATTATCATTCTGGGAACGCACCAGCACCCACATATCATAAGCACCGGCCTCGGCAAAATCAACCTGATAGAACATCTTAGGCCCGCTGTTGGAATCCAGATTGGTATTGCTGAAATTATTCCCCTTGTTGGGGCCGCTGAACATGGCGGCACCGCTGTAACCATAAGACAAGCTCCAAGAGGAACTGTCCGCATCCCGGCCGGGGGTATACCAGGCATAAGAAGAATTTTCCAGTGCAATTTCCGCTTCAATATTAATGCTACCGCTGCCGTCGGGAATAAAAGCACCGGTACCGCCATTAGTTTCCGGCGCAGTATAGGGGGCAATTTCCAGAGCAGCCAGCACCCAGTTGGAACCACTGACCTCAATGTGCAAAGGGACTTCCTCAACCGTCAAAATAAAACCGCGTTCTACCGTTTGACCGGCGTTGACATTCAGACCAGAAAGCAGGGTTTCCCCATTGGCCTTGACGGTCATATTCTTTGTGGAAATACCGCCGGATTGCCGGTCACCAATGGCAAAGCTCACCAGATATTCTCCAGGCGAAGGCAGATTCACCGTAAAGCCTACAGCAGAGGAACCGTATACAATCCCCAGATCTCTGGTGGCAATGGCACTGATAGAACGGGTGGCTGCCTGAACATTGGCAAAGGTAGCCTGATCCCAGACGAAGCCCTTGCTGCTGAAGGAAACCGCCTTGTTGTCGATGCCGGAGTACCCAGAAGCAGCCCCCGCCGAGCTGGCGCTGAAATCATAGAGATACTGCCGGTCAACCACAGCATCACCGTAGGTAATGTTGTCCAGAGAAAGCTGGGGCGGAACACCGACACCGGGCACCTGATAGTCAGCCGTTGTAGTAAAGTTCTCCGGTGCACCCAAAACAGAGGAAACCTCTGTTTTGGAGGTGTTTTCCAAAACAATACGGTCAAAGGCGGTGGCAGCATCCTTCTTGAAAATCCGAACGGTATGCCAGCCGGGGGTGGACACCGTAATATTGCTGCTCATCTGCAAGATCTCCATATTCTGGAGCACACCCTTGCGCCAGTTGACATTGCCGGTCTCGCTCTCGACACTGCGGTTACCTGTAAAGTCAACCAGGGCTCCGTCGTCAAACTGCAGCGAGGTACGGTTGGTGGTGCTGATAGAGCCTTCATTCAAGGTGGGAATCCGATAGAAGTAAACACGGTAAGCACCGGTGGTTTCAAAATACACCTCATACTCCAAATAAGGAGAATTGGTGGTATTAGGGGAATCAATCTTTACGCTGTCACCGGACAGATCCGGATAATTCTTCATGGAATCGGTACCGCGGCCCAGCCCCTGGACCACTTTCCACTCCTGCCCGTTGACCGCAACATTATTGCTGTAATGCTCCGCCTCGATGGCAACCACACCGTTGGTCTCATAATAGCCATTGTGCCCGGCGGCAACCTCTGTTGCGGGATCCACCTTGGTCTTGTTCACCTGCACCGCATACGTTTTGCCGTCAGCATCCTCTCCGGACACGGTGATGGATGCGGTCGTAATACCGGTCGGCACCTTACTCCAATCCACCGAAACCAGCAAGCGCTCCTCCACCTGCACCTGACCGGTATAGGTACTCTTACCGTTGGCCGCCCCGGTTTTTTCCAGCGGAGTACCGTCGGTTTTAGTAATTACCAGCATATCATCCGCTGTAATCTCATAGGTCTGTGCATTCAGTCCGGTGTTAAACACATCCACAAAACGCACATCCTGCGTCAGGGAATGGAACAGCAGGGGTACATCCTCATCCCCGGAACTTTGCCCTTCACAAACAGAACCAATGCCCTCTACAGCCATATCCTGACCCAGATAGGTCACAGACGGCGCTGCTGCAATATTATTGCCCGAAATGGCCATATACCGAATCCGGTTATAAGGATCCATAATGCCGTCCCAACGGCCGCCGGACAAGGTTTTGTTGTAATACTTCAGATCCGCCAGAATCTGGGCATAGGCATCCTCGGCCAGCTGGGCATAAGCATTAACGCTGGCAAAGCGTCCCTGGGAAAGATAGAGCTGATTCTTATACTGATAGATATTCTTTTCCAGCGTCAGAGTCAAGGCCCGTATCATATAATGCACCAGCTGATAATAGGCATCCTGATAGGCCGCAGGCAACTGTTCATAAATGGCAGTGGACTGGGCCAACGCGGCCTCCATCCGGTTGATCTGCAGCTGGGCTTCATCGCCGTAATCGGTCATGCTGTACTCGGCCACAGAAGTAATACCCAACCCCTGATACTCCGCACGCTTGGCAATACTCACATCGTAATAGGTTTTTAAAACATCGGCTACTGCCTGAGCCTGGGTATCAGTCAAAGCAAAATCCCGCTTGGCTACAGACTCCAAATAATCCGGGATAGTCGTGTCGTCATAAGCATCATGATCCCATGCCATAGAAAGGAAGAATTCCATCGGGATCTCAGCCGGCTTCAGATCACCCACGTTCAGGATCCAGCAATCATCGGAACCGGCGTTGTACGACTTGGTCATTTCCTCGTAAATCAAAGGCAACGGCGTTCCGGCAATCCAGATATAGCTGGAGGGCGCTCCCAAATAGGAAACATGATAATAGACGCCGGAAGAAGGATAGTTCGCCAGTTCTTCCGTGGAACTGACCTCCCGCACATAGCCGAAGTTGTCATCCCCCCAGACAATAATCGTATCGGAGGGCAGCACAAGCCCGCTTTGGAAATAAGTAGCTGCTTCTTTATAAGAGCAGTAAATCTTGGGGAACACCTTTTTCTCCCCTGTCTCCTGCTCATAAATCGCCTCATATTTTTCCAGAATCGCCACCTGCGCATCTACCGCTTCCTGCACCACCTGGGTTCTGGTGCGGCCGTTCAGATCCCGGCAGTTGATGGCGCCGTCATGAACAGCACGCAGCCCGATGGTATACAGGTTATCAAACTTATAATTCCGGGCCACGGCTTCCTCCCAATAGGCGTTCATGGCTTCGGGATTGACGGTATAGTCATAGCTGGAGCTCCAGCTGTTATTGACCTTTTCCAGATTGTATTTGCCCACGTTGGCCTCACACCAGGGCGTCCACTCAGTGGCATTGTTCCGCAACAACATCTCACAGTGGGAAGTCCCCATAATAATGCCATATTCAGCGGCCTTTTCCGCATTATAGGAAACACCGGTCTCCGGATTCAAAATTCCGTTGAAAGCCGTGGATTTCTCATGCATGGCGGGCCAGAGAGTGTTGGCCTTCAGCCGAAGCAGCAATTCAAAAATTTTGGCATAGGTATTGGCATTGGGAGTACCGGGGCTGTCAGTATCATTCTCCAGGATACGGCTCCAATAGGTAAAGCTCTCCTCATCGTTGATGAAAATACCACGGTATTGCACATCGGGCATTTCTGTCTTCTGCACCGAAGCAGGAGACAGAACCACCTGCGTCTGACGCGCCACCGGCACATCTCCCCACCAATACCAGGGAGAAACACCGATCTGCTCGCACAGATCATAGATGCCATAGATGGTACCGCGCATATCGCTTCCGGCAATGACCAGCGCCTGCTCAACCCCCTGCTGAGGGGATTCCACCAGTTGCAGGGTAAAGGCTTCCCACTGGCCGGAAATACCGGAAACGTCCAGCTTGCCATCCTCTACCAAACGGTCAATGACGGCACTGGAACCTAGGGTACCGATAATCACTGCATTGGAGGACAATGCATCCTCCTGCGTCAGCAACCGAGGCTCCTTCCCGGTCACCGAAACAATATCCTGCTGCAAATCACCAGCTGCCCGGATCACCTGGGCATACTCCTGGCTACCGTCCAGGTACAGATCCGCCACAGCGGTACCATCAAACAGCACAAAGCCGTCTGCAGCAGGGACTGCCGCCGCAACAGTCCCGGTAAAAAGACTGCCGAGCAGCAGAGATAGAATCAAAAACATGGCCAGCACACGCTGAAAAGCTCGTTTTTTCATTCCATTTTCATCCTTTCTTCGGGGGTGCCGGCACGAAACTACACATTTGCCCGGACAAACCGCCATTCTTTTTTGTGTACTTTAACAATAACCCATTCATTTGCGTAATGCAATTACCGAATATTGCATTTTTTATTGCATTTTCGCGCGTGATATGGTATTCTCTATAAGAGAGGTGTATAAGATATGTTTAGAAGGGATGCAGGCATATGATTTCTTACCTATGTAGATATGGTGACAAAGACATCTATTTGCATCATGCAGCCGATCAGAAGCCGGATAAAACCGACTTCCCTTTACATACTCATAATTCCTGCGAGATCCTGGGTTGCATTCGCGGGAAAGGGAAATATATTGTAGAAGGCAGCGAGTACCATCTGGAACCCGGCTGCATTTTGGTAATGCGCCCCATGGAGGCCCACATGCTGCAGGTAGATCCTTCAGAACCGTACGAGCGTATCATGATCAATTTTTCCTATGACCTGATACGCTTGATTGACCCGGAGGAAAAGCTGCTTACGCTTTTTCACGACCGGCCTTTGGGGCAACACAATCTCTACCGCAGTCATGAATTCACTTCCATCAACGGCATAACATTTCTAAAGGAAATGGTAGCACCTACAAATTCGTCTGAAGAACGGCGTTTGAATGCCATTGTCAACCTGTTTCCCCTGCTGAACACCTTGAAATCGGTTTTTGCTTGCAAAAAGATTAACGAGGGAGAGTGGGTCAACCGGAACACGCCGCAGCTGATTATTGAATATGTGAACAATCACCTGCACGAGGCACTGTCCCTGGACATCCTCAGTGAGCATTTTTTCCTGAGCAAATCCCAAATCAGCCGCATTTTCAAAAAAGCCACCGGTTCTTCCGTCCACAATTACATTGTCATCAAACGGTTAATGCGAGCCAGAGAGTATATGATGAACGGCGAATCAGCCGGCAACGCCTGCCAGCTTTGCGGTTTTGATCACTATTCCAGCTTCTATCGTTCCTATAAAAAGCATTTTGGTATTTCTCCCACAGATTTGAAATTCACTTCGGTGTCAGATGCATAAAACACCTGTACACCTTGCCAAAATACAGAACAGAGCATATGTAGCGACTCCGCTTCCTGTTTCTACAGGCAGGGTTCGCCGCTACATATGCTCTGTTTTTATGCCGGTAATGATCCAATAGCAAACGGGACCCGGGCGGGCCGGAGCCCTTCCAAACCAGCTACAAATTACCAGGGGACCGGAGCCGAACACCATGCTATAATACGCAGCATGGGATCACACCACCTGGAATAAGTAAAATTTTAAGTAATCCGTCTCAGGCACATTCCAGAGGATAGGGTGATCCGGCCCCTGCTGCCGGGCTTCAATCTGCCGAAGTGAAACGCTGGCCGCCTGTGCCGCCTCCTGGAGCATACGCCGAAACAGATCGTCCCGCATGAAGTGTGAACAGGAACAGGTAGCCAGATAACCACCCCGGGGCAGCAGACGCATGGCCTTCAAATTAATTTCCTTATAACCCCGGTAGGCACTCTGCACTGTTTTGCTGCTTTTGGTAAAAGCGGGGGGATCCAGAATAATAAAATCATAGTCATGGCGCTTTTCCAGCACTGCATTGGTCAGCAATTCGAACACATCTGCTGTGACAAACTCCATCCGTTCTTCCAAACCGTTCTTCCGGGCATTTTCCCGGGTACGGGCAATGGCTTCCCCGGAAATATCTACTGCAATTACATGAGCAGCGCCGCCTCTCACAGCATTGAGAGCAAATGCGCCGGTATGGGTAAAGCAATCCAAGACCCGCCGCCCTTTGGCCAGCCTGGCCACAGCCAGACGATTATATTTTTGATCCAGAAAATAGCCGGTCTTTTGCCCATGAATATAATCCACCGTATACAGGATCCCATTTTCCGTGATTTCGGTTACACCGGACAGGTCTGCCTGCAAACCGGGACCGGAGAAAAAGCCGGTGGTTTGTGGAAGGCCCTCCTTTTCCCGGATCGCAACATCGTTGCGTTCATAAATTGCACGAACCGATTCTCCCATCTCCTGTAAAACATCCACAAGCAGCGGAAACAAAAGCTCTTTCCGCTGCTCGATACCCAAAGATAGGGTCTGAGTCACCAGAATGTCCCCGAATTTATCCACGGTCAGGCCAGGGAAACTATCTGCTTCCCCAAAGATCAAACGGCAGGCCGCAAAATCCTCCCCCATAACCGTTTTACGGTATTCCAGGGCATACTGAAACCGCCGACGCCAAAATCCAGCATCAAACTTATCATTGGTGTTTCGGGAAAGAACCCGCACACAGATCTTGGAGTGATCGTTGACAAAGCCGGTTCCCAGATACCGCCCCTTGGCGGAAAGCACATCCACCAAATCGCCGTTCTGGTAAGCGCCAACGCGCTCGGTCACTTCCTCCCCGTACACCCAGGGGTGACCGTTTTTCAAGGCACGCTCTCCCTTGGGCGTCACCACAAAAATAGGATATTTTCGCTTTTGTTCTATCATTATACCTGTTTCCTTCCATTTACGAATCCGGCGTCTGGCCGGAATCGACCAACACGCATTATGTCGGAAGCCAAAGTCAGCATTTTGTCAATGGGCCGATTCTTCCGGCGCGGAGGGATGCAGCTGCTGCATAACGGTCTCCAGCACAACGCCAATCTTATCATGAAACACCAAGGTAGCACGCCCGTCATATTGTGTTTCCGACATGTTAATAATCACCAGATGATCCCCCTGAAAATAACGGACAAAGGAGGCGGCAGGGTAAACAGCAAGGGAGGTACCGCCGATAATCAGGGTATCCGCCTGGGAAATTGCTGCAACTGCTTTGGTGACTGTTTCCTCCTCCAAAGGCTCTCCATACAGCACCACATCCGGCCGGATAATACCGCCGCAACCACACTTTGGAACCGTTTCGGAGGAATGGAGGATCTCCTGTTTTCCATACTCCTTTCTACAGCGGATGCAATGATAACGCTCCGTAGTACCATGCAGCTCCAACACACTGCGGCTACCGGCTGTTTGGTGGAGATTATCCACATTCTGGGTAACAACAGCCAACAGTTTTCCCTCCCGTTCCAGCGCAGCCAAAGCTCGATGGGCCGGATTAGGCTCCGCAGAAGCCAGAAAAACATCCCTGTAAAAAGCATAAAAGACTTGCGGTTTTCGACGTAAAAAATCACCGTTGAGAATCTCCTCCGGCGGATATCCGTAATTCTGCACAGAGGCATAAATTCCGTCCTTACTGCGGTAATCCTTCAGACCGCTTTCCGTGGAAACGCCGGCGCCTCCAAAAAACACAATCTTCTTACTATTGGCAATTATCTGGGCAAATTGCAGGATTTTTTCTGTTTGCATACCGGCACTCCTATCTGAAAAAGATTGTCACTACATTTTCGCTGGGGTAAAATGAAGCCCGATTTATTATACCCTTTCATTCTCCCCTTGTCAACCAAAAGGAGCCTTGCATCCAACAGATGCAAGGCTCCAAAATATGCAGATCTATGCAGATCTCAATCAAACCATAATGTCAACTTCCTTGCAGAATGGTCTTCCGCAGCAGCACCACATCGGTGACCGAGAGACTGCCATCCTCATTCATATCACCCATGGGTACCTCCATGACAGATGTTCCCTGCAATATGGCCTTCCGCAACAGCACAACGTCAGTAACCGACAGATTGCCATCCAGGTTCATATCACCCAACAGATAGTTGGGCGCATCTTCCACCAGTGAAACCTTATACACGCCAACCACACTGCTGTCGGTTTTCTTTTCAGCCACCAGATAGAGGATAGTAGCCGACTCTAGCTCGCCCACATTCAGAACGCCGTCCGAAACACGGGTATTAGCATCCTGGTTACCCAGGATGCTCCAGTTGAAATCGGCAGCACCGCCGTCCGAATCCACCGTGAAGGAACCGGACGTTCCGGGCAAAACCACTTCCTGCTCACCGGTAATCGTAACGGTTTCCTGGCTGGCTGGCGTCAGTTCAAACCAGTTTGCATTACCGCCGCCGGTAAACCAGAAGGTCAGCATGGTTTCTCCGGCAGGCAGATAAATCTGAATGGTCTGGGTATCGTACCAGGCCTGCCATCCGGTAGCACCGGTTGCCTTGGTAGCCGGCATAGAGGCCTGTCGGATTCCGGTAACACTCTGGTTTCCCTGATCATCCAGCAGGATCTGACTGTCCGTATAAACATCAAAGGGCAAAGAGCCATTTGCATCTGTAACAGCGACCCGAGCCTTCAAGGTGTACAGACCAGCCTTTTCCACATTGCACAGGAAGGAAATCCACCGACCATTCCAGGTATTTGTGGTGTTATAGCCACCGTCCACATCTTCACAGGCTTCCTGGCCAATGCCACTGTATTTATAGCTGGAATCCACGAACTTGATCCGGGTGGTTTCGGTGCCGCTGACCGTACAGGTGTTCACATTCAGCGGACGCTTCATGGCGTTGGAACGCATCACCAGATTCAGAACTCTGGTAGCAGAAAGGGTGATTTCCTCCCGGGTAATTTTCCCATTGTTCAAAGCGCCCAGCAGCTCATTCATATTGCCAACCGCCATCTTCACGTCATTACCTGCCCTGATCTCCTTAGAGGGATAGCTATCGTTATACCAGTCGGTCATAACAACGCCATCAAAACCCCATTCATCCCGGAGAATAGTGGTCAACAGCCCATAGCTTTCGGCTGTCTCCACCCCATTGATCCGGTTGTAAGAGGACATCACGCACCAGGGATGGCTTTCCTCTACGGCAATCCGGAAGGCTTCAATATAGATTTCACGCATGGCGCGCTCGGTCATCCGGGAATCAGACAAACCACGCTCTGTCTCCCGCTCATTGGCGGCAAAATGCTTAATGGTAACGCCAACGCCCTGGGCCTGACAGCCGCGGGTTACGGCAGCCGCCATTTTTCCTGCAATCAGGGGGTCCTCAGAATAGTATTCAAAATTCCGACCGCACAAGGGGTTTCGATGGGTATTCATCGCAGGTGCCAGCCAGACGTCTACACCCATTGCTACACACTCTTTCCCCACAGCAGTGCCCATAGCTTCCAGAAGATCCACATTCCAACTGGAAGCCAGGCAGACAGCCGTTGGGAAAGCCGTAGTCGTAACAGACCCCATGTTCAGACCCGCAGGCCCGTCGGCCGTCTCCACCGCCAGGATACCATAGGGGTTGGGAATACTGTTATCTCCGCCTATACTGCCGGTCTGACGGGGCAAATTGGAGCTGTGTCCCTGAAGAAGATTGGCCAGCTCATAATCCGACAGCTGATTCAAAAAGGCCTCCATCTTGGAGGGATCCGACACCACATCCTGGAAGGTAATACCAACAAAGGTATGGGTTGTCTCCCTGGTGTTGGCGGCATCATATTGCGCCACCGATGCAGCGGCAGCAACCGGTGTCAAAACAATACGGTACAGGTTGCCAAAGCTACTGCAAACCACCAGCTTCAGAGTAACGCTTCCGGCTGGAAGCGTAATGGTTCCGGCGTCCAGGGTAATAAAGTTAAACCACTGGTTGCTGGAATCCTGATTATAGGGGAATTTGAAAGTGATGTCCTGATCCACCCCGTTGATGTAGCAATCAATGCCATCATCGTGATCACTGCCATATCCGTTACAGGCTTCAAATGCCAATTGATAGGTGCCTGCCTGCGCCACATCCAATGCGTAAGACATCGTGGCATCCTTTTGATCTAGGCCCTTAACGCTGATCTCACCGGCAGCAGGACCGGTGGTGACAGTTTCAATCCCGACCTTTTCATTGCAGCTGATAAAGCTGGCAGCGGGAATAATGGTAGCTTCCGTACCGGAAACAGAGATCCTCTGCTCCGGCTCCACCAAATCTGAGGCGGCACCGGCCCGAACAGTAATGAAATCAATCACATCCGCCCAGTCGTTACAATTAGTCAGATAAATCTTCAGGGCGTTTGCTCCCTGGTTCAAATGGAAGGTGGTAGCGTTAGATGTTTTGAAATTCCAGGTACCGCCGGTGGAAGCAAATCCAATGCTTTCCCCAGTCTGTGGCACATCATTCACATATACTGCCACCGAATTACTCCTGGTGGAACCACTGTTGGAATAGGTCACCGTCAGGTTATAGTCCCCAGCGACAGGCGCATTGACATACCAGGTGATCCACCGGTAATCATGCTGACCGGCATCATGGTTGGGGCAATCAGAAGAAGTGTTGATGTACAGCCCGCACTGGCTGAAATCGTCACTGTATTTGCAGGTATTAAAACTGTGTTTCTGATAGCAGTCCTCCGCTTCCAGAATCACCGGATCGGTCAAAGACAGATCGGTACCCAGGGATTCTGCGTTGGTCTCCAGGGTTTCATAGGCCACAGTACCGTTGTTGTTGACCATTTTCTGCTCCAGCAAAACAGCGGGCAAAACCTCCGTGCACTGCTGGGTGACAGTATCCTGATCCAGTGTCCAAGTACCGGCAACGGTAGCATCCCGCACAGAGTTTCCAACGTAAATCTGGTAATCCCCTGCCTCCAGCACATAGGCAGATTTCTGGATCTTACCGTCGCAATCATAGCTGGCCATATCAGAAATGGCAAAAGTCATGGTCACATTTTCCGAAGCACCGGGTGCAATCTCCTGGGTCTTGCAGAAGGCAGCCAACTCCTTGGCAGGCTTGCCCAACTGCCCCTGGGGTGCGCCGAAATACACCTGCACCACTTCCTTGCCAGGCATGCTTCCGGTATTCCGGACAGTAGCGGTCACCGTAATGTTTTCCGCGTCATAGGTCACTTTGGTATTGAAAATGCGGAAAGTAGTGTAGGACAAACCATACCCAAAAGGATACATCACACGATCCGGTGCAAAGGTTTCAAAATACCGATAGCCAACATAAATATCCTCTGTATAGTTAACATACAGCGGGTTCTCGGTAAAGGTGTCCCCTGTAGGGAAATCAGAATAATCCTTGGGGAAAGTATCCGGCAGTTTTCCGGAGGGATAGGCGTCCCCTACCAGAATATCGGCAGCAGCCATGCCGCCCTCGGCGCCGGGTTGCCAAGTAACCAAAACGGAATTAATCTGCGGGTAATTCTCGATCCAGCCGGTATCGGTAACGGCGCAGATGTTCAGAATCACAATAATCCGCTGGAATCCGGCGGTACAGACATTCTTCACCAGGGTTTCCTCGGAATCGGAAAGATAATAGGAACCCTTGGTAGCAGAACGGTCACTGCCTTCACCGGAAGTACGGGTAATGACGATAATGGCCGTAGATGACTGGGTAGCAGCCGTTTTGCATTCGGTGGCATTAGGCGTATAACTGCTGGTCGCCTTATATTTATTGAGAATCGTTTCATTCAACCGGATCTTCCCTTCAGCCACCTTGCTTTCCAGGCCATCCAGCAGGCTGTAATTATACTTGGTGGTAACGTCGCCCGATCCGCCGCCGCCTTTGGACCAATCAATCTGTCCCTTGCCAAAAACTGCAACGGTATCCCCGCTCGGCAGAGGCAGTGCATCATTTTCATTCTGCACCAGGACCATGCCTTCCGTGGACATTTCCCGAGACGTTTGCGCGTTAATCTCAGTCAATTCTTCATAAGACAATTCCTGTGTCGTTTCTTCAGCCGAAGCAACCGGCAACAGGCTTCCGGAACAGGTAGCAATGGCTACAACCATAGCCAAACCAGCCGCCATCCAACGACGAAAACGATTCATATGAATTCCTCCTACGCAATGATTCAGGAAACGAAAGTTTCCCTATTGACATTATAAAAGAAAGTGGTTATGATGTAAAGGCAAGAACTTGAGATTTATTTGCCAATTTCTGATATGGAGGAGCTATGAAAGCCTATTTTGAAATCTATCGTGACCTGAATGAAACAGTGCATTGTGCGCGGCATGAAAACAACTGCTGCGATCCGCACTTCCATTCCAATATTGAAATTGTATATGTCATTACCGGTCAGCTGGAGGTTACAGTGGAGAGTCAGCATCGCATCTTACGGGCCGGAGAAGCCGCCATATCCGATAGTTATGACATTCATACCTATGGGCTGGTAGGGCCGTCCAGCGTTCAGCTTTTGATTATACCGGTGGAACTGGTAGGCAGCTTCACCCGCATGATGAAAGAGAAAACCTTTGCGGAACATTTCCTGCTGGATCAAAGTCTGACCAGGGAAATTTATGCTGCTATGCAGAAGCTACAGGCCATGGACCATCAGACCGAAACGCTTCTGGCAAAAGGATACCTTTATGAAATTCTAGGGCTAATCACCAAAGGTATGACCATGGTGGAAAAGCGGGCAGAATCCGGCATTGGCAACCCGGTGCGTAACATGCTCCGATATTTGGAAAAGCATTTCCGGGAGCCAATACAGATTAATGACCTGGCCAAGCAATTTGGCTATCATCCTGACTATCTTTCCAAACTCTGGAGCACCACCCTTGGCTGCGGCTTCCGGGAATATGTCAATGTATTGCGTTCCCGCTATGCCGCTGATCTGATCCGCAACAGCGATATGGCCCTGACTGATATTGCCTTTGAAGCAGGGTTTGGCTCTATCCGCACCTTTTACCGTGCTTTTAACGCTGTGTACAATTTGACACCGGCAGACTTCCGTACCAAAGTTAGGGAGGAAAGTATTGATCAATCCGCCCTGAAATTCTTTCCTTCCCGCACCTGATGCCGGCTTAACCGGATACAAAATTTCACCATTTTATAAAAGGACTCCCCTGATTGATGTAACACCAATCAGAGGAGTTCTTCTTTGTCTATTGGCAGTATGGCACTCCACGCAGCACTTACTGGGTCAGAATGGCCTTTCGCAGCAGTACTACGTCAGTGACGCTCAATGCCCCGTCCCGATTCATATCCCCGATTGGATCCATCCGACCCGCCAGGATAGCCTTCCGCAACAGCACCACATCGGTTACCGACAGGGCACCGTCCTGGCTCAGATCCCCAAGCAGGGATTCCGGCAGCGCTTCCAAAAGCGACTGCAGCTTCTCCCGGTTGGAAACCAATGCCTGTTGGGTCTCCTCCAACGCCTCATACTGAAGCTGTACCGCTTGAATTTCCGCAGCCGAAGAATTCTCCGTCAACGAAGCAATGGCATCTATCACCTGCTGTGTTGCTTCGTCAGGCGTATTGATCCCGGGCACTGCATCCGCTCCCATGGCCTGAAGCTCCATAACACCGCACCAACCGCCATCGCCGGAGGTCAGATCAGCCAATTCCACCCAGGAACAGGTTACTGGCGTATCCAGCGTAAAGATAATAGCGCCGGGAATTTTCCCAATGGTCACCGGCTGACTGGTTCCATCAGAAAACCGCAGTATCCCGGAGGTATAATAGCCGTCATGATCGCTGGAACCATTGACAATCTTCCAATCCGCCCGGGTGTAAAGGATCACGCTGGTAAGAATCACATTGCGTCCGAAATCCACCCCCAACCAGTTGCCGTTCTGGTTATTGGGACCCCAGGACTGGTTGGGATAAGAACCATGGCCGCCCTGAATCGCGATACCGTCAATGGCATTGCGAACCTGGAATCTGGTATCACCGGCAAAATCCTCCCAATACATATTGGCAAAAGCGTGAGGAAAAGCCGCAGTCCCTGCCGTATTAGGCGCAGTTCCCACCGAAACAGTAGAATTAGCATCCTGCAGATCATAAGGATTCAGAGCAAGATTTCGCTGGGTTGCAATTTCCGCCTCCGTGGCGATCCGCACTGTAACAGTATTGATGGTTCTGGAAAAGAAGGTGGAAGGATAGCAATCCTGTACAGCTGGAACCGTATAAGTATAAGAGTCTCCGGGAACATACAGCAAAACCTCTCCCAGATCCTCCCCCATGGAAAACCAAATATAATCCACACCTTCCGGCAGATCCACAACCACCGAATCACCGGCGGCATAAGCATTTTTCATGCTCAGGGAAACCTCGTTCCGAAGGGTTTCACTAACCGACTGTCCTGCATGGGTATAAGTCAGCGTAATGCTGGAGGAAGCAGCCGCACCGGCCTGCAGGAGCATACCGCAGGAAAACACCAGACACATTGTCAAAACCAGACATGTTAATTTCTTCATCATCGCACCTCATTCAATGCACAGTCATAGGGTTTCAGGAGGAACACCCATTACGACCAAATTTCCATTCTATTTTAGACATTTCTGCCTGCCCTGTCAAGTTTTCCTTTATAAATGCATTATTTTTTTGACAAGATATGGATTTTGCCCGCCCTGTAAACGAGGAAGTAAGAAAGCAGTAAATAGATTCCCTTGGCAAGAGAAGTCTCTTGCTGTCGCTTGCACTTCCACACAAAAATCCCCGAACAGGCACAAAACCAATCCGGGGCATCTTGGACTTTGTTCACTTTTCTGGAAAGGGCAATCTCTTTCAGCAGCAAAAACACCTTAAACAGATTCCCTTTTGGAGGTACGCTGCTCCGCCAGCATCATATCCTTGACCTTCATCAAACGGGTAATGGTACTGCGCTCATTTTCATCCAGCTTCATGGTAATGTACTGGATCGTTTCCTCATAACGGGGAATCATAACATGCTCCAGGGCATTGACCCGACGGCGGGTCTTTTCAATTTCCGCCGCCATCAGTTGGCAGGATTTTTCCACCTCCGCCAGCCGGATCATTTTGGGCAGCACATCTGCCAAAGCGGCCACTGCCTCATCCAATTCACAGGAGGTAAACGCATAACCGTAAGAATACATATCCTCAGAATTCCCGGTCTTGAATTTGACTTCATAGGCAGGGATCATAACAGACATAACATTCTTCTCCCGGACCTCCAGCTCCAGGCCTTGCTTTGGAAGCAGCAGCGCCACATCCAACACCTGGCCGGGTAAAACGGAACGGGCCACCGCCATATGCTGATTGGCGGCCGTCAACGCCTCTTCCACCTGACGGCGCAACAGCTTATTCTCCCGCACCATATCCAGGAACTGTCGCATCAGCTCATCCCGCTTATCCTTCAGCAGCTTATGCCCCCGGCGGGAGGTGTTCAGCTTCTTTTTCAGATTAGTCAGCTCCATCCGGGTGGGGTTCACATTCAAAATGGCCACGGGGTATCACCTGCCTTATTGTGCATCATAATACTGCTCCAGGAACTTATCGTCAATTCGCTTCAGCTCGCTGCGGGGAAGGATTTTCAGCAATTGCCAGCCAATATCCAGCGTTTCTTCAATACTCCGGTTGGCATCGTAGCCTTGGGAAACATAGGACTGCTCAAAAGCCTCGGCAAACTTGGCGTAAAGCTTATCCACCTCGGTCAGGGCAGACTCACCCAGAATGGTCATCAATTCCTTGGCATCCTTACCTCTGGCATAGGCAGAGAACAGCTGGTTCATGGTATTGGAATGGTCGGCCCGGGTCTTACCGGGACCAATCCCCTTATCCTTCAGACGGGACAGGGAGGGCAGCACGTCTATAGGCGGCGTAACCCCTTTGCGGTACAGTTCCCGGGAAAGAATGATCTGTCCCTCGGTAATGTATCCCGTCAGATCGGGAATAGGATGGGTTTTATCGTCCTCCGGCATGGTAAGAATAGGAATCATGGTGATGGAGCCATTCTTCCCCTGCTGCCTGCCGGCCCGCTCATAAATGGAGGCCAGATCGGTATACATATAGCCCGGATAACCGCGACGTCCCGGCACCTCTTTCCGGGCGGCCGAAACCTCCCGCAGCGCGTCGGCATAGTTGGTAATATCCGTCAGAATTACCAGCACATGCATTTCCTTTTCAAATGCCAGATACTCGGCAGCGGTCAATGCCATTTTCGGTGTAGCGATCCGTTCAATGGCAGGATCGTTGGCCAGATTAATAAACAGCACCGTCCGATCAATCGCACCGGTTTCCCGGAAGGAATCAATAAAAAAGTTGGATTCCTCAAAGGTAATACCCATGGCGGCAAAAACAACGGCAAATTTTTCATCGCTTCCCCGCACCTTGGCTTGCCGGGCAATTTGGGCCGCCAGATTGGCATGGGGCAAACCGGAGGCGGAGAAAATGGGCAGCTTCTGGCCCCGCACCAAAGTGTTCAAGCCATCAATAGCCGAAATTCCTGTCTGAATAAACTCCGAAGGATACTGACGAGCTGCCGGATTGATGGGACGGCCATTAACATCCAGCCGCATCTCCGGGATCAGCTCGGGGCCATCGTCGATGGGACGGCCCAGTCCGTCAAAAACACGGCCCAGCATATCCTCCGATACGCCCAGCTCCATTTGGCGGCCTGTGAAGCGCACCTTGGAGTTGGACAAATTAATCCCTGTAGAGGATTCAAACAGCTGTACCAAGGCATTGGTACCGTTGATTTCCAACACACGGCAGCGGCGCTTTTCTCCGTTTTCCAGGAGGATCTCCCCCAGCTCGTTGTACTTGACCCCTTCTACCTGACGAACCAGCATCAAAGGGCCGGCCACTTCTTCAATGGTACGATATTCTCTGGGCATCAGACGGCCTCCTTTTCCAGCGTCTCCTGCATCTGCCGACAGATGGCTTCGGAAACCTTTTCATATTCCGCGGTAATCTTGTCTTCGGTTACATATTTAAAGCGTCCGATCTGTTCCCGGACGGGCAAGGCGGCAATTTCTTCAATATCCGCGCCCTGCTCCAAAACCTTCTGCCCCTCATCGTAATACTGCAAAATCAGCCGCATCATCATCAGCTGCTTTTGCAGGGAGGTATAGGTGTCCACCTCATGGAAGGCCAACTGATGGAGAAAATCCTCCCGAATAGAGCGGGCGGTTTCCATTTTCAGCCGGTCTCCGGGGGACAAAGCATCCATACCTACCAGCTTAACAATCTCATCCAGCTCGGCTTCCTCCTGGAGCAGGGCCATCATCCGGCCGCGTAGCTGCATCCAGTCCTCACTGACGTTGTTTTTATACCAATCCGCCAGCAAATCCAGATACAAAGAGTAACTGGTCAACCAGTTAATAGCCGGGAAATGGCGTTTATAAGCCAAAGAAGCATCCAGACCCCAGAACACTTTGACAATCCGCAGGGTGGCCTGGGATACCGGCTCGGAAATATCACCGCCGGGCGGCGAAACAGCGCCAATTACAGAAAGGGCGCCTTCCCGCCCCTCAGTTCCAAGGGAGATCACCCGACCGGCACGCTCATAGAACTGAGCCAACCGAGACCCCAAATAGGCAGGATACCCTTCTTCACCGGGCATTTCCTCCAGACGGCCGGACATCTCCCGCAATGCCTCAGCCCAACGGGAAGTAGAATCTGCCATAAGCGCTACAGAATACCCCATATCTCGGAAATATTCTGCAATGGTGATGCCGGTATAGATGGAAGCCTCCCGAGCCGCCACCGGCATATCCGATGTATTGGCAATCAATACTGTCCGTTCCATTAGGGACTTTCCGGTATGGGGGTCAATCAGTTCGGGGAACTCGTTCAAAACATCGGTCATTTCATTGCCCCGTTCTCCGCATCCGATGTAAACTACAATATCAGCTTCCGCCCATTTGGCCAGCTGGTGCTGGGTCACGGTTTTGCCGGAACCAAAGGGGCCAGGGATAGCGGCAACGCCGCCCTTGGCAATGGGGAACATACAGTCAATGACCCGCTGCCCGGTAATCAAAGGCTTATCCGGACTCAGCTTCCGGGCATAGGGACGTCCGCGACGAACCGGCCATTTCTGCATCAGGCCAATGGGGCGCTGACCCTTTTCGGTTTCCACAACAGCCACCGTGTCGGTCACATGATAGGTGCCGGGTTTGATTTCTGTAATCCGGCCGGAAACATTGGGCGGCACCATGATCTTGTGCAGCACGATATCCGTCTCCTGCACTGTACCGATCACATCCCCCGGCTGCACGGTATCTCCTACCGCAACCGCAGGAGTAAACTCCCAAGTTCTGTTACGCTTTAAAGAGGGCACCTCTACGCCCCGCTCCAGATTGTTTCCCGAAACCTTTCTGATATCATCCAAGGGCCGCTGAATTCCATCGTAAATGGAGCCGATCAGTCCCGGCCCCAATTCCACACTCATGGGTTCTCCGGTGGATTCCACCGGTTCTCCGGTCCCCAGGCCGGAAGTTTCTTCATATACCTGAATAGAAGCCTGATCGCCGTGCATTTCAATGATTTCGCCGATAAGTCGCTGCTCACTGACACGCACCACATCAAACATATTGGCATTCCGCATTCCCTCAGCAATAACCAAGGGACCGGAAACCTTTAAAATCGTTCCTTGTTGCATCTGGTTCGTCCTCCGATACTATTGAATTATCATGAAGCCCCTAAAGCACAAAACGCTGCGCTTCCGGGTTTAATCGGATTTCAGAATATCTGAACCTACCGCCTTTTCCACGGCACGGCTGACATTCTGCATACCCTGACCGGTATTGCCGGTGACACCAGGAATCAGGATCACAGCCGGCATAGACTGCTCCCGATAGCGGTCTACCTCTGCCGGAATCTGAGCTGCCAGTTTTTCGGTCATAAATATCACTGCATAGCCGTTGTCGGCCAAATGACGCAGGGTTTTGGCAGCATGCTCCGGATGATCCTCAGGAAAAATGGCCAGACCCAGGGCAGCAAGACCGTAAATACTGTCCCGATCTCCCATAGCAGCAACCTTATACATATAACGCCCTCACTCTCTCCCTGATCTGTTCCGGCGGCAAGCCATTGCGCTTCATGGAAAGGATGATTCTTGCATTTTTGATCTGAGCCTCTCCGGCGATATAATATGCCAGCAAGGGTTCCACACCGAACGCTATTCGTTTGGCATCAGAAACCTGACGCATTAGCAAATCATCACACCATTTTTCGAACGCCGTATTGGAGGTTTTTATTTGTGCGGCCGCCTCTCCAAAACCGGAAGCTTCCAAATATTGCAGCAGAGCTTCTTCCCCGCGAGCAGACGCTTTTGTCAGACCGGATTTGGAAACATCGGCACAATCAGCCAAAGCTGCTTCCAAAAAAGTCTCATCCTTTTTGGTTCGCGCCGCACGTAACGCAATTTTCAAATCTGCGGTCAAACAGAGCTGCTGGGCAATTTTTATAAGAAAGGAATTCTTCGTCTCCTTCGCCAGCCGTAAGGTGACCTCCAGGCCTGCCCGATCCAAAAACACATCGCACAGCTGCCCATCCAATGTACGGGTCAGCAAATCATAGGCATCGCGGGTGGGGACAGCCAACCAGTCCGGCAAACGGTCAAACCGCTTTTCATTGACAGCTGCTGTCAGAAGAGCCGGATCCACAAGACAGGGTCCCAGGTACAGAGGCGCACATTCCACACCGGTGACTCGTCCTTTCAGAGCAGCCTTTGCATTATGAAAATCCTGTTTAACCAACAAAAAATCCAACAAATGCTTCTCTGGCAGAATACCCGCCAGCATCTCCCACAGGCCCTCAAGCTGTTCCTGAAAGGCCGAAGGATCCTCGTCCTCCATACCAGTCCAGCCCCGGTCAGACAGAACCCGGGCTGCGTCAGCCGCATTGGCCGCACCGATCATCTGTTCCAGATCCGAAGGGGTCAGCAACTTAGCTTCCTGTGCGCGGACACTGGCGACAGCATAGGCATATTCCGTATCCTTCATGCCTTGGCCTCCTTATCCGAAAATCGTGGAATGCAGCTGGAACTTGATTTCATCTGCATTCTCCTCCAGCAACGCTTCAAAGGTACAGTTCTGCTGAATATCTCCATACTGCATAATAAAGCCGCTGGGGATATCCGCCGGATCCCCAAGGGTGATGTGCCAATCGGAATCTGTACCAGTGGGATAAGCATTGGCCGAAGCATCACGCTTGCCTAAGGCCTCGTTGACACGATCCAGAAAACCGTTGGGCAACCGGGCCAGATCCGCATGATTCAGCCGCAGCACGCCGCCAACCTGGCTACACTGGTTCAGAACCAAAGCTTCTATGGCAGCAAAATACTGTTCTGTAGGCAAGGACTTTAAAGATGCAAGTGCCGCATCCATAACCTGCCGAACAGCCTTGGTCTTTGCCTCCAAAACAGCCTTTTTACCGGCGGCCTCAGCCCCCGACTTTGCCTGCTCCAGATTGGCGTCACAGCGCCGCCGGGCATCAGCCACGGTCGCCTCAAAAGCAGCATCTGCTTGCTGATTGGCAACCGACAATATCTCCTGTACCTTTTCCCCGGTTTCCAGGGCGATTTGCTCCAGTTCTTTGGCGTTTTCCGCCTGAATTTTTTCGATTATTTTATCCAATCCGCCCATGGTCGTCTCCTCTCGGTCGGTATCAATGAATATTGACGATCATCAGAATGGAAATCAAAAGAGCCAGAATGGCGTAAGTTTCCACCATGGCCGCCATGATAATAGCCTTACCGGAATGTTCCGGCTTTTTGGCAACAATACCGACACCGGCTGCTGCCGCGCGGCCCTGCGCAATGGCAGAAAACAGGCCGGCAATGGCCATGGGTAAACAAGCAAAGAGATACTTCAAACCGACCTCTGTAGTAATGGTTTCTGCACTGCCGTTCAAAAAGCCGATATTGGCCATCACCAAAACGGCAACCAGCAAACCGTAGAGACCCTGTGTACCGGGCAGCAGCTGCAAAATCAGGCATTTGGAAAACTTACCGGGATCTTCAGAAACGACACCGGCCGCAGCTTCACCAACCAGACCAACACCTCTGGCTGAACCGACACCGGCCATTAAAGCAGCCAAAGCTGCTCCCAATACCGCCAGGGCAATCCCCAAATTTGCAGAAATAAACGCTTCCATTTATGACTCCTCCTTGAATTTGTAATACTTGGTATTGACACCAAAGGGTCGGAAGGCTCTGCCTCCGCCCTCGTAAAACTTACCGAACATCTCCACAAACATGAGACGGTCGCTGTGGACATAAGCACCCAGCAAATTGATGGCCAGATTGGCAATATGCCCTACAATGAAGATCAACGTGAATAAAATTCCGCCAAACACCGTATTTTTCCCGTCCACCATACCGCAAACCAGATTGATCACATAGGCAATCTGTCCTGTGGCCAGGCCCAGAGCCAGCAATCGGGAATAAGAAAGAATATCCCCCAGATAGCCGGTGGCAGTGTTGTAAAGTGCGTACAACCCGCCGAAGAAACGGGCAAAAATATTTTTGCTGCTGCGGCTGCCGGTCAAAACAATGAGCACCACACCTACCAGCGCCAGCCATTTTCCGATGGCCATAGACCAGGCCGGCATGGGGGAAAGAACATTGCCCGCCAGCGGCGCCGCACCTGCCACCGTCAGAAAGACCGGCACATTGTCCAGAATGGCATCCAGCCGGTGACCCTGCCGCCAGGTGTTCCAAAGGTTTACACCGACACCCACAAACAGGTGGATAATTCCCAGCAGAAAGCAAAACAGCAAAAGCCGAACCGGATCATTGATCGGTTCGAACCAGAGGGCAGTAGAGCCTTCTCCGCTTTTGCCGAAAAAGGTTTTGGCAATCTGCTGGGGCGCATTGCCGAACCAGCTGCCAAACAAGGCCCCCCAGAACAGGGTAGAAATACCGCAGTTGCGAAACATGGTCAAGGATCGGCGCATAGGCTTCTCCAGAGTAAATTTCGCAAGGGCAAAAGAACATCCCAACACCATCAGCAGCCCATACCCTGCATCAGACAGCATCATGCCGAAAAAGAGATAATAAAAAAAGGACATGACAGGGTTGGGATCCACATCCCGTTTACCAGGCAAGGCATACATTTCGGTGATTCCTTCCACCGGGGCCACAAACCGGTTGTTTTCCAACAAAACCGGAACGTCTTCTTCCGGATCCGGATCTGTAATCGTCAGGGTCAAATCAAACCGTTCTTCCAGCTCCTGGCGCAGCTTAGGCACATCCTTAGCCGCAATATACCCAGTCAGCACAAAGGTATTTTGCGTCAACCCCACCTTGGCCAGCTGCTGATACTTTTCCTTTCGAACTGTTAAATAATCAATCTCAAACTGAATTTTGCTCCGTTCCGGGGCAAACGCTTTGATTTTTTCCGTGTTTTCAGTAATACGCTGCCGACAGGCATCAATCTCCTTTTGGTAACGATCCATCCGCACCTGCGGCGGATGTTTGGTAGGATCCGAGGGAAACACAAATCCCAGATCCCGCAGCGCATTCAAAACCGATTCTTCTTCCCCTCGCATGCAATGCACGGTAACGCAGGTTTGCTCCTTGTATGCGGCAATCACCTGCACCTCCAACGCATCTACCTGGGGAATGGCCCGGGCCAGGGCAGCCAGCAAATCCGACTCGGTCCAATTATTAGGCAGAATACCGACGTAGCACACGGTGTATTTGCTGCCACGGTACTGCATGGGAATATCCAGGGGCAACCAGATCCGCAGGGAGTCCATCAGCGTCTCATTGCGGACAATGGTAGCTTTATCTTCTCCAATCTGCTTGTGCAATGCCAGAATTTTGTAGCAGATAGAAAGGTTGGAATCTGATTCGGTAACCCGCCGGCCAAATTCGTGCTTTTCCACCGGCGTTCGCCCATTCAAGGAGGAAAGCAATCCGACTTTTTCCGGAGCGTATTGATCCAAAATCTCCAGAGCCTGGATGGCCGTATTGCAGTGCTTGTCAAACTGGGAAACACTGGAAGCCGTGTTCAACCGGGCCAGTTCCGGATCCTCCACTTCAGTCACTTCTACAACGCCACGGCGCTGCAGCCGTTCCATAATCTTCTTCCGATCCGGCAGCAAAGCAATCAGTTCAATTTTCTGCATTTTTAGTTTTGGCAAAAATCTTCACCTCCAATGCCGGGAAAAACCGGCTTATTGCTGTGGGATCAGCAGAGAAAGCACCAGATCAATCCCCTTCTGCCTATTTTTCTCGGCCAGCGCTTCCACTTGCGCAACCTTAGCCGCTGCTTCCTCACAGGCAGCAGCATAAACAGAGGCCACTGCCTTCCGGTTTTCTTCCAGCAAATCAGCCGATGCCTGTTCAGCCCGTTGCCTGCCGTCTGCCAGAATAGTATCCGCATGATTCTTGGCGCTGGCCAATTCGGCCTCCGCCTGTTCCCGGGCGGCACACACCTGTTCCTGCGCCTGTTGTTCGGCAGCCAGGATTCTGGCGACCGTTTCCGAAGCCATGGGATCATCACTCCTTTCCCGGAAAACCGTTTCCGGATCACAAAACATATACTACTATAATATCCAATATTCCCAAAAGCATGAAAGAGAATATAGAAAGTCCCGAAGGAAGAACTTCGGTAAACTTTCCCAATATTATACTACTCTTTTTCAGTAAAATCAATTAATAATTTCTAAATATTCAAGTCATAATGTTAATTTTTTGTTAATCGTGTACAAACATAGGCAAAACATGTCTTTCTTGTCTAAAAAAGCAAAAAACTTCCCTGGACCCCTGGGGGGTACAGAGCAGTCAATTAAATTTTTGAGCCAAAATGCACTTGCACAACAGGACAACATCCGTGATAGACAAGGAATTGTCTCCGTTCAAATCACCGCGCTGATCGAATTGGCCAGTAGGATTCTGGGAATCCACATTTCCAACATAGGCGATCCCCGGATCAGAACCATAGAACATCTTAATAAGCGCCGGCAACCCGCAGCAACTTGCCGAATTCCACCTGGTCAGTATCCGCCTCCGGCGGGGTTACGTCCTCCTGAAACGCATCATCTGGTGTGGTTACCATACCACCATCCCCGTTAATCACGGCGGCAGATGCCGACAAAACAGACAGGCTCAAGCTGAGCACCAGCAGAACCGACATCAACATTGTAAACAATTTTTTCATTCAAAACACCTCTCCATTTATTGAATTAATTTTTAGGGTGCATCCTGCGGATCTGCACGACGCTTTCCCCTGCCGCCTTTGGCTATGCTTCTGGTGCCGAGAATAATCAGTAACACCACCAAAAACACAACACAGACGCCGATCACAATCCAAAGACCAAGGGGATTGGTGGCCCACTGAACCTCCGCACCTGTCAGCGCATCATTGCCGTCCGCAAAAGTAATGGCCTTCCACTGATCCTCTGTTCCCACGAAATGTACAGTGGTCAAATCATTACAGCCAAAGAAAGCGTTTTCCCTGATTTCGGTAACCGAATCCGGAATGGTAATTTCCGTAATGCCGGACATGGCAAAGGCATTGGCGCCAATGGCAAACACCTTTTGGCCACCCAACATGCCCGGGATCTCCACCGTTGTAGAAATACCGGTGTAACCGGTAATGGTCACCCCATCCTCTGTAATGATATAAGAAAAGTCACCGGAGACATATAGCTTATCAGAAGATGTAGCGGACTCTGAAACACTGCCCTCCGACGCGGTGGTCGGAGCACTGTCAGCGTCAAATTCAAAGTCTCCGTCATCAATAATGATCACAGTGGTATCCTCGCCATCCGAAGCGTTCGTCCCGGAAGCAACAGAGGCAGTGCTGTTAGCAGTGGAAGAAACAGCGGTCTGAGTACCGCCAGTGCTTTGCCCCACAGAGGAATCCGCATCAAATACATCATCATCCGTATCTGCCACGCTGGAACCTGTGACAGAAGAAACAGCGGAAGAAGAGACATCAGACGGTGATTCATCGGTAGTATAGGTTCCACCGTCCCCCACCACAATGGCAGCCGAAGCAGAAAAACAAAATACAACAAAATAAGCCAGCAGCAAACAAACCGCCATAGCCAGAGAAATTTTCTTGGTCATGTAACACATTCCTTTCCGTTGATTGCAGTAGACCTGGGGCTTTACGCCTTCCGGGCAGAGGCATGCAGACGGTCGACCCAATCCTCATCGTAAACTTCAGGTGCCGGTTTCAGGTGACGAAGCCGCAAAGCGCCCATTGCAACAAATACAGTAGATACCACCGAACAAACCGCAACAACAGCAGCGGCAATGGCAACAATGACTTTCCAGTATTGCTTTAAAAATGAAAAAATCCACATGATGGCAACGCTTCCTTTCAACCCGACATGGGTACATTTTATAAGAATATTATATTTTTTAAACAGATGATTGTCAAGTGATTGTCAAGTGATTTTTAGTAAACCATGCAAAAATGGCCAGATACATCTCTCAGGTTTTAAACAGAATCACAAAAATTCACAGCTTGTGGCGGATAACACAGGGGTCAATCTTTCTGCTGGTTTTCCTCAGGAGAAGGCGCTTTTGGCCCACTCCCCTGTTCAGCAGAAACCTGCTTTCGGCTACGAAACAGGACAACCACCATAACAACGAGAATCACAATACCAATTCCGCAAAGAAGAATACCGATCCCCATATTGCCAAGGTTCAGGCCAAAGAAGCCGACAGCAAAGACCAGCACAGCCATTAAAAACAGAATGATTTCCATTGTGCATCCTCCTTACTCAATCCATTGAAAAACGAATTCCGCCGTATATGTAGTATCGGCAGCCGTTACGGTAACCGTTGCCGAATATCCCTCAAAGTTACCGGTATAACTCCCGGTCTGGGAAAGGCCGGATAAAAACTGATAAAACCCTGTATCCGTCATATCTCCCGACACCGATTTCAGCAACAATGCACCAAGCTGAGCCAGTTCGGTCTGGCTGGCAGCATTCCGAATCGTACCAGTGAAGCCGGATTTATCCTTTTGATAAGAGATGCTGAACAACACACCGGACCCATAGGTTTTAAAAACGCTGGCTGATGAGGAACCCTCGCTGACGTGAAGATCATCTGCCAGGGTGTAAGGATAGCCAAAAACAGTTGCAGCACGATCAAAACAATCCGCCACATTGGCGGCCTGCCAGACATCGTCACCGTCTGTATCGGAATGCAGGTATTCCGAATAAGTAGTGGCATAGGGATCCACCCCGTCGTCCGTCAAGGTAGAAGTGCCGTACAATTCAGAGGATGTGGCATCCGACGCGCTCTCCTCCGGACTGACAACAATCTCCGATGCTGTTACCGTTTCCGATGAAGTGTTATTATCCGGAATGGGGCTTTCCAGATTTTGGATGGCCTGATCGTCCGCTACAGCGAAGGGAACGCTGGAAGTATTCTGACTTCCATTACCCTTGAAGCGCGGAAAAGACAGCCAAAGTAATACCACCGCAGCTACCAGCAGCACCCCGATCAACAAAACCACCTTTTGCCGATGCTTTTTTTCCGCAACCGGATCCAACAGAATCCCATCCGCATCCGAGGGATCTGATGATAACTGGGATGCACAGTTGCCATCCGCTCCGGTATCCCCTGGTATTTCCGATCCCTGCAAGGGCGGCATTTCCTCTGCGGAATCCAATCCGCGGGAAGTTTCCTTCTCACCTGCCGGATCCTGTACCCCAGCATGGGATGCCGAAGTTTCCTGTGTCAAAGAAGAATCTATCTCCAGCGATTTATCCTGCTTCATTTGCTTCACCTCTTTGCTATGTAATGCACGTCTATCTGGCGTATTAGTAAAAAGCAGTGCGGCGTACCGATATGCCGCACTGCAAATCCAGCTTATTCTTCCGGCATCTCCCAGTTATGCCAGACGTTCTGCACGTCATCATTTTCCTCCAGCACATCCAGCAGCTTTTCCATCTTTTCCACAGCCTCAGGATCCTCCAGAACGGTGGTCGTGGCAGCCACATACATGGGTTCAGCGGTAATAAAAGTATAACCGGCGGTCTCCAAAGCATCCCGCACAGGACCAATTCCATTGGGATCGGTGACAATCCGGAACACATCTCCGTCCGAATTAAAATCCTCCGCACCAGCATCCAGCGCCGCCATCATAACTTCTTCCTCGTCTAGACCCTCCGCTTCAATCTCGATAATACCCTGACGGTTGAACATAAACATCACCGAGCCGGGCTGCCCCATGTTTCCGCCGTACTTATCAAAATAATGGCGCAAATCACCGGCTGTCCGATTTCGATTGTCAGTCAGGGCCTCCACCACAACAGCAACACCGTTGGGACCGTAGCCTTCATATACGATGTCCTCGTAATTGGTGCTGTCTCCTTCCCCGGCGGCCTTTTTAATAATCCGCTCAATATTATCATTGGGAACGTTGGCAGCCTTGGCTTTGGCAATCACATCCCGCAGCTTTGCATTGTTGTTGGGGTCGGAACCGCCGGCCTTGACGATCACCGCAATTTCACGGCCGATCTTGGTGAACACCTTGGCCCGGGCCTGATCCGTCTTTTCTTTTTTCCGTTTAATATTGTTCCATTTAGAATGTCCAGACATTCGGGAATGCTCCTTTCTGCGTCAAAGCGCAGTGAATATGTTAACAGAGATATTGTATCACAGCTTTCAGCAAATTACAAGCCCAGCCGAAAAAATATAACCGTTTCCGGAAAAGCAGGATGTTTTTCGGTGCGGCTATCAATTTTCCTCTTCCGAGCCGGCAATATCATCCCAGTTCCACTCTGAGCTCTCAGCAGGTTCGCTGGGTGTCGGTTCCGCCGGTTCAGAGGAAACCGTTTCCTGCACCTGGCTGGATTCTGCCTCCTGGCTAGCCGCCGGCGTTTCCTGGGGGGCAGCCGTCTCCTGGGCAGGAGTTTCTGGAGAAGACGCAGCAGGAGTGGAAGGGATCGTTTGTGATACAGAAGGCGCTTGGGAAGCTGTGGAAGCCCGGCTGGTGGTAGTGTTGCTGGAAGCCACACTACTGCCACTGGCAGACGAACCGTTAACACTGTCGGCCGTACTGCTGGTTGGCGCAAGAGAAGTAAACATATTGGTAGACGTACCGTTGCTGAAGACAGGAATATCCGTCACTTCATCTGAAGTAGAGGAAACAACATTGTTGCTGTCGGATGATACGACCGATGAATCACGACCATAGCCGTTATAGCCTTCCTCGAATACCCGGAAGAAATGGACCCCCGCCAGAACCGCCGCCATGAGTACCGCTAAAATAATGGCGATAACAACAGGAACACGGCTCCAGGTTTTGGCCATTTCTTCCTCTTCTTCATCAGCAGCATCCGCAACTTCATCTAGGGGCGTAGTGGGCGCCGTTTCCTGCACAGGTGTAAAGACCGTAGTGGCCTCCAGCGCTTCAGACGCCGTTGAAGCGCCCGCTTGTGGGGAAGAATCCGAGGGCATCACCGATTCCCATTTAGACTGGAGCAGTATCACAGAAGGTTCCGGTTCGGATATGGCGGCAGTAGGGACAGTCACGCCGGGAATGGCCGTAGCCGGTCCGCCTATGGGTGTGATGGGAGTAATCATCGGGGCATCCAGTGGGGGTGCCGCGGTGTCAACAGCCTTCTCCTCCCAATCCCCGCGAACGGTAAATCCTCCAGAAGTAGAAACCGATTCATGACTCGGTTCCAAATAGATCTGTTCCCACGCTGCGGTCTGATCCGGTGTCAAATTCGTCGCATCATCAGCAGTCACTCCAGTTTCGGAGTTTTGTACAATAATATTGCTTTCGGGCATCTGCGCCAATGGCACCCCACCCTCAGAGGACAGCTGCAGATCCGGCATAACCTCCTGCTGCACTGAGGAAAAAGGTGCTGTTGCCTGTCCAAAAGGGGGCTCCGGAAGTACCTCTGACCGTTCAACCGTCTCCGGCCGCTTCACAGATTCCGTGATCAAATTCGGCAGGAGCGCCGGTTCGGTAACAGGAGTTTCCGTGGTTTTCTGTATAAGCGGTTCACCCGTTTCTTCATATATAACAGGATCGGCCAGATCCGGTACATACTGTACAGGATCCAGCTTTAAATTGGGCAGCGATTTTTTCGGTTTGCTTTCCAGCATCACCAGTTCCGGGCTGTCGTTTCCATCCGGCTCCAGCGGGTTCGGACCATCCGGCTTAATGACATATTTCATGCACAACGCTCCTATTCAAAATGAATTCGCCCACAAGGGAAGGACAATATTTATACAAATTGCAACACGCATTCACAAAGGAATGCGGCGCCACAGGCCACAGCGGCTACCGTCAAAAGTCCGCGCCGAAAAAAGGCCAGCACCAGTGCAACACCCACACCAACCAAAGCCGTAAGAGGATTTCCTGTGGCGTAAAAAGCGGCAGGAAAGGTCATGGCGCCCAATACGGCATAAGGAACATAATGTAAAAAGGACAATAAAAAGGGATTTGTTAGTTTTCGGTGCAAGGCAGCCAGGGGGATCATACGCAGAAGATAGGTAACCCCTGCCATCACCATAATGGACAGCAGCAAATACCAATCATGCATCCGACGACACCTCCTGAGAAACAGGAAAGAGCCAAGCCCCGATCAAACAGGCAACCACAGCGCAGATGATGATAACAAATCCGGGGTTGTCCGCCGTCCAGGCGGAGAGACCAGGCATATAAAAGAAGCAGCAAGAAAGACCGGCAGCAATGCCGACCACTACCAAAATCGCCCGCTCCTTACGCATAGGCGGCAGAATAATGGCAACGAACATCCCGTAAATGGCCAACCCCAGTGCATTTTGCAACATAACAGGTAAAACGGAGCCAAACACGCTGCCCAGCGCAGTTCCCAAGGCCCATCCCAGGTAAGGCGCCGTAGCCAATCCCAAGAAATAACGGGAACCGATCTGTTGCCTGCGGCTGGCAGCCACTGCAAAAATCTCATCTGTCACGAAAAAAGCCAGCAGCGCCCGCTTTTTCCAACTGACAGTGGGATGAAACCGCTGGGTCAGCGTCAATGACATGAGGGCATAGCGTAAATTGATAAGAAACTGGGTTAACGCCAGTTCCAGCAAGGTACCGCCCGCGGCCAAAATCGTTACGCCGGCTACCTGGCCGGCGGAAGTTACGTTGGTCATGGAGATGAAAACCGCCGTCCAGGGGGCAAACCCTTGGTTCACCGTCAGGATCCCAAAGGCAAAGGACACCGATAAATATCCCAGGCCGATGGGAATACCATCCCGAAAGCCTACTCGATAAGAATTCAACATGGATTCACCTGTCGTAAGTTTGATTCAGACTACGGAAAAAGTCCGCATCCACCTGGGAATATGCATCCTCGGTAATCCGGAAGATCCAGTTTCCCTCCGGCTGGCCAGGAATATTCAGGCGGGTGTCACTCCCCCACCCAAGCATATCCTGTATGGGAACCATAACCAGGCCGGCTGCAGACATCCACAAGGTCTGCAAAATCTCCCGAATGGCAGGGCTGTCGGCGCCGCCACGGCCCCAATCTTCTCCATCATAGCGGCAATACCGAAGCAAACGACGCTTTTCCTCCATGGGGATAGCCCAAAGCCATCCCAGCATAGTATCATTATCATGGGTACCGGTATAAGCCACACAATTGGCGTTGTACTTATAAGGCAAGTGGATGGAACCCAGAGAATCAAAACCGAACTGCATCACCCGCATACCGGGGTAACCGGTCTCCTGCAAAAACTGCAGCAAACCGTCATCCACCGTTCCAAGATCCTCCGCTACAATGGCGGGATGGGAAAACTGCTGCTCCACTTTCCGAAACAAATCCATGGCCGGGCCGTCCATCCAGACACCCTCCCTGGCTGTAGCAGCATCTCCTGGAACCGCCCAGTAACGGTGGAATCCTCGAAAATGGTCAATCCGCAAAATATCATACAGCTCCAGAGAATGGCCTATCCGGGCAAGCCACCAGCGGTATCCGTCGGCTTTCATAACCTCCCAATCATACAGTGGATTCCCCCACAGCTGCCCATCGGCAGAAAAATAGTCCGGCGGCACACCGGCCACATTCTTTAAATGGCCATCTGCATCGGTCTGAAACAGCTCCGGATGGGCATAAAAATCAGCGCTATCTCTGGAAACATAAATGGGCATATCTCCAAATAATTTCACGCCCTTTTCTCCGGCGTATTGTTTCAAAGCGGCCCATTGCTTCCATAATAAATATTGTTCGGTATAATAATAGGTTACATCGGCCTCGCGAGGAGGAACCTCCCATTCCCAGAAAGGTTTCCCGCCATTGGAAGCTCTACCGGACATATACAGGGCGTAATCCGCCAGCCAAAAGAATTGAGTACGCAGAAAATCTGCAATCTCATTGGAAGGAATATTTGCCATGGCGGCGGTCACCATTTGCTGCTTGGCCCGGGCCGCATAAGCGTAATCTGCCGTATGCGGGGTTCCCGGATATTCCAACTCTTCGGCCAGTTTCGCCGGGATTAAGCCTTGCTTCACCAGGTCTTTCCCATCCAGGAACAGGGGGTTCAGCGCAAAGGCGCTGGGGCTGGAATAGGGAGAATTTCCCGCACCCACAGGACACAGGGGCAACACCTGCCATACTGAAAACCCCATATCTGAAATAAAATCCACAAATCGACGGGCGCCTGCACCGAAATCCCCGATGCCATAGCTGCCCGGTAAAGAGGAAATATGCAGCAACACACCGGAACCGCGTTGTAACATATATCATCGCTCCCTTGTTAAATTATCCATACTGTTTATAACAGAGATTTAAATCCACATCAGATGAAAAACCATCTACCTGGCCGGTACTGCTATACTGCCAGGTGGTGTAATCATAGAGAAAATCCGTCTGTTCCGTATAGTGGGCCAGCCAGAAATCATAATCGGTCAACCTGGCGGCATCCAACTGATCATAAAACCAGCTTTTGCTGGCATACACAGCCGGTGTATACCCAGCGTCGGCAATCCGTTGGCAAAAAGCCAGAATGCAATCCGTGCGGGTATCTACATCCAGAGAATCCGCCCGGCCGGTGTGGTTCACATTGGACCATTCTGTATCAATGGCCACAGGATAAGTAATGTCATAATCCTGAATAAGCCCCAATACAAAATCCGCTTCCTCTCGTGCCTCCGCCACTGTGGTTGCCTGGGTGAAGAAATAAACACCCACCTTTAGTCCTGCGGCAGCAGCCCCCTGTATATTCGTCACGAAACTGGAATCCTCCTGTAGAACTCCTGAGGCCCCGTAACCGCGGATACCACAGCGAATCATAGCAAAGGAAACGTCGGTGGCCGCAACCCGTCCCCAATCAACGACACCGTTGAATTTGGAAACATCAACCCCGGCGGTGGTCAGCAAAATGCCGGTGGCACTGAAATCATAACGAAGACCGTCTATGGTTTGCAGACCGGTTACAGCAACACCGTCCTGATAATAATAGGTCTGATCCTCCACCGTGTACCAACCGTTTTCAGGCACATTCTCCCCGGTTCCCGGGTTGGAAGCAACCGCCAAATATCGCAAATTCAGGCCCACCGCTTCTGGGATTCCCTGAATCTGCCCTGTCTGGCTGTATTGCCAGGTTTGATATGTAAGGGAGGTACTTGGTGTCTCCCCCGGCTGTAGCAGCCAAAAATCATAAGCTTGCAACCGGGCGGTATTCAGCTGATTTGCAAACCAGTCAGCATTAGCCTGGATCTCCGGGCGATATCCAGCCGTCGCAATCCGAGCACAAAAAGCCTGCACACAAGTGGTACGATTTTCCCGGCTCAGGGCATCCGCCCGGCCGGTTCCGTCCGGCGAAGCAGATTGAGCCGTACAAATAGCCACCGGGCCGGTGATGCCCTGCCCAGCCAGCAACGCCAGCACATAGTCGGCTTCCTCCTCCGCTTCCGCAACAGTCGTAGCTTGCGTAACAAAATAAGCACCCACATCTAATCCGGCCGCCGCCGCGCCGGCAACATTGGCAGCAAAAGCAGTGTCCGTTACCAACACACCAGCGGCACCATAGCCCCGGTAACCCACACGGACCATGGCGAAAGAAACACCACTGGCCGCCACACGCGACCAATCAATGTTCCCCTGATACTGAGAAACATCCACGCCGACTTCCGTCCGCAGCACACCAGCTTCACTGAAAAGATAACGCAGACCGTCAATATCCTGCCAGCCGGTTACAGCCACACCATTCCGGTAATAATAGGTCGTATTTCCCTCAATGCGCCAGCCATCCACCTTTGGCGAATTACCCGTTAAAATGGCATTGCGCAGCAAAACCACATCCGTTACCGTAAGCTTTCCGTCTTCATTCAAATCACCGTTTGAGAAAAATTGTTCAGCTAAGATAGCTTTACGCAGCAAAACCACATCAGCAACAGAAAGACTTCCATCCCCATTCAAATCACCCAAACTGCCGGTAGCACCAACCGGCAGCAAAAATAAGCCGGAACCTAACAGGCACAACACTAGTAAAGCCGCAACCAACCGTTTCCCATAACTTAGCATACACTTCATCTCCATTCATGCAGCAAATCATTATTTGTGATATTATAGCACAGCGCACCGGAAAAAGAAACCAAAATTACAGCAGATGCAAAAAACAGTTTGTTCGTATTCAAGAGATAAAATAAGAATTTTAGAGAAAATAAGAGTTTTCAGAAAATAAATTTAAAAAACTAATATTTTTTCATTGACAAACGGAAACAATGGTGGTAATATATCTAAGCATTGAAATGATAGGAGGTAATGCAAATGTCTAGTTATATGGCAAAGCCCGCTGAGCAGGATCGCAAGTGGTATGTGATTGATGCTGAAGGTAAGGTACTCGGCCGTGTGGCTGTCGCCGCCGCTAACATTCTTCGCGGCAAAGTAAAGCCCCAGTTTACACCTCATGTAGATTGCGGGGACCATGTGGTAATCATCAACGCGGATAAGGTTGTTCTCACCGGCAAGAAGCTGGAGAAAAAATACCACTACCGTCACACCGGGTACATTGGCGGTCTCAAGACCGTCCAGTACAAAACCCTGATGGCCAACAAGCCCGAGTTGGCATTGGAATATGCCGTTAAGGGCATGGTGCCTGACACCACGATTGGCCGCAAGGCTCTCACCCGTCTGCACGTCTATGTCGGCCCTGCGCACAAGCACAGTGCTCAGAAGCCCGAAAACGTAGAACTTTAATCAAAGGAGGCAACTGATTATGTACGAAGGTAATCCCTATTTCTACGGCACTGGTAGAAGAAAAAGCTCGGTTGCTCGTGTTCGCGTTTATAACGGCACCGGCAAAGTAACCATCAACGGTCGCGACATCGACGATTATTTCGGTCTCGAAACCTTGAAGCTCATCGTCCGTCAGCCCGTCACCCTGACCGGCACTGCGGATAAATTTGACATTGTTTGCACCGTCTCCGGCGGCGGCGTTACCGGCCAGGCCGGCGCCATCCGTCACGGTCTCGCCCGTGCATTGCTGCAATTCGATGAGTCTCTCCGTCCCACCCTGAAAAAGGCCGGTCTCTTGACCCGTGACCCCAGAATGAAGGAGCGGAAGAAGTACGGCCTCAAAGCCGCCCGTCGCGCGCCGCAGTTCAGCAAGCGTTAACGGAACAGATTTTTACAATCAAAAAGGCTCAAAAACCCCGGAAATACGCCATTTTCCGGGGGTTTTCTTTATCTTCGGCGGCTGATTTGGTTTGTCCGTTTTTGGCCGGATTTGACCTGCTTTGACCCGGTTTTTTGAGTTAAATTATGGGCTAACCGGCGTGGAAAATGCGGAGCCTGTCAGCGGCTATCTGGATTTGGAAATGCCCACCGGTTCTGTAGCACTGAAAAAGACTTTTGAGGACGGCGTGGTGGAAGGGACATCCAGACGGGCGAAAAATGACTGCCTTAGCGAAGTGAAAAAACCCGAAAAATCTCCCCAACATTGCGCGAGATGGTATAGGTTGATTGCACGAATGGTTCGCACAAGTCGGGAAAAGTATGATATAATATATTGTGTATAAGTTTATAGACAAAATGAAAATTTCTCGAATTTTTAACAGAAAGGACTTGACAAGTTATGCTGGCTTACGCGAGAATTGACAGACAGCATAACTCTGTCCTTTGATCAGGTTATCATGACGGTAACGTCAGGTGCGTGGAAAATCGCATCTGGCGCTACCGCCATTTTTATTGTTTCGGAAGGGAGGGAACCATTTGCGGATTGCCATTTGTGATGACGAGTAAAAATCCTGGGAGCAGCTGACCACAGCCTTGCATGGCTGGGACTTGACCCACCAGCCGGAGTGCTTCAGCACCGGGGCGACGCTTCTGGAAGCTGCGCGGGATCAGGAGAAAGAATATTTTGACATCGTCTTTTTGGACATCTATATGCCCGGTGAGAACGGCGTGGACATTGCGGCAGAGCTGCAGCGCCATTCCCCGCAAACCGGCATCGTGTTTGTCACCACCAGCCGGGAACACGCGGTGGACGCCTTTTCCCTCCATGCTCTGCACTATCTGGTGAAACCGGTCACAACAGAGGGTGTGGTGGAGGCGTTCCGCCGCCTGACGCAGCTTCGGAGCAGGCATCGCCCTATGCTCGCTTTGACGGCGGGGCATGGCAGCCGCACCGTATATCTGGATGAGATCGGTTACATACAAAGCGAAAATCACACCAAAACGCTCTTCCTGACCAGCGGGCGGACAATCCAGGTATGGATGCCAATGGACGAGCTGGAAAGCAAGCTGGGGGAAACCTTTTTGAAGCTCAGCCGGGGAACCATTGTCAACATGGAACAGATCGAGCAGATGGGAACCAGCTCCTATATGCTGCGGGATGGCACCAGGCTGGACTTTCCCCGCCGGGAGCGCGGAGCCGTCCGCGCCGCCTACGACAGCTACCTGTTCTCCCGCCTGTGCGGGCGTCAGGGCTTTGACGGGGAGGTGGGGCCATGAGCTTTTACCTGCGCCATGCCGCCGGGTTCTTTTTACAGCTTTACCCTTGTGCGATCCTGTGCTTCCTGCCCTTTGGGGCGGAACGTCTGCGGTTTTGACAGCGGCAGATTTTCACGGGGCTGACAATAGCGGTGCTTTTACTGTCGGCGCTGTTCCCCCTGATCCTTCCCATGGGAGGCGGGGTTCACAACCTGTATATGCTTCTGGCCGTGGTGCTTTTGGCTGCCGCTTACTTCTGGCTGCTGAAAGAGGCAGTCACGAAAAAACTGCTGGTGATTTACATTGCCATGTTTTACGCGGCCAGTCAATACTGCCTGGTCAACCTGACGCTCCCGCTGTTAAACGGGGGACAGTTGACAGGGGAGGTCTATATCGTCTGGGATCTGATCCTGTACGCGGCGGCCACGGCGATGATGCTGCCCCTGGCGGCATACGCCCTTTCCCACATGATACGGGATTACATCCGGGAGATCGAAGCCCGGAACATGAAGCGGGAGTTTTTTCTGGTGATGTTCTCCACCCTGGCCTGCTTCGCCCTGATGGTCTACTACAGTTCGGTGACAGGCTACGCGGTGCCGGACTTTTGACGGATGCATGGCCCGCCCTTCCTGCTGGTGCTGATCGAGCAGTGCCTGGTCTACTGGCTGCTTTTGCGGGAGTCGGTGCGGCGAAGGCGGGACGCCGATTACCAGAAGGCCATGGAAATCCAGCAGCTCCAATATGAAAACATCACCCGCGAGATGGAAAACGCCCGGCGGATGCGCCACGATATGCGCCACTGGCTGAATGGTCTGGCCGACCTGCTGGAACAGGAAAAACCGGAGGAAATGAAGGAATATCTGGCCCAGGTCATCGACCGGACGGTCAAGCGGGAAAACGCGGTCTATTGCCAGAACCCCACGGTCAACGGCCTGCTGCAATACTATGTGGGCCAGGCGGAGGGCGCGGGCATCCGCTGTCTGGTGCAGGCGGAATGCGGCGATCTGACCATCCTGCCCACTGACCTGACCGTGATCTTCGGCAACGCCATGGAGAACGCCATCCGCGCCTGCCGGAAGGTGGAGAAAAACCGCTGGATCACCATTCAGGTGGGCACCATCGGCGGCTCCCTGATGGTGCAGGTGGAAAACCCCTGTACCGATGGAAAACCCCGGTTCAAATATATTGCCCGGATATGCGCAAAGGAAACTGCACATTCAAGCCGTTGAGGGCGTCAGTTTGGATGAATATGTAGTAAAACAGCTTTCCGATTTAAGCAGGCGGCAGAGCAAATATTATCAAAGAGTATTTGAAGCCAAACTTGACCACCTGATCGTGTCAGACCAAAGTGAACAGGAATACCGAAACACCAAAGAAACGATCACCCGATTGCAGACAGCAATCTCCGCCCAGGGCCGCAATATGCGTGAAGCCCATGAATCGCTGTGGAAGTATATCGAAGCGGATATTCAGGAAATGACTGCGGAACTGGAGAAAAAACAGGTGGACCTACACCAAAGGCTGCTCCACCGAGGATTATTCCCGGTTATTTGGCGCAGCCGAATACATAAAACACAATGCGGTTCAGCCGATTGATAGCGTTGTAAAAATGTGTGATTTAGAACAGTATCACATTTGCAATTTGTGATTTTCTTAGTGGAACTGACAAGGATTTGAAGCCTGTGACAATTGATGACATTGATGAAGATATTGCCTATATCAAAGAAAACCTTCATACTTGCTTCTATCGTGATTCAGTTGAAGGTTATAATTTTAAAAATTGGTTGAGTGGACAATCCTTTTGAAGGTTTTGATAAAGTGTTCAGGGCAATCATTGAAGGAAGATTTGAAGACATTAGTCAGTCTGAACAGAATCCTGATGATGAAAATTGACAGTGATGACTTGATTGCAGTTGGAAGCACACAAGTTTTCTATTCATCTGTGAAAAACTTACCATTGTTTCACAGTCATTTCTGCTTGTGTGTTTCGACTGCAATCAAGCAGTAAACAAGAAGGATCAGCGTGATGAATAGCAAGCGTTGATCCTTCCATCATTATGAAGGAAGACGGATATGTAATAACCTTGAATTTTTATGAAATTTTCGCTGAAGGCATCTGGAAGGAGCATTGGTATCAGTTCCCGGCATTGGCCACTCTGATATACGTGGATTTAGGATTTCGCCCTACCAACAGATCAATGGTCCGCCGCGAGCCCTACCGTCTAAAAGCGTGGATCACAGATTTCTGTGCCGACATAGTCTTATCGTAGATAGCTCAAACCTTGAAGAAGTCAACACCCCTTCAAGATGCCTTCAGTTTTTAATTGTTACCGGCCAGTTGTAAATGGTGTAAGCCATCTTACAACTGCTTGATTACCCGCAACAACAGCGGGGGGATGATGTCAAGGGCTTGCCGCAGGCGGTGCTTTGCATCCTTGACATCGGCAGAACGGTGATGTACTCATGCTATATCCTCCGTCATCACACTCCAGATAAAGCATGCCAGCTCCCGGGCGACTGCAGTTTTTGCTACATTGGTTTTTTTGTTCTTGCCGAGAACCACTTTATAATACCGGCGCCGCAGTCTTTCGTTTACTTTATCTGCGTAGGCTATGACGGCTGAAGTGTTGCCGGACTGTCGCTACTTGAGAACCTTTGGCTTATAACCGATCTGACCTCAGCTATAGCTTTAGGCTGCTTCCACGAGGAGCGTGCGAACCTGGACGTTTCCTGCTTTTGTGATACCAAGGCGGTTTTGATCTCCGCCGCTGGAATCCTCACCCGGAACCAGACCAATATAGGACGCGAAATGTCGGGCCGATGAAAAGCGCTTGAAGTCTCCGACTTCCACAATGACAGAAAGCGCTGTCTGTGTCTTGATTCCGATCAGGCAGGAGGATTTGCCGACATTCTCTCTGTACTCGGGTTCGGAGGCAAGCTCTTCAATCTGTCTGTCGAGTCTCTCAAGCTTATCCGTAAGGGTATCGAAGGTAAGGAGATACTCCTGCAGGATTTCTCCGTAAATGCCATCCGGCTTTTAATGCACGGAGCTATAAAAGGTGCGCCTGTATCCAGTGGTTGGATATCCCGTTAAAGCGGTAGTTGTGGCGCAAACAGAAGGAAAGGATCTGCTGTTCTACTTTCTTGAGTGCCAGCTTGTGATCCTGACGCATATGGATGTTGGGGTTCACTTCATTATCAGAGGTGCTTTTTTAGCTTCTGCCCCCTGCTATCCTATTCTAATTCAGTCAAATACCGTCCAGTATCATATTGCCGCCTGACTACACTACCATCTTTTAACCGAAACACAACATACAGTCTCTTGTGGCTGGGATCTGCGCCTTGCAGCGGCAAACGCTGTGCAAAAAAAGGACGATTCAGTTTACCGCAAACTGCCAGAATCCGGAAGTAACTGCCATAATCGGAGTATAAACACAACTGACTTTTCATAGCGGTGTTCGGTTCCTCCGCCAATACAGGCAGAACACGATCCGGATAAATGGAGGACACTGTAATGGAATCAGCCTGCTCCAGAGGCGTATAGCCATAGTAAATTGTTTGGATTTCCTCCATCTTGGGCAGCGACGCCCAGGCTAGATCAGTTTTCACCACAACGCCGATCAGACAAAGCACCACCAAGGAAACAGCCAGAAAACTCCCCTTCGAGTAACCCACCAGATACTGTACACGGCATTGGACGCTGTATTTCCGATCCAAATATAAAACCCGGCAAAAATCGACAAAGAAAAACACGCTGATGCAGGAAGCAATAAATCCGCATCGCGTGTTTTTGGTAAAGCAATAAAGAAAAACCGAAGCAGCCAGTGCCGCCGTTACACCGTACAAAGGAAAGTCCTTCCACCGGCTGGCGTTGAGACAAAAGCGGCGGGTCAGCCACCCCGGCAACCAAAACAGCACGCACCCTACAGCAACAACTGCCACAATTCCCAGCATCAGCAAAAAGAAAACCAAAACACGACCCTCCGGTTAATTCAAATTAACTTTTAAAAAAAGAAAACATTTGACATTTGATCATACCGTTGTACAGCTTGCGCCGCTTGTCGGCAGGACGCCCAAAAAGGGATTCAAAATTTTCCTCCGGACTGATAATATAGTAACGCTTGCCCCGTTCTTTAGGACACACCTGTCCCAGCGTACGAATTAACGTTTGGGCCTCCTGCTCATCCCCCAACCGCTCGCCATAGGGTGGATTGGTAATCAGGGTTACCCGCCCCTCCGGCAACTGCAATGCACTGACATCTGCAGCAGTGGCGGCAATTTTGCTTTCCACGCCTGCCTTGGCCGCGTTGGCCAGGGTTAACTCTACCGCTTGAGGATCCACATCCGAACCGATGGCCTGGAACGGAATGTCCGGCGTAGCCAAATCCAGAGCGGCCGCCCGCTCATTTCTCCAGAAGCCGGCATCCAGGCATCCAAACTTTTCCGCAGCAAAGCTGCGGCCGATTCCCGGCGCAATATTGCAGGCCAGCAACGCCGCTTCTATCAAAATAGTGCCGGAGCCACAAAAGGGATCCAACAGCACCGTATCCGGATAGAGCCGGGCCAGGTAGGCCATGGCGGCTGCCAGCGTTTCCTTTAAAGGGGCTTCCATGGAATAACGGCGGTAGCCCCGCTTATGCAGCCCTTCCCCCGAGGTATCCAGCATAATGCTGACCATGTCCTTGTGAATGGAAAACTGAATCTGGTGCAACGGGCCGGTTTCCTGAAACCAATCTACCCGGTACCGGGTTTTCATGGCCTCCACCGCCGCCTTTTTGATGATCGCTTGGCAATCCGGAACACTGTGGAGCGTAGAATTCAGGCTCCAGCCTTTAACCGGAAAGGCGTCTGCTTTTCCAATCCATTCTGAAAAGGGCAAGGCCTTAACACTGTCAAATAATTCCGTAAAGGTACGGGCCGGAAACTGCCCCAACAGAATCAGGATCCGCTCTGCACAACGGCAGCGTAAATTGGCCCGAATCAACAGCTCCGGCCCACCGGAAAACAGCACCCGGCCATTTTCAGCCACCACATCCTGTGCGTCCATCCGACGAAGCTCCTCCGCCAGAATTCCCTCTACCCCAAACAGACAGGGGGCACAATACCTGTAAGCTTTCATAAAATACCTCTGCTTGTAATATATGCGAAAAAATCTAAAATATGCAAATTCTTCCTGTCAAGATAACACCACAGACTGATGCCGGGTCACATGGCACCCAATATTCACCGCCAGTGGCAAACCGGCAATATGGGTGGGATAGGTCTCGATATTCAGTCCCAACGCCGTGGTGATTCCACCAAACCCCTGAGGCCCGATGTCCAATTCATTAACCGCCGCTAGCATATCCTGTTCCATCTGGGCATAAAAGGGATCCGAATTCGGCGTATTCAAAGGACGGCACAAAGCCATCTTAGCCAGCTTAGCGCACAATTCAAAATCGCCGCCAATCCCAACGCCGATCACCATTGGAGGGCAAGGATTGCCGGCAGCCTGTCTGACAATTTCCGCCACCGCGGCAATCAAATCCTCCCGGGTTGCTGCCGGCGTCAGCATCCGCACTGCCGACATATTCTCACTGCCAAATCCCTTGGGGGCCACCGTAATCTTCACCTGCTCTCCGTCCACAATGGAAGTATGCAAGACAGCCGGCGTATTATCCCCGGTATTTCCCCGGCGGACAGGATCTGCTACCACCGATTTTCGCAAAAGCCCTTGGGTATAGCCCTTGCGAACACCGGCGTTCACAGCCTCTGTTAAATTCCCGCCAACCAGATGCACATCCTGGCCGATTTCCAGAAAAACCACCGCCATACCGGTATCCTGGCAAACCGGCAGTTGCAGCTCCCGGGCCGCGTCCATATTATGCAGCAGATCCCCCAGGATTTCTCGCCCCAACGGAGAGGTCTCCTGGCTGCAGGCATTACAAATGGAACTGCAAACATCCTCCGGCAAGATCCGGTTGGCCTCTACACAAAGGCGCGCGATCTCCTCGGTGATCCGTTCCACAGAAATCTCTTTCACTGTACATCCCCCCCGATGACTAATTTTCCGCCGACGAACACCAGATCCGGCTTGGCCAACAACCGGGACTGCCGCCCCTTTTCACCAAACACCAACAAATCGGCTCGTTTTCCCGGCCGAATGGACCCCACCAGATGATCCACGCCGGCAATCTGTGCAGGCAGGCAGGTAATACTCCGCAACGCTTCCGTTGGATCCATTCCGTTTTCCACGGAAATGGCCGCACAAAGGGATAAATACTGGATCGGTGTCTCCGGATGATCCGTAATCAAACCCACCGGCACGCCGACCCGAGCCAGAACAGCGGGAGTCTCGGGAGACAGGTTCTTCAGCTCCGGCTTTCCCCGGTCGCATAAAATGGGCCCCGCCAACACAGGCGCCCCTTCGGCTGCCAAAAGATCTGCAATCTGCCCGGCATCTGTGCCGTGTACGATGACATAATCCAGATCAAATTCCCTGGCAATGCGAATGGCCGTAAAAATATCATCCGCCCGATGGGCATGAAAATGCGCCTTGCATTTTCGCCGTAGCAGCGGTAATAAAGCCTCACACTTAAAATCCAACTCCGGCTTGTCCACATCCGGGTCGGCCTCCGCCTTCTCCAGGCTCACCAGATACCGTTTTGCTTTCAGCAGCTGCTCCCGGATAATGGCAGCTGTGGCCATACGAGTCACCGGCGTCTCGTCCCGATCATGGTAAGTAAACTTTGGGTTCTCCCCCAACGCAAACTTGATACCCACCGGTGTAGCCAGCACCATATCGTCTACACGGCGACCGTAGGTTGACAGTGCAACAATCTGACCTGCAATGGGATTGGCAGAACCCGGGCCGGTCAAAACCGCTGTCACACCGGACGCCAGTGCTTCCGAAAAACAGCGATCCATGGGATTGACCGCATCCAATGCACGCAGATGCGGCGTACAGGGGTCGGTATCCTCGTTTCCGTCATCCCCCTCAAACCGGAGGGCATCCTCCCACATACCCAAATGGGTATGTGCATCCACAAAACCGGGAAGAACAACCGCTCCTCGGAGATTTCGGGCATAAGAATCGGCGGGACAATCCTCCATGGGACCCACCGCCCGGATGATGCCATCCTGCATTTGGACAAAACCGTTTTCCAGCGTACCGGTCTCCTCCATGGTGATGATTTTGGCATTCGTAAGCAGCATAATTTTCTCCTTCAAAAAAAGCAGAGTGCAGTCACACTCTGCTTTTCGCTGATTCTCTTACTTTGCAGGGCCGTTGCCGCGCTTGGGCGCCCTGCTGTAGTCAGAATTCTTGCGTTTCAGATCGGAAATCTTATCCTCACTGGTTGCTTTGAATTTACTTAACATATCTTCGAAAGACATAGAGCCGGTGTTGCGGCTTTCCCTGGCATTCCAATCAAAGGAATCCGGCCGACTGGCCTGCTGCACAGGGGGACGGGGGCCACTTCTCTGGGGCGGCGGATCCATGGCACGCTTCATGCTCAATCCGATTTTCCCGTCTTCTCCAATGGACAGGATCTTCACCTTCACGGTGTCCCCGACCTTTACATGATCGTTGATGTCCTGCACAAAACTGCGGGCCACCTCCGAAATATGCACCATGCCGGTACGGTTTTCCCCCAAGTCCACAAAGGCGCCAAACTTTGTCACACCTGTGACCTTTCCTTCCATAATTACGCCGGTTTTTAATTCCATCGCCAGGTAGAACCTCCTGTGTATTAGTTGCCTGTATCAGTTGCCGGAGATGTCGGTATAAACCTCTTCATCGGCATAAACATAACCAAGTCGCTCCCGGGCGGCACGCTCAATAAAATCCTGCTCTGTACCGTTGGCAAGCAACTGGGTCAGTTCTTCATTCGTAGCGGAAACCTGCGAGATCTGCTGCTGCAAATCAAAAAGCTCCTGCTTAGATTCCGACAGGGTACTTTGCAGGCTAAACAAGTTATAAATCATAATACAGCAAAAGGCAATGACGATCAGCCGAAACACTATACTTTTCCGTTTTCTTCCGGCAGACATTATGATTCCAACCCTTTCTTACTCTGAACTATCCTGCGGTGCCGCACCCACAATCCGCTTGCTTTGATTATACAACAAGTGACCCAGATGTTTCAAGCCTTTTTTCACCGGTTGAAGCACTATTTTCAAGATTTTTTGGAAAAAAGCAGCAATTTGATCGATCCTGCGCCACAAAAACGCCGAAATTTTCCGCAGGACAATCAGCAAACGACGAAAAAGAGCCAAGACTTTGCCAAACAGCAGCCGGGAAAAAATGCTGCGATACAGCAAAAAGCCCGCCAAAATGGGCAAAAAGACAAAACCTCGGATCTGCCCGGCAAAGAATATCAGAAAAAAAGAGAAAACAATAAAGGCTGCAATGGCCCAATAAATCACATCCAGCAGAAAAGAAAGCCAGGCCTTGCAGTGGCTTAAAGCGTAAAACAGGCGAAACCCATCATAGAAAAGACACAGAGAAGACCCCAGCAGGATGGCCCAGAGGAAGGCTGAAACCTGCCCGGTTACACTGATTTCCCACATGACTACCGGAACAGCCGGCCAAAAAGACCGCCCTTTTTCTCGCCGGCCACATAGGCCAAAGCGATGACACAGCCTTCCAACTCCAGTTCTCCAGTGGTCACATCAAACCGACCCATATGGAAACCGCTGCCCTTCAGCACCAGCTTTCCGCGGGGGGTCTGCAGTTCCACTGAATCTTCCTCAAAAGTTTCCACCTTGGAGATTCCGGTCAGGGAAATCCCCGTTTTACCATCAATTTCAATACGGTGATCCATCCGCTCCTGCTCCGGCATATCCTCGACTCCCTCTCAGCATTCTGATGTAAATGTATGAGTCCGGGCGAGAAAATATGCGGCAGCGACTATTCAGCAGACGTATCCTCCAGCCGATACATCAAAGGCGCCTCTTCTTTTTTGGCATACTCATTGACCGAAAGCACCGTGGCGCGGAAAGTACGGCTGCCAAAGGAGATCTCCAACAAATCCCCCACCTTGACATCATAAGACGCCCGGGCCGCCTTGCCGTTCACCAATACACGACCGGCATCACAGGCTTCATTGGCCACCGTACGGCGCTTAATGATTCTAGAAGTCTTCAGATATTTATCCAAACGCATAGTATTACTTACCCCCTGATGAAAAAGAAAAGAAGCCGCCTATACAAGACAGACGGCTTCAGAATCGCAAAGCATCAAATACGGTTTCCGAAACAAGCGTTTCGGGATGGGGCAGCACCCTTGGCGCTGCACTGCCATGCCAACACATCGCAGCCATCGTTTACCGATTCCTGACAGTTTGCACTGAAAAACGTAAGACGCTTCGAATAAGAATCCCTTACTTGGAAACAGCGTTCTTCAGAGGAGTACCGGCCTTGAAAGCGGGAACCTTGGACTCCGGAATGGTGATATCCTCGCCGGTGCGGGGATTGCGGCCAGTACGGGCACCGCGGGTGCGAACCTCAAAAGTGCCAAAGCCAACCAGCTGGACCTTCTCACCGTTTGCCAAAGCCTCAGTCACAGCTGCCAACACTGCAGCAACAGCCTTATCGGCATCCTTCTTAGACAGTTCGGCCTTTTCGGCAACTGCAGCAACTAATTCAGTCTTGTTCATCGTAAATAACCTCCAAATTTTTATATGTCCTCACACTTGAATAGCGTGTATGAACCTCTCAGTGCTTGACCTGTTCCCACAATTGATCCAGTGTCTCCAGGTCAGACGTTTCCATAACAATCCCACGTTCCCTGGCTAACGCTTCTACCTTGGCAAACCGGGCAATAAACTTGTCGGTGGCACGCTGGAGCGCATCTTCGGCATCCACCTTCAAAAAGCGGGACACATTTACCACAGAAAACAGCAGATCCCCAAGCTCCTCCTGGATGGCGGCATCCTCGCCGGAAGCAACTGCCTCTTTCAACTTGTCCGTCTCCTCTGCAATCTTTTGCAGGGGGCCCGCCATATCCTGCCAGTCAAAGCCGGCTTTCCCGGCCCGCTTTTGCACCTTGGCAGCCCGCATCAACGCAGGAAATGCAACCGGTACGCTGGTCAGCGTCTCAGTTGCCGTAGACTGATGCTTTTCGACATGCTTGATTTTTTCCCAATTATCCAGCACCGTGTCAGCATCCTTAGCCTCCACATCACCAAACACATGGGGATGGCGCAAAATCAGCTTCTTGCAGATACCGTCGCAGATAGCGTCAAAATCAAAAGAACCGGATTCCTCCGCCATGCGTGCGTGAAACACCACCTGCAGCAGCACGTCACCCAATTCTTCGCACATGGCAGCATCATCCTGCTTATCGATGGCCTCTGCCGCTTCATAGGCTTCCTCCAATAGATTGAGCCGGATAGACTGATGATCCTGCTCCCGGTCCCAGGGACAGCCGCTTTCGCTGCGGAGGATCTCCATAATACAAAGCAGATCCGATATCTTGTAGGTATCTTTAAACTTGAACTGAATATTTTGTACCATATTTTTCACCTAAAATCAATAGCTACTTCACAAAAACTTGTATTTTCTTGAAAAATTGGGTGAATCAACGAATTTACAGGATGAATTTCTGCGAATTTGCCTAAAAATTTAGTTACCATTCAGGACTTCCAAAGGGGGGCGCAAGCCGTCAACCCTTGAATTCCCTCAAAAACAATCTCCAACAATCCCTTTTCTATCACACCGACAGCCTGAGAATAAAGCCGATTGGCATCATTTCCTGCATCGTCAGATACCATCCGGACAGCAGCAAACGGGAGTCCGGCCAAAGCAGCCACACCGGCCACAGCCGCTGTTTCCATATCACAGGAAATAGCATGGTACCGGTCTGCCAAATCACCCCGCAGCGCATCATCGGAAACAAAGCAATCACCGCACACCATAACGCCGGATCTCAGCCCCGGGAAACAGGACAGAAAGAACGTATTCAAAATTTCACTTGCCGGAAGTGCGATAGGCTGCCCAGGTTTGACACCTTTTTCATATCCCAAAGGAGTCAGATCAAAATCATGCTCCACAAAAGCAGTACCCAGGGCAAACTCTCCCCTGGCAATGCCGGAAATCCCGCCGGACAATCCGGCAGACAGCAGCACGTCTACCCCTTTGGCAACCAGCAACGCGGCAAAAGCGGCGGCATTGACCTTTCCAACACCAGCTAGTACCGCCATCACCTGCACGGTACGACCGTCACCAGAAAAAGAAAAACGGTAAAAATCGTGACCGTATAAGCTGGACCATTCCCCCTGATATTGTGCAGCAAAGGCGTGGAGCGGCGCAAATTCATTTTCATCCGCAATCACCACACCTACCGTAATAACATCCTTCATGTGTTTCACTCCGTCCAGGCTTCAAATACCCGCAATCATGAAAAAACGGGGTGCTGCCACCCCGTCATCTTCAGGCCTCAGACTCGGTCTCTTTGGCGGTTTCACCATCTGATGGTGCAGCAGGCGCTTCTGCTTCCGCATCCGCCGGATCGTCCTGTTTCGGTTCCACATGCAGGGGATTCCCGCACTTAGCACAGTAAAAAGAACCAATGGGGTTTTCTGCGCCACAATAATCACACTTCTTCAGGCCCTTGCTTTCAGAGATCTTGGTATCCAATACCTCCAGCTGAGCATATTTCTCGGTAATCAAATCCACGATGGCATTGATCCCCTCTTTCGGGTCAATGTTGTCCTGCAGGTTCGCATACACCAAACGGCCAAGAGATTCAAAATCATTGGAAATCTGAGAATTCAACCGGGCCGCGTCCAGCTTCAGCTTTTGAACGTTCAGGATTTCTCCGCCCTTTTTTCCGGCCACATCAATCACGTCTCTTGCTCTTTCGATCGTGTTTTCAAACAGTCCCATCGTCAACATTCCTTTCAAAATAAAGTGATTCCGTTATAAACAGTTTTCAGCGATCCGGCAGACAAAACGCCTTTTCAATTTTGCCAAACCGTCTCGGAACAAGCATAGTATACCACACAAAAGCCGAAATAGCAAGTGGTTTACTCATAAATCCCGCCGGGAATAAACTCGCGAAGCAAAGAATTCTCCGGAACCAATTCCTCCGGCAAGCCGGCAAACCGTTCCAACCCGACTTGCAAATCCACCAGAAAATGCGCGTGGGGACAAGCAGGATCTACATCACGGAATTTTTCCAGTAAAATGTCCCGAAACAGCGCCGGCTCATAAGGATGGAATGTATTGATTTCATAATCCACCGTATTCCGATGGGGAAATAAATAGGAAAACTCCCCGGCAATCACATCCGACCACATGGACAGTGTCAGCTCTACCGAAGCGTTCCGGTAAAGCAGGTCTCTGGAGATGCGGCGCATGAGCCGAATCTGACGCCGACGGAACACCAAAGCGCCTTCCGCATCCACCACCTGGGAATCCACAGATACAAACAGCTTCCGCACCTGGTCTGCAGGCAACGCCGACACAATTTTCGGGTGCAGCGCATGCAGACCCTCTACAATAATAATGCCCCCCTCCTGCAGCTGTAACGGCGAGCGTTCCGGCGCAGGCTCCCCAGTTATGAAGTCGAAGCGCGGCACAGTGGTTTCTCCCTGCGTCAGCAATTTGGTAAAGCAGGTGTGGATCTCTTGCAGATCCAGCGCCTCTACGCACTCGTAATTCTGTTTTCCGTTTTCTTCTACAGGCGTCCTGGTCTTGCCGAGAAAAAAGTCATCCAGGGAAATGATACCACTTTGGATTCCTTTCCGGCGAAACGCATCAGCAAGAATGTGAGCCGTGGTGGTCTTTCCGGAGCCGGAGGGGCCGGCCAGCAGCAAAATACGTCGCTGGGCACAAATCCCCATCTGCTCTACCACGGTAGTCACTTCCCGAAAATAGTCCGTCTCACACTGTCTGACAAAAGCCGCCGGATCCTGCCGCAGCGCCTCATTAATTTGTTCCAGTTGATTCAAACGATCCGACATATTCCTCATAAAATCCTTTCACTCTGGACTTCCGGTTCAAAACCTCGCCGAACCGGGTGTTATATTCATACGGATATTTATAATTAAAAATGCGTTCAATATAATTTTTTCCGGGTTGTCGTAGCTTAGTCACTGCGGAAGCACCGCAACCAAGAATCGTATGGGTCTCGTCCATGATAAAAACATTATACAGGCATTCATAACCCGGTTTTGCATAACCGACATTTTCCAGATTTCCCACTGTTTTGCTCTGCCGATACATATAATAGGGCAAAATGCCTGCTGCTTCCAACCGCTTGCGAGACTGCTCCAACATATGCGCCACGGTTTCCCCCTGTCGAAGCAGCTGCCGCTCACCGGATACGGTCAGCCGGGAAGCACGTTTCATGGCCAGGGTATGCACTGTCACACTTTCCGGATCCATTTGCAGAATCTCGGTCAGGGTTGCATCGAAACTCTCGCCGGTATCTAAGGGCAGGCCGGCAATTAAATCCATATTGATATTGTCGAACCCCTTACTGCGGGCCAGCACAAAGGCCCTGCGAGTATCGTCGGCAGTATGCCGCCGCCCGATTTCCTGCAGCACCGCATCATTCATCGTTTGAGGATTGATGCTGATCCGGGTCACCCCGCCACGCAGCAGAGCTTCCAGCCGATCCTCGGTAATGGTATCCGGCCGGCCGGCCTCTACCGTATATTCCCGTAAATGGGAAAGATCAAAATTGGCTGAAACGGCATCCATAACGGCAGTCAGTTGCTGGCCGGTCAGGGTGGTAGGAGTCCCGCCACCAAAATACACCGACTCACACCGTAGACCCAACTCCCGGACAATCCGGCCGGTCTCTTGAATTTCCCGGCAAAGTAGCTCCACATAGGCCGGAATCATTTTCCTGGTCTTCTCCACCGAATGAGAAACAAAAGAGCAGTAGGAACACCGGGTGGGACAGAATGGAATGGCAATATATAAACTGAAGGAATCCCGCCCAGACAAATTGGTGATGGCGTCCTCACTGGCACTGACATACTTGCAAAGCCCGGTCTTTTCCGGCGTCACCAGCAATTTGTCAGTGAAATAGGCGGTGGCCGCTGCTTCCCCCTGGGTTTCCAGCAAATGCCGCATAAGCTTGGCAGGCCGCACACCGGTCAGCACACCCCAGCTGGGGCGGTAGCCGGTCAGGGACACAAAGCAGCGATAGAGCTGCACTGCCATTTTCCGCTCCCATTGATCCTGCAAATCAGGAATATCCGTAACCAGCAAATCGGAAGACTCGGCCAGTTTCCCCTCCAGGGTCACAGCTGCGGACAGACGCAAAGCGCCTTCCAACGGCTCGGTTCGGGTCACACAGTGGATTGTCTCTTGTTCCGCAGAGGGTATCGTCACCACCTGCACTTTTTCAAAGGGAAAGAAGATCCGGCATATGTTCTCCAGTTCGTAATGAAAATCATGTCCTAATGTTTCTAAAATCATAGTAAGCCACACATATATGGGTTGGTTGCCCGCTCTTTGTTCAAGGTGGTATTAGGGCCATGGCCGGGATATACCTGAAAGTCACCCGGCAAATCCCGCAAAAGCGCCAAAGATGCCGCCATCTGCGCATTACTGCCGCTTGGGAAATCCGTCCGGCCCATAGACCCGGCAAACAGGGTATCCCCCACAAATAAGGCATCCCCGATTTGATAACAAACGCTGCCGATGGAATGGCCAGGAGTGGCAATGATTTGAATTTCCAGGTCCCAAAAAGGAAGTGTTTCCCCACCCCGAACCAGGCGATCCGGGTTAACATAACGCTGCGCCTGTGGAAACAAGTCCCGGGCCATGCTGACGGTGTCATCCGTCAGCCCGGCGGCATCGGCTTCATGAATCACCAATGGCGCACCGGTGGTCTCTCGTAGCCAAGCGGCCGCCATCAAATGATCTGCATGCCGATGCGTCAGCAAAATATATTGCACCTTACCGGCATATTGGGCCACCTGTTCTCGCAGCCAGGGCGTGTCCGTCCCCGGATCCACAAACAGCGCCGCATCCCCCTGCACTGCCAGAAAGGTATTCTCCTCCAACATCCCGGCAACATGAGAATAAACATTCATACCCGCTTCCTCCAAATATCGGTATCCAAAGTAATGGTAACAGGGCCGTCGCCCACCAGGGAAACTTCCATATCGGCGCCAAACACACCGGTTTCCACATGCTGCACCCCCAATTGGCGCAGCGCCTCCCCAAACTGCAAATACAGCGGCTCGGCCAAAAAAGGCGCGGCGGCCCGGGTAAAGGAAGGACGATTCCCCTTTTTCACATCCGCCGCCAGGGTGAAATTAGACACTACCAGCGCATCTCCCCGGATATCCAGCAAGGAGCGATTCATTTTCCCCTGGGCATCGCAAAACACCCGCAAATTAACCGTCTTGGCCGCCAACAACTCCGCTTCAGCTGCTGTGTCCCCTTCCACAACACCAAGGAGAATCAAAAAACCGGCTCCCGCAGACCCGACGGTTTCTCCATCCACCTTGACACTTGCAGATTTGGCACGCTGAATAATGGCAATCATGGAATCCCCTTTCTACTGATTCAAACGATCCACACTGATCACGCCCTGAATCTTAGACAGACGCGCGACAATATTCTTCAAATGTTCCAGATTCTCGGCACTAACCGTCATATCAATGAGACAATTTCGGTTTTTCGCTTCCCGTGCCACCACAGAATGAAGCGGCACCCGCATACCGGCCAAAGCCACAGTCACATCTGCCAGCAGTCCGTCCCGGTCCACCGCACAGATTTGCAGGGTGGCCTTAAAGGTCACCTTACTCTCCTTGCCCCAATAAGCCTTGACCCAACGGTCCGGTTCCTCCGCCTCAGCCAGGATCTTGGGGACATTGTTGCAATCCCGCTTGTGAATGGAAACACCGTGCCCACGGGTAATAAAACCGATGATCTGATCCCCGGGCAGAGGCGCGCAACAGCGGGACAGCTTAATCAGACAGTTGTCCACCCCTTCCACAATGACGCCGTCCGAGGACTTGGTTTTCTTAACCTCGGTCACATAATCATGGATATTTGGCTTAACAGCCTCCCGGGTCATACGGTTGAATTCTTCCTTAAGCCGGGGCATAATCTTGGAAAGGGTGATACCGCCATACCCAATGGCAGCGTAAAAATCATCCACACTGGCACAATGCTGCCGCTTGGCAATTTCAGCCAAATACTGCTGCATTTCCACGTCCGACAGGCGAATTCCGTTCCGGGAAAATTCCCGCTCCAGCTCGGCCTTGCCGTTGACAATATTTTCCGGACGCTTTTCTTTTTTAAACCAAGCTCGAATCTTATTTCGGGCCTGACTGGTTTTACAGATGTTCACCCAGTCCAGGCTGGGGCCGTGTCCGCTTTGATTGGTGGTGATTATCTCAATAATCTCACCGGTCTGCACCTCATGGGTTATAGGTACGATCCGACCGTCCACCTTGGCACCCACCATTTTATTACCTACGGCAGTATGGATGGCGTAGGCAAAATCAATGACATTGGCGCCTGCCGGCAGATTAATCACATCCCCCATTGGAGTAATGCCGAACACATCCTCCTGGGCCAAATCGGTCTTGATAGTACGGACAATTTCGGTAGCATCATCCGCTTCCTGCTGCGTCTCCAGAATCTGCCGGATCCAGGCCAGATGCTCCTCCATTTTCACATCTGAACGCTGGATCCCAGCCTTATACTTCCAGTGGGCGGCGATTCCGTATTCCGCTGTATGGTGCATATCCCAGGTACGGATCTGCACCTCAAAAGGAATACCCTCCTTGCCGATGACGGTAGTATGCAGCGACTGATACATATTGGGCTTGGGATTGGAAATATAATCCTTGAAGCGTCCCGGAATGGGACGGTACATGTCATGGATGACCCCCAAAATATTGTAGCAATTGGCAATGGTGTCGGTAATAATCCGCACCGCATAAACATCGTAAATTTCTGCAAAGGATTTCCCCTGCATATACATTTTTCGATAAATGCCGTGAATGGACTTCACGCGGCCTTCGATGACAATATCAGGAACCACCAGACTAACCCGCTCCTGAATCATAGACTTGATGGATTCCAGCATTTTGGCCCTGTACTCGCTGTTTTCCTGCAGTTCGCTTTCAATTTCATGATAGGCCACTGGATCCAGGTGAGCAATGGAGAGATCCTCCAGTTCTTCCTTGACAGACCGGATACCAAGTCGATGGGCAATAGGCGCATAAATCTCCAGGGTCTCCAGGGCCTTATCCCGTTGCTTCTGCTCACACATGGCATCAATGGTTCGCATGTTGTTCAGCCGATCTGCCAATTTGATAATGATTACCCGGATGTCCCGGCTCATGGCCAACAGCATTTTCCGGATATTCTCAGCCTGCTGCTGCTCTTTGGTGGAATAGGGAATTTGACCGAGCTTGGTAACGCCGTCAACCAACTCAGCCACATCCTGGCCAAATCGCTTTTCCAGGTCTGCCCGCTCCACATCGGTATCCTCCACTACATCATGAAGCAGAGCCGCAATAATGGACTCCGTGTCCATACCTAACTGCACAATGATGCAGGCCACAGAAAACGGATGCAGATAGTAGGGTTCTCCGGACTGGCGCACCTGCCCATTGTGCGCGGACAGGCAAAGGTCATATGCCTCGCGGATTTTGGGAATATCATAGGTGCCGCCCTGATCGGCCATCACTTTTTCCAGAGTCTCAAAAGAGCCGTCGTAATATTTAACAGGCTCGATCACAGTTTCTTTCAAGTTACTCTCTCCTTCACACACTGCCGCACCTGTTGCAGGAACAGCGAGGCTTCCAGATCCACCTTATTACAGGCCGGATTGACCGAGATCTTGCCGTCGTCTGACAAAAGAACCTGCAATTCAAGCAAAACGTCCAGACAGATCTGCACCTTGCAATAAGGCATCTCAGGTAGCAGGCGATATAACAAACGGGTAGTGGGTATTGGGCTGCCGGCAGTACGAACGCATCGAAACACCTTAACAGCATCTTCCCGGTTCACCAGCAAGGATTGAACATCATGGAACCGGTGTTCCCCACGACGCAAGGCTTCATAATCCCGCACACTGTCGAAATAGGTAGCGTCCAGCCCGGCCGGGCGAAAATCCCGGATCTGTACCGTAAGACTTTCCTGACCTTGCCAAAGATGAATATCCAGCGTAGCAGCAATATCCACCTGATCCCCCACAGAAAACGGAAAGGCCTGGGGACCGGTGCCAAACAACAGCGCCTCAAAGGTACTATTCCCTTTTCGTAAGGTCAATTTCAGATGCTTATCATTTTTTAATCCCCGAATATCTCCAATTTCCAGATGAAACAGGCCAAATACCGGCACCGGATTTCCGGCGCCAAAGGGAGCCAAGGGCGCATAAGCTCGCACCAGATCCGGCGTCAGTCCTGCCGGGTTCAGCTTACAATCCAAATGCAGAGACATCAGAGGCGGATCCGGGTACTGCGATGCGGCAAACTGATTCACCGCCTGCCGGAAATCCTCCAGTTTGTTCACCGGCAGAGACAAACCCACGGCCAGCTCATGGCCACCGAATCGATCCAGATACACCTTGGCGGACTCCAGAATATGAAACAAATGATAGTCTCCAAAACTGCGACCGGAGCCGGTGGCCACACCAGTCTCGTCTATCGACAACAGCAATACCGGACGGCCGTAGCGCTCCATAATTTTGGAGGCGGCAATTCCAACAACGCCGTGGTGCCAATTCTTTCCGGCCACCACCAAGATCCGGTCAAAGGCCAGCTCCTGTTCCGCAATAATCTGCTCCGCTTCGGCCAAAATCTTTTCTTCCGCCCGCTGCCGCTGGGCATTTTCATTGCAAATCTCAGCAGCAATGGTCTCCGCTTCCCCGGGATCCTCGGTTAAAAACAAACGAACTGCACGGCTGGCATCCCCCATGCGGCCGGCGGCATTGATCCGGGGCGCTAAATTAAAGGAAACGGTAGAAACCGCAATGGGATATTGCAGGGCACCGGAAAGCTCCAACAAGGCACGCAACCCCAGGTTATCCGTTTCGGTCAGGCAGGCCAGACCAGCCGTAACCATGGCCCGGTTCTCTCCGGTCAGCGGCATCACGTCAGCAATGGTGCCAATGGTCACCAGCGCACCGTATTCCTCCAACAATTCCTCCGGCAAACAGTCCGCCAGCGCGCAGACCAGTTTGAAGGCCACCCCAACCCCCGCTAATGATTTATAGCTGCTGGGACAGTCAACCCGGTGGGGATCCACCACGGCCACCGCTGGTGGTAAGGTCTCCCCTGGCAAGTGGTGATCGGTCACCACCACATCCATTCCCAGGCTGTTGGCATAGGCGATAGGCTCGTTGGCAGTGATACCGGTATCCACCGTGAGAATCAGCCGGGTTCCCTCGGCAGCGAAAGTGTCCATGGCATCCTTCCGCAGACCATAACCGTCGCTTCGGTTGGGCACATACCAGTGCACATCCGCCCCCTGTCCCGAAAGATAACGCCAAAGCAGAGAAGTAGCTGTAACTCCATCACAGTCATAATCCCCGAAGATGGTGATCCGCTCCCCTGCTTCCAATGCAGCGCGAATCCTGGCCACAGCCGGCTCCATATCCGCCAGCATGCCGGGATCCTCCAGAGGAATTTCCCCAGACAGGAATTCCTCCGCATCTACAGGGTCACCGTATCCCCGGGACTGCAACAGCAGGGCCAAAAAAGGGTCTATGTCGCAGGCATCAGCCAATGCCATAGCTTCCGCCTTATTCCAACTGCCCAATTCCCAGATCTTGCGATACAAGCTAACCACACCTTCTTCTTATAATAATTCATTTTATTTTATCACTTACGAGACGTTTTTTCAATGCCGAATTGACGATTTTACCCAAAAAAGGTCTCGGGCACAAAATCATAACCACCGGCCGTGCCGGTGGTATGCACAAGCCCCCTTGGGGTATGCCCTTGGCTGAGCCTATAGGCTCGTCGAAAAGTCTGCCAACCGCACGACTATCACGGGCCACCCCTAAAGGGGCTTTTGCTTGTTTGCCCTCTTTTACTGGCTGATCCGTGAACGGGTCGACATACTCCTTTATACTCATTTGATCGTCGGAATAATCTTCTTGTAGCTGGTTCTTAATGTATTCCTGAATTGCCTTTTCATTCGCTCCTACTGTACTTACGTAATACCCCCGACACCAGAAATGTTGGTTTCCATACTTATACTTGAGGTTGGCATACTTCTCGAAGATCATTAGGCTACTCTTTCCTTTGAGATATTCCATGATCTGCGCTACACTATACTTGGGCGGGATTGATACGAGCATGTGAATATGGTCTTTACTCGCTTTCGCTTCGATTATCTCTACTTCCTTGTACTCGTATAGTTTCCTAAGCATTTGCCCTATTTCTGCTTTAATTTTACCGTAGAGAATCTGACGACCATATTTGGGGGCAAATACGATATGATAGTTGCTTTCCCACTTCGTGTGTGCGAAACTGTTCGTGTCAAGTTTCATCTGGACTTGATTCCTCCTTTAGTTATGTAATGGCGGTTGGTAGACCACCCTTACTATAACTAAAGGAGGATATTTTTTCTAGGCATAGCTAAAGCTTTTTGGAACCATCGGCACTGCCGGTGGTTCCCTTTATACAAAAATACGGGGCGCTGTTTAACAGACAGCGCCCCGTGTTAGAGAACGATTATTTTTTCAGAGAAATGGCCTTTTTCGCGGCCTCAGCAATATGAGGACCGGTCAGCTTATGATACTCTAACAGCTCCAAAGCAGGGCCGGAGATACCGTAGGTATCCCGGACACCCACACGAACCACCGGAGTAGGCCGGTTTTCACTGAGCACCTCACAAACAGCAGAACCAAGGCCACCGATGACCGAATGCTCCTCTGCAGTGACAATGCAGCCGGTTTCCTCTGCGGCCTTCAGGATAATCTGGGCATCAATGGGCTTAATGGTGGCCATATTGATGATCCGGGCGCTGATACCTTCCGCTGTCAGCTGGTCATAGGCTTTCAAGGCTTCGGCTACCATGAGACCGGTAGCAATGATGGTCACATCCGAGCCGGGTTTCAGCTCCACACCCTTGCCCACTTCGAAGTCGTAACCCTCATCAAACACCACAGGAACAGCCAGACGTCCAAACCGCAAATACACCGGACCGTCAATTTCAGCGGCTTTAAACACAGCCTTTTTGGCTTCCACTTCATCGGCGGGGTTAATGATAGTCATACCGGGAATGGAACGCATCAGGGCAATATCCTCATTGCACTGATGGGTAGCACCGTCCTCCCCCACCGAAACACCGGCATGGGTGGCACCGATCTTCACATTCAGATGCGGATAGCCGATAGAATTACGCACCTGCTCATAAGCACGGCCGGCGGCAAACATAGCAAAGGAACTGCAAAACACCGTCTTGCCGGTGGTGGCAAAACCGGCGGCAATAGACATCATATTCTGCTCGGCAATGCCGCAGTTATAAAAACGGTCGGGAAATTCCTTCTGAAATTTTCCGGTACGGGTGGCGCCTGCCAGATCCGCATCCATCACAATAAAATTCTCATTGACTTTGGCCAGCTCGATGAGGCCCTTGCCGTACCCATCCCGGGTAGCGGCTCTTTTTACATCTGCCATTTTGGTATGTCCTCCTTTTTACTCCGAAAGCTGGGCAAGGGCTGCATCCAGCTCTACCAGGGCAGCTTCATACTGCTCCTGATTCGGGGCAACACCGTGCCAACCGCACTGATTCTCCATAAAGGAAACGCCTTTCCCTTTGACGGTTTCCAGGATGATCACCGTAGGCCGATCAGTGACAGCCTCGGCAGCGGTAACAGCTTGGTCAATGGCATCAAAATCATGCCCGTCAATAGTCATGACATTCCAGCCAAAAGCAGCAAACTTGGTATCCAGCGGCAAAGGAGAGTTCACATCCTCAATGGCGCCGTCAATCTGTAAATGATTCAGATCCACAAAGGCGGTAAGATTGGACAGTCCCTTATGAGCGGCAAACATAGCAGCCTCCCAAACCTGGCCTTCCTCACACTCGCCGTCCCCCAGGATAGCATACACCCGATAGGGCTTGCCAAAGTGCTTGGCAGAAAGGGCCATGCCACAGGCAGCGGAAATACCCTGCCCCAAAGAACCGGTGGACATATCTACACCGGGAATCTTCTTCATATCAGGATGCCCCTGGAGCATTCTGCCGATATGGCGCAGCTCGGTCATTTCCTCCACAGGGAAGAAACCCCGGTTAGCCAGCGCAGCATACAAAGCCGGTGCAGCATGTCCCTTGGACAGTACCAACCGATCCCGCTCCTCCATATCCGGATTCTGCGGATCCACATGCATCTTGTAAAAATACAGATAGGCCAACAGGTCTGCCACGGAAAGAGAACCGCCGGGGTGGCCGGACTTGGCATGGTAGGTGCCAACGATCACACCATGTCTGATTTTGCAAGCTGCAATCTCCAGTTGCTTTTTTTGGTTGATATCCATTTGCTAAACAATCCTTTCCGGATAAATTCATATTCGCAAAACGCAGGATTACTGCATTTGATTGGCTAAATAGTCAATAAAATCAGCCACAGCGCCGTCCTCCACCGGACAGGTCACATAATCAGCCAGGGACTTCAGATCAGCCGGTGCACCGGCCGTCACAGCAGCAACGCCGGCAGCTTCCAGCATAGTTTGGTCATTGTAATAATCCCCGATGGCAAAGATTTTTTCCGGGACGATTTGATAATGCTGTCCCAGCTTTTGCAAGCCGCGGCCCTTGGATACGCCGGCGCAGGTTAATTCATAATAAATGTCCGCCGTCCGGAGAAAATAAGCTCCCTCCAGAGGTATTGTCTCGGCATACTGTTCCACCATCGCCAGATGTGCCGGCGTGTCAGAAAGCAGCACCTTGGTCCAGGGGAGACGGTAAACCGCCTCCGGCGTCAGAGACTCGGCAAAGATGTGCTCGTAGGCCAGGTGCTGGGAAATCAAGGGAGTTTCCCGCAGGATATAATGCTGCAGCAAATGCTGAGGCTCCGCACCAAGAGTGGGAAAACGCTCCAGCAAATCCGGCAGGATGGTTTTGGCGGATTCGGGCAATTCATAAGCATAGAGGGGGGTATCCGCAGCAAAATCATAGGCAACAGCGCCATTACTGGTTAACACAGCCGCATTGACGTTTGCTGCCAGAGCATTGGGGCGGGTCGCCTCAATGGAACGGCCGGTAGAAATGGAAAAGAGACCGCCCTGCTCTTTAAAATAGCGGATCGCCTCCAGATTCCGTTCCGGAATGACGCCGTTGGTTAACAGGGTACCGTCAATATCCGACAGCAAAAGGCAGCCGGAAAAGATACCGGGAATGGTAGTATTCCTCATAGCATCAAAACACCTCATTGGGGAGTCAGCGAAGATAAGAACCGGGTAAAATACGGGGGCAATGGGCTTTCAAAGAAAAGATGCTCCCCCGTAATGGGATGGTCAAAACCAATGGCCTTAGCATGGAGACATTGTCCCTGTAGAGAAGCGATGACCTTGGAGGGACCGTAAACCGGATCCCCGGCCACCGGGTGACCGATATGGGCCATATGCACCCGGATCTGATGAGTCCGTCCAGTCTCCAGTTGCAGACGCAGATGAGTAAAGGAACCGTACCGCTGCAGTACAGAATAATGTGTCACAGCCGGCTTGGAATTTTTGAAAGTTACAGCCATTTTTTTGCGGTCTGCAGGATTTCTGCCGATAGGGGCATTAACATGGCCGGTGTCCTCTTTCAAATTCCCATACACCACAGCTTCATAAAAACGGTCAAAGGAATGGGCGGCAATTTGCGCCGCCAGGCCAGCATGGGCAGTATCATTTTTGGCCACAATTAGCAGACCGCTGGTGTCTTTATCAATTCGGTGGACAATTCCGGGGCGCAGAACACCGTTAATACCGGAAAGACTGCTGCCACAATGAGCCAGCAGGGCATTGACCAATGTACCGTCCGGATTTCCGGGTGCAGGATGCACCACCATGCCCTTGGGTTTGTTAACCACCAGCAAATCATCGTCCTCGTAGACAATATCCATCGGGATATCCTGCGGCAGAGTCTCCAAAGGCCTGGCCTCCGGCACCTGCACCAAGATTTCCTGCCCCGGTTTACATTTGAATTTCTTGGAAACCGGTTCCCCTGCAACAGAAACATTTCCCTGCTCCAGAAGCAGAGTCGCCGCCGAGCGGCTCAAATCCAGCTGCCGGGCCAGCCAGGCATCCAATCGCACCGGTTCCGCCGCATCAAAACACAGCCGGTAAACCGTCACGGCTTTTCCGCCTTGGCTTTCAATTTATGATGCTCCTTCAAGGTATCCACTACAAAATACAGCAGAATCAAAAGGGCGCCGATGACAACACAGCAATCTGCAACGTTAAACACATAGAAGTCCATGAATTTGACGTCGATAAAGTCCACCACATAGCCCCGCTGGATCCGATCGATCAGGTTGCCGACACCGCCGGCAACCACCAGGCAAATGGCCCAAGCCATCAGCTTACTCTTAAAACCGGTTTTGATCAGCAGCCCAATGCAAACCACCAGAATGATGGCCGTAATGGCAATCAGCAACCAACGCTGATCCGGCAGAATTCCAAAAACTGCCCCAGTGTTATGAATATAGGTGAAATTCAGAAATCCGGGAATGATGGTATTGGACTGCTCCAGCGCCATATGCGTGACAATCCAATACTTGGTCAGTAAATCCGCACCAATCATCAGCAAACCGAAGAAGATAGGTAACAAAATATACACGAAAAGACCTCACTTTTCGCACCGTCCGGAAGCGCAAGCCCCCGGACAGCAAAATTATTTTAGAATTCCAGCACAGCGAGCGCAGAGACAAGGATGCTCCGTATCACTGCCCACTGTGGCATCATACCGCCAGCACCGGTCACACCGGGCACCGGCCGCATGGGTCACGGCTACGCCGATCCCCGTCTCTCCGACGGTACCGCCCTGACCGTTGACAATCTCTACAGAGGAAACAATCAACAAATCCGCAAGATCATCTGCCAGGCCGGCAATAAAGTCGTACAATTCCCCGGTCGCATACAGGGTCACAGCGGCATCCAAAGACTTGCCGATCACCTTTTCCACACGGGCGGTTTCCAACACTTTGGCCACATCGTCCCGAATGGCATGCAGCTTCTCCCATTTGGCCATAAAGGCAGGATCCGCTTCCGGCTTGGACGCAGGGATCTGGTTAAAGACCACATTTTCCCGCACCGCCGAAACATCATGAGGCATAAACTGCCAGATCTCATCCGAGGTAAAGGCCAGGATAGGGGCGATCAGCCGGGTAAAGGTATCCAGAATTCGGTAAAGTACCGTCTGCGCGGCACGGCGGGTGTCACTGTCAGCCTTCTCCACATAGAGCCGATCCTTCAGTACATCCAGGTAGAAGCTGGACATATCCACCACACAGAAATTATGAATAGCATGGAATACCTGATGGTACTCAAACTTGTCATAACCATCCCGGCAGGTGGCAACCAACTGGTTCAGTCGAGCCAACGCATACTGATCAATATCCAGCAGCTTCTCCTCCGAAACGGCATCCGTGTCGGGATCAAAATCATTCAAATTCCCCAGAATAAACCGGGCGGTATTCCGGATTTTCCGATAAGCCTCGGAGAGCTGCTTTAAGATTTCCGGGCTGATGCGAATATCGGCATGATAATCAGAGGAAGCCACCCACAGACGCAGAATATCCGCGCCGTATTGCTGGATGATTTCCTCGGGGGCAATGGTATTCCCCAGGGATTTGGACATCTTCTTGCCTTCTCCGTCTACCACCCAACCGTGGGTCACAGCCGCCTTGTAAGGAGTGCGTCCCTTGGTGGCCACCGATGTCAGCAAAGAGGACTGGAACCAGCCACGATACTGATCAGCGCCTTCCAGGTACAGATCTGCGGGAGAATGCAGATACGGTCTGCCCTCCAAAACAGCGGCATGGGTTACACCGGAATCAAACCAGACGTCCATGATATCTGATTCTTTTTTGAAAGTGGTGCAGCCGCAGGCGCAGGTGAAGCCTTCGGGCAAAAGCTCCGATTCAGGCAGAGCATACCAGGCATCTGCCCCCTGCTCTTTAAAGATAGCGGAAATTTTGGCAATGGTCACGGGAGTGATGGCTTCCTTCCCACATGCAGTGCAGTAGAAAATGGGAATGGGCACACCCCAGGTGCGCTGCCGGGAAATACACCAGTCAGAGCGATCCTTTACCATGTTGGTGATGCGATCCCGCCCCCAGGCAGGAATCCAGGTCACACTGTCAATAGCCTCCACGGCCTGATCCACAAAATCGGAAATAGAACAGAACCACTGCTCCGTAGCCCGGAACAAAACCGGAGACTTGCAGCGCCAGCAATGGGGATATTGGTGGACAATCTGGGCGGAGGCAAACAGTGCCTTGATTTCTATCAAATGGGCCAGAATCACTTCATTGGCCTGGGCAGTAGTCAGCCCAGCAAACTGGCCGGCTTCTTCCGTCAGAACGCCATGGGCATCTACAGGAACCACCATGGGGATTTCCTTATACCGCTGACAAACCTCAAAGTCATCCACACCAAAGCCGGGCGCCGTATGGACGCAACCGGTACCGGATTCCAAAGTCACGTGATCACCGACAATGACCAGGGAATCCCGCTCCATAAAGGGATGGCGGGTTTTCATATATTCCAATTCCCGGCCCGGAATGGTACCGATCACTTCATAATCCGAAATGCCAGCCGCCTCCATGGAGACAGCCGCCAACTCACTGGCCATGACATAGTATTCCCCGTTTGCCTTAACAATCGCATATTCATAGGCAGGCCCGACACAAATTGCCAGGTTACCGGGGAGCGTCCAGGTAGTGGTAGTCCAGATGACAAAATAGGTTTTTCCGGGTTCTGCGCCCAGCGCTTGCAGCTTGCCCATGTCATCGGTCACCTGGAATTTAACATAAATGGAGGTACAGGGATCATTGGCATATTCGATCTCGGCCTCGGCCAGCGCCGTTTGACAATCCGGGCACCAGTACACCGGCTTCAGACCTTTATAAATGTAGCCCTTGTTGGCCATTTCGCCAAAGACTTCCACCTGGCGGGCCACAAAATCATTTTTCAGGGTCAGGTAGGGGTTATCCCATTCGCCCAGCACACCCAGCCGCTCAAACTGCTGACGCTGGCTGTCCACAAAGCCCAAGGCAAACTCCCGGCAAAGCTTCCGCAGCTCCAGGGTAGACATCTGCTCGGCAGACGCCACACCGGCCGCCTTCCTGGCCTTCAGCTCGGTGGGAAGGCCGTGGGTATCGTAGCCAGGCACATAAGGCGCCTTGTAACCGGTCATATTCTTATAACGAATAACAAAATCCTTCAGGGATTTATTCAATGCGGTGCCAAGATGAATGACGCCGTTGGCATAGGGCGGGCCGTCATGCAGAATATAGGTGGGTTTGCCTTCGTTCCGCTGCATCAGCGTTTCGTACACCTGATTCTCCTGCCAGGCTTTCAGCATTTCCGGCTCCCGGGTGGGCAGTGCAGCCCGCATGGGGAAATCCGTCTTGGTCACATTCAAGGTATCTTTATAATTTTGCGCCATGATCTGTTAACTCCTCCAGTCATCTCGTCAATACGCCTCTCCAAACCGGCATCGGATCCGAGAAGCAGCAGCGCCCGTGACGCCGCGCCGCTACACATTATGCACAGCGGCTTTATTTAAACCGTTTCATAAGACGCTGCAAGCAGTGTCCCACCTGAAATCAGCATTATTCCGCATCGTCAAAGCGGATCTGAAATCCGGAAGCCGGTTCGGCCTCAGCGGCCTCGGCCTGGGACAAAATCCCATCGATAGAAAAGTCCGCTTCCGGCTCTGCCGGTACCGCAGGAGTCTCTGCCGCCTCAGGGACAGACACAGGAACCGGTGCCTCAGCAGGAGCTTCTGCTGCTTCATCCGCAGCAGCACGCCCGGAAACCATGGCCTGATAATCCGGCGCCTGGTCAAAGGCAAAAGAAATGGCTTCCGCCGCATGGACTGCGTCGAAAGGCACCTCATCCGGCAGGCCGGAGATCAGTTCCACCTGAGCCTTATAGGCTTCCATGAGTCCCGCTTTAAAATTGCGGGTCTCCACCTTCACTTTATCAAATAAAAGCTGCTGGCGGGCCACGCTGTCATGGGCCGCCGAGATCATACTCTCCGTTTTGGCAATGGCATCCTTAATGATACGATCGGCCTCCAGCCGGGCATCCGACAGAATCTGCTGCGCTTCCAGTTCGGCATTGTTGACGGTAATCTCCGCCTTTTTCGCCGCTTCCGCAGAGGTATGGCCGGCAGTCTCGCTGGCTTCCTTGATGGTCTGATCCGCCATCCGCTGGGCATTCAGCAGGGTCGTATGAATGCTCCCCTCGGACTCCCGGTACTCCTCCAGCCGGCCATTGAGCTTGGCTATGGTTTCCCGCAGTTCGTCCTTTTCGGAATCCCCTTTTTCCAATTGATCCGCGATGGCGTCCAGAAGATCGTCGACTTCATCCAGATTATATCCGCCGAAGGTCGTCCGCTTAATTTCCAAATCACGGATGTTTGCAGCAGTATACATAGATACTCCTCCTGTCAGATGTACTTTTTATATTTCAGAACAATACGCTGTTTTTTGGTTTTATCGCACAGCGAAGTCAAAATAAACTTTCCCTTACCACGGATCTTCAGAATATCCCCGGCGCTAACCGCTTTGGTCGCCTTGGTACAGGGGATGGCATTTAAGGCGACCAGACCTGCCTCGATAAGTTCCGAAGCCTCACTGCGGCCGGTGGCGGCCACTGCAGCCACCACGGCATCCAGCCGCGGAGAAGAAATAGTGACGGAACAATCCTGTAATTGATGGGCTTGAGGCAAAGGCAGATCCACTTCCAGCGTCACCGAAACTCCGGCGCTCCCCACCTTCCGCAATTCCTGGCAAACAAATTCCGCCAGCTCCCGCTGCAAAAATACAACGGCACGGCCATCCTCCACGAGGATATCCCCAACCGATTCCCGTTTCAGCTTTAATCCCATCAACGCCCCCAGAACATCCCGGTGGGATAACATCAGCCCCTTCCGGAATCGCAAAGTGAGCGGCGTAATGGGAAAATCGGATTGGCAAAGCTCCTCTGCCCAAGGAGGACAAACACCAAAAAACACCCGCTCCGCATCGGGGAAGCCCCCATACATGGTAAAACGGACATGGCGTGCAACAGCAAATTCAGCCACCCGGGCCGCCTGGGTCTCATCCAAAAAGCCGAGAAATTTGGGGCAGCTGCGGGCTTCACTCAAGCGAACAGTATCCTCCGCACGAGCCAACAGCAGCTTTTCCTCCTCAGTCATCAGATGTAAAGATTGGAGCTGCCCAAATCCCCTACATAATCGGTGTCGGAACCGTAACGGTCAGCCAGAACTGAGCTGTCAATATTGACGCCGTTTGGTGCAATGATAAAGGTATCATTGGCCACCTGCTTCAAATCCCCATGCACCGCATAAGTGGCGCCGCTGAGGAAATCCACCAGACGGCGGCAAAGATTCCCCGAGGTATCCCGCTCCCGGGCGCTTTCCAAATTCAGCACCACCGTACGCTTGGATAGAAGGCATTCCACAATTTCAGGCGCATCGCCAAAACGCTCGGGGCGACGCACGATAACCTGGGAGTTCGCCGTCCGGGGCATGGTAACCACCTTGCTACGACGCTCACTGGCCACCGGCTCGCTGGATTCATAGTAAGACTCCCGCTTCCGACTGGGCTTGGGTGAAGGCTCGGGATCCGGCTCCGGATTGGAGAAGGATACCTCCTCTTCCATGTCGTCATAATAAGAGTCATCCACCTCGGTAAACAGATCCTTGACCTTATCCATAAATTTCATCCGAATCTCTCCTATCTGAATTTATTCTCTGGCAAACAGAATTATTTTGCATAGTTTCGCTTTCCGAACAAAGCAGTGCCGATACGAACAAGATTAGCGCCTTCTTCAATGGCAATGTCAAAGTCGCCGGACATACCCATAGAAAGATACAGTACATTACTATTATCGTATTTTTTGCTCCGAATGTCAATAAACAGTTGCCGCATTTCGGCAAAATATTTTCGGATTTGGGATTCTTCCTCACAAATCGGGGGAATTGCCATAAGTCCTTCCACACAAACGCCTTTCATTTGTGTAATTTGGAGAATGGCCTCCGGCAATTCCTCCGGCGTAAATCCGGATTTACTTTCTTCTCCGCCGATGTTGATCTCCAGAAGTACCGGCATAACCCGCCCTGAAGCAACGGCCAAATCACTGATGACCCGGGCCAGCTTCAGGCTACTGACTGATTCGATCATATCCACCTTATCCAGAATCATCTTCACCTTATTGGTCTGTAGATGACCGATAAAATGGCGACCCACACCCTCCAGATGCAACGCGTCATACTTGGAGAGATATTCCTGCACCCGGTTCTCCCCGATATAGCGCAAGCCCTTGGAAATAGCATAGTTGACCACAGCAGGATCAACGGTTTTGGTAGCCGCCAGCAGGGTAATATCCTCCGGCCGGCGTCCGCTCTTTTCAGCCGCTGCGGCGGCCCGGGCCGTAATATCCGCCCAGTTTTCGTCAAAGTACGCGCACTTTTCCTGAAAATCAGGCATCAATGGTTTTTCCATCATACAAATTTCTCCCCTTCACAATAACCTCGTCATACAAATTCAAATGCTCAGAATCGCTGCTGTCATAGGCACAAATGAGATAGTCCCCGGCGTTATACAGGATTTCAATCTCCTTAAATTTTGCCACAGATGTGGTCTGGACATAGACGCCCTTTACCCCGTCCACCACACGTACCGCCTTGGCGTTCACCCGCAGCCCGGCATATTCCTGCAGCACAATATCCACATTCTGGGTGCGAATAGAAGACAGCTCTCCGTTGTTATATTTGCAAAGAAACACCGCCGTCACGTAATCGTCATTGTCGTCGGAATTGATCTGTAACAGCGTAGTCGGCACAGAAGCCATGGTTGACAGGCCGGTGCGAATGGTATAGCTACTGCCTTCCCGCAGCAGTAAGGATTGGCTAAAGGGAACATTCACCGCCAGATACCATTGATAGTCCTCTACAATTTTTCCTACAGCCCCATCCGGGACAGCCCCCGCCTCAGGATGCAGCAGGCTGGTTGGAGTCAAGGCATCCAGATCATTCGGTGAAAATACCGTCTCATATCCATCCACCGTAGAAACGAAATAGCCGGCAGTCTGGGTGATAACCGAGCCGGTGGGAACACTGCCTGCGGCGGCCAACGCATCTCTGGACGCCTGCAAGCTTTGAATCAATGGAGCAAAGCTGGCCGTCTCCCCCGTCGCCAGGGACTTGCGGTTCAACAAGCTCAGCAGCGTATCTGCATGGCCACTGATCTGGCTGAAGGCGGCGTTCTCGGTGCTGGATAGCAGAGAGATCCAGGCGCTTTTGATCTGAGAATTTAAAAGGCTCAAATCGGCCGAGGTGGCCGAGTAACTTTCCAGCTCCTGTAAAGAAGCAATTTCGCTATCCAGTGCAGCAATCTGATTCACCGTTTGCACCTGATCCTCACTGGAGTAAAGGTTGGCAATGGTTCCGTTTTTGGCCACCCGCTCCCCGTCGCCGACCAGGTAATTTTTAACACCGGTTTCCGTACAGGTCAACACCTGCTCACTCCGCACAAACCAGGCGGTAGCGCGGATGGAATCATAGGTCTGAAAATAACTGACCATTTCGGTGCTGAAAGGATTATAGATTACATTGTATAACTGCACCAACAAAAAGGCGGCAATAAAAATGCCAACAAACAGCTTCATGATTCGGACGTAATTGACCTTCATTGCGCTTCCTCCTTTTGCAGATGCAGTTCGTATATTTCAATGGCTTCCCGAACAGTCTCGGCTTTGGTCTTCCCGTCGCAGGTGATCCAGTGAATGGCCGGATTGCGCCGAAACCAGGTCAATTGCCGTTTGGCATAGCGCCGGGTTTCCCGCTTCAGGCTTTCCACAGCCTCCTCCAGAGTACATTCCCCGGCAAAATAAGGATACAACTCTTTATGGCCGATGGCCTGGACTGCTGTGGCACCCAGACCCATGCGATAGGATGCTTCCGCTTCTTCCAGCAGGCCTGCTTCCAGCATCTGATCCACCCGCAGTCCGATCCGGTCGTAGAGCAATTGGCGGTCAGCATATTGGAGCCCGATATATAAGGGGCGGTAGGGGGTTCCCCCCGCCCGTGAACGTTGCTCCTGTTGGGTCTTGGATACACCGGAAAGGGCCAGCACCTCCATTGCACGCACCACCCGCCGCATATCATTGGGATGCAGCTTTGCCGCCGCCTCCGGATCCTGCTGCGCCAATGCATCCAAACATGCCTGGCCACCCTGCTGCCGGTATTGATCTTCCAATGCAGCCCGCAGCGCCGCATCCCCCTGCTCCGGCAAAAACTGCACATGCTGTAGCAGAGAATCTACATATAATCCGGTGCCGCCCACCAAAACAGGAGTCTTGCCCCGCTGCTTCAACTGCGCCATTACCGCATCCGCAGCCGCTACATATTCAGCCACCGAGTACTTCTGGGTAGGAGACACAAAATCCACCAAATGATGGGGAACCAGACTGCGCTCCTCCGGCGTGGGCTTGGCCGTGGCAATTTCCATGCCGGTGTAAATCTGCATAGAATCTGCCGACACCACTTCCCCACCCACATGCAGGGCAAGGGCAATACCCAGGGCAGTTTTTCCGGAAGCGGTGGGGCCTACTACTGCAAGAACAAATTGCTGATCTGTCATGACTGAATCCGCCCAAACTGCTTCTCCAGCTCTTTTTCGGTCATCCGAATGGCCACCGGCCGCCCGTGGGGACAGGTGAAAATATCCTGATCCTCCAGGACGCGGCGCACCAAAACCTCCAATTCAGCCTCTGACAGCTTGTCCCCTGCTTTCACTGCCGCGCGGCAGGCTACCGACTCCAACAGCCAAATGGCTTTGGCATTTTCAGCCTCCCGCTTGTGTGCCAAAAATCCGGCAGCAGCTTCCATAAGCAGGGAGGGAACATCCTCCCCTGCCAGCGAAACAGGAACACCGCGAACCAGCAGAGAACCGCTTCCGAAATCCTCCACCGCATAGCCTGCCTGTTCCATGGCATCCAGATTCTCTAAAATAGCGCCGTATTCCTCCTTGGAAAGAGGAACCGTAACAGGCAGCAACAGCAGTTGCTGCTTGGGCGTCACCGCCCGCTGCAATTCCTCAAACAGCATCCGTTCATGGACGGCATGCTTGTCAATGATAACCAGCGTATCCCCCTGCTCTACCAAAATATAGGTGGAAAAAGCCTCCCCAAGGATCCGCCAGGTTTTTGGGGGCGCAGAAACAAATACCGCAGCTCCTTCCGCTGCCGAAACCGCAGACTCAGAGGCAGCAAAATCCGGCTGCACTGCCTTCGGTATTTCCGAGCGCACCTCTGAAGACGAAGGGAGTGTCGGTTCCAGAGAATCTGCGGACACTGTAACATCGGCAGCCCCTGTGGAAGCAGCCAACTGTGTGGAATCAGCCGACTCTATAAGATCGGCCGACAGGGAGATATCGGCAACCAGTGGGCGATCCACCGCTGCCGCCGGAGAAGAGGCCACCGGCGGGTCCTCCTCAGCATCTACCATGATATCCAGGTCAACCGTCTTTTCCTTTTGATTGTACATAGAACCGCTGGAGGAAAGGGTAAGAATGTCCGGGGTCACAGGAGCCAAAGGATCTTTAAAGGTCACAATACTGTCATTCCAGGAGGATGCAGAACCTGCTGCCTGCTGTCTCTGTTCCGCAAAACCATCAGAAGAAAGGGAAGTCCAGAACTCGCGGATCACTCCCTGCGGCGCCGACTTTTCCGGCGGAGCAGAGGGTTTATGTGAAAACTGCACAGCAGGACGTGTCTGCTGACCGGCCAAAGCATTTTTTGTGCCGTAATACACCGCGTCAAAAATCCGCTTTTCATCGGAGAAACGAACCTCCATTTTTGCCGGATGCACATTGACATCCACTGTGCCGTAAGGGATGGATAAATGCAGCACCGCTCCGGGGAATTTCCCCACCATGGAGGCATTGCGATAAGCCTGTTCCACAGCAGCCACCAAAACCGAAGACTTGATATAACGGCCGTTAATAAAGAAATGTTGGGCATTGCGATTGGGCCGGCAAGCAGAGGGCTGAGAAATATAACCCATCACCTCTACACCGTTCCATTCATGATGCAGCGGAAGCAGTTTACTAGCAAACTCCCGGCCCAGCACAGTATAAATGGCCGATTGCAGGCGGTTATCCCCAGGCGTTTGCAGAATGGTTTTCCCGTCCCGGATCATCTGGAAGGACACCTCCGGATGAGACAGGGCAATTTTATCCAAAACCGCAGCCACGGCGTTGCCCTCTCCTTTATCGGTTTTTAAAAACTTCATGCGGGCCGGAGTATTGTAAAACAGTTCCCGCACCACAAGTGTGGTACCAACCGGACAGCCGGCATCTGACAGGGAAACCTCTTCGCCCCCCTGAATCAAATACTCCGTTCCGGCTTCTTCCTCCGCTGTTCGGGTCAGCATCTGCACCTTGGCCACTGCGCAAATAGAAGCCAGCGCCTCTCCCCGGAAACCCAGGGTCGCAATGGCATCCAAATCCTCCTGCCCTTGAATTTTGCTGGTAGCATGGCGCAGAAATGCCGTCCGTACATCTTCCCGGGCAATACCGCAGCCGTCATCCGTGATCCGCATGAGCAGAATACCGCCCCGCTCTATTTCCACAGTGATTTTGGCGGCACCGGCGTCAATGGCATTTTCCACCAACTCCTTTACCACAGAAGCAGGCCGTTCCACCACTTCCCCTGCGGCAATTTTTTCCGCTAAATGCTTGTCCAGTACATTGATTTTCGGCATAAGGCTCCTCCCTTCTGCATGTCGTCCGCACAATTTGATTGAATACTGTCTGATTGAATCCTATTATTTGTGAAATCGCAAGTTGTTTAATGCTGCCTGGCTTGCTCTGCCAACTGGTACAGCTTGGAAAGGGCCTCAATGGGTGTCAATGTGTTGACGTCCAGCGCTTTGAGGGTTTCGATCAGCTCCTGACCGGCGCTGCTGCCGATGGTAAATTGCAAATCCGCACCCTGCTCAGATTTCACCAGCGCTTTTGGAACAGCCACCGACGCCACACCAGCCACCGTATCACTCAGGATCTTTTTGGCCCGCACCAGAACGCTGTCCGGCAACCCGGCCAACTTGGCAACCTCAATGCCATAGCTGTCGTCAGCGCCGCCGCGCACAATCCGGCGTAGGAAGGTGATATCGTCTCCCCGCTTTTTCACAGCAATGTTATAGTTCTTGACGCCGTCCAACTCCCCCTCCAGGGCGGTCAACTCATGGTAATGGGTGGCAAACAGGGTCTTGGCCCCCAGCGTCTTTTTCCCGGCAGTATATTCCAACACTGCCCGGGCAATGGCCATACCGTCATAAGTGGAAGTGCCCCGGCCGATTTCATCCAGAATCAGCAGGCTCTTGTTGGTGGCATGTTCCAGAATTTCCGCCACCTCGCTCATTTCCACCATAAAGGTGGACTGGCCGGCTGTCAGATCGTCCGAAGCGCCCACCCGAGTGTACACTGCATCTACAATGCCGATATCGGCCGAAGAGGCAGGCACAAAACAACCCACCTGGGCCATAATGACAATCAACGCCACCTGGCGCATGTAGGTGGATTTACCGGCCATGTTG